>JAFWMS010000007.1 GCA_017545535.1 Clostridia bacterium | reverse complement strand
GTCTGGACCGTGTCTCAGTTCCAGTGTGGCCGATCAGCCTCTCAGCTCGGCTACCCATCGTCGCCTTGGTGGGCCGTTGCCCCGCCAACTAGCTAATGGGACGCGAACCCCTCTCCCTGCGGATCGCTCCTTTGACCCCTCATCCATGCGGATATGTGGTCTTATGCGGTATTAGCACTTGTTTCCAGGTGTTATCCCCCTCAGGAAGGCAGGTTGTTCACGCGTTACTCACCCGTTCGCCACTAAGTGATCATCCGAAAACAATCACTCCGTTCGACTTGCATGTGTTAGGCACGCCGCCAGCGTTCGGCCTGAGCCAGGATCAAACTCTTGAGTTCAATCTATTACAGCGTTTCCGCTGTCTGGTTCTTTTTAACTTCGCTTGGTCGTTTCGCTCTCGCGTTGTTGTCTCTCAATTACTAAGAATCAACTTGGCTTGTTTGTTGTTTCGCTATATAGTTTTCAAGGTGCTTTCGCCGTCCCTCGTCCCGTGCGCTCGCGCTCGTTTCTCGCGACAGCTTTGACAGTATACCTCGCACCTTCCGCTTTGTCAACCCTTTTTTTCAAAAAAAATTTCAGGAGTTTTTTACACGGTTTGGTCACATTATTTTCATTGAAAATACGGGCTTTTTATGCTATGATGAGTCCACTTGGGAGGTCATATGTCAGAAAGATCGCCACAAAAAATAAAAAAACTTCGTGAGCAGGCGGACCGACTCCGGTTTTTCAGCCGCTCTTCTCTCTACATCGCCCGGACCATCGTGCTGGTTTTCTGTGGGGTGATGCTGTGCTTGCTTTCCTTCATCTCCTGCGCCAGGCTTGCCAATCTCTATATCCTGGTGAACGAGGGCATGTCCTTACGGATAGAGTGCATCCTGCAGGACGGGCCAAAGGAGGAGCTGGACAATTACTTCACTGCCGAATGCATCGCTTCCGATGGACGGCTCCAGGACACCACCTACCAGCCCTACACCGTTTCTTCCTATAATTATGTGTTGGACTTCTCCCATATACGAGTTTGGCCCTGGCTCAATACCATGTCCGTAGACGTACTGGAGCAGGCGGACAGGATCACCGGCAGCGCCAACTCCAACGCCGTGGACCCGGACAGCGCGCCCCCTGCTTGGACGCCCATTCGCTATAGGCTGTCCATCCGCAAGGTGAAGGGCAGCTGGCGCATCGACGCCATCACCACCTTGACGGTGGACCCGAAGATCGATCCGCTGCCCACGCCGGATCCATCCCGTTCGCCGCTGCCCATGGTCACCCCCACCCCCTCTCCGGTGCCTACGCCTCGGCTATCCGTCGTCACCCCCACCCCCTTCCTATGACCATTTCATCCTTTTTCGCGGGTCGGCCTCTGCTGCTCGCTCCCATGGCCGGGTATACGGACGCGGTCTTTCGGCGCTTGTGCCGGGAGGAAGGGTGCGACCTGGCCTTCACGGAGATGATTTCCGCCAAGGGGCTCCTTCACGCCAACGAAAAGACTCGGCTTCTATGCCGCCCTGGTCCCCAGGAGGGTCCTTTGGGCGTGCAGCTCTTCGGCAGCGACCCGGTATCCATGGGCGTTGCGGCCCGAGTGGTCACGGAGGAGTTGGGAGACAGTCTCTTCTGTTTGGACATCAACTGCGGCTGCCCGGCCCGAAAGATCGCCGGGAACGGGGACGGCAGCGCCCTGCTGTTGGACCTGCCGTTGGCCGAGAAGGTCATTTCCTCGGTGGTGCGGCACACGACCTTGCCTGTCAGCATAAAGTATCGCTCCGGCTGGGACGAGGCGCATATGGTATCCACGGATTTTGCCCGGATGGCGGAGGCGGCGGGGGCGTCCTTTCTCACTCTCCATCCTCGGACCCGGGTCCAACAATACAGCGGCAGCGCCGACTGGAACGAGATCGCGGCGGCGAAGGCGGCGGTACGCATCCCCGTGGTAGGCAACGGCGACATCGTGGACGGTCCCTCCGCCCTGCGGATGCTGGAGGAAACGGGCTGCGACGGGCTCATGATCGGCCGGGGCGCCCTGGGCCGGCCCTGGATCTTTTCAGAAGTTCGAGCCGCCCTGAAGGGGGAGCCTTTCACCCCGCCGAACGGGCAGGAGCTGAACGAGCGGATCATGCGCCACGGGGAGCTGGAGCTCCTGGCCAAGGGGGATCACGGCATGGTGGAGCTCAGAAAACACCTGCCCCTGTACTTTACCGGTCGGCGGGGCGCCAGCGCTTTGAAAAAAGCCCTGAGTCAGGTAAAAACCATGGCGGAACTCCGCGACTTACTGCTTGACAGAGACGGGGCCGATACATATAATAGTATGAATTAAGGGCCGATCCGAACGAGGCCCATAAACAAGGAGAAATACACATGGCAGAGATTTGGCTGACCGAACGAGAAGTGGAAAAACGCCGGCAGAAGCTGGATTATCTTAAGGGCGAACGCCGCTTGGAGATCGCCGAGATGCTGAAGATCGCCCGTGGCTTCGGCGATTTGAGCGAGAACGCGGAATACGACGCCGCGAAGAACGAGCAGGCGAAGAACGAATACGACATCGCCGTGCTGGAGGACGAGCTGCAGCACGTGCACATCATCGATGAAAGCACGCTGGCTTCCGGCGGTGTTAACATCGGCACCACCATCACGGTCCGCAATGCCAAGAACGGTTTTGAGACCACCTATCAGATCGTGGGCACCACCGAGGCCGACCCCCGCAAGGGCAAGATCTCCAACGAGTCCCCCATCGGCGCCGCGCTGATCGGCCACAAGGCCGGAGAAAAGGTGGACGTTCACACCCCCGGCGGATTGCTGGAGCTGGAGATCGTCTGCATCAACGCATAAATATATAGGAGAAAAACCATGGAACAGCGTCCTGAACAAACCCAGGAGATCACCGCGGAGCAGCTTTCGGAGCTGCTTCAAATCCGTCGCGACAAGCTATCCGCCCTGGTAGCGGAGGGCAAAGACCCCTTTGCCGTCATCCGCTACGACCAGACGGAGCACAGCACTGACATTCAGGCGGATTTCGACGCCTATGAGAACAAAGAGGTGAGCATCGCCGGCCGTATGATGAGCAAGCGCATCATGGGCAAGGCCAGCTTCGCCCACGTTTTGGACGGCAAGGGCGATATCCAGATCTACGTGAAGCGAGACGACGTGGGCGAGGAGGCCTACGCCGGCTTCAAGACCTGGGACATCGGCGACATCATAGGCGTAAAGGGTTTCGTGTTCAAGACCAAGACTGGGGAGATCTCCGTCCATGCCAACGAGATCACGCTGCTCAGCAAGTCTCTGCGGCCCCTGCCCGAGAAGTTCCACGGGCTCAAGGACCCGGAGCTTCGCTATCGGCAGCGGTACGTGGACCTGTTCATGAACGACACGGTCCGGGAGACTTTCCGCAAGCGCAGCGCCATCATTGCCCAGATCCGGCGATATCTGGATGGGGAGGGCTTTATGGAGGTGGAGACCCCGGTCCTCAACACCGTGGCTTCCGGCGCCTCTGCCCGGCCATTCGTCACCCACCACAATACTCTGGACATCGACATGTATATGCGCATCGCCACGGAGCTGCATCTGAAGATGTGCATCGTGGGCGGTTTGGAACGGGTGTATGAGATCGGCCGTCTGTTCCGCAACGAGGGTATGGACGCCACCCACAACCCGGAGTTCACCACCATCGAGATCTATCAGGCTTACACGGACCTCAGGGGCATGATGGCTCTGTGCGAGCAGATCTTCGCCCGCTGTTGTAAGCTGGTGAACGGTACCACCAAGATCAGCTACCAGGGACAGGATATCGACCTGACGCCCCCCTTCCGGCGGTTGTCCATGAACGACGCGGTAAAGGAGTATACGGGCAAGGATATCTATGGCTGCGCTTCCGACGAGGAAGCCCGCCAGATCGCCAAGGAACTGGGCCTGGAGCTGAAGGACAAGGAGGCCACCAAGGGCAAGGTGCTGGCGGAGGCCTTCGACGCCTTTGTGGAGGACAAGCTGATCCAGCCCACATTCATCATCGATTATCCCATCGAGAACTCCCCGCTGACCAAGCTGAAAGCGGGCAGTAAGGATATTGTGGACCGGTTTGAGGTGTTCATTTGCGGACACGAGTATGGCAACGCCTACACCGAGCTAAATGACCCCATCGACCAGCGGAGCCGCTTCATCCAGCAGGCCCAGGAACGGGCCAAGGGCGACGACGAGGCTATGCAGATCGACGAGGACTTCATGGCGGCCATGGAATATGGCATGCCCCCCACTGGCGGCATTGGCATCGGCATCGACCGGCTGGTCATGCTCCTCACCGACGCCCCCACCATCCGGGACGTGATCCTGTTCCCGACAATGAAGCCGCGAGGCGTACAGAAGAGCGAGAAGGCAGAGAAAGCGCCCGCCGATTTTGAATGCGCCTGCTTTACTTGCCTCTCTCAGGAGGCATGCAAGGCTGCGCAGGAAGCGGTGCAAACGGCTCCCGCTGAGGAGACGATCGACTTCTCTAATGTGGAGATCGAACCGCTGTTCAAGGATTTCGTGGACTTTGAGACCTTCAGTAAGTCCGACTTCCGTGCCGTGAAGGTGCTCGCCTGCGAAGCCGTGCCGAAGTCCAAGAAGCTGCTGAAGTTCACGCTGGACGATGGAACAGGCGAAAATCGTACGATTTTATCGGGCATTCACGCCTACTATGAGCCGGAACAGCTCATCGGCAAAACCTGTGTGGCCATCACCAACCTGCCGCCCCGTCCCATGATGGGACTCGAATCCTGCGGTATGCTCCTCTCCGCCCTCCACAAGGAAAACGGCGAAGAACGGCTGAACCTCCTGATGCTCGATCCGCACATCCCGGCCGGCGCAAAGCTGTACTGATCATCACCACATAGCACCTTGGAAGTGTCCAAGGTGCTTTTTTTATGCATTTTTGTCACCCCGTTCTTTCGTCCAAAATACACCAATTTACACCAATCGCACACCAATCTTGCAAGGAAGCCTACTATACTCTATATGCAGTCTGCCAAATCGTATGCTATACACCAGTACACCAAATCGTACACCAATTTTGCAAAAGATATGGTGATTTATGGCGATTTATGTCCTTTGCCTCTTTGAAAAAACACCTGTAACTACGAATAATATCGAGTTATGGCGATTTGCGACCAATCTGTCAGTTGTTTCCCCACAATGAAGCCGCGGGCGTAAGGCGGGTAGGGTCTTATCATCACATTTTTATTCAGTACTGGTTTGGAAACATGAAGCCGCCGAGGCGATCGGCGGCTTCGTTTTTCTTGTAGAGGACGAGCAGAAGGAATGTCTCCGTCCGTTTCTTACACGTTGTAGTATTGCTCGAACTCTGCCGGGTGGGGGATCGCGGCCATTTCACGGCATTCCTTCCGCTTGGCTGCGATGAAGTTCTGGATCAGCGTTTCGGGGAACACGCCGCCCTTGGTAAGGTAGTCATGATCCGCTTCCAGGGAATCCAGCGCCATATCCAGCGACGTGGGCAGATGGTGGAGCTTGGCCTTCTCCTCATCCGAAAGCTTGTAGAGGTTGACGTCATAGGGGCCCCAGCCGTTCTCGTGAGGGTCGATCTGATGCTCGATCCCGTCGAGGCCCGCCATCAGCAGGGCCGCATAGCAGAAGTACGGGTTGCAGGTGGCGTCGGGGTTGCGGATCTCGAAGCGACGCATCTTCGGGGTCTTGGCGTAGGCCGGGATGCGGATGACCGCGCTGCGGTTGCTGGTGGCATAGCCCACGGTGACCGGCGCTTCAAAGCCCGGGACCAGCCGCTTGAAGGAGTTGGTGGAGGGATTCGTGATGGCGCAGAGAGAGGCGATATGCTTGAGCAGACCGCCCATGAACCAGTGGGCCTCCTTGCTGAGGTGGGAATAGCCGTTGTCGTCCGAGAACACCGGCTCGCCGTCCTTCAGGAGCAGCATGTGCACATGCATCCCGCTGCCGGCCTCGCCATAGACGGGTTTGGGCATGAAGGTCGCGCTCTTGCCGTGCTTCAGGGCGGTGTTCTGAATGATGTACTTGATCATCATCGTATCGTCCGCCATCTTCGACATGGGCGCCAGCTTCGGCTCGATCTCGAACTGGCCTGAGCCGCCGACTTCAGGGTGATGATACTTGATGGGGATCCCGGCCTCCTCCATCAGCAGGCACATCTCGCTGCGGCACTCGTACGTGCGGTCCAGAGGCTTGGCGATGTGGTAGTGCCCCTGCTTGGGAACAATGACGCCCTTCATGTTGACATCGCTGTTCCAGTAGGCCTGCTCAGCGTCCAGCCGCATGCTGATCTCGTTGGGGGCCACCTTCCAGGCCACGTCATCGAAGAGATAGAACTCAAATTCTGGCAGGATCAGCATGGTATCGGCGATACCGCTGTCCCGCATGTACTGCTCCGCGGCCACCACGATGTTGCGGGGATATTGGGCAAGGGGGCGGTTCTGCGGATAGTCGATCACCATGGCGTTGCCGGTCATGGACAGGGTAGGCACCTCGCAGAATGGATCGATCTGCATGGTGTCCGGGTCGGGGATGAAGACCATGTCGCTCTTCTCAACCACGGCATATCCGTAGTTGGAGGCATCGAAGCCGATGCCGTCGGTCATGGTGTCCTCAGTAAAATTGCTGGCGGGAATGGTCACATGACGGAATTTTCCGTGAATGTCGACCATCTTGAAATCCACCATCTTGATGTCGTTGTCACGAATGAACTGCATGACATCCTGCACGGTTTTTGCCATTTTTGCATGTCCTCCGAAAAGTAATATTCTTGATGCGCGCGGCAGGCGGCCGGTCCGGTCGCCTGCCCTTTTGTTCTATTTGGCGTGGCCGAGATAGGCCTCGGCGATCGTCGGATCCTTCAACAGCTGTTTCCCGGGCCCGCTCATGGTGATGCGGCCCTGCTCCAGAACATAGGCGTTGTCCGCCACGGAGAGCGCTTTGAGAGCGTTCTGCTCCACCAACAGGATCGTCTTACCCATGGCCTTGATCTCTTTGATGGTCTCGAAGATCGTGTTGACCAGCAGGGGGGCAAGGCCCAGGGAGGGCTCATCCAGCAGGATCAGCTCGGGCGCTGACATGATGCCGCGGCCCATGGCCAGCATCTGCTGCTCTCCGCCGGAAAGGGTGCCGGCGATCTGATTCTTTCGTTCTTCCAGACGGGGAAAGATCTCGTAGACACGTTTTAGATCGCGGTTGATGGCGGCTTTGTCCTTGCGCAGATACGCGCCCAGGATCAAGTTTTCATAGGTCGTCAGATTGGCAAAGATCAGCCGGCCCTCGGGCACCTGACAGATGCCCTGCTTCACGATCTTATTTGCCTGAGCGGGCAGCTTTTCCCCCCGGAAAAGGATCTCGCCGGACTGATGCTTCACGATGCCGGAGATGGTGTTCATCAGGGAGGATTTCCCCGCGCCGTTGGAGCCGATGATGGAAACGATCTGTCCCTTCTCCACGTCGAGGGAGACGCCCTTGAGCGCATGGATACCGCCGTAATAGACGTTCAGATCACGGACTTCAAGCATTGACATCGGCGTCTTCCTCCTTTCCGAGATAAGCTTCGATAACATCGGGATTCTGCTGGATCTCCGCGGGCGTGCCCTCGGCCAGCGGTTTGCCGAAGTTCAGCACGAAGATGCGGTCGGACACGTTCATGACCAGATCCATGTGGTGTTCGATGATCAGCACCGTCAGATCGAAGCGGTCGCGGATCTCGCGGATGAGGTCCATCAGGGCGATGGTCTCTTCGGGATTCATGCCGGCAGCCGGCTCGTCCAGCAGCAAAAGCTTCGGATCCGTCGCCAACGCGCGGGCGATCTCCAGCTTTCTCTGCTGACCGTAGGGCAGATTCACCGCAACCATGTCCCTATACTGCCAGATGCCCATGATCTTGAGCAGCTCCTCCGTCTTTTCGCGGAGCTTCTTCTCCTGCCAGTAGTACTTGGTCAGCCACTTAGGGCCCTTGGAGAAGCGCCATAAGGATTGGAAGATGTTGTAGTCCGCCTCCGCGTGGCAGGCGGTCAACACGTTGTTGTAGACCGTCTCGCTCTTGAAAAGGCGGATGTTCTGGAAGGTCCGCGCGATGCCCTTGGACATGATCTCGTAGGGCTTTTTCTTGAAGGGCTTGACCCCCGTCTCGCGCATGTCGTCCTTGATGATGTTCTCTCCCTGGCCGATCACGGTATCGCCGAAGAGAATGCGGCCTTCGGTCAGCGCATACACGCCGGTGATCAGATTGAAGATGGTGGTCTTGCCAGCGCCGTTCGGGCCGATCAACGCGTAGATCTCGCCTTTTTTGATCTTAAAGGAGACGTCGCCCACAGCGGTCAAACCGCCGAAGCGCTTGGTCACATGCCAGAGCTCCAGCACCACATTCGGGTCATGATGGGTAAAGGTGATGTCTTTCATACCGGCAGCTCCTCTCCCGGACCCGGAACGTCAGACGGCGGATCCTTCTTCTTTTTTCTGAACAGACCGGCGATGGCTTTGAACGCCTTGAGGTCCGTGATCTCCTTGCCGCCCATGAGGCCCTTCGGGCGCACGATCATGATGATGATGACGGCGAGGCCGTAGAAGACCAGACGCCAGTCGCCCACCGCCCGCAGCAGCTCGGGCAGCGCGCAGAGCAGGACGGTGCCCAGCACGGAGCCCGTGATTGAGCCCATGCCGCCGAAGATGACCATGATCGTGTACTCCGTGGATTTGACCATCATGAACATCTTGGGCTGCAGATAGCCGAAATAGTGGGCCAACATGCCGCCCGCGATGCCGGCGTAGAGCGCGGACATGCACATGGCGAGCATCTTGGAATTGAAGGTGTTGATGCCGCTCATCTGGGCGGCCAGCTCATCCTCGCGAACGGCCAGCATGCTGCGGCCGTGCTTGGAATTCATCAGCAGTGCCGTGGCGGTCAGGAAGATGACCACGATGACCAACGCAGCCGGCAACGTCGTGTGCAGGGGGATGCTCGCAATGCCCTTGGCCCCGTCCAGCACGAACTGTTTGCCGCCGATGTTCAGATTTAGGTTCAGGTTGTTGAAGATCAGCCGTATCGCCTCGCCAACGCCCAGGGTCGCGATGCAGAAATAGTCGCCTTTCAAGCCAAGGGTGATCTTGCCGAGGGCTGCGCCGAAGACCATGGCCGTGAGGCCGGCCACGATCAGCGCCAGCCAATACGGCAGGCCGAAGCCCATCGTGCAGAGGACCGAAACGTACGCGCCGATGCAGACAAAGCCCGCGTGGCCGAAAGAAAACATTCCGGTATAGCCCGTCAGGATGGAAAGGCCCAGCACGATCAGCAGCGTATAACAGGATTGGATCAGGATGCCTTCGATATAATACCAGCTAATCATGTCCGATCCTCCTTACGCCTTGTCTTCCACGGGCTTGCCCATGAGGCCGGAGGGCTTGATGATCAGAACGAGGATCAGGAGGGCGTACACGAACAGATCGCGCAGGCTGGAGTTGATGGACGCCACGAAGATCTCCATGATGCCGAGGAGCAGGGAGCCGACGATGGCGCCGGGCAGGCTCCCGAGGCCGCCGAAGACCGCAGCAACGAAGGACTTGTTGGTCACCTGGCCGATGGTCGGCTTCACGATAAAGCGCATGCCGTAGAGCATGCCGGCGAAGCCTGCCAGCACGCCGCCCATCAGGAAGACGACGAAAATGACCAGGGAGCTGTTGATGCCCATCAGCGTGCCGGCTTTTTCGTTGTAGGAGCAGGCGCGGATCGCCAGGCCGATCTTGGTCTTCTGGATGATGATCATGAGGACGAACAGGGAGACCGCCGAGACGATGATCATCAGCAAGCTGTCAAGGCCCAGCGAGAGGCTGCCGATCTTGATGCTGTTGGAGAAAAGCGTGGGGTAGTTGCGGGGCGTGCCGTCGATGGTGGCGATCACGAAGTTTTCGAGGAAGATCGACGCGCCCATGGCGGAGATGATGAAGTACAGCGACGGCGCTCTGCGCTTGCGCAGGGGGGAATAGACCAGCCGCTCGATGATAACGGCCAAAAGTCCGCTGCCGACGCCGCACAAAAGGAAGGCCACCAGGAAGGGGACCTTCAGTGCCGTCAGTGCAAAAAAGCCCACGTAAGCGCCGACCATGATGACGCCGCCGTGAGCGAAGTTGGAAAAGCTCATAATACTGTAGACCAGTGAATAGCCCACCGACATCAGCGCGTACATGCCGCCCAAACAGATGCCGTTGACCAACTGCTGGAGATAGTATTGGAGATCCATAAACAGCCTCCTAAGGTTCTTTTAGCATAGGGCGCCCCCTTATACAGGGAGCGCCCGGTGTCGGACCTATCCGGGATCAGGATCAGTCGGCAGCAATGTAGGTGATGAATTTGTAGGTCTTGTTCTTGCCGTCGATCTGCTCAACGCAGCCGCTCTTGCCGACGGGGTTGTGATCGGTGGCAGAGATCTTGATCTTACCGGCCATGCCGGTGACTTCGACTTCGCAGTAAGCCTTGGCGATGGCGTCAGGATCCGCTTTGCCGGCCTTCTCGACCGCCGCGCACCAGAGCAGGAAGGCGTCATGGGCCATGTAGCCGTTCAGCTCCATCTTGGCGCCGTTCCACTTGTCAGCATACTGCTTGCGGAAATCGTCGCCAGCCGGGTCGACCAGGGAGACGTGGTTGATGACATAGGAACCGTCCACCGCATCCGCCGCGTCAAACAGAACCTGAGAAGCGCAGCCGTCGCCGCCCAGCATCGGCAGCTCGATGCCCAGGGTGCGGGCCTGCTTGTGGATCATGATGAAATCCTGATAGAAGATGGGGGTGAAGATGATCTGGGGATCAGCTTCCTTGATCTTGGTCAACTGAGCGGTGAAGTCGGTATCGCCGCCGGTGTAGGCTTCTTCCGCCACGATGGTGCCGCCCTTGGCGGTGAAGACCTTGATAAAGTTGTCCTTCAGGCCCTTGGCATAGTCGTCGTTGATGTCGTACAGGATGGCGGCCTTGTCGAACTTCAGCTCGTCATAGACGAAGGAACCGGCGATCTTGCCCTGCTGAGGATCCAGGAAGCAAACGCGGAAGTTGTACTCCTTCAGCTTGCCGTCCTGAACGGTAACCTTTTCATTGGTGGCAACGGTGGACAGATCCGGGACCTTGTACTGGTCAAGGACAGACTGGATCGCGATGCACTGGCCGGAAGCATTGGGGCCGATGATCGCGCAGACCTTGTCCTGCGCGCACAGACGCTTGGCCACGTTCACGGCTTCCTGAGCATCACCCTTGGTATCGTAGCAGATGAGTTCGATCTGCTTGCCGAGGATGCCGCCCTGAGCGTTCTTCTCTTCGACCATCATCTTCAGCGTCTGGCTCTCGCAGATGCCGTAAGCAGCCTGCTCGCCGGTGAGGGACCCCATCCACCCGAGCTTGATCGTGTCGCCCTTGCTGCCGCCGCAACCGACGAGCACCCCTGCCACCATCAGGCAGGCCAGGACGAGAGTCATGAGTTTCCGTGAAGTTTTCATTGTTGAACCTCCTTCAGTTTTTGTTCTTTGGGGAATAAAACGTCTTATCCTTCTCTCCATAGGATAGTTAGGTTCGAGCAAAAAAACGAAGATGCTTCCCGGCGGAAGACTGTCGCGGTATTTTTCCTTTCGTGCCACTTTTTCTGATTTCATATTATCCCTTTATAGGAGATATGTCAAGGCAGACGACATTCTTTTACGTTTTTTGAAAAAAGAAGGAATATTTCACAAAAAAAACGTTGTCCGGCAGAAATGGTTCGCTTCCTTCTGCAGGCGCATGCGAACCAGGCGTTGACGCCGCTGTCGATCAGACGGAGCCCGAACAGCATGGAGGAACGGCCGTCTTTTTATCAAGGCTGGACGGGAAAAAACCGGACTGAAAAAAACAGATATGGCTTGACCAAAACAGGCTGCGGAGGGATAATAGCAACGTCAAAGAGATCGTGAAACAAGACTGGATCGATGACGCTGGGAGGCAGATCATGCAAAACGAAAACCTGAAAAGAATCATAGCCTTGCGGCACTCGCTTCATCAGTCGCCGGAACTTTCCATGAAGGAGCATAAGACCATGGAGGCTCTGATGGCGTTTTTGCGGAAAAACACGGATTTTCGTGTGGTGGAAATGCCGGGATGGTTTTATGCGGTGAAGGAGGGGGCTCCCGGCGGGAAAAGGATCGCCTTCCGCGCGGATATGGATGCGCTGCCCATACAGGAGACGCGCCCCCTTCCGTATGCTTCCTGCCGCAAAGGCGTTTTTCATGCATGCGGGCACGACGGACACTGCGCCGCTCTGGCGGGACTGGCGCTGGAACTGAGCGAGAAAAAGCTTGAGAATACGGTGTATCTGATCTTTCAGCCGGGAGAGGAAACGGGACAGGGCGGTAAGATCTGCCGGGAGCTGATCCCCCAGGAGGGCATCCAAGAAATCTATGCGTTCCACAACCTGCCCGGCTATCCTGAAGGACACCTGGTATACCGCGAAGGCCTGACACAGCCGGCTTCGGAGGGCCTTCGGATCCGTCTGGAGGGGAAAACCTCCCATGCGAGCGCACCGGAGGAGGGCAGGAATCCAGCCAAAGCCCTGGCCCGGATCGCGCTGTATTCCGAGGAGCTCATCAGAGAACCGGCCAACGGGATGCTGCTGTGTACGATTACGGGCATCGAACTCGGAAACGGCGACTTCGGCATCTCCCCCGGCTGCGGAGAGATCTCCCTCACCCTCCGGGCAGAGCAGGAAAAGGAAATGGATCGTCTGGAAAAAGCGCTGCTGGCTTTTGCTGAGGCAGAGGCGAAGGAAGGCGGCCTGACGCTTTCCAGCGAGATCCGGGACCGCTTTCCGGAAACCCGAAACGACGAAGCCTGTCTCGCCCGTGTGATAGACGCAGCCAAGGCGCTGGACATCCCGGCGGGGCCCATGCCGAAGCTTTGGCGGGCCTCGGAGGACTTTGGCTGGTATCAGAAGGAATGTCCCGGGGCCATGTTTTATCTCGGCGCCGGAGAAAAGGCGCCCGCGCTTCACACGGACGCCTATGATTTTGACGATGCGCTTCTGGAAACGGCAGCCGATCTCTTCCGTCAGCTCGCGGAGGAGCCCTGAGAGCGCTGACGGATCGGAACAAGCACTCCCTCGGCAAATCAGGATTCGTTGACGATCTTTCCGGTGATGTGTTCCGGTACGAGCGCAAACATAAGCGTCCTGGGCCCGGAGCGCTGGATTTCCTGCTGGATGAATTCCTCGTCATCCGTGAATTTTCGGCTTAATTCTTTGGAGATCTGATATACGGTCTGCTGATCCTCAACAAACTCGATCCGTCCGAAAACGATGACCGACTTGATGTTCAGCGACCATTCTCCCTCCCTGCGGAAGCCCTCGTCGTAAACGCAGAAGGACGCCTTGTCGTGGCGCTTCATGGCATCGATCCTATGACCACTTTTTCCTCCATGGAAATAGAGCTTCCCGTCTTGTTCATTGTAGTAATGATTGATAGGCATCCCGTAGGGATACTCGTCGTCGCCCAGAACGGAAAGGACGCCCCGCAGCTGTGTCTTCAGAATGTCGATGCATTCCGCCTCCGGCAGTTCCTGTTTCTTTCGCATCATTTCTCTAAACATAGCTTTTTTCCTTTCATAGCCATCTTTCCATAATCTTCTTTGGCTCTCTTCCCCACGGATGGAGCTGCAAAGACAGCCTTTATATATAAATATACAGGATTATCGGCACCGCGTCAACAGGATTCGGATCATGTTTCCCTGCAGAGCCTTCTTGGCAAAGCCCGGTTGACCAAGGGTTTGTTTTCGGATAGAATAAAAATGCGGATCAAGGTCAAAGCGCATCTCAAGGACAAAACGATTGATTGCGAGGAGGATGAAACATGAAAAGGATTCTTGCGTTTCTCATGGTGATCGGCATATTTTTGTTGGCCATCTGCCCTGCTTTCGCCGACGGCGGTATGGAGCTGACTATCCTGAGCGAGAATTATATCGAGTACAAGGGATACAGCGACATGAAGGGCGTGTACTTGGCCAAGGTCCAAAACAACACGGATCAGGGATACTATCTTACCACCGGCACTCTCATCCTGAAGGATGCGGACGGGAACGAGGTGTCCAGCAACAAGTATTTTTCGAAGTTGGGCTCCAAGTATCTGGCCCCCGGTGAAATCACGTTCCTCAGCATCGAAGCCAAGATCCCAGAGGGTGTGGAAGTGAAGGACTATTCGGTCGAGATCATCCCTGTGGAGAAAAACTATACCGGTGAGGACTATGTGATCGAAGTCAACGACTGCGTATACGATGGGACAAATGAGAATAATCCACAGATCACTACGACCATCACCAACACATATGACAAGCCCATCGCGCACATCACCTTGGTTTTCGCGGTGGAGGATGCAAACGGGACCATCTACTACATAGGCTCGGAATCCCTGGGCATGAACAGACTGGGCGCCAACAGTTCCTTCATCTTCCTGAACTCCATGAGCAAGGATATTTTGACCTATGTGAAGGAGAAGGGGATCACGCTGACCCAGGTGGAAGCCCTCGCCTTTGCCGAAGACAGATAGCAGATAGCCTCTGTTTCCTGCGGACGAAAGAGTAACTGCAGCTGTTGGCACCGCATGAGGATCCGGGAAAAGCATGCGTTCCGATACAATATCCAAAGCAAGGGAGAAACGAAGGAAATGAACCAAGAAAAGGTGTTGCTGCTCAGCTGCAGCACCGGCGAAGGGCACAACCATTGCGCCCACGCCGTTCGGCAGCAGTTGGAGGCCTGTGGGGCGCATGTGGATTTCTTCGACATGCTGCATTTGTTTGGGGAACCGGGGCCGATTTCTGTAGAACAGCTCCTCAACATCATTTCCACGAAGGCCCCGAATCTGTTTGGTCTGATGTATCGGGCGGGCGAGCGGGTCAGCGCTCTGGGCGTCACCTCCCCCGTATACCTCGTCAATCGCAACTATGGGCGGAAGCTGTGCGATCTGATCGAGGAAAACGGGTATGCCGCGGTGGTGTGCTCCCATCTGTTCCCCATGGAGACCCTCACGTTCATCCGCAGACAGTACGGTTTGAACGCCCGCTGCTACGGCATCCTGTCCGATTACACCTGTATTCCCTTCCTGGCGGAAACGGAGATGGACGCCTATTTCCTGCCCCATGAGAAGGTGCGGGCGGAGTGCGAGCAGGCGGGCATCCCTGCCGACAAGCTGATCGTGACCGGGATGCCCGTGGCGGAAGCTTTCCATACGGACATGACAAAGGAGGCGGCCCGCCTGGCCCTCCATATCCCGACGAACGCGAAGATGTATTTGGTCATGACGGGCGGCATCGGCTGCGGGGACGCCATGGGTCTGTGCGAAAAGCTGCTGAAAGTCCCCGATGAGGATATGCTGCTCTGCGTCCTGGCCGGGCGAAACCAGGAGCTGCTGGATAGCCTGAAGGAAAGATTCGGCCGCAACCCCTGCGTCCGCGCCGTGCCCTTCACCGACCAGGTCAGCACCTATATGCGGGCGACGGACGTGCTGCTTTCCAAGGCGGGCGGGATCTCCAGCGCGGAAGCCGCGGTGATGCACGTGCCGCTCGTGCACACGATGATGATCCCCGGGGTGGAAACGCGCAACGCCGCCTTCTTCTCCGCCCTGGGCATGTCCATGATGGCCGACAGCTTTGACGAAGCGGCCCGATTTGCGGATCGCATCGTCTATGACGGAAAGACAGGCCCACGGCTCATCCAGGCCCAGCGCGATCACATGCTGCCCGAAGGCGCGGAAAGCATCGCCCAATACGTCATCCGGCATGCGCAATGCTGCGCTAAATAGAGCATCAAAAAAGCGAGGAGGGTGATCCCCTCCCCGCCGTTTTCTTCCCGTATACAGAAAAGCCGGCCAAATGACGATTTCCGGCTATTGCAGTCGATACCGGTCCTCCAGCAACGGCTGACAGTAGGCGCAGAGGGCGTCGAAGGAGACGAAGCGATACAGGACCCCCGTCTCCAACCTGGTGCAGGAGATCAATTTGTTTTTATGATCGATCCAAACCACGATTTGCCCCGATCCCATGACTGGCCCTCCTTCCAATAAGACGCCGGAGCAAGGCAAATGGTTGCATAAAAAAGCGACGATTTCGCCGCTTTCCTGTTGGACATATTCAGCGTGGGATCGATTATCCATCGCTGTTCCTTCTTTTTTCTGTGCCGCCATGCGCTTTTGATGCTGTGGCATCCGAACCGCATTAAGGTGGACCCGTACTGCTTCTCTCCCTGTACTCCGCCGTTCCTTTTGCAGAATATCAGACGAGAAGGCAGAGCACGGCGCGGATGCAGGCTAGACGAACGCTTTTCTTCACGGATACCTCGTCTATTATACCGTTCTGATATGCTCCTCCAGCTTCTTCTTCACCCGCTGGATGGCGTTGTCGATGGACTTGGGGGGCTTGTTCAGGTACTGGCCGATCTGCTGATAGGAGAGGCCCTTGAGATACAGGCCCAGGACCTGCTTTTCCAGGGGTGAGAGCTTCTCCTCGATATCCCTTGCCATGGCTTCCATGTTCTCCCGGCCGATGAGCATCTCCTCCGGGTCCGACACGCCCATGCCCGAAAGCACGTCCATAAGGGTCCTATCCGTGGAGCCAGGCTCGTAGACGGGCTGATTGAGGGACACATAGGTGTTCAAGGGCTGGTGCTTCTTGCGGGTGGCGCCCTTGATGGCGGTCAGGATCTGCCGGGTGATGCACAGCTCCGCGAAGCTGCGAAAGGCAGCGTTCTTGCTCCCGTCGTACTCGCACACGGCCTTATACAGGCCCAGCATCCCCTCCTGGACCAGGTCCTCGTTGTCCGCGCCCACCAGAAAGAAGGTGCGGGCCCGGGCCCGGACCAGGGGCTTGTACCGATCGTACAGCTCCCATTCCGCCTCCTCGTCCCCCTGGCGAAGGAGGGCGAGCAGTGTCTCGTCGCTTCTGCGTTCCTTTTCCATACTCACGCTTTATTCTGGTCCTGGCGCCGTTTCTCGAACAGCAGGATGCCGGCGGCCACGCCCGCGTTCAGGGAGTCCACGTGCCCCTTCATGGGGATGGACACGAGATAGTCACACCGCTCCCGCACCAGTCGGGAGAGGCCCTCCCCTTCGTTGCCGATGACCAGAGCGAAAGCGCCGGTCATATCCTGCCGGTACATGCTCTCCCCAGCCATGTCGGCCCCGGCGATCCAGAGCCCCGCGGCTTTCAATTCCTCCAGGGCGACGGAGATGTTCACCACCCGGGCGATCTTCATATGCTCGCTGGCCCCGGCGCTGGCCTTGACGGCGGCGGCAGTGACGGGGGCGCTCCGATGCTTGCCCAGGATCACCCCGTGGGCCCCGGCGCAGTCGGCGCTGCGAATGATGGAGCCCAGGTTATGGGGGTCCTCCACCCCGTCCAGCACCACCACGAAGGGCTTCTCCCCCCGCTCCGCGGCCAAGGACAGGATGTCAGCCACCTCGCAGTATTCCACGCCGGCGGTGTAGGCCACAATCCCCTGATGGTTGGCGGTCTTGCCGCCGTGGCCGAAGGGCAGGCACACCTCGTCCAGCTTTTTGCGGTTCACCTCGTGGACGATGACCTTGGCGTCCTTGGCCAGGGCGACGATCTCCCGAAGGGACCCGTCCGGCTCGGACTGGACTAAAATCTTGTCGATGCTGCGGCCCGCCTTCACAGCCTCCTTCACGGCGTTGCGGCCGAAAATGAGGAACGGGAGCTCGTCCGGCTCCTTCTCCGGTTCCTGGACAGAGGCCGGGGCCGCGGGCTTGATCACCCGCTCCCGGCGAGGCCTGTCGTCCCCGTAGGCATAGGGTTTGCCGCCCGTGCGGGACTGCCGGGGGCCGCTGCCCGTGCGGCCGTAGCTCTCCCGCCGATCGCCGTTGGCGCGACGGTCGCCCGTGTATTTCTGGCGGCTGCGGCCGCCCTCATTGGAATCGTTTTTATACGCCATGAATCATGCTTCCTTTCCTGGTTCTTCATTGACTTGAACGGCAACGGCCATGAGCTCGTCGATCCGCTCCTCCCGGCCCAGGACCCACAGATGCCCCAACAGGGTCTCCAGGCCTGTGGCCACCCGATAGTCCATCACGTTGGCGTTCTTGGGCACGGTGCCGCTGTGGGCGTTGCGGCCCCGGCGATAGACGGAAAGCTCCTCCTCGCTGAGCTGGGGTTCCATGGCGAAAAAGGCCCGGGCCTGGCCCTGGGCGCAGACGATTCTGGCCGAGAGCAGGTGCAGATTGTGGACTGTTTCCGGGTGGGTGTGGATGAGATAGGCCCGCACGTACAGATCGTAGACCGTGTCCCCCACGTAAGCTAAGTTGAGGGCAGGTAGCTGCCTGGGGTCCTCCACCGGGTAGCCTAATGCCCGGCTCATGCGCCGCTGGGTACTCAGTTCCATGCCGGTATGATGTCCTCCCCGTTGGCTTGTCCCGGCGTAGGCAGGATGGCATAGCCCCAGCTGCCGTCGGCGGCTCGGGCATAGGACACGTCCCGCTCCAAAGCGGGGACATCCACGCTGTCCAGAACGTTATAGTTGGCGTCCACCAGCAGCAAGGATTCCCCGTATCGGCTGAGGCCAAAGCCCGTGCAGAGGGGATCGCTGTCCGTCTCCTCGCTGCCGCCGGCGAAATAAACCAGCAGATATGCCCCCGGTTCCATCTGGATCTCGGGCAGGGTGTACTTGTAGCTCTGCTTAGGGTTGTCGGTGAGGCCGTACCCCTTCAGATTCAGGGTCTTTTTCGAGCCGTTATAAAGCTCCACCCAGTCCGGGCTGCCCAAGGTCTCCGAGATCAGGGACTGGTGGTTGGAGGTGCAGATCTCGTTGAAGACCAGGGTGCCGCCCCCGGTCGATGTTTCCGTCTGCATGTACTGCCAGAGGAAGTACCCCACGCCGCCGATAAGCAACAGCGTGACCAACAGCCCCAGAGGTAGCCTGAGATCGGGGCCCCGGCGACGGCGGGCGAACCCCTCGTCGAAGACAGGGGTTCCCGGCTCCGCCCCCGTGGTTTCCTCGGGCGAAAGCAGATCGATGACCCTTTCCTCCTTTTCCGGCAGGAGTTGACCGTTTGATTCCTTTTTCCGCTTCATAGAGGTAAGTATACCATGGATCGACGGGATTGGGAACAGGCGGCTTGCATATTTTTTTGTGAGAGGAAGGGAAAAACTTGCGTGATGGGCCGATTGCCGCTATAATGATAGATAATATGGGGAGGAAGGAGGTTTCATGCCCATGGTAAAGGCCGCGAAGTTCGGCGGGTCATCCCTGAGCGACGCCGACCAGTTCCGGAAGGTGGCCGCCATTTTGCAGGCGGACCCGACCCGGCGGTTCGTGGTGGTCAGCGCGCCGGGGAAGCGGTTTTCCGGGGACGATAAGATCACCGACCTCCTGTACAAGTGCGCGGATCTATCCTCCCGGCGGGAGGATTTCTCCCCCGCCTTCGGTCCCATCCGGGAACGTTTTTTGTCCATCGAGCGGGACCTTTCCATCGAATCGGCGCACATATCCGAGACTTTGGACGGGATTGAGGCGGAGCTGGGCACGGGCCGGACCTCCCGGGATTACGTGGCCAGCCGGGGCGAGTTCCTCTGCGCCAAGCTCATGGGAGCCTATCTTCACGTGCCCATGGTGGATGCGGCCCAGCTTATTCGCTTTACGGAGGACGGCAAGCTAGATATGGAGGCTACGGCCTGCTATTGCGCCCCTTTGAAGGATCTGCCCCGCGCCGTGATCCCCGGCTTCTATGGGGCCATGCCCGACGGGAGCATCCGCACCTTCTCCCGGGGCGGCTCTGACATCACCGGCGCCATCATCGCCCGGGCGGTGGGCGCCGACGAGTACGAGAATTGGACGGACGTGGACGGATTCATGATGGCCGACCCCCGGATCGTGCCGGAGGCCAGGACCATGCACGCCGTATCCTATACGGAGCTGCGGGAGCTTTCCTACATGGGGGCGTCGGTGCTCCACGAGGAGAGCATCTTCCCCGTGCGGGAGGCGCGTATCCCCATCCATGTGCGGAACACCAATCATCCCGAGGCCAGCGGCACCTGGATCGTGAACGAGGGCACGCTCATGAAGGAGCACCGGCACAGCATCATCGCCGGCATCGCGGGACGGCGAGGGTTCACCATGATCACGCTGACGAAGGACAACCTGCACAAGCAGCCTGGATTCGCGTATACGCTGTTGAAGATTTTGGACCGACACGACATACCGGTGGAGAGCATGCCCTCCGGTATCGACAATTTGACCGTCGTTTTGAACGACACGGACATCAAGGGGAAGATGGACCAGCTCTACCACGAGATCCGGACGGAGCTGAAGCCGGACACCATGGAGATTGCCAGCTCCATCGCCCTCATCGCCACCGTAGGCCACGGCATGGCCCGGACCCTGGGCGTGGCGGCGCGGCTGTTCACCGCCCTTTCGGCGGCGGGGGTCAGCTCCCGGATCATCGACCAAAGCCCCAAGGAGATGAACCTGATCGTGGGCGTGGACCAGCGAGACTTTGAGAACGCGGTCCGGGCGATCTACCGGGCGTTTTGCGAATAAGATCATTTTATCTTTTTTTGCCGCTTTTTCTTTTCAGTGAAAAGAATAGGCGGCGGAAAAAGAAAAGCTTAGGGGTCTAATGGGCCAGGCCGCCTAAGCTTTTTAACATAAGTAAAGTTCTTTGGGGCGACCTTTCTTTCAAGAAAGGTCGCGCTGCTTCCAATAAAACCCTATCCCTCTTTTTATTCCAACAAATAATATCCTGTTTGCATTTTTTGACTTTCCAAGCTAGTGACCAGGACATCTTTATTAGCCAAATACATGACTGTACTGCCATCCAATTGCTGCATCATATAACCAATCTCATTCATCAAAAGGGAAACGCCTTCGTTTATACTGTCTAAGGAGATACGCATCCAATGTGTTACCATCAAATTCTGTATGCAAATGTCTTCAGGAATATCCACTAATTGATTAATTTGTGCTATGAACGCGACAGGTTCCTCTTTCAATAATTTGGCTAACTCCTTCTTGTCTGGAAACCACATGCTTCCAGGAATAAACTGCTCAACTCTATTCAAAAGTTTATTCTTTATTCTTTCAACCAACCATGAATTGTTGGTTGTTTGAAGTGCCGGAACAGATTCGTTTCGATAACAAACACAATCCGGTGAGAAACCTCCTGCCTGAACCGAATCACCTAGAGTTGACCAAAGAGCGCATCGCATCCCTATTATTGGTCCAATACATTCCGTTTCAGGTGTAAGCCAATTCTGTAACACAAATGAATACGACTCTCTCTGAATGCATGATTTACACCTAGTTGAAAGACATACTCCACTCTCTACAAGTTCCTCCGAAACGGAAATTGGGCATTGTGCGATTTCATGCGAAGAAACAAAGGTTTCGCTTTGAGACGTCAAATCCACTAACCACGGGTATGCTACATAAGGATATTCTTTGAATGATGAATAGTCTTCGTTATGAATAAGATAGACCGCTTTGTTGTTAATAACATAATATGAATTATCAGCATATAGAATTTTCATAAAATATCTCCATACCAAACGTGAAAATGATTATAAATCATTCCATCATCCCTGATGAATCTGTGCCCAGGCAAATGAAAATGCATATATTCGCCGCTATTACCTTCATTTATCAATTGTGAAGCACTCTCAATCCCCCCTATATACACCAGCACAGCACCTTCGTCCGATCCACGCTCATGCCCAGGTGCTCCTGGAGGGAGAAGGACTTTTCGTTGTCGCAGAAAACCTGCCCATAGGGTATCCAGCCCTTGTCCAGGCAGAAGTTGATGAGGAACTTTTCGATGGCCCGGCCGATGCCCAGTCTCCGATACTCGGGAAAGATCTCCAAAAGGCCCATGGACCCATCGGCGTGGAGCCCCATGAACCCGGCCAGCCTCCCCTCATACTCCGCGGCAAACAGCTCCCCCTTCTCGATATGCTCCCGGGCCTCAGCCTCGTTCTCGATATCGTAATGCGCCAAAAACGCAGGCAGCTCTTCCACCCGATATGGCCGGATCACCAGCCCGGGGCAGTCCCATGAAAGCCGCTCCTGCCTCAGATACGCCACGTTGCAGCAATACTCGCTGAGGGTCAGATGGAACCGCTCCCCGATCCACTCCGCCACGCCCGGCCCCCGCGCCACAACGTCCCGGGGCGCGGGCTGTCCCGCAAAGGCCGCTTCCGCCTCCTGTAGATCATCCGTGGTCAAAAGATATATGCCCGGTCCCTCGTTCCGCCGGATGAGCACGGTCTTCCCCCTAAAGTAGACCACCTCGCCCCGGCCCCGCCGCAGGGCTTCCAGCATGTCCACGTGCCACAGATATTCCTGCTCCAAATAGCGGATCGCCGCCTGCTCCCGGTCTGCATTCATCGCGTCACTCCCTTTAGTTCCTTATAAAAATGCTGATAATCCTTGTCCCCGGTCCAGTCGCCGCCCCACTTCCAGCCGTGGGCCTTGAAGACCTTGTAGCAGTAATCGCTGTGGTCGATCATGTGGGGCCGCTTGTCCTTCCGATCGAGATACTCCCTCGCCTCCTCCGGGGAGACTCGGCCCTTGTTCACATAGGGGTTTTGGAGAGGGTTGATATCGATGGCCGCCCCGAAACTGTGCCAGGACAGGTGATTGGACCCGGTCACCTGCCGGTAGCAGAAGGCGGAGGTATTGTTGGCCCGCATGGAGTTGCCGTCGTCCCCGGGCTGGCCGAAGTCATCCACCAGCTTCACAGAGGCCAACTGATACTGTTTCATGTAGAGTTTATAGAAGATGTCGATCACGTCGTCCGCCACCCGGCGATTCACCATCAGCTCCCCCTCCTGCTCCTGGCCGTCGAAGTCCACATACAGGACATGCACGTAGCGAAGATCGTCGTAGCTCACCCGGCAGGGCTCCCCGGCGGCCGGATAGCTCATGCCCGTAATCCGCTCCTTCACTGCGTCCGACAGGGTCACGTAGAAGAACCGATCGTCCTTCTTGTGGTTCACCCGCTTCTGCCCCTCGAAGGGGTCCGGGGTGGCCGTGGGCTCCGGCGTAGCCGTAGGCTCGGGACTGGGGGTGGGCGTAGGCTCTGGCGTGGGCCGAGGCGTCACGGTGGGTGCCGGTGTCTGCGCCACGATCACCGCCGCCTGTTCCGGGATGGGGGAAGGAGTCGAGGTGGGCGCGGGCGTATCCGTGGGGGCGGGTGTCGCCTCCGCCTCCGGTGGGGCCTGGGTCTGGCAACCCAGCAGCATAAGGGCCCCCAGAACCGTTAAAACGAGCAGTTTCCTTTTCATGCCCCCATTATAGCGTATGTTTCGATTTCTGTACACAAAAATCGGTTTTGGGCTGGTAATCCTGAAATTGTATGGTATAATAAGCGATACGTTGATTAGATAGGAGAGGTACATCATGAAAGTCAGCCAACTTTTGGGCGAACGCTATAAGGACCGTGTCGCGGACATCGAGAGTCAAAACCTCATGACCCGCGGCGGATATATGAAGCAGGTGGGCAACGGCATCTATTCCCTGCTGCCCCCCGCTGTGCGCATCCAGCGCAAGATCGAACGGATCCTGCGGGAGGAGATGGACCGGATCGACGGGCAGGAGGTCCTCTTCCCCGTGACCATGCCTGCCAGCCTTTGGCAGTCCTCAGGCCGCTGGGACAGCATCGGCAGCGAAATGCTCCGCTTCAAGGATCGGTCCGGGGCGGACATGTGTCTGGGCATGACCCACGAGGAGGCCGCCGTCCACATGGCCAACAACATCGCCGGCACCTACCAGAAATACCCCTTCATGATCTACCAGATCCAGACCAAGTTCCGGGACGAGCCTCGGGCCCGGGGCGGCCTCATCCGGGTGCGAGAGTTCACCATGAAGGACGCCTACTCCTTCCACACCTCCCAGGAGGATCTGGAAAAATACTATGACCGGTGCTACCGGGCCTACGAGCGCATCTACGCCCGGGCGGGCATCCCCGAGGTCATCGCCGTCAAGTCCGACTCCGGCATGATGGGCGGCAAGGTGAGCCACGAGTTCATGCTCCTCACCGACATCGGCGAAGACACGTTGGTCATCTGCCCCGAGTGCGGCTACCGTGCCAACATGGAGGCGGCGGAGTGCATCGTGAAGAACGAGGCGGACGAGGTTTTGAAGCCCCTGACCAGCGTGTATACCGGGGAGGCCAAGACCATCGAGGACGTGTGTTTGCTGCTGGGCAGCAAGGCGGAAAAATCCTGCAAGGCCGTGGTCTATCAGCGCAACGAAGACGACAGCTACGTGCTCATCTTCACCCGGGGAGACGTGGAGGTGAACGAGACCAAGCTGACCAACTATTTGAAGGCCGCCGTCCACCCTGCCCTGGACATTGAAAATGCCAACCTCTGCGCCGGGAATATCGGCCCCGTGGAGCTTTCCACCAAGGCCACTGTCCTCTTCGACCGTTCCCTCCAGGGCGCCACCAATTTGGTCTGCGGCGCCAACAAGGAAGCCTATCACTTCACGGGCTTCACCCCCGGCCGGGATCTGCCTGCGGACACGGTCTATATCGATTTGGGCAAAGCTCAATCCGGCGGCGAATGCCCCAGCTGCCATAAGCACAGCATCCAGATCCGCCGGGGCATCGAGGTGGGCAACATCTTCCAGCTGGGCCGCCGCTATACCGAAGCCATGGGCATGACCTATGACGATGAGAACGGCAACCGAATCAACCCCATCATGGGCTGCTACGGCATCGGCGTGGGCCGGCTCATGGCCTCCGTCTGCGAGGAGAAGCACGACCAGTACGGCCCCATCTGGCCCATCACCATCGCCCCCTGGGAAGTGCAGATCTGCGCCCTTCGCGCTGACAACCCCGAGGTGAAGGCCGAAGCTTCCAAGCTCTATGACGAGCTCACGAAGGCCGGTGCCGAGGTCCTGCTGGACGATCGGGCCGTGTCCGCCGGGTTCATGTTCTCCGATGCGGACCTGTTCGGCTGCCCGGTGCGGGTGATCATCAGCCCCAAGACGTTGGGGCGGGGCGTGGTGGAGCTCGTGACCCGAGACAAGAGCGTGAAGGAGGATGTGGTCCTCGAGGACGCCCCCGCCCGGATCGTCCAGCTCATCCAGCAGCTCAAGGAAAAGATCTGGGAGAAGGTCCCTGCTTCTCTGTAAACCGCGACCGTTTCCGCCTCCCCGGAGGGGAGGCTTTTTTCTTGGCTATGTTTTCCAATTTTTCACTTTTTCCCGGGGCCAAAGGAAGGGCGGCGGTTTGCTTTTCCGGCAAGGTTCGAGTATACTATTATCATCTATAGAAGGAGCCATTTAGTGACCATGCCTTTGGAAGGCCGCAACCAAATTTGGAGCATTCCCAACCTGCTCAGTCTGTTTCGTATCCTGCTCATCCCGCTGATGGTGACCCTGTACGTGAAGGGGCGGACCATCGCCTCTCTTATCGTGTTCGGCGTCTCTGCCCTTTCCGATATCGCAGATGGCCAGATCGCCCGTCGGTTCAACATGGTGACGAACCTGGGCAAGATGCTGGATCCTCTGGCGGATAAGCTGACCCAGGGCGCCGCCCTGGTCTGCGCCGCCCAGGTCCATCCTCAGCTGTTTTTTTTGCTGGGGTTCATGGCTATGAAGGAACTGGTCCAGGCCGCTATCGGCGCTCGGTCCATGAAAAAGACCGGCCAGGCCTTCAGCTCCAAATGGTTTGGGAAGCTGTGCACCGTGATCACCACCGCCTGCCTTATGACCATGTTCGCCTTTCCTCAGCTGCCCGAGGGGGCCATCAACGGCATGATCCTTCTGTGCGCGGCGATGATGCTGGTGTCCCTGGCCCTGTACGCCAAGCATTTCCACGCCCACAGCGACGCTGCTGAAGCGGAAAAGAGGACTCTTCTATGATCCCGGTGCAGATGGCGGTGTTCGATCTGGACGGAACGCTCCTGGAGCACGGTGCCCTGACGGGAGAAGCCGTCCAAATGCTGCGGGCTCTCCGTCAACGGGGGGTGCTGACGGTCATCGCCACGGGCCGCCACCGGGGCACGGTGCCCCTGCGGCTGAAGAGCGCCCGGCTCATCGATTATCTCATCTGCTCCAACGGGGCGGTGGTGACCCCCACGAAGGGCGCGCCGCTATGGGAAAAGACCCTGTCCGGGGCGGAGCTACAGGCGCTGATGGAACTGGGCCATGGCTTTGACTGCCGCTACGCCGTGAGCATCGGCAAGCGGACCTATCTATCCAAGCGGGAGCCTCTGCGGCGACGGAAGACGGACGGCGGCAGCGATACGAAGAAGTATTTCTGGCGGTACTATATGTACCCCCTCCACAGCCGGCTCGTGGAGAGCTGGAGTGTCTTTCTATCCCGGCCCAACGCCCGGGCGGAGAAAGTGGTCTGCACCCTCGGCGACTCCGAAGCGGAGCTGGCCTTCCGATCTGCGGCAGCGGCGGACGGGCGCTTCACCGCCACAGGCTCTAACCAGGCGGCGGAGATCACCGCGAAGGGGATCTCCAAGGGCAGCGCCTTAGCTTTTTTGGCCCAGCAGTTGCGCGTGCCGCAGGATGCTGTGGTGGCCTTTGGGAACGACGACAACGACCTGTCCCTGAAAGCGTACGCGGGCCGATTCGTGGCCGCCAAAAACTCCTCCCCCGCCGCCCTGGCCGCAGCGGACCAGGTGGCGGACAGCATCCCGGCGGCAGCCCGGCGGCTGTGCCTGGGCAGGGACAAAAAGGAGGGAAAGCCATGGTGAAGGGTCGCGTCCCTATGGCCATCTTGATGGTGGTCCTCACGCTCCTTTGCTGCCTGCTGGGGCCCCTGCCCCGGCTGGTGTTCCTGCTCTTATGCGGCCTTGCCGCCACCTGGGAGACCTGGTCCATCCTTTTGGACCGGCGTCATCCGGCCTATGGGGCGCTGCTGCTTGGGTTCGTTCTCGTTTGCGGGGCGTTGAGCTTCCTTCACGCGGCCCTTATCTGGTACGGGGTCGCCTTCTTTGCCGCCGCCCAGCTCCTTTTGGCCCTGGGCGCTCTCACCTTCCGGGAGGGACAGGGCAAGGACGCCCTGGCCACCCTCACGGTGCTGGTGTATCCGGCCAGCTTCTTTGGGGCGCTGCTGTGCATCAGCCAGACGGACCGGTGGCTGTGGCCCTTCTCGGCGGGGGTGCTCACCGCCTGGATCTGCGATTCGGCGGCCCTGATGGTGGGCAAAAAATGGGGCAAGCATAGGCTCAAGACCCCGGTGAGCCCCCACAAAACAGTGGAGGGGTGTTTGGCCGGCGCCGTCGCCGCCCTGCCCACGGGGCTGCTGTGCTATGCCCTGTTCCGGGGGGACTGCCCCCTGTCCGCCGGGGGCTGGATGCTCCTCTCCCTGATCGTGTCCAGCTGGGGACAGGTGGGGGATCTCGGTGCGTCGCTGGTGAAGCGGTCCGCGGGGGCCAAGGATTTTTCCACCCTCCTGGGGCCTCACGGCGGCGTCATGGACAAGTACGACAGCATGGTTTTTTCCATCCCTTTGGCCTATCTTTGTTTGAAAATAGCGGGGGTCATGTGATATGAAGAAAAGAATCCTGTTGGACAAGGACTGCAAAAAGCTGCTGTTCATCGTGAACCCGGTGGCGGGCCGAAAGCTGTTCAAAAAATCCTTCCCGGAGATGATCCAGGTCTTTATGGAGGCGGGATATCTGGTCACCACCTACCTGACCCAGGGGCCCCGGGACGCGGAGCGGTATGCGGAACTTTGCGGCGCCGACTATGACCGCGTGGTGTGCTTAGGCGGTGACGGCACCTTTGCCCAGGTAATCGCGGGGCTGCGCCGCTGCGGGCGGGAGGTGCCCGTGGGCTATATCCCTGCCGGTTCCTCCAACGATTTCGGCGCACTGCACCATCTGTCCTCCAATCTGGTGACCGCCGCCCACGACGCGGTGACGGGCCAGGTGAAAGCGGTGGACTACGGCATCTTCAACGACGTGGGCTTCGTGTACATCGCTGCCTTCGGCGCCTTCATCGCCACGTCCTACGCCACGCCCCAGGATCTGAAAAACGTGCTGGGCCGCCCCGCCTACTTTTTGGACGTGATGCGGGAGCTCCCCCGCATCCGGGCGGAACGGCTGCGGATCACCGCCAACGGGGAGACCTTCGAGGGGGATTTCATCTTCGGCGCCGTCACCAACAACACCAACGTTTCCGGCATCGTCAGCCTGCCCGAGGGCACGGTGGTGACGGACGACGGCCAGTTCGAGGTAGTTCTGATCGAAAAGCTGACCACCCTGCCGGAACTGAGCGACGCGGTCTACTCCGTGCTAACGGGGGACTTCATCTCCAAGCAGATCATCTTCTTCCACGCCAGCGAGATCACCATCGAGTATCTGGGCACGCCCATGGACTGGACGCTGGACGGAGAGTTCCACAAGGGCGAGCAGAAGGTCGTCATCCGAAACGAGCAGAAGGCGCTGCACGTCTTCGTCCCGGAGGGCCCGCTGCCGGAGGAGCCCCTGCCCTGAAGGAGGCCAAGATAAGGAGAACCCCAAATGAAAGCTGAACGAAAAAAAGAGCTGTGGCGGTCGCTGAAATTCCTGCTGTTTTCCATCTCGGCGGGCGTCATCCAGATATTGACCTTCATCCTCCTCAACGAGCTGGTCCACCTACCCTACTGGGTGTCCTATCTCATCGCCCTGGTCCTCTCCGTGATCTGGAACTTCACGCTGAACCGGCGCTTCACCTTCCGCGCCGCCAACAACGTGCCCATAGCCATGCTGAAGGTGGCTGCCTACTACGCCGTGTTCACGCCGGTGTCCACCCTGCTCGAAAAGTACCTCACGGAGACCGTGGGCTGGAACGAGTATCTGGTGACCCTCATCAACATGGTGCTGAACTTCGTCACCGAGTACCTTTTCGACACCTTCGTGGTCTTCCGGGGGGCCATCGACACCAACGATCTCGCCAAAAAGGAAGCGGAACAAAAAAGATAGAGGAGTTTATCCCCTTTCTCTATATTGAAGAAAAAAAGCTTAGGAAGGGGCAGCGCCCTGTTTCCTAAGCTTTTTTGTTTGCATGTTTCTTCTACTCTTCCGGCAGGTTCAGCTTTTTGAGAGCGTCCCCCAGGGCGTCGGCCAGGGTGAAGGAGGTCTGTTTCTGGGGATTCACCGCCGCCCGCAGGGGCTCGATGACGGCGCTGAACCGCCCTTCGTCCCGGTAGATGCGGAAGAGCTCCGCGGTGTTGCGGGCGTCCCAAAGGGCGTCGTGCTGGTGGCCCTCAAAGTCGATGTCGGCGATGTTCACCGCCTGCTCCAGAGAAAGCTCCCGCTTGAGGCCCACGGCCCGGGTGAAGATCTTCTGAAAATCTGCCCATTTCTCCGCAAGAGCATCCAAGGAAAATGGGATATCCTTCATCTTCACCTCGCCCCGCAGCTGGTCGAGATCGCTGCCGCTCCAGGCGAAGACCGTCTCCGCGTCGCCGCACCAGGCGGCGAAGTCGGCGAGGACCGTTTCAAAGCCCTCGGCGTTCGCCACGTCGTCGTTGCGGATGCCGGTGAGCCGCTCGTACCGGGGCGGGATCGCCCCATAGACGGGCTTCACTAGCCGCCGGAAGCTGTCCACTTCGGCCATATCCTCCCCCAGCTTCACGGCGCCGAACTCGATGACCTCCTGCCGACAGATGTCCCGCTGCCGGCGGAACTGCTTGTCCACCGGCTTCATCTCCAGGTCCATGAATACCCAAGCCATAGCTCTCTCTCCTCGGTTTTATAGCTTCGTCTCGTACCGCCACCCCTGCTCGGTCTTTTCCACGGGGACGAACCCGCAGGAGGTAAAACAGCGGACGGAACCGGTGTTCCAGTCGTATATCTCCCGCACGCCCAGGGTATCGTAGCCCAGCTGCCGCCCCCGGTCCATGAGACAGCGGATCACCTGCCGCCCCAGGCCCCGGCCCCGGTACTCCGGCACGCCGATGACGATGGGCAGGTCCGCTTGAGAGAAGGTCACGTCCCCGATGGGCACGAAGGTTTCGCCCTCCCTGACCTCGATGAAATACAGCTCCCCGTGCTGGTCCAGATAGGTGTACATGTTGTACAAGGTCTCCCGACTGTAGGGCTTTTTCACCCCGTCCACCAGGTACACGAGCTCGGGGTCCTGATACCAGGCGAGCGCAAAATCGGCTGTGCCGTCGTACCGGCGCAGCCGTAAGGTCTCGTTGATTTGGATAAAGGCGGGCTGATCCACGCCTGAAATGGCCATACTCAGCCCTCCGCCTTTTGTTTTTCCAGGTCCTGAAACTCCCGGGCGAAGTAGCGGATGATGTCCTGTCGGGTGACGATGCCGATGAACATGCCCCGATCGTCCACCACAGGCACGAAGTTTTGGGTCATGGCCAGCTGCAGCAGTTCGTCCATGTCCGCCATCACGTTCACGGGCTTCTTCACGTCCGTCCGCATGGCTTCCCTGAGGGGGATCTGCTCCCACTCCGCTTTGTTTTCGTGCTGGAGCACCTGCCTTAGCAGATCGCCCTCCGTGACGATGCCGCAATACCGGCCCTCCTCATCGATGACGGGGACCGCCGCAAAGCCGTACTGCCGCATCTTCTCGATGCCCTGCCGCAGGGTATAGTTTTTGTGCAGCACGCACACCTCCTGCTTGGGCTTCAGAAAGAACAACACATTCATGAGCTATCCTCCTACACCCACTTTATTATGCTTTGTGTCGAAAGTCAATCACTCCCCCGCCGAATATACAAAGCATTCACAATCCGGGTGGGCGATACAAAAAAAAGCCCGCCGAAGCGGGCGAGGGAACAAATCCCCGGAAGGAGTCACCATATCAGTTTATCAACATCCATCAGAGGCCTAAGATAAGGCTTTATGCCGTAGGGTATGGCGGTAACCCGGAGCGATCCGAACCCGCCTCTTTTTTTGTTTAGTTTGCCACAAATGCAAAATAATAGATAGCTTTTATTGCCGCGTTTTGAGCCACGCCACGGACCGCTTCAGGGCCTCAATGGTCTTGGTCTCCAGGACGCAGCGGGCGCCCAGACGGCGGGCCAGGGAAAGGCGGGCCGGAAGGTCGATCTCGCCATCGCCCAGGGCCAGGTGGTTCCGGGGCGGGGTCTCGGTGCCGTCGTGGATATGAAAGTGAATCAGCCTATCCTCGTGGGCAAGGAGGAAGGGCACGTCCCTCTCCCCCGTGGCCTTGGAATGGCCGATATCCCAAGTCAGGCCGAAGACGGGGCTTTCCAGCAGGTATTCGATAGCCCGCCGCTCGTAGGCGAAAAAGCCGTCCGTGTTCTCGATGGCGATCCGCAGGGGGCTGTCGCCGATCCACCCCTCGCACAGGTCGCGGAAGCGGGCAAAGGAGGCCAGGTAGGTGTCAAAATCCCGATCGTACATCTGCACTTTCCGATCCGGCAGGGTGATGTGGATGCCGTGGTGCATGTGCATGTTCACCGTCAGGGGCTGGGCGCTGTCCCCGAACCGATCCCGGAGGGGCAGCAGCCTTTGGGCCACGGCCACGGTCCGCCGCACGGTCTCGAGATATGCCTCCGCCACCAGGGGATTGAAGTCGGCCACGTTCAGGTTTTCATCGAGATGGATGGTGTAATAGATCCCCGCCCCCTCGGCGAGCCGCAGCAGCTGGTCCGCCTGCTCCAGCCGCGCCACCTGGTACTCCGGAAAGTTCATGTTCAGCTCGATGAAGTTGAGGCCCAGCCCGGCGCAAAGGGCCACGTTGTTCTCCAGCGTCCTGTTCTCGATCAGCGTAGGCATTCCAAGCTGCATGACCCTTCCCCCGTTCTGTCGCATGGCGCGGTCTTTGCCCAAGTATACCGTATCCCCCGCCCATTTTCAAGAAAGTGCGTGCATCGCCCGCCTTCCCGCCCTTTTCCCCCGATTCGCCCCTTGACAAACCCACCGTTTGCTGATATACTCCCTTATGCTTCCTAAGGGAAGTTATTCGTCGCGGGGTAGAGCAGTCGGTAGCTCGTCGGGCTCATAACCCGGAGGTCGTAGGTTCAAGTCCTTCCCCCGCAACCAAAAAATGCCCTAATTTAGGGCATTTTTCATTTTTGGCGCATGGACAAAACAGACATTTTGGGATTTTGACGACACTTTGACGACACGGACTTTTTGGGCTGTTCAATGCAACCTCTGACTCTACAACATTTTATGCATAAAAAAGTTGACACACCGGATTCGATGTGGCACTCTTTTTTTTCTGTGCTATTTATTCCTGTATCATTTATGATTTGACGACATTTCTGACGACACCGATGTTCAAGCATGAGACGGTATCAGACTTTTTCAGTCAAATTCGCCGTCGATAATCTGCTGTATCGAGGTTATTTCCGTCGTCTTAAAAAGATCGGAGAATGGCTCGGATGCGCCCAAAACAACAGCGATCTTCAAAAGATATTCAAGGGAAATCTTCCCCGTCTGCTCAAACCGTTTCAGCGATCCATCTCTGTTTCTGTTTCCTCGATGGTCTCTTCATCGATGAACAAGCCTCCCTGCTTGTTCAGGAAAGAGGTTTGCCCTACATTTTAGGGCAAACCTCACTTAACTTATCGAGAAGCTTTTCTGATGGTTCTCACGAACGCCATCAATGATCAGTATGACTACATTTGATTGGTGGCTCTACGAAGGAACTCCCAACTATAAGATCTGGAACGAAGATGAATCTATTGAATGGGATCTTACTGAACCGGAAGCACTGTACGACTTCATCACGACAGAATGCAATTAATGCGCCAGTGACCATATGAACGTCGCTGGCGCAAGTTTTAATATCCAAATGAAGCTTTGACCTGCTCCAAAAACCGTTCGGCAATCGGTGTAAACGGTTGATACTTCTTCCAGACAAGATACAGCTTTGTTTCAAGGCACGGCGTAAGCGGCCGGAATACCAACCCGCTGTCTGATGATACGTCGATCAGTTTATCAAAGGTCAGCAGGTACCCGAGCCCTGCCTTGGCGAAGATCGATCCGTTGTATGACAGCCGGAACGAGCCTTCCAGATGAAAAGCAGCAAAATCGCGTCCAGCCCAATTCTTTATTTCCTGATGCCAAGCCTGCTCTGAACAGAACATCGGAAGCCCGCGGAGGTCGGAAGGGCGGAAGCTCTCCCGCTCCGCAAGAGGATCATCTGCGGGGAATATCACCCCCCAGCAATCCGCTTCTGGAAGAGCTATAAATTCGTACTTGTTCCTGTCCGGTTCTTCAGCGAGGACAACAAAGTCCAAAAGCCCTTTCTGCAGCTTTTCCGCAACCTGCTCCGTGTCGCCGCTGGTGATGTGGTATTGCAGCTTCGGATATTGCTCCTTCAAGGCTTTAATCGCATCTGCAATATACTTGATCTGATAGGATTCCGCCAATCCGAGGAACAACTCACCGCCGGAGATATCATCAAGAGAAATGAATTCCTTTTCAATTTTATCCGCCATGCTGACAAGATCTTCCGCTCTGTCGCGGAGCAGGACGCCTTCATCCGTCAGACGAATGCTGAAGCTGTGCCGGGTGAACAGCTTTTTATCGAGTTCGTCCTCAAGAGACTTCAAAGCCTTTGATAGTGTCGGCTGCGTCACGTGAAGCTGCTCGGCGGCCTTCGTCATATTTTCCTCCCGCGCAACGGCAAGAAAGTACCGAAGTGTTCTTATCTCCATGGTATTCCTCCTTCGTGATATTCCTAATACGAATATCATGATATTCATTATAACCATTAGTGAGCGTAAAGTCAATGCGTTATAATAAAAACGAACCAAGGAACAAGGAGCCAAGGAGTGCGGATTACTGTGTCAGATTATTCGGAAACAATGAAATCCTTTCTTGCCGATACCGGTGTACGGCAAGAGCTCATAGAGCGGGCGATGCAGTTATATCAATCAGGACAGGAGGCAGAGCTTGTCAGATTCCTGAAGCTGCGGCGCTGCAATATGGTGGAGGATATGCACGAGTGCCAGAGGAAAATTGATCGGATTGATTATCTGATCAGACAAACAAAGAATAATAATCACCGAAAGGAAGATTGAATCATGATGAAACCAGCAGAACTCACGTTGACCAATGAATGGGACAAGACCTTTCCCAAAAGCGACAAGGTGGATCACAGCAAGGTTACTTTTATCAATCGCTACGGTATCACGCTGGCAGCGGATCTGTACGTTCCGAAGGGCGTAGAGGGAAAGCTCCCGGCCATCGCGGTCTGCGGCCCCTTCGGAGCCGTCAAGGAGCAGTGCTCCGGGCTGTATGCGCAGACGATGGCGGAGCGCGGCTTTCTGACGCTTGCCTTTGACCCCTCCTTCACCGGTGAGAGCGGCGGGAACGTGCGCTACATGGCTTCCCCGGATATCAACACTGAGGATTTCATGGCGGCGGTGGATTTCCTCTCCCTGTGCGACAAGGTCGATCCGAATCGGATCGGTATCATCGGCATTTGCGGCTGGGGCGGTCTGGCGCTGAATACCGCGGCGCTGGACACCCGCATCAAGGCGACGGTCGCCTCGACCATGTATGACATGACCCGCGTCAACGCGAAGGGATACTTCGATTCTGAGGACAGCGAGGAAGCCCGCTATCAGAAGAGAGCCGCTATGTGCTCACAGCGTCTGGAAGACCTGAAAAGCGGCGAATACAAGCTCGGCGGCGGTGTCGTCGATCCGCTGCCGGATGACGCGCCGTATTTTGTGAAGGATTACTACGACTATTACAAGACAGGTCGCGGCTATCATCCCCGTTCCCTCAACTCCAACGGCGGCTGGAATGTGATCGGCTGCGAGAGTTTTATCAATCAGCCGATCCTGCAGTACTCCAATGAGATTCGCTCTGCGGTTTTGGTGATGCACGGCGATGCGGCGCATTCCTGCTACTTTGGCAGGGACGCCTATGCTGACATGGTGAAGGACAGCAAGTACACCGAAAACAAGGAACTGTTCATCATTCCGGGTGCTTCCCATACCGATCTTTATGACGGCGGCGGCAAGGGTGCGATCCCATTTGATAAGATCGAGGCGTTTATGAAGGAGTATCTTAAATGAGCAGGGTACTTGTCATTACGACCAGCCTGAGGGCAAGGAGCAATTCCGACCGACTCGCCGAGGAACTGATCGCTGGTGCAAAGGACGCAGGTCATGACGTTGAACATATCAGCCTCAAAGGCAGACAGATCAAATTCTGTGTTGGATGCCTGGCCTGCCAGAAAACACAAAAGTGTTTACTGATGGATGACGCCGTGGAGATCGCTGAAAAGGTGAAGGAAGCGGATACGCTGGTCTTTGTGACGCCGATTTACTACTATGAGATGAGCGGTCAGATGAAGACTCTACTTGACCGGCTCAATCCGCTTTTCCCATCTGACTATCACTTCCGCAGCATCTATATGCTGTCGGTCGCCGCAGAGGACGATACAAATGTGCCCGAAAAGGCAGTTTCCGGACTGCAGGGCTGGGTCGATTGCTTTGAAAAAGCAGAGCTTGTTGATACGCTCTTCTGCGGAGGTATCAGCGATGCAGGTGAGGCCGAGCAGCATAAAGCCAAGTTGGAGGAAGCGTATGAATTTGGTCGTTGTCTCAAATAATAGAATCCTTTTGCTACCATTGGAAGCGAGACTATGGATATGAAAAGATCATTGACTCTTCTTTCATTAACACTATTGCTCATGATCTGCCTTTCTGTTTGTAAGCAAACGGAAGCCGGGCGAAAACCGAGTCTTGATCCATCCAAAGCACAGAGTCAGGAATATAACTCTTCCACTCAACCGGAAGTAATCCCTGATTCCGAAGCCAAGACGCCTACTGATCAAGTTCCGGCGGACAAATCGGATGGAAGCGGAGAAACTATGATTTATGCACATGTCGGTGACGAAACCCTGATCATCAAGCCAGAGGACAATTCCTCAGCAGAGGCTTTAATTGAATTACTGAAAAGGGGCGATATTGCCGTCGCCATGCACGATTACGGCGGGTTTGAAAAAGTCGGCTCTCTTGGTGCTTCGATTCCGACTAATGATGAAAGAATCACTACGGAGCCCGGAGACTTGATTCTGTATCAGGGGAACCAGATCACCATCTATTATGACACGAACACGTGGAGTTTTACTCGTCTCGGGAAAGTACAGGGTATGACCACTGAGCAGATCTGTGAAGTGTTGGGAGACGGCGATCCTACTGTGGTGTTTTCGCTGAACAAAACGCCTACCGACAGCTCTGCAGTGGGAGTGTTCAACTATGATACCCTCACCGTGCTGCTGAACAGCGGATATGAGATGCCGATCCTCGGTCTCGGCACCTATGCGCTCGATCACGATACCTGCGTGAGTTCCGTGATGGCGCTTCTGGAAAACGGTGGCAGGCTCATTGACACGGCCTATATGTACGGAAATGAGGAGGCCGTGGGCGAGGGTGTCCGCAGAGGCATGGAGGAATATGGCATTCCCCGTGAGGAAATCTTTGTTATCACCAAGATATACCCGAATCAATTCAGCGATCCCGAGGTCGCCATCGATATGGCGCTTAATAAGCTGGATATCGGGTACATCGATATGATGCTCCTTCACCATCCCGGAACCAACGATGTGAAGGCATACCAGGCTATGGAAAAATATGTGGAGCAGGGCAAGATTCGCTCTCTTGGTCTCTCCAACTGGTATGTAGAAGAATTGACCGAGTTCCTGCCGCAGGTCACGATCACACCGGCACTGGTGCAGAACGAGATCCACCCCTATTATCAGGAGCAGGATGTCGTTCCGTTCATTCAGGAAAAAGGCATTGTGGTACAGTGCTGGTATCCGCTGGGTGGGAGAGGCTACACTGCCGATCTGTTGGGAAACGAAACAATCAAAGCGATTGCGGAAGCTCATGGCGTATCTCCAGCGCAGGTCATCCTGCGCTGGGATCTACAGCGAGGCATCGTCGTGATCCCCGGTTCGAGCAATCCTGATCATATAAGGGAAAACCTCGACCTGTTCGGTTTTGAACTGACTGACGATGAGATGGCAAAGATCGGAGATCTAGATCGTGGTGAGAAGCATGACTGGTATTGAGAAAAACGAGGAAACGCGATGAAAATTCTCGTATTGAACGGGAGCCCGCGCCCGCAGGGCGATACAGCGAAAATGGTCGCTGTGTTTCGGGAAACTGCTGAAAGCGCAGGACATAACGTAGCGGTAATCAATGTGTGCCGAAAGAACATCAAGGGCTGCCTTGCCTGTGAATATTGCCATGGGAGAGGACACGGCGTATGTGTTCAAAAGGACGACATGCAGGAGATCTATGCTGAGCTGAAGGATACTCAGATGTTGGTGCTTGCCTCGCCGATCTACTATCACGGTATCAGCGGGCAGCTGAAATGCACAATCGATCGTTTTTATTCCGCGCTTTACCCCAAAGCGCCGGAGACGCTTAAGAAAGTTGCCATGTTTCTGAGTTCCGGTGATCCGGACATGTATGATGGCGCCAAATTCTCTTATGATGGTGATTTTCTTGGTTATCTTGGATTGGAAGATATGGGGATCATCACTAATCACGACAAGGACTGCTTAGCGGCGGTCAGGCAAATGGCGACATCTTTGTAAAGCAAGCAAAAAACTGTAGCCTGATATCATTATATCGGCTATCTCAAAAAATGAAATTAACCAGGAGTCATCCTCTTGACTTCTGGTTTATGAATGAGAAAACGCACTCGATAACACAAAAAGCAAAATATCTTTTTTTGGTGCAACGTGCCAAAAAGTGCCCTAATTTAGGGCATTTTTCATTTTTGGCACATGGACAAAGCAGACATTTTTGGATTTTGACGACACTTTGACGACACTTTGACGACACGGGCTATTTGGGCTGTTCAATGCCCCCCTACCTCTACAACATTTTATGCATAAAAAAAGTTGACACACCGCATTCGATGTGCCACTGATTTTTTCTGTGCTCTTTATTCCTGCATCATTTATGATTTGACGACATTTCTGACGACACCGGTGTTCAAACATGAAACGGTATCAGACTTTTTCAGTCAAATTCGCCATCGATAATCTGCTGTATCGAGGTTGTTTCCGTTGTCCTAAAAAGATCGGAAAATGGCTCGGATGCGCCCAAAACAACAGCGATCTTCAAAAGAGATTCAAGGGAAATCTTCCCCGTCTGCTCAAACCGTTTCAACGATCCATAACTCACGCTAGATCTCTCCGCAAGCTCCGCTTGCGAAAGCTTTCTACGCTTGCGCAGTTTTTTAAGGTTATGTGCAATTTCTAAGCCAATTTCCTTTGGCGTTTTGGGAAGTCCGAAATAGACTTCTGGAGGAATACCATATTTGTTCATGCTCATATATTAGCAGTTTTACGTGAGTTTGTCAATAATTGCTAATATTTGAGCCTTTTGTTTTCGGTCATAAAGCTCTTGATAATTCCAATCATAGCTTACTTCGATAATATTTTGGTCGAAACCTACAATTACCGGTGTATGGCTGTACTCAAAACGGTCAGGACAGATCCAAAACGGAGCCCTCTCCGCCGCGGATCGGGTATTCGTTCAGCCGATCACGTAGTTCTTCCCGTGTTTCATGAATGATGTCGATCATCTCCTGCTTGTGCCTCGGCAGTCTGCCCTGCATCGGCACGATGTTGGAGGGATGCGAGCCGAAATAGATTGTATCTTTCAGGTCCAATCGTGAGATCAAACGCTCCTGCTCGTCCAAAAGCTGCCCAATCGTGGATTCATGAAAGGTACCGTTTCTCATATCTGTGTACAGCTTGCATCCCGGTGCTGCATGCAGCGAGCCGATAAACAGCAGATGCGGCTGTACGGCGTTGATTAACTCGGCGGTTGCGTCCGCATTCTCCTGCCATTGTTCCGCGCCGCCGCAGCCGAGGATCGCGTTGAAGCTGTAGTCTATCCCGGCAGCGGTCAAACGCAAAAGCTGCTCCTTCGCTTCCTGTGCCGTATGCCCCTTGTTCATATAGGCAAGGGCTGCATCCAGCCCGCTTTCCACGCCGATATCCAATCCGCCGATACCGGCTTTTTGCAGGAGGCGAAGCTCATCGTCGGTCTTATGCATAATGTTTTGGATGGAGGCGTACATGGCGATCGTCTCCACGCGCGGTAGCCGCTTATGGATGGCGTCTGCGATCTGAAGCAGCCGATCTGCAGAGAGTACGAAGGCGTCTCCGTGCTCCAAAAACACGCGGCGGACATTTACGTTCGTCTGTGCGGCCTCTGCGATATCCGCTTCGATCTGCTCCATTGGGCAGACCCGAAACGGTACATCCGGATACATATAACAAAAGGTGCATTTGTTGTGGCTGCAGCCCTGCGTTACCTCCAACAGAAGCGAATTCGCTTCATACGGCGGTCTGTAAACAACCCCATCTAAAGGCATGGGTTTCTCCTTTCATTCGTAAAGATAGGAATGCCCCGCAGCCGCAGCGGCTTTGAGGCATTCTTTCCGTTTGGTTATTCCTTCTTCAATTCGTTTTGAATGTCGGTCATGACATCGGCGAGGGTAATGCCACGCATTTCCGCCTCCATGCTTGCCTGAATACGATCCAGTTTGGCGTCCATGGCGGTATGAATATTTCTGCCGATGGGACATTCCGGATTCGGGTTCTCATGAAAGTGGAACAGCCCCTCCTCCTTCACGCAGTCCACTGCCTTATAGACGTCGTAGAAGGTGATTTCGTCCGGCTTCTTGGAAAGCGTGATGCCGCTTTTTCCCTGACTGATCTTGATGAGGCCCGCTTCTTTCAGGTTCCCCATGACATTTCGGACGATCACAGGATTGACGCCGATACTTCCGGCAAGGACGCTGCTGGTCGCCTTTCCATCCTCGCCCAGATAATGGATGACCGCAAGAAGATGGATCGCTATGGTAAATTTACTGGAAATCTGCATACTCTGATCCTCCTGCCTGTAATATACGCGATTACAGGAAAAAAGTCAATGCAGACAGCAAAACCTTACTCGCTGACAACGCTGATCCGCTCTTTGACATGCTCGCCGGATTCGATTTCGTCAACCATGGCGATGGCATAGTCCGCATAGGAGATCACGCTTTCACCCTTGCTGTTGAGAACCAGTTCTTCACCGCCGAGAATGTACTTGCCGGTGCGCTCTCCGTCCGGCTGAAAATCTCCTGCGGGACTGACATAGGTCCACTTGACAGAATCAAACTTGCGAAGCTCTTCCAGCGCTTTCCCGTGTCCGTTCACCACCGGCATGGCCGCCTCGGGGAAGGGCGTTACGTCTACAACGGTCTTGGTGTGTTCGGGATCAACGTAGAGGCTGCCTGCGCCGCCGACGACCAGAAAGCGCGTGTCACTGCCGGAAAGCACTTTCGCCATATGAACGGTCGCTGCCGGAATGAGGTCGATAGCTTCGGGCGTCCAGTTGCCGTATGCATCCACAACGGCGTCGAACCCGGAAAGGTCTTCTGCGGTAAGTTCAAAGAGATCCTTCACAATGGCCTTGGGCGCCACGGTCTTGTTCTCTCCTCTGACGATGGCGGTGACATCCATGCCGCGCTCCACCGCTTCTTTCACGATCAGCTTGCCCGCTTTTCCGTTTGCTGCTACAACTGCGATTTTCATGTCTGATTCCTCCCAAAAGATGGTTTATCTTGTAATCGTTTCAATTACATGCGTATGATAGCATACCTGTCCTTACTTGTCAATATGAATATTACATGTTTTAATAATTCGAATACGCTTGTTCATCGCTACCTTTTTCCGAAAAGGAAACCATGGCTGCTCTTTTTCGAATTCATTCTGGATTATAAACGGCGGCGCTCCGCATTGGATGCGCCGCCGTTCTGTTTCTGGTCAGCCCTCTTTCACTTTGTTTCTGATGCTGTCGCCGAGACATTTTGTGACGTGCTGATTCAGTTTTTCAATCCCCGCGCTCTCCTTTCTGCGGAAAGGTGCGTATAGATCTTCATCGTAACGCTGAAATCCGCATGACCAAGCAGCTTCTGCGCCGTTTTGACATCCACGTCGGCGTCGTACAGCATGGTCGCGTAGGAATGCCGAAGCTGATGCGCCGTAAACGGCTCCATCACCTGAACGGCAGGGATGAAACACACTTTGCCGTTCTCATTCTTTGTCCTCACCTTATCTCGACCGCCCGCACAGATGTTCAGGTAATGCATGTAACTCTTCCACGCTTCGCTGTACGCCTGTGCGCTCATGATGTCGCCGGTGTTGACCGCAGGACAGACATACATTGCTTCCACTCACGGCATGATCGTGAAGCCCTGCGCAGAGGGGAACGAGCTTGCTCCCTACGGAGCTGACTGTGGCGGCTGTATGCGCCTTGGCGACTATGAGAAGGCCATCGGCAAAAAGCTCAGCGCCCCCAAGCGGAAGGGAGCCCGGGCGGGGTGTGCCTGCTACCTTGCCTGCGATATCGGCGCATATATATCAATGTATCAAAAAGACTCTGTTCAGAAAAGCGATCCGCTTCTCGATCAGGTCCTGCACGATACCGCTTTTCAGCATCATATCGTAGCCGTGCACGGTGCCTTCCGTGTTATGCAGTTCGACGGATATCCCGTTTTCGCGCAGTTTCTCCGCATACAGAACGGCGCCGTCCCGCAGACAGTCGAATTCCGCCGTTTCGATATAGGTCGTCGGGATCCCCGCAAACGATTCCGCCTCGATCGGAGAGCGGTACGCGAGCTTCCCCGCCGTTTCGTCCTGCACGTACCATTCGCCGTAGGTATTCATATCCTTTGTATTGCACATCGGGGTGTCCGTGTACCGGCGGATCGATTCCGTTTCTCCGCAGTTTCCGACCGCGGGATAGGTCAGAAGCTGCCCGCAAGGAACGGGAAGATCCCTGTCGATCGACATCAGCGTGACCGCCATGGCAAGCGTGCCGCCCGCGCTGTCGCCACAGACGACGACCGGCGCATTGCCGGATTCATCCAGCAGCCGGCGATACGCGGCAAAGCAGTCCTCCGGCGCCGCGGGAAACGGGTGTTTCGGGGCAAGCCGGTAATCCGGGAACAGGACCCGGCATCCAACGCGCTGCGCATACAGGCGCGCAAGCCGATACTGATACGGCGCCGCCGGAAACGCGTACCCGCCGCCGTGGCAGTACAGCACGCAGCCGCTCGTCTTTTCTTCCTTCGGCAGATACAGAAGCGCCCGAACGGTATTGCCTGCATCCGCCGGAATACGGATGCGCTCGACCCTGACATATTGATCGGACCGCTGTTGATAATATAGTAGTCCCATCATCCGCTGAATGTGGGGAATGGTTTTGCCATCCAGCGGCGGGCGGATCGACGACAGCCGTTTGAAATCCGGATGGATCTTGTATGGTGTTTCCGTTTTCATATCGCTTTCTTGTTGGTTGAATGGCAGAGGTTCATTTCCTAGCTGCCGGAGGCGCTGGATAACCGGAGTAGGTATTCCATGCAGGGTATCATAATGAACTGCAGCTACCGGAAATACATCCTTCGCATGTTCTCCGGCATGGACGCGAACATCATCTGCACGACGGTTTCCGCCGAGGTGATGTTGTCATACAGCACCCATTCCTGCGTCATGCCGACGGCGCCCATGCAATAAAACCGGATACTGTACGCAAGCTGCGGATCGAGGACCTCGGTATGCAGCTTTTCTTTTGCCAGATCGGTGTAGCGGCGCACAAAGTATTCGAGCATATAATGCCATAAGGCGTTTTGGGAGGAATCCTCATACGCGCGCTTGTAAAACAGGATCTCCTGCTTCATCTTGTTCATCCCTGCGGCTGCCGAAACAACGGAGGTAAGGTCTGTGCCGTAGGCGTCCGTACAGAACATCCACGCCACAAGCTCGTACTTATCCTTGAAGTGATAATAGAAGGTCGGACGCTCGATGTCCGCCGCTTTGCAGATCTCGGTGACGCGGATCTTGTCGATGGACTTGTGCTTCATCAGCTCGCGCATCTTGTCCGCGATCCACAGTTTAGTGATCTCCGCCATTTGGTCCCCCTGCCATTTTTACAATAATCAATATTTGTAAGATTATCTTTCATTATTATACTTCTGTATGTGGCAATTCGCAACACAATTTTATAAAATGAGTGCAAGAGAAAACAAATCAGGAGGGTCATATGGACTTTTTCACATTGGCAAAGAACCGGTATTCGGAACGCTTTTTTGATCCCCGCCCCGTGGAGCAGGAAAAGCTGGAAAAGATTTTGGAAGCCGGGCGCATCGTACCCACCGCCTGCAACTATCAGCCGCAGCGCTTCTACGTGCTGCGCAGTCCCGAAGCACTGGCAAAGGCGAAGCTGGTGACGCCGTTCCACTACAACGCCCCGCTGATGCTGCTGGTCTGCTACGACCTGAACACCGTGTGGAAAGCGCCGCACGACCGCATGTTCCATGATTACAACTCCGGCGAGCAGGACGCCAGCATCGCCGCGGCCACGATGATGTATGAAGCGGAGGAACTCGGCATTCACAGCGTCTGGCTCCGCGGTTTCGACGCGAAGACGGTTTCCGAGGTCTTTGAGTTGCCGGAGAATATCATCCCGGTCATGATGTTCGCCATGGGTTATCCCTCCGAGAAGGCGAAGCCCAACGCTTGGCACTTTAAGCGCATGCCGATCGAGAACTTTGTGACCGAACTGTAAGGAGGCTGCCATGAAAAAGATCGTTGTTGTGAACTGCAGCCCACGCACCAGCATGAATACCGGCACCCTGGTACGGGAAGCGGCGAAAGGCGCGGAAGCAGAAGGCGCCCAGGTGCAGGTGTTTGACCTGTACCGTTTGGAGAAAGTGCACGGCTGCATGTCCTGCTTTGCCTGCAAGCTTGCGCCTAATGAGGGAAAATGTGTATATAAAGACGGACTTGCGCCGGTGCTGGAAGCCATTCGGGAAGCGGACGGGCTGATCATCGGTACGCCGAATTATCTCGGGGATGCGTCTGCGGGATTCCGTGCGCTTTACGAGCGGTTGATTTTTCAATCGCTGACCTATCGGAAGGAACCGCAGCGGTATGACATCCGGAAGATCCCCGTCCTGTTCCTCATGACGAGCAACTGCCCCGAGGAATACTATCCCGTCGTCGGGTATCGGAAAACCGTGAAGGCGTATCAGAAGGCGCTGAACGATGCCGTTGGCAATACAAAACTCATGATCGCAGGCGATACGCTGCAGGTGAAGGATTACAGCCGCTTCAACTGGACGATATTCAACCCTGCCGCCAAGCAGGAACGGCACGAAACCGTATTCCCGAAGGAACAGAAAGAAGCGTTTGCGCTCGGCGCACAGATGGTTCGGGAAGGTTGGTAAAGGGGGAAATACCATGCATTTTACAGGAACTGTTTACAGAAATCCGTATTGGCCGACGTGGCCGCTTTTGGAGATCACGCAGGGCTGCACCCATAACAAGTGCAAGTTCTGCACGATGTACAAGGAAGTGCCATTTCGGATGTCCCCGATGGAATGGATCGAAGAAGACCTGCAAGAGCTTGCCGAGAGCGACCCGAACGCCCGAACGATTCAACTGTTGAGCGCCAATCCGTTGGTACTGTCGTATGACAAGCTCGTGCCGATCTTTGAGATGATCCAAAAATACCTGCCGAAGATGGAGTATATCTATCTGGCGGGCAGAGTCACCGATCTCAGGAACAAGACGGTCGAGCAGTTGAAGAAGCTGAAAGAGCTGGGCATGCGGGAGATCTCCCTCGGCGTGGAAAGCGGCGACGACTGGACGCTGGATCGCATTCACAAGGGGTATCACGCCGAAGATATTGTAGAGCAGTGTCACAAGTTAGAGGAGGCGGGCATCGATTACTGGATGACGTTTTTGAACGGCGTTGCCGGCAAATCCCACAGCCGAGAGCATGCGATCCATTCAGCGGAGATCTTCAGCCAATGCAAACCCATGCTCGTCGGTACGGGCGGTCTGACGCTCTTCCCCGGCACGCCGCTGCTCGAGGAGGCGCAGCGCGGAGAATTCGATCCCCTTTCCGAGAAGGAAATGCTGGAGGAGCTGAAGCTCTTTGTGGAAAACCTGACCTGCGACTGCTCGTTCATCACACACCACACGATCTCCGGCTCGAATCTCTCCGGTCCTGATTTCCTTGTCCGAAAGAACAAGATCGTCGCCGCGCTGGAACGGCAGATCAGCCACGGCGATCTCGATCGGATGGCAGCGCTCCGCAGGTTCAAAAGGACGCTGTAACCAGCCATAAAAGATATCGAAGACACAGGCGCGGATTGCTGAAGTGTTAAGGACATGCAGCCTTATACACTTTACGTCGATGTCGCAAGGCTACGAAGTCCCTATGTCTTTCCCATGGATACGGATCTGAACAATTCTATATTGACAAAACTGTTCCTATATAGTAGTATGTGAAATACTACGTTATAGGAGTATTCGTTCTGTGAACGGCGGATTTTTGGTATCGAAAATAAAGCAGCTCAGCGACCGTATTTTTGAAAGGCTCCTGGCACGTCAGGGCATTGACGCTTTTAACGGTGCGCAGGGGCGTATTCTTTATGTGCTTTGGCAGGAAGACGGTGTGTCGATCAAAACGATCTCCGAACGATGCGGCCTGGCCATCACCTCCCTTACCACCATGCTGGAGCGTATGGAAAATCAGGGACTGATCCGGCGCGTACCGTCGGAACAGGATAAGCGAAAGACCCTCCTCTATCTGACCGATCAGGCTAAAAAACTCAGGGCAGATTCCGAAGTTGTATCCGGACAAATGAGAGATATCTTCTACAGGGATTTCACTGCTGCCGAAATAGAGCAGTTTGAAACCTACCTCAACCGTGTCCGTACAAATCTGGAGGAATGGCGGAAAGCATGAGCGTTTGTATCAAAGACCAAATTCAGAATATGAACCTTGTCATCGGCTGTACCGTGGGATGTCCTTACTGCTACGCACGCAACAATGTGAAGCGATGGCATATGATCGATGATTTTGCCAAGCCGGAGTTCTTCGAAAGCAAGCTGCGCATGATGGAAAAGCAGCGCCCGCAGAACTTTCTGCTGACTGGTATGAGCGACCTTGCTGTCTGGAAACCGGAGTGGCTGGATCAGGTGTTCACAAAAATGGCGGAAAACCCGCAGCACCAGTTCCTCTTTCTCTCCAAGCGTCCCGACCTGCTGAGCATTGACACAGACCTTGAAAACGCATGGTTCGGCGTAACGGTAACCCGCAAAGCAGAACTTTGGCGTATCGACGCACTCCGGCAAAATGTCCGTGCAAAGCATTATCATGCGACCTTTGAACCGCTCTTCGATGATCCCGAAACAGTGGATCTTCACGGCATCGGCTGGATCGTGGTCGGCACGATGACCGGCGCGCAGAGCAGAAAGGTGCACACGGAGCCGTCGTGGGCGTATTCTCTGACGGAGCAGGCGCACGCACGCGGAATACCGGTATTTATGAAGGAAGATCTTGTCCCCATCATGGGTGAAGAAAACATGATTCAGGAAATGCCTGAGGTATTCAATCAGGTCTTGGAGGAACAGAAAAAATGGCACAGCTAACGATGGACAACATTCTGATCGGCGAGGTTGAAACTAAGGATATCATGACCAAATCCAATCTGCCGGTAGGCGGGTATTCGGTCAATCCCTATGTGGGCTGCACCCACGCCTGCAAATATTGTTATGCCAGCTTTATGAAGCGGTTTACCGGACATACCGAGGAATGGGGCACGTTCCTCGATGTGAAGCATTGGCCCAAGATCAAAAATCCAGAGAAATATGCCGGACAGCGCGTGGTGATCGGTTCCGTAACGGACGGGTATAATCCTCTGGAGGAGAGATTCGGCAACACCCGAAAGCTGCTCGAACAGCTTCGCGGCAGCGGCGCCGATATTCTGATTACGACAAAATCCGATCTGGTGCTGCGGGATCTTGATCTGTTGAAGGAACTCGGTCAGGTCACGGTCTCATGGTCGATCAACACGCTGGACGAAACCTTCAAAAACGACATGGATCAAGCGGTCAGCATAGAGCGCCGGCTCGCCGCTATGAAGCAGGTCTATGACGCCGGCATCCGCACGGTCTGCTTCGTGTCGCCCGTCTTTCCCGGCATCACTGACTTTGAAGCTATCTTTGATCGAGTCAAGGATCAGTGCGACCTGTTCTGGTTGGAAAACCTGAACCTGCGCGGCGGGTTCAAGAAAACCATCCTGGACTATATTGCCCAAAAGCGACCGGAGCTTGTGCCGCTGTACGATGAGATCTACAACAAGCATAACCGCAGCTATTTTGAGTTGTTAGAGAAAAAGGCCGAAGAAATGGCGAAGAAGTTCGACTGTCCCTTTGTTGATAACGAAATGCCTTACGGCAGAGTTCCGCAAGGACACCCCGTCATTGTGGATTACTTCTATCACGAGGAAATCCGGGGATCGGAGAATACCGGAGCAAGGCGCAAAAGATAGTTTTTGCCCGCAAACCATTTCGCTAAGTCTCTGTTTTCCTGCAAATTGAACAATAGGAAAAGCCAGCCGGCATAGCGCGGCTGGCTTTCCTGCGATGTTAAGGAGGTTAGCACGAAATAGCTATTGTTTAGAACTCCAGGTTCTTTTCGGTCTCCTTGGAGAAGACGTGGGCCACCTTGCCGTCGAAGGAGAAGTGGACCGTGTCGCCCATCTCGTAGTTGCCCTTCATGTCCACCGTGGGCACGATGATGATCACGTCGTGGCCCTCGGCGTTCACGTGCAGGTGCACGGAGGAACCCATCATCTCGGCCACG
>JAFWMS010000043.1 GCA_017545535.1 Clostridia bacterium | reverse complement strand
TATCGCCATCACCACGCTGCCGACCAAGACGGAGTATCTGGAAGGCAAGGACGCTTTGGACGTGACCGGCGGCAAGCTCACCCTGTATTACAACAACGACACCGCAGATGAGATCGACTTGACCGCCGATATGGTCGCAGGTTTCAACAATAAATCTATCGGTTGGCAGACCCTGACCGTGACCTACGAGGGGAAAACGACCACCTTCGAGGTTGAAATCATCTCCAAGACCCTGGACCATATCGCCGTCACGACCATGCCGGTCAAGACGGAGTATCTGGAAGGCAAGGACGAGCTGGACGTGACCGGCGGTAGAGTGACCCTGTATTACAACAACGACACCGCAGATGAGATCGACCTGACCGCTGACATGGTCTCCGGCTTCGACAACACCGTCGTCGGCACTAAGACCCTGACCGTGACCTACGAGGGAAAGACGGCCACCTTCGAAGTGGAAATCCAACCAAGGACCTACATCGTGACGCTGGATGCCAATGGCGGATCATGCCCTCAGCCGAACATAACCGTTACCTATAAGAAAACCTATGGGACCCTGCCTGTTCCCACGCGAAACGACTTTACTTTCATGGGCTGGTGGACGACGAAGGACAGCGGCGGGAAGCAGGTGACGGCGACCACCGTTTGCTATGCCTCCGGCAACTATACTCTGTATGCCCGTTGGGCCAAATCCTTTACGGTGATCCTGAATCCCAACGGCGGCGCTTGCGATACCGCCAACATGACCGTCACCTATGGAAAAGCATATGGAACATTGCCTACGCCCACGAAAACCGGCTATTCCTTCGCCGGCTGGTGGACACAGATGAGTGAGGGAGGGGTCCAGATTGTTTCCTCCGACGTCTGCCAGGCGACTGAAAATTTCACCCTGTACGCCCGCTGGACACCCAAAACCTATACCGTCACCCTGAACCCCAACGGCGGGAGCGTGAGCCCCACCACCAAGACTGTCACCTACGGCCAGGCCTACGGCGCCCTGCCCACGCCCACCCGCAGCGGCTACATCTTTGACGGCTGGTGGACCACCAAGGACAGCGGTGGGAAGCAGGTAAAGGCAGACACCGTCTGTTACGCCACGGGGAACTATACCCTCTGCGCCCGCTGGAGCCAGGGCGTCACGGTAAGCTTCAACCCCAACGGCGGCACCTGTAGTACGGGGAGCAAGACGGTGACTTACGGCCAGGCTTACGGCACCCTGCCCGTGCCCAAGCGGCTCGGGTACACCTTTGCCGGCTGGTGGACTGTCAAGGACGCCGGCGGTAAGAAGGTGACGGCCTCCACCATCTGCTATGCCACCGGCAATTACACCCTCTACGCCCGCTGGACCGAGGGCTATACCATGACCTTCGATCCCAACGGCGGCACGGTGAGCCCCACCACCAAGGTGGTGCAGTATGGCCAACCCTACGGCACGCTGCCCACGCCTACGAAGGCCGGATACACCTTCACGGGCTGGTGGACTACCAAGGCGGAGGGCGGCAAGCAGGTGACCTCCACCACGGTCTGCTACGCCTCCGCGGGCTACACCCTGTACGCCCGCTGGACGGCCAAAAAGTTCGTGATCACCCTGAATCCCAACGGCGGCGAATGCGCCACGGCCACCAAGACGGTGACCTACGGCCAGGCCTACGGCACCATGCCGGTGCCTTCGCCCCGGACGGGCTACACCTTCTCCGGCTGGTGGACGGCCAAGACCGGCGGCAAGAAGGTTACGGCCACCACAATTTGCTACGCCACAGGGAACTACACCCTGTACGCCCGCTGGACGCCCAAGACCTACACCGTGACGCTGAACCCCAACGGCGGTACCTGCACCGCGGGCAGCAAGACCGTAACATATGGTCAGGAGTACGGCACGTTGCCGGTGCCCACCCGAGACGGCTACGTGTTTGCCGGCTGGTGGACAAAGAAGGACAGCGGCGGCACGCAGGTGTTCTCCTCCACCACCTGCTACGCCACAGGCAGCTACACCCTCTACGCCCGGTGGAAGAAGAACTGACGACTTTACGCGCAAGGCAGCTGCCGGGCAGCCCGGCAGCTTTTTTTGTCGAGCTGCTGGGCTGACGCGGACAACGAGCATAAGCCTCTTTCTTTTTTTGCGTCGCCGTGGTATACTAAACAAAACGAATTTTGGGGGAGGACGAGAGAATGTACAAGCGGATCCTGTTGAAGATCAGCGGAGAGGCGTTGATGGGGGAGAACGGCCCCATCGGCTTTGAGAAGGTGGAGAAGACCGCCCGGAGCATCGTGGCCCTGGCTGATAAAGGCATCGAGGTGGGCGTGGTCGTGGGCGGCGGCAACATCATCCGCGGCCGGGACGCCGGTCAGCACGATCGGAACCGGCGGGACCACATGGGCATGCTGGCCACCGCTATCAACGCTTTGGCTTTGCAGGACGCCATCGAGGGGCTGGGCCGGAAGGCCGCGGTCCTTTCCGCCGTGGACATGGATCGGTTCTGCGACAGCTTCTCCAGCCGCCGGGCCAAGGCGCTCCTTTCCCTAAAGGCAATCGTCATCTTCGCCTGCGGCTCCGGCTGCCCCTTCTTCTCTACGGATACGGCGGCGGCCTTGCGGGCGGCGGAGATCGGCGCGGACGCCCTGTTCCTGGCCAAAAACGTGGACGCCGTCTATTCCGCCGATCCTAAGAAGGACCCCAACGCCGTCCGCTACAGCCATCTTTCCTATGAAAAGGTCATCCGCGACAACCTGAAGGCCACGGACCTCACCGCCATCACCCTCTGCCGGGAGCAGGAGCTGCCCATCCTCTGCTTCGCTCTGGACAAGCTGGAGGAGGCGGTGGAATGTGAAAATGTTGGCACTTTGATCGACAGCCGGGAATAAACCTCTTGAATTCGCCGTCGGCCTATTGTAAAATATATGCGCTAAATCTGGAAAGGGGACCAAAGCCATGCCGGAAATTTTAGATATCGCCACTGAAAAAATGAACAAGACCATCAGCGTCATGAAGCAGGAGTACAACTCCCTGCGGGCCGGCCGGGCCAATCCCCAGGCCCTGGACCGCATCACGGCGGACTACTACGGCACGCCCACGCCCATCAACCAGATGGGCAACATTTCCGTGCCTGAGCCCCGGATGCTCATCATCTCTCTGTGGGACACCAAGCTGATCCCCGTGGTGGAGAAGGCCATCCAGAAGTCCGATCTGGGCATCAACCCCGCCAACGACGGCAAGGTCATTCGCCTCATCTTCCCGGAGCTCACCGAGGAGCGCCGTAAGGACCTGGCCAAGGTCATCCGCAAGAAGGCGGAGGAGAGCAAGGTGGCCGTTCGTTCCATTCGCCGGGACGCCATGGAGGACATCAAAAAGCAGAAGAAGGACAACCTCCTCACCGAGGACGACCAGAAGAAGCTGGAGGAGAAGGTCCAGAAACTCACCGACGAGAAGGTGAAGGAGATCGACACCATCGCCCAGGCCAAGGAAAAGGAGATCATGTCCGTTTGACGAACGTGCTCTGCTGGCCTCTGGATGAGGCCGTGGCCCGGCTGGAAGCGGAGGGGATACAGGTGGAGCTCCATGAGGCGAAGCCTCGAAAGGAGACCCCCGCCGGCCAGCGCCGGGTGATCCGCCAGGAGGAAAAGGCGGACGGCTGCCGCCTCACCTGGTCCAACTTCAAAGCATAGAACGAAAGCGATGCAAGGCGGTTTTCGCTTTGCATCCTCTTTATGAAAGGGAGCGTCATGGCAAAGCTCACCGCGGAAGAACTGAACAGCCTGGGATTACAGAGGGAGACCCTCCCTCGACACGTGGCTATCGTCATGGACGGCAACGGCCGCTGGGCCCAGAAGCGGGGCCTGCCCCGGAGCTTCGGCCATAGGGCGGGGACGGAGCGGCTCAGGGAGATCATTCGCTTCTCCTCCGACGCCGGGATCAAAGCCTTGACCCTGTACGCCTTCTCCACGGAGAACTGGCGGCGGCCTGAGGAGGAGAAGAGCGTCCTTTTCTCCCTGCTCATCGAGTATTTCAACAGCGAGATCGACGAGCTCCACGAGAACAACGTGCGCATCACCATCTTCGGCGAGAAGGACCCCTTCCCGGAGAAGGTCCGCTCCGCCCTGCTGCGGGCCGAGGACAAGACCAGGAACAACACGGGCCTGCGCCTCAATATCGCCCTCAACTACGGGAGCCGGGCGGAGATATTGCGGGCGGTCCGCCGCTGCGCCGAGAAGGCCATCGAGTTGGGGCAGTACCCGGGGGATGAGGCCTTCGAGAACGAGCTCTATTCCACCGGACAGCCGGAGCTGGATCTCATGATCCGCACCAGCGGGGAGGAGCGGCTCAGCAACTTCCTGCTGTGGCAGGCAGCCTACGCGGAGCTGTACTTTACACCCATCTTTTGGCCCGACTTTACCAGGGAAGAATACATCAAGGCCCTTCGGGAATTTGCTCGCCGGGGCCGCCGATTCGGAGGCCTGTGATGAAAAAAACGCTGATCCGTATCCTCACCGGGGTGTTCCTCATCGGCCTGCTGGTGCTCTGCCTGCACCTGGGGGACATCGTGTTTTTGCTCATCTTCGGCGGGGCGTATCTCATCACCATCAAGGAGATGGACAGCCTCTTCAAGGCCATGGGCAAGGAGGTGGTCATCACCCCTGCCTATATCTTTGCCGGCTTTTTCGGCATCGTTTACTATCTGACGTCCTATAATCTATCGGTGGTGTGCGCTTTTGCCCTGCTCATGGTGGCGGCTACCATGATCGGACAGGTTCTGCTCATGGGGGAGGACTATTCCGCAGCGGCCTACTGTCTGCTGCCCTTCGTATACCCCATTTTGAGCGAGTGCGCTCTGGTGGCTATCTATTTCGCTTTGCCACCCTGGATGGCCAAAACCGCCTGCTGCGCGGCCATTTTATGCCCCTCCGTGGGGGATATGTGCGCCTACTTCGGGGGCATGGCCTTTGGCAAAACGCCCCTGGCCCCCAAGATCAGCCCCAAAAAGACCGTGGAGGGGGCGGCATTCAGCCTTCTGGGCTCCATTTTGGCGGGATTGTCCCTATATTATGCCCAGGCCATCTGGGAGCCTCACCGGGGCATGGGCCTGTTCGCCCTGCTGTCCCTGGGGTTCATCTGCGGGGTGGCGGGCCAATTCGGCGACCTGTTCGCCTCCTGCCTGAAGCGCGGGGCGGACATGAAGGATTTTTCAGAGACCCTGCCCGGCCACGGCGGCGTGCTGGATCGGCTGGACAGCGTTCTTTTGTGCGCGCCGGTGGTGCTGGCCTTCTGCATCCTGGCCCTGTCCTGAAAGGAGAAAGCGTATGCAGCGTGTGACCATCCTGGGCAGCACCGGTTCCATCGGGAAACAGGCGCTGGACGTGGTGCGGATGCACCCGGACCTCTTTTCCCTCCAGGGGCTCAGCGCCCACAGCAGCGAAGAAGCTTTTCGCGTCCAGCTGAAAGCGGAGCATCCCCGGCGGGCGGTTTTCTCCCGACCCATGGAGAAGCCCTGGTACGGGGTGAAACTGCGCTTCGGCCAGGAGGCCCTCTGCGAGCTTGCTTCGGATCCGGACACGGATGTGGTGGTGCTGGCCATCTCCGGCATCGCGGCCCTGACGCCTCTGTTGGCGGCCCTTAGGGCGGGGAAGCGGGTGGCCATCGCCAATAAGGAATCCCTGGTCTGCGGCGGCGATCTGGTGAAGAAAGCCCTTGAGGCGGGGGAGGGGGAGCTCCTTCCCGTGGACAGCGAGCAGTCCGCCCTCTTCCAGTGCCTGCAAAACGGCCGGCGGGAAGAGGCGGAGAAGCTGATCCTCACGGCCTCCGGCGGCCCCTTCTTCCGGCGGCCGCGGGAGGAGTTGAGGGACATCACCCCGGAGCAGGCCTTGAAGCATCCCACCTGGTCCATGGGGCGGAAGATCTCCCTGGACTCCGCCACCCTCATGAACAAAGGATTGGAGGTCATGGAGGCGGCCCGGCTTTTCGATTTTCCCGGGGAGCAGATCGAGGTGCTGATCCATCCCCAGTCCCTGGTCCACAGCATGGTGGCATATCGGGACGGCACCGTCATGGCGAATCTCAGCGTCGCCGACATGCGCCTGCCCATCCAATACGCCATGACCTGGCCGGAGCGGATGCCCTCCCCGGCGGAACCCCTCCGGCTGTGGGAGCGGCCGGAGCTCACCTTTTTCAAGCCTGACATGGATCGATTCCCGGCGCTTCGGATGGCCTACGAGTGCCTCAGGGCCGGGGGCGGCTGCCCCGTGGTCTACAACGGGGCCAACGAGCGAGCGGCGGAGCTGTTCTTCGCCGGTGCGCTGGGCTTTTTAGAGATCGAAGAAAGCGTGTCCTTCGCTTTGGACCGGTTTAGGAACCGGCCCATGCGGGACCTGGAGGATATATTGGCGGCCGACGGGGAGGCCCGGCGGCTGGTGGATGAGTTTCAGAAGACAAGGAGATCAAAATGACGTTCCTGCATATCCTGGAAGCCCTGCTGGTGCTGTCCTTTCTCGTGATGTTCCATGAGCTGGGCCACTATACGGCAGGGAGGCTCTTGGGCTTCACCATCGTGGAATACGCCGTGGGCATGGGCCCCAAGCTGGTGGGCTTCAAGAAAAACGGCATCGAATACAATCTCCGGGCCCTGCCCCTGGGCGGCATGTGCCGCTTCTACGGGGAGGACGACGGAGTGGCCGACGAGCGCTGCTTCAACGCTCAAAAGGCATGGAAGCGGTTCATCGTCATCCTGGCCGGGCCGTTGATGAACTTCGTGCTGGCCTTTCTCATCGCCATCGCCCTGCTCCTTGGCTGGGGCGTGGCGGACGAAAGCAAGGTGGTGATCCAAAGCGTCAACGACAGCAGCCCCGCTCAGGCCGCGGGCCTGCTGCCCGGAGACACCTTCGTTTCTGTGGACGGCAAAACTGTGGTGGGCTTTGACGGCCTTACGGCGGCGGTCACCGCCGCGGATGGGGACCACATGGAGGTGACCGTCCTTCGGGAGGGCCGGGAGGAGACCTTCGTCCTCTCCGACCTCTTCAACGCCGAGGCGAACGCCAACCTGATGGGCGTCACCATCGCCTACGGCACCAAGCGTGTGGGCGTCGGATACGCCATAAAGGAGGGGGCCGCCTACTTCTGGGACATGGCCGGGCTGGTGTTCAAATCCCTGGGCATGCTCTTTTCCGGGGAGGCGGGCCTCAAGGACATGGCCGGTCCCGTGGGCGTCATCCAGATCTTGGGCCAGGCGGCGGATTCCGGCTGGTACTATGTATTGAGCCTGTGCGTCATGCTCAGCGTGAATCTGGGCATCGTGAACCTGTTCCCCATTCCGGCTCTGGACGGAGGAAGGCTTTTGTTCATCCTGATCGAATGGGTCAGGGGCAAGCCCGTGCCCCCGGAGAAGGAGGGCTTGGTCCATCTCATCGGCATGGGCCTGCTGCTGGTTTTGATAGGGGTCATCACCTTCAACGACGTGCTGCGGCTCATACGCGGGTGATCCTATGACGCGACAGGTTTTCATCGACACCGTGCCCATGGGCGGCGGCGCTCCCGTCACCATCCAGTCCATGACCAACACCGATACCCGGGACGCGGCGGCCACCGTAGAACAGATTCATCGCCTGGAGGCGGCGGGCTGTGAGATCGTCCGCTCCGCCGTCTTCGATCAGAATGCGGCGAAGGCTCTCCGGGACATCGTGGACCATATCCATATCCCCCTGGTGGCGGACGTACATTTCGACTATCGGCTGGCCATCGCCGCCGTGGAGAACGGCTGCAAAAAGCTCCGCATCAACCCGGGGAACATCGGCTCTGCCGACCGGGTGAAGGCGGTGGTGGACTGCTGCAAGATGCACCATATCCCTATCCGCATCGGGGTGAACGGGGGCTCCCTCAACAAGGAGAACCGGGCGAACCACCCGGACGATCCGGTGGAAGCCATGGTGGAGAGCGCCCTCGACCACGTGAAGCTCCTGGAGAACCAGGGCTTCTATGACACGGTACTTTCCGTGAAGCATTCCTGCGTTCGCTACACCGTGGCGGCCATGCGCCGTCTTCACGAGCTGACGGACTACCCCCTTCACGTGGGCGTCACTGAAACGGGCAGCGGCGAGGCGGGCCTCATCAAATCCGCCGCCGGCATCGGGAGCCTTCTCATGGATGGCATCGGCGACACCGTTCGGGTGAGCCTCACCGGCGACCCCGTACAGGAGGTGCTGGCGGCCAAAAAGATTTTGGCGGCCGTGGGCGTCCGTAAAAACGACGTGGAGATCATCTCCTGCCCCACTTGCGGCCGCACCCGGGTGGACCTTCTCTCCATCGCCGACTACGTGAACGCGCACGTGCGTCACGACGCCGGGTATCTGAAGATCGCGGTCATGGGTTGCGCCGTCAACGGGCCGGGGGAGGCCTCCGACGCGGACATCGGCATCGCCTTCGGCCAAGGGAACGGGGTCCTGTTCCGCCGGGGCGAGAAGGAGGCCGCGGGCCCCACGCAGGAGATCCTGGACCGGCTGGTGCGGGAAGCCAACGAAATGCTTACCCATTGACCGGAGCAATAGGAAGCGCGGTGCAGCCGCGCGTACACAACAAGCGGAGGAAGAAAGAGCAGCTTTCAATACGTGAGATTCAGCGACATGTGCGGTGAATCTCACACCTTGCAGGACCCACCGCCCGGTAAACCGAAGGTTTATAGGTGGGGCCTGGAAGCGAAGCAAAAGCGGAGCCCAGCCCGTTGAAAAACGCAGTTTTTCGACGGGATGAATCGAGGTAATCATGGAACAACCCCTTCGACAAGTCTATGAACAGGCGGGCATCACCGAACGGGAGATAGCCATCGAGAACGTGCACCTTACCCGGAGCACCAACTCGCTGGAGCTGTCCTGTTCCCTGGCCGCGCCTCTGCCCGAGGGGCAGCTCAGGGCTTTCGAATCGGCTATGAAGAGACTTTTGGATCGGTACACCCTTACCTTTTCCTATACCGTGCGCCCTGCGGAGGAAGCGGCGCCCGCTTCGGAGAACACGCCTCAGCCTGCGGCACCCGCGGCATCGGCTCCGGCGCCGGCTTCCGTCCCCGTGCCCCCCACGGCGGCGGTGGCGGTGAAGAAAAAGACCAACGTGATCGAAGCGGATCTGCCGGAAAACGGCGTGCTGCTGGGCAATCGGATCCCCGGCGGCAAGCGGGCCCCCATTCACGACCTTGCCGAGGGGGATCGGCTTTTCACCATCGAGGGCCGGCTGGTCTCCTCTACGCTCCGGGAGGGCTGGGGCAATAAATCGGAGAAGGGTCGAAACAGCTGGCGGGTCCAGATGAACGTGACGGACTTTACCGATTCCATCTACTGCGAGGCCACCTTCTTCGAGGAATGGAAGGCCCAGCGGTTCATGTTCTGGATCGAGACCGCCCGCAAGAAGGAGAAAAATTTTGTCCTGAGGGGCTCCTGCAAAAGCCGCAAGTTCAACCCGGAGCTGAACTTCTATATCAACGACTGCAATCTTGTGGACCGCGTTTTGCGGCAGGACACGGGGGAGGAGAAGCGGACAGAACTCCACCTCCACACCCGCATGTCCACCATGGACGGTCTTACGGACCTGACCGAGGCCTTCAAGACCGCCGCCCGCTGGGGCCATAAGGCCCTGGCCATCACGGACCACGGCAACGTCCAGTCCTTCCCCGAGGCGGCCAAGGCAGCCAAAGCCACCGGCGTCAAGGCCCTCTACGGGGTGGAGGGGTATCTGCAGCCCGACACCGTGGACTTCCCCATGGAGGGAGAGTACGTGGCCTTCGATATCGAGACCACCGGCCTCAAGGCGGAGCAAAACGACATCATCGAGATCGGCGCCGTCCGCCTCATCGACGGGCAGGTAGTGGAGCGGTTCGACACCTTCATCGACGACGGCGTGGTCATCCCCAAGAAGATCACCGAGCTCACCGGCATCACCAAGGATATGCTGATCGGCGCGCCTCCCAGCCGGGAGGCCTTGAAGCGATTCCGGGATTTCTGCGGCAGCGCCTGTCTGGTGGCCCACAACGCCAAGTTCGATATCGGCTTCATCACCCATCACGGAGCCAAGTTCGGCATCCGTTTCGATCTGCCCTACGCGGACACCCTTATGCTCTCCCGGTACATCCTTCACGACGACGTGGAGAACCACAAGCTGGACACCCTCTGCGCCCATTACCATATCGACATGGGCAGCCATCATCGCGCGGACGACGACGCCAACTCCTGCGCCATGCTTCTCATGAAGATGATGGAGGAGCTGCGGACCATGGGCGTCCACACCCTGCCCGTGGTGCCCGACGCCGCGGCGGAGCGGGACAGGCACCTCAAAAAAGAGAAGCAGCGGACCTACCACATCGTCATCCTGGCCAAGGACCAGCCGGGGATGAAGAACCTCTACAAGCTCATCAGCTTTTCCAATCTGGACCATCTGCGGGGCGGCAAGCCCTTGATCCCCCGGAGCATGCTCTCCGTCTTCCGCGGCGGTCTCATTCTGGGCTCGGCCTGCGAGGCGGGGGAGCTCTATCGGGCGGTCCTCGCCGGGGAGCCGGAGGAGGAGCTGCTGAAGATCGCCGATTATTACGATTATCTGGAGATCCAGCCCGACGGGAACAACGCCTTCCTCATCCGGGAGGGCCAGGTGAAGGACGAGGAAGCCCTCCACGATATCAACCGGCATATCATCGCCCTGGGGGACAAGCTGGGGAAGCGGACCGTGGCCACCGGCGACGTCCATTTCCTGGAGCCGGAGGACGCCATCTATCGCCAGATCCTGCTTTACAAGCTGGGCTTTGACGACGCGGCCTTCCAGGCGCCCCTGTACTTCAAGCCCACCCAGGAGATGCTGGCGGAGTTCGCGTATCTGGGCGATAGGGCCAGGGAACTGGTCATCGACAACCCCGCCGCCATCGCCGACGAGATCGAGATCCTTAAGCCCTTCCCCGACGGCACCCATGCCCCCATGATCCCCGACGCGGAGAACGAGCTTACCCGCATGACCATGGACAAGGCCCATAGCATCTATGGGGACCCTCTGCCCGACGTGGTCCAAAAGCGCCTCGACAAGGAGCTTAAGTCCATCATCGGCAACCACTTCGCCTCCCTGTACCTCATGGCCCAGAGGCTGGTCCACAAGTCCAATTCCGACGGGTATCTGGTGGGCTCGAGAGGCTCCGTGGGCAGCTCCTTCGTGGCCACCATGGCGGGCATCACCGAGGTGAACCCCCTGCCGCCCCACTACGTGTGCCCGAAGTGCCGATACAGCGATTTTGACGTGGACCCGCTCCAATACAACACCGGCGTGGACCTGCCGGACAAGGCCTGTCCCGTCTGCGGCGCGCCCCTGAAAAAGGACGGGTTCGAGATCCCCTTCGAGGTCTTTTTGGGCTTTAAGGGGGACAAGACCCCCGATATCGATTTGAACTTCTCCGGCGAGTACCAGCACCGGGCCCACAAATACGTGGAGGAGATGTTCGGCCAGCACCACGCCTACCGGGCCGGCACCATCGCCGGCATCGCGGAGAAGAAGGGCTTCGAGTGCGTCTACCACTATGCCGAGGCCACGAATAAGACCCTGCGCCGGGCGGAGATGGAGCGCCTGAGCCAGGGCTGCCTCAACGTGAAGGTGACCACGGGCCAGCATCCGGCGGGCATCGTCATCGTCCCCAAGGACGAGGACATCTACATGTTCACCCCCATCCAGTACCCGGCGGACAAGGTGGAGCAGGGGACCATCACCACCCACTTCGACTTCCACGCCATGGACGACCGCCTGGTGAAGCTGGACATCCTGGGCCACGACGATCCCACGGCCTTGCGCATGCTCCAGGACTTGACCGGCATCGATCCCACCACCATCCCCCTGGACGACCCGGAGACCCGGAGGATCTATTCCTCGCCGGAGCCTCTTCACGTGGACCTTTCCGCCCTCCAGTGCACCGTGGGCACCCTGGGCGTACCCGAATTCGGCACCAGCTTCGTCCAGAAGGTGCTGGAGCAGACCCGGCCCACCACCATGGAGGAGCTGGTCCGCATCTCCGGCCTTACCCACGGCACCGACGTGTGGCTCAACAACGCGGAGCCCCTGGTGGTCAACGGCATCGCCAAGCTAAAGGAGGTCCTCTGCACCCGGGACGACATCATGAACTATCTCATCGTCCACGGCATGGAGGCGTCCCTCTCCTTCAAGATCATGGAGCGGGTTCGAAAGGGGAAAGGCCTCACCGACGAGATGGAGGACGCCATGAGGGCGGGGAAGATCCCGGCCTGGTTCATCGACTCCTGCAAGAAGATCAAGTACATGTTCCCCCGGGGCCACGCCGTGGCCTATACCATGATGGGCTTCCGCATCGCCTATTTCAAGGTCCATCACCCCCTGGAGTTCTACACGGTCTACTACACCGTCCGCGCCGACGCCTTCGATATCTCCCGGTCTCTGGGCGGGGCGGAGGCGGTGCTCCAGCAGATACACGCCCTGGAAAAGAGCCTGAATGCCGCCGACGCCGACGCCTCCAAGAAGGACAAGGATCTGATCACCATATTGGAGGTGGTCTACGAGATGAACAAGCGGGGCATCGAGCTCTTGCCCGTGGACATCTACAAGTCCCAGGGCACTAAGTTCGTCGTCGAAAACGGTGCCATCCGCCCCCCCTTCAACGCCATCCCCGGCGTGGGCGACACGGCGGCCCTGGCCATCGCCGAGAAGCGGGGAATAGAGCCCTTCCGCTCCGTGGAGGAGTTTTCCGCCCGCACCGGCGCCAACAGCGGCGTCGTCGCCGCCCTGGAAAGCTGCGGCTGCTTCACCGGCCTCCCCAAGAGCGATCAGATCTCTCTCTTCGATTTTTGAGCCTGAGGAGCGGCCATTGTCCGCTCCTTTTCTTTGCCGCAAAGCCGATAAATCGGCTGCTTTTTTCTTGCACGATGAGTTGTAATGTGGTATATTTATTCTGTATTATTGCATGTATTTGCGTAAAACCTGCAGAAAGGAGCAGCCCATGAAACGCGTTTTCTCTTTGATCCTTTTCCTGTTGATGCTGGCTGTGCTTTTGCCCGCCGGGGAAGCCTTTGCGTCGGAAAAGATCGATACCGTGGCGATCAGCGTTTTCGAACCGACGGAGGGCAAGCATCCGGATTATTATCCCCAACTCCCTTCCGACGCACACTATTCCGTGTATCAAATAGCTTGGTATGAATATGATGGCGGGGATCTCGGTGAAATAATACAGGCGTCGAACACCTTCTCTTATCCCGCGCAGGTCGCTTTGTACATTTCGCTGAAGCCTGACAGCGGGTATGCATATACGCCATACACCACGAACCTGCAAATTACCGTCAATGGAAAGCATGGGGCGTTTGATACGCGCATCTCGTCGGCTGGAATCCTGTATTTCTATTACAGTTTCACCGTAAAATCTTCCCTGGCCCTTATTTCTTCCGCCGCCATGACCATCACGGCCCCTGTCGCCGGCGCTAAGCCGGATTATAGCCCCGTATTGAAGGGAAACAGCTATTTTTCGGACAATTATAATAGCGGCATATATAAAAACAACGTGTGCTGGTATGATAAAACGGATAAAACATTCCTGACGCCGGACGAGGATACCTTTAAAGACGGGCATCAATACAACGTCCGCATCAATCTCACGGCCAGGGATGGGTTTACCTTCGTTGATAATTGTGCCGGCTCCATCAACGGGCGCAACATCGACGCATTCTACAACTATCCCAACGGCATGATCGGCAGCGACAAGCCCATGGGCGGCTTCGAATATACTTTCCCGGCCCTGCCAAGGAAGATATTCACCGTCACTCTGAATCCCAACGGCGGCAGCGTGAGCCCCACCGTCAAGACCGTCACCTATGGCCAGCAGTACGGCGCCCTGCCAACACCCACCCGGACCGGCTATCTCTTCTCCGGTTGGTGGACCGCCAAGGATACCGGCGGCAAGCAGGTGATAGCCAGCACCGTCTGTCACGCTGCCGGGGACTATTCCCTCTTCGCTCGCTGGACGGGCAAGACCTTAATCATTACCCTGGACCCCAACGGCGGCATCGACGGCCCCTCCACCAAGAACGTGACCTACGGCAAAGCCTACGGGACCCTGCCCACGCCCACGAGGACCGGCTATACCTTCGCCGGCTGGTGGACCGCCAAGTCCGGCGGCAAGCAGGTGACGGCAACCACGATTTGCTATGCCTCCGGGGACTACACCCTCTACGGTCGCTGGACGCCTAAATCCTATACCGTGACCCTGAACCCCAACGGCGGGAGCGTGAGCCCCACAACTAAAACCGTTACCTATGGCAAGGCCTATGGGACCCTGCCCACGCCCATGAGGACCGGCTATACCTTCGCCGGCTGGTGGACCGCCAAGGACAGCGGCGGCAAGAAGGTGACGGCCACCACGATTTGCTACGCTTCCGGAAACTACACCCTGTACGCCCGTTGGACAGTGGGGAAGACCTATACCGTCACACTGAACCCCAACGGCGGGAGCGTGAGCCCCACCACGAAAACGGTGACTTATGGCCAGGCTTACGGCACCATGCCCACACCCACCCGCAGCGGCTACACCTTCGCCGGCTGGTGGACCGCCAAGACCGGCGGCAAGAAGGTGACGGCGACCACCGTTTGCTACGCCTCCGGCAACTACACTCTCTACGCCCGGTGGACGCCCAAGACCTTCACCGTGACCCTGAATCCCAACGGCGGCAGCGTTACCCCCACCACAAAGACAGTCACCTACGGCAAGGCTTACGGCACCATGCCTACGCCCACGAGGACCGGCTACGCCTTTGACGGCTGGTATACCGCCAAGACCGGCGGCAAGAAGGTGACGGCGTCCACCGTTTGCTACGCTTCCGGGAACTATACCCTCTACGCCCGGTGGGTGAACTGACAGAAACGCAAACAGTATAAGCACGGGATGCCGGGAATCTTTCTCGGCATCCTTTTTGGTGCAAAAAGCCTATTGCCAATTATTTAATTATATCCTATAATAAATTAGATTGATTATAAGGAGGAAGAACATGAAGAAAAAAACATTGGGACTGCTCCTGGCAGCGCTGATGGTGCTTACTTCCCTTTGGCTACCTGCTTCTTTAGGCGGGATTCGGGAGGCGGAAGCGGATGACTATCTTTCGCAGTGCACCAAGTATAAAACGAATTTAGTTTGGAAAATCAAAGATATATCCAAAGGATTGAAAATGTATTCTGAACCACGTAAATCATCGTCCGTTGAGCATGATCTTTCGTATGATGATTTAAAAGGTATGACTTTTAGGACTTATAACATTACCACAATCTATAAAAATACTCTGGGAGAGTACTGGTATTTAGCCATGGTTCAGACTTCACCCGGCGTGAGATGTGGTGGTTATGTGTTCAGCGGCGATGGAATAAACACATTCAAATCATTATATGCTAATGGTCTTACATTAAACGATACTGTCGCACCGACAACACTTGCTCAAGGCAGCGGCTTTCATATCAGCGGCACGATTACGTCTGAATACATGTCAATCAACAGCGTTCGAGCGGTTGTCTATGAAGCGGGAACGGCCAACGTGGTTATTGGTGATCAAATTGATGAAGGGATCGAAGTAATCTCCAGCTCCGGCAATGTGAACGGTTATTCTTATTCCCTGAATAATTCTTCCGTGGACAATAATCTGAAATTCGGTTCCTTGCCTGTGGGCAATTATCAGTACGGGATTCTGGTAGAATGCAAAGTTTATGCTGTTGACTACTCAGGATTGATAAGCTTCAATGTTACATATGCTCTGCACCTATCTGATTTTTCGGTGTATGATAAAAACGAAGGAAAGACTCCTACGGTTACGTTCAACGCTGACGGAGGAAGTGTAAGCCCGTCCAGCAAAACCGTGTCCTATGGCAGTACTTACGGTACATTACCGACGCCTGCAAGAAGCGGATTCACTTTTGACGGCTGGTACACCGCTGCCAGCGGTGGGACCAAGGTGACCTCTTCCACCACTGTGACGAACGGCTCAAATCATACCCTGTATGCCCATTGGACAAAGCAGGTCGCGGTCTATCTTGATTATATGTGGACGCCGCCCGAGACAAGTATTATTTCAGTGACATACGGCAAGCCATATGGTAACATTTTCACGCCGTATTGGAGAGGATATGAATTCCTGGGCTGGTATACCGCTGCCACCGGCGGTTCCAAGATCACGGAAGAAACAATGGTAACGAATAGCGAGGAGCATACCTTGTACGCGCATTGGGCCGCTGGTCAATATACCGTTACGTTCGATGCCAACGGCGGCAGCGTCAGCCCTGCCAGCATAACGGTGACCACCGGAACCGCGTATGGAACGTTGCCTACGCCGACGCACAGCGACAGCCTCAATAATTTTTTGGGGTGGTATACCGAAAGGGAGGCCGGCAACCGGATCACGGCCGATACCATAGTCGATTGGGGAGACGACCATACTCTGTATGCTCACTGGACGAAGAACGCCGTGATAACCTTCGACGCGAACGGCGGGACATTACGTTATGGATCTTTTTCACAAACAAAGGAATATGGTGTCCCTCTGACGCTGAGCAGTGATATTCCGACCTGGGAAAGGGGTTATTTCCGCGGGTGGGCTTTGTCTCCCACGGCTGCGACGGCTGAGTATCAGCCAGGCGATACGTATACGAGGGAAGGAAACGCCACCCTCTACGCTGTGTGGGAAGCGAAGAACGTTTATCACGTTACCTTTTATCCAAATTATGTTGGCGGCGGAAATCCCGTTATTCGAGAGAAGATAGAGGGAGTGTGGCTGAGCTATTCCATCAGCCGGAGCGATGGATTCTATGATCTTTTGGGCTGGGCGACAAATCCGAACGCGACGACGCCGAAGTATACTGCCAGCTTTGCTCAGGCTATGGGAGAGTTGCCGGTATATAGTTTTTCATATACAGAGGACAAGGATGCGACCCTGTATGCTGTTTGGGCACCGAGGACTCCGTATGTCAGCTTTGCGGTCTCCCTTAAGTATAATCTTAGTTCAAATGCACAGAAAAAAGAATACCATCCAGATGACTATTATGATATGCGTTTAGGTAAAATCGACTATAAGGCGTATTCCACAGAGGAGGTCGGCAAGACGCCTCGACAGCTGGGATGGCCCTTGTGGGACGAAGAAGCTTTCTTCGGAAGCAACAGTGTGTGGTACTACAATCTTTTGTGGAAGTATTCGTATGACGGCTCGAACTACTCCATCCTGACGCCCGATACGCCGTTGCAGCTCGGAATACGGATCATCTTGGAAAAGGTGAGAAACTCGTATCGTATCAAGTATGACGGCAACGGCGGTTCCGGGGCACCGGACAACCAGCTCAAAACATATGGCGTTAGCATTCAACTCCGAGATGAGACGCCCAAGCGGACCGGATACACTTTCTTAGGTTGGGCAACGACCGCAGATGCGACCCAGGCTGAATATGCACCGAGAGCGACATATTCCGCAGATTTGGATATAACGCTTTATGCGGTCTGGGAGGTCAGCACCTATACCATCACTCTGAACCCCAACGGCGGGAGCGTCAGCCCCACCATCAAGACCGTGACCTACGGCCAGGCCTACGGGACGTTGCCTACGCCCACCCGGACGGGCTACACCTTCGCCGGCTGGTGGACCGCCAAGGATACCGGCGGCAAGCAGGTGACGGCGTCCACGGTGTGCTACGCCTCCGGAAACTACACCCTGTACGCCCGCTGGGCACCAAAGACCTACACCGTGACCCTGAACCCCAACGGGGGCACCTGCGGGACTTCCACCAAGACCGTGACCTACGGCCAGGCCTACGGCGCTCTTCCCACGCCTACCCGCAGCGGCTATACCTTCGACGGCTGGTATACCGCCAAGACCGGCGGCAAGAAGGTGACGGCCTCCACGGTCTGCTACGCCACCGGAGACTACACCCTCTATGCCCGCTGGACCTCCGTCCGGACCTACACCGTC
>JAFWMS010000006.1 GCA_017545535.1 Clostridia bacterium | reverse complement strand
TCCGGGAACTACACCCTGTACGCCCGCTGGACGGAGGGGTACACCATGACCTTCAACCCCAACGGCGGCACGGTGAGCCCCACCACCAAGGTGGTGAAGTACGGCCAGCAGTACGGCGCCCTGCCCACGCCCACCCGGGCCGGGTACACCTTCGCCGGCTGGTGGACGGCCAAGACCGGCGGCAAGCAGGTGACGGCCTCCACGGTGTGCTACGCTTCCTCCGGCTACACCCTGTACGCCCGGTGGACGGCGAAGAAGTTCGTCATTACCCTGAACCCCAATGGCGGCGAATGCGCCACGGCCACCAAGACGGTGACCTACGGCCAGGCCTATGGGACCATGCCGGTGCCCTCGCCCCGGACGGGCTACACCTTCGCTGGCTGGTACACCGCCAAGACCGGCGGCAAGAAGGTTACGGCGACTACGGTCTGCTACGCCACAGGCAATTACACCCTGTACGCCCGCTGGACGCCCAAGACCTACACGGTCACCTTCAACCCCAACGGCGGCAGCTGCACCGTGGGCAGCAAGACGGTGACCTACGGCCAGCAGTATGGTACGCTGCCCACGCCCACGAGGGCGGGCTATACCTTCGCCGGCTGGTTCACCACCCAAACGACCGGTGGCAAGCAGGTGTTCTCCTCCACGACCTGCTACGCCACGGGCAGCTACACCCTCTACGCCCGCTGGACGAAGAATCCTTAACGCCCCATATGCAAGGCCCCTTCGGGGGCCTTTTTTCGTGGGGGTTTTTTGGGAGGGGGCCTTGCGCAGGACGGGCAAAGAATATATAGTAGAAAGGAACGGAAACAGGAGGCATACGACATGGCGGAGGATGAACGGGCATACCAGCGGCAGCGGCGGGCGTACAGGGTGCTGTACAGGCCGGCAAAATGGCTCATGAAGGGGCTGCTGAACTATGAGTTTGAGCTGGCGCCCAAGGTGGAGGGGCCCTGCCTCATTTTGAGCAACCACGTGACGGACTTCGACCCCATCCTGGTGGGGCTCAGCTTCCCGGAGCACATGTACTTCGTGGCCGGGGAGAACGTGCTGCGCATGGGGCTCCTGGGCAAGGTCGCCGCCCGGTACGCCTCCCTGATCCAGCGGATCAAGGGCACCACCGACGCGGAGGCGGCGTTGCAGATCCTCCGGACGCTGAAGAAGGGGCGGAACGTGTGCATGTTCGCCGAGGGGAATCGGACTTTTACCGGCGAGACCCTGCCCATCGCCCCGGCCACCGCCAAGCTGGTGAAGATGGCCCGGAGCACCCTGGTCACCTACCGGCTCACGGGCGGGTATCTGTCCACGCCCCGGTGGAGCACCCACCGGCGCAAGGGGCGCGTCACCGGCAAAGCGGTGGGGGTGTACCCGCCGGAACAGATCAAGGGGATGAGCGAGGGGGAGATCTCGGCCCTGCTCGCCCGGGACCTGTATGAGAACGCCTACGAGACCCAGCAAAGGGCGCCCGTGGCCTTCCGGGGGAAGGCGCTGGCAGAGACGCTGGAGACGGCCCTGTATCTGTGCCCCCACTGCCGGAAGATAGATCGCCTCCACAGCCGGGGGGATCGGTTCTTCTGCGACTGCGGGCTGTCCATGACGCTGGACGAGTTCGGGTTTTTCCGGGGGGACGAGCTGCCCTTCAAAACGCCCCTCGAATGGGACAAGTGGCAGACCGGGGAGATGGAGAAGCTGGCCGCGAGCCTGAACGACGGGCCCGCCTTCTCGGACGAGGGGCAGACCCTGAACCGGCGGGAGGCGGACCACAGCCTCACGCCCCTTGCCACCGGGACCATGGCCCTCTACCGGGATCGGCTCACCCTGGGCGAGCACAGCTTCCCCCTTCGGGAGCTTCGGGGCATCGGCCTCATCCAGCGGCAGGGGATGGTCTTTTCCACCGCCGACGCCGATTACGCCGTCACGGCGGACAAGCTCCGCTGCGTGCGCAAGTATCAGACGCTTTTTGAGTTTTTAAAGGAAGGAATAAAAGCGGACCACCTTTCTTGAAGGAAAGGTGGTGCCAAAGAGCTTTATTTGGGAAGTACGGCTTGTGCGGCGCTTCCCTTTTTCGTTGTGGGCAAAGTTGCTTTCAATAGATCCGCTTCCGCAGCCAGAAGTGGTTTTGGCCGTCGTTGGTGGGGGTGGCGCTGCAGCCCAGGGTCCGCTTCTTGCCCTCGTTCTCGTCCAGCAGGAGGTTCAAAACCGTGTTGGCGAAGGCAGTGTGGTTGGGCTTGTCCTCGGTGAGCAGGAACACCAACTGGTATTCGCCCCCGTCCGCCAGCTTGGCGAACTCGGGGAAGAAGTCCTTCACGTGGGCCCAGCCGTGCTTCTCGTAGACGGTCCGGTAGGCGGGGTCCTTCAGCACCTTGGGCAGGGGGTCGGGGGAGTGCTTCTCCTCGTCGAAGGTGAAGTCCCTGAAGCAGCCGGAGTCCAGGGCGGTGGTGAGCATTTCGTCGATGCGGGCGCAGATGTCGTCGTACCGGGCCCGGTCGATGCCGAATTCCGCCGTGGGGTCGAAGTCGGTCATGGCCTTGCGGATGTTGTCGATGGTTTCTTTCATGGTAGTCATTTCGCTGCGATAGGACCGCTGTATTTCTTTCATGGCTTCGAGCCTCGCCTGCTGTGCGTCGATCTTCGCCTCGAAGGCTCGGTATACGTCCTCGTCGGACCCGTCCAGCAGCGGTTTGATCTCCTCGATGGTGAACCCCCCGAGCTGCAGGTTCTTGATCTTTACGAAGGTCAGGGCCTGCTCCTCGTCATAGTACCGGTAGCCGGTGAACCGGTCCACCCGGCCGGGCTTCAAAAGGCCCACCTTGTCGTAGTACCGGAGCGTTTGCGGGTTGCAGCCGCAGAGCTTGGCAAAGGCTTGTATGGTCATATCGCTTGCCTCCTTTCTGAGGACAGTAAACCATTAGAGTGCAGTGTAAGGTCAATACCTTTTTTGAAATTTTGTTTGTTATTTTTTGCCGCTTTTTTCTCTTTGGTGAAGAGGAAAAAAGCGGCGCAAAAAGAGAAGCTTATGGATGAAAATAGGGAAGTACTGCGCAAACAGTATTCTCCCAACAAAGTTCTTTTGGGCGGCTTTTCTTTCAAGAAAAGCCGCGAAGCTTTCAATCTTTCCTTTTATATAGTTTTTTCAAATGGCGGCCGACCAGGGTGCCCAGGGAGGCGCCGACGATGGCCTGGAATGCGTTGGGCAGCACGTTCACCGCGGCCACGGGGGCGGTGAGGAGCACCGTTTCAAAGAGGAAGTAGCCCAGGGGCACCAGCAGGCAGCAGATCAGGGCCAACGGCACGGCGGCCTTCTTCGCCCGGTGCATGGCGAGCCCCGCCAGCAGGGCCGTGATCCCCTTTATGAGCAGGGTCACCGGCGCGTACATGGCCCAGCCCAAAATGAGGTCCGCCAACGCCGCGCCCACGCCGGCGGCCAGGGCCCCCAGTCCCCCGGGGAGCAGACAGGCGCAGAGAAACACCCCCGCGTCCCCCAGATTCACGTAGCCGTAGCCGCTGGGCAGCGGCAGGGAGATCAGGGTGAGCAGCAGCGTCGCCCCGCAGAGCTGCCCGGCCAGGGCCAGGCGGTTTGTTTTTATATCCATCCTGTTTTCCATGGGGTCTCCTTTATACGCTGTGACAATACGCCGAATAATAGTCGTTGGGGAATCCGGTCAGGGCGGCTTTCGCCCCCTCCTCGGTAGCAAACAGGCCGAACACGGCGGAGCCGCTGCCGGTCATACAGGCGGCCAGGGCGCCGCGGGAAAGGAGGGCCGCCTTGATCTCGCCAATCTCGGGGACCAGCGCCACGGCCGGGGCCTCCAGGGCGTTCTCCATATAGGCGGCGGCGCCGGGAAGGTCGTTCTTCCCCAGCATGGCCAGGCACCGCACCGTCTCCACCCGCTTCCGGGGCAGGGACAGCCCCTGGAACAGGGCCTTGGTGGACACGCCCCGGGGCGGCTTCACCACGGCGAAATGGAGCTGGGGCCCCACCACCGGGGTCAATATCTCCCCCACCCCCTCGCACCGGCACAATCCCCCCTGCAAACAGAAGGGCACGTCCGCCCCTACCTGGAGGGCGATCTCCCGGACCTCCCGATCGGTGAGCATCCGGTGGAGCCGCTGAAGCCCCCGGAGCACCGCCGCTGCGTCTGCGGAGCCGCCGCCCATGCCCGCCTCCGCGGGCAGCCGCTTCTCGCAGGTGACGAGGGCCCCCTTGCCGCACTTCGCCTGATAGAGCTTGGCGGCCCGGTACATGGTGTTCTCGAAGGGCAGCTCGGCGCCGGTCACGTGGACCTCCACGGTCTTCGACGGGGACACGGTGATCCGGTCGAAGAGGCTCACGGTCTGCATGAGGGTGTCCAGGGCGTGATAGCCGTCCATCCGCTTATAGAGGACGCCCAAGGTCAAATTCAGTTTCGCATATGCTTTTTCTTCCACGCGTTCCATGGAAAAGAGTATAGCACAAGTTTTCCCCATGGGGTAGCGTTCGGAAAAAAGTTGTGCTATACTTCTATATTACATTGGAGGTATGTATGCGTTTTGTGCCCCTGTGCAGCGGTTCCTCGGGAAACGCCACCTATATCGAAGCGGGCGACGCTCGGCTGCTCATCGACGCCGGGCTCTCCTGCCGCCGGATCACGGAGCTCCTTGCCCAGGTGGGGGCGGACCCCCGGGCCCTGACCGCCATACTGGTGACCCACGAGCACGTGGACCACATCCGGGGCATCGACGTCCTTTCGAGGAAGTTCCGCATCCCCGTGTACGCCAACGCGGACACCTGGGGCGCCATGGAGGGAGCCCTGTCCGGGGTGTACCCCTCGGAGCGGTGCGTGTTCGAAAGCGACAAGGATCTGTATCTGGGGAAGCTGCGCATCTACCCCTTCACCACCCCCCACGACGCGGCCCATTCCGTGGGCTTCACCGTTTTCGACGGGGAGAACAAGTGCGGCGTGTGCACGGACCTTGGCCACGTGGATCGGCGCATTTTGGAGGTGCTGTCCGACTGCAGCGTGCTCCTCTTGGAGGCCAACCACGACGTGGATATGCTCATGGCCGGGCCTTACCCCTACTCGTTGAAGCAGCGCATCCTTTCCGGTCGGGGGCATCTGTGCAACGAGGACTGCGGCAGGGCGGCGGCGGCCCTCTATGAAAAGGGCGTGAAGCATCTTATTCTGGGCCACCTGTCGGCGGAAAACAACTTCCCGCCCCTGGCCGTGGCCACGGTCCGGGGGGTCCTGCGGGACGCGGGCGTCCCCGACGCGGGTATGAGCATCGCCCTGGCCCAGCGGAGCGAGCCTACGGGCATCTTCGAGGTGGCATGAATATTTCGATCTTAGCCGTGGGCAAGCTAAAGGACCGGTTCTTCGAGGAGGGCTGCGCCGAGTACGAAAAGCGCCTCTCCCGCTACTGCACCCTCTCCGTGCGGGAGGCGGCGGACGAAAAGGCTCCGGAAAACCTGTCCCCCGCCCAGGAGGAGCAGGTGAAGATCCGGGAGGGGAAGCGGCTTATGTCCCTTCTGGACCCCAAGGACCACGTGATCGCCCTGACGGTCACGGGCAAAGCCTATACCTCCGAGGGCCTGGCGGCGCGGATCGGTGAGCTCAGGGATCGGGGGCGGAACGTGAGCTTCCTCATCGGCGGCTCCTTAGGCCTCTCGAAGGAGGCCGTGGCCCGGGCGGACGAGGAGCTTTCGCTCTCCAAACTGACGCTGCCCCATCGTCTGGCCCGATTGGTGCTTTTAGAACAGCTCTATCGGAGCTTCAAAATACTGAACGGCGAGACCTATCATAAATGACGGAAAGAAAAGGAGAAAAGACCATGAAACGAACGATCGCCCTGCTGCTGGCCCTCATGATGCTGCTGAGCCTGGCGGCCTGTATCCGGGTGCCCTCTCCCAACAAGGACGCCCAGGCCACCGTTGCCCCCGAGATCACCGCGGAGCCTGCGGCGGAACCCACGGAGGAGCCGACCGCCGAACCCACGGCTGAACCCACGGAGGAGCCCACACCCGAACCCACCGCCGAACCCGTTTACGACGAGAACTGGGCGGACATCGATTTGGACTTCTTCAAGGAGTATCTGTCCAGCGACATCACCTCCCTCCATCAGCTGGTGAAGGACCCCTCCAAGTACGGCATCGATTACGACGAGGTGGAGCGTTCCCTGGGTACCTTCAAGGAGGATGGGGACCGGGAGTGGTACACGTTCATCGAGAACACCCTGTCCCGGATGGATCGCGTGGATCCGAGGACTCTTTCGGACCAGGACAAGCTGGCCTACGACACCATGCGCCAGTTCTGCGAGCTGGAGCTGGAGGGCGAGGAGTTCTACGGCTACTACGAGCCCTTGACCCCCTACACCGGCATCCAGGCGGACCTGCCTTTGATCTTCTGGTTCTATGAGCTCAACAGCAAGCGGGACGTGGAGGATTATCTGACCCTGCTGGCGGACGTGCCCCGGTTCTTCTCCGAGCTTTTGGAGTATGAGCAGTATCGGGCCGAGAAGCTGAATCTGTTCATGATCGAGGCCAACCTCAACAAGGTCATCGAGGATCTGGACGAGATCATCAACGCCAAGGACACCATCTTCCTCATCCCTCTGTTCATGGAGAACATCGCCAAGGTGGAGGGCCTTACCGAGGAGGAGATCAAGGCCTATGAGGAAAAGAACGTTTCCCTGCTGCAGAACGAGTTCAACCAGGCCTTCATCGACCTGAAGGCTGGCCTGGAGGCCCTGCGCCCCTACTGCCGGCCCGAGCAGGGCGTGAAGGCCACGGAGGACGAGAAGTATCTCCGCTGGTTCGAGTATATGCTCAAGGACAGCTGCGGCGACACCCTGCCCCCGGAGGATCTGGCGAAGATCATGAAGAACTCCTACAAGGAGTGCGTCAACAACGCCCGCCGTGCCTCCCAGATGAACGGCAGCTACCCCCGCAAGTTCTCCCTGGGCACGGTGGAGGAAAACGTGGCCTATCTGCGGAGCGTTCTGGACGGCTGGCTGCCCCCGCTGCCCGAGGATATCAACGTGCGATATGAGGAGGTGGCGGAGGAACTGAAGGAAGTGGCCTCCCCGGCCTTCTATCTGATCCCCGCTTTCGACGACTGGCAGAACAACATGATCGGTCTCAACGATCCCCAGTCCTCCGGGAACCTGCTGTCCACCCTGGCCCACGAGGGCTTCGACGGCCACCTGTACCAGTACGTGTACCATCGGTCCATGCCGGGGCTGAGCCTAAGTCAGCAGCTTCTGGAGTCCACCGCCTATGCGGAGGCCTGGAGCCAGTATTCCGAGTACCTGCTGTCCGTGAAGGCCAACAATAAGATCAAGATCTACGACATGCAGACCTATCAGTCCAACAGCCAGCTGGCCACGGAGCTGCTGGGATACCTGTCCATCCGGGTCAACTACTTCGGCGACAGCTTCGGCCAGGCCTTCGATCTGTTCAGCACCTACTACGGCTACGACAAGGACGAGTTTAGGGAGGAGATCTACGATCCCTTCATCATCGGCCACCCCTTCTACTACATGCCCTATGCCTACGGCTACGCCCGGCTCACCAACCTGTTCGCCACCACCCGGAAAGCCTTGGGCGCGGACAAGTTCGACGAGAGGGCCTTCTATGCCCAGTACATGAGCTACGGCCCCAGCTACTTCAATCTCTTGGCGGACCGGCTCGATCAGTGGGTCAAAGCCCAGTAACGGCGGAAGGGAGCGACCATGAGACGGACCACGCGGATCGCCGCCATCCTCTTGGCGCTGGCTGTGCTGCTGGGCATGGCCTGCGCTAAGCCTGCCCGGGACGGGAAGGCGATGGCAGAGATGACCGCGGCGCCGCAACCCGAGACCCCGACGCCGACGGCCACCGTGCCGCCGACGCCGGACCCGACGGATACCCCGGAGCCTACGCCGGAGCCGACGGCCGTGCCGACGCCGACGCCGTCCCCCACGCCGACGCCGACGCCGACCCCCACGCCCACGCCGACCCCCACGCCCACGCCGACGCCGGACCCGGATCGGCCCATGGTGGCCCTGACCTTTGACGACGGGCCCAGGGAGATCGGCACCCCGGGCATCCTGGACCTGCTGGAGGCGAACGGCGTCCGGGGCACCTTCTTCGTGCTGGGGACTTCCATCAACGAGAACACGGCGCCGCTGTTGCAGCGAATGGCGGACCTGGGCTGCGAGATCGGGATACACGGGCTGGATCACAGCACCATGAGCAACCTGTCCTACGACAGCCAGCTCAAACGTCTGGACGAGATGAAGCAGATCATCTCGGGGCATATCGAGGGCGGCTATGAGCTGCGGCTGATGCGGCCCCCGGGCGGCGGCAAGGACAAGAACGTGGAAAAGGCGGCCATAGCCGCAGGGGTGTCCATCATCCTTTGGTCGGTGGATACCCGGGACTGGGAATCGGGGGATCCCAACGCGATCCTGCGGATCTGCCGGAACAACATCAAAAACGGGTCCATCATCCTCTTCCACGACAAGCTCAAGTGCAGCGAAATGGCGCTGAAGGAGCTGATCCCCTGGCTGAAAGACCACGGCTACGAAATGGTCACGGTCAGCGAGCTGCTGGAAAGCCGGGGCGAACCGTTGGAACCCGGCGTCGTGTACCGGTGCAAACAGATGAATTGACGAACGAAATACGGCAAAGGGGATAGGCGTGAAAACCTATCCCCTTTCATATCGGCTTTTTTCTTTCTATACCTCCGCGTTCTTCTTCCATACGGCCCGGGCCAGGAACACCAGCCCCAGGGCCATGACCACCAGGCAGCCCTCCACCGCCGCCACGGGCAGATGGGCAGCCAGGATCACCATAATCCCATCGAGGGCGGCATGCAGAAGGATCGCCAGGGGGAAGAGCCAGCCTTTGCCGGGCTTCTTCGCCGCGAACCATACCAGCACCGACAGGCAGATGTGGGTGGTGATGGCCACGGCCCGCTCCACGATGGCCAGGAGGTAGGTCCAGGGGGCAGTGGCGGTCAGGGTTTCGAAGACGGCCTTCAGCTGGGCCGCCGCTTCGCCGGCGGCGGTGGCCGTCAGCAGGTCCGTCTGGCCGGCGTTGATGAGCACCGACATGACGATGTTGCTGATATACGCAAAGCCCAGCAGCAGTATGGCCTCGATGCCCCCGTGGCCCGCCCCGTACATGAGGGCGTTGCGATCGTTCCCCAGCCGCTTCTTCAGCACGGTCCTGAAGGCCAAATACCGGCCGGTCTCCTCGAAGACGCCGGCGGCCAGGCCCCCGTAGAGGGCGTAGAGGAGGGTGTGCCCCTGGATCGTCTGCCCCAGGGACCCCTTCAGGATCAGCTTGTGCGCCAGCGCTTCCAGGATCAGGGCAAAGACGATGAATACGGCGCAGCCGATGAAGAAGGGCAGGATCTCCGCGCCCTTCCTCTTATAATAGATCAGCAGCACGATGGGCGCGGCGAAGGCGAACAGCGCCGCCAGGGCCATGAACAGGATGGACAGGGTGGGGACGCTCACAGCCGTACCGATCCTTCCCGGGGCCCCAAAATCTTCACTGCCGTGCCGTAGGCCAGCACCTCGGCGGCTCCCTGCATGACCTGGGCGGACCCGTAGCGGATGCCCACGACGGCGTCGGCGTCCAGGGCCTTGGCCTCGTCCACCATCCGCTTCACGGCGATCTGCCGGGCTTCATTGAGCATCTCCGTATAGGCCACGATCTCGCCGCCCACCAGGGTCTTGAGGCCCGCCATAAAGTCCTTGCCGAAGTGCTTGGTCTGCACCACGGCTCCCTTCACCATGCCCAAGGCCTCGATCTGTTGGCCGGGCACATGATCAATACTGAGCAGCTTCATCTTCTTCTCCTCCTTTGATTTCCTTGATCCGTTGAATGAGCACCGCCACGACGCACACGATGACGACCACCGGTATGGCGATGAACAGCACCAGCAGCCCCAGGGGCAGAGGGGCCTGCCCGTTGGCCCACAGGATGGCGATGAGGGCGGGCAAAATCAGGGCGATGAAGATGGCCGCGCCGATAAACGCTCCCGTGGCCTTCTTGCGGTGCACGTCCCGCTTCGATACGTCCATAAACGATCGTCCCTCCTTTTCCAATCGCTCGATCCTCTCGAGACACCCCTCCGTGTCCAGCCCTGTCAGGGTGAGGCCCGGCCGGCTCAGCAGGTCTCGCGTCATGCCCTCCATGGCGGAGAGGCTCTCCCGCTGCCGGTCGAATTCCCTAAGCTGCCGCGTGAGGCAGGTATCCAGCGACGCTTCCCCTTTGAACAGGTCCCGGATATCCTCGATGGGCACGGCCAGCTTCCGAAGGAGCTTGATCTGCTTCAGCCGCCGCACGTCCGCCTGCCCATAGGCCCGATAGCCATTCTCGGCCCGGCCGGGGGTCAGGAGCCCCTGCTCCTCGTAGAAGCGGATGTTCTTCTTGCTGATCCCCACCAGCTCCTCCACCTGTTGTATCTTCATGGGCCGTTTCCCGTCCTTTCTGCTTCCTTTATACAGCTTCCACCAGGGGGAAAGTCAATAGCTTTTTGGAAAAAAGAAAAAGAAATCTGCTTTTGCCTTCGGTTTTTAAAAACGGACGCCGAAAAGAAAGGTTGCAAACCGGGCCCATCCCCGCTATACTCACAGCATAAACCACGAAAGGAGCGCGACATGGAACCCTTTCGCATCAGGAAGGCCGCCTTCCTCACCAGCGTGGGCCTCGCGGGGGGCTACCCCGAGAAGCGGCCGGAGATCGCCCTGGTGGGCCGGAGCAACGTGGGAAAATCCAGCCTCATCAACTGTCTGACGGGCAACGGGAAGCTGGCCCGGATCAGCGCCGCCCCCGGCAAGACCAGGCTGGTCAACTACTATCTCGTCAACGACAGCTTCTATCTGGTGGATCTGCCGGGGTACGGCTTCGCCCAGCGGAGCAAGGGGGAGAAGGAGAGCTGGGGCCGGCTCATGGAGAGCTATCTCACCTCCGGCCGGGTGGATCATCTCTTCCTCCTTCTGGACATCCGCCACGAGCCCACGGGGGAGGACAAACAGATGTTTCAGTTCCTGCTCTATTACGGCATCCCCTTCACCATCGTGGCTACCAAGGCGGACAAGGTGGCCAAATCGAAGCGCCAGCAGGCGGCCAACCAAAACGCCAAGCTGGTGGGCGCGCCCCCCTGGGGATTGCCCTTTTCCGCCGAAACGGGGGAGGGCCGGGAGGAACTGCTGGCCCGCCTGGGCGCCGTCGTGGCGGAAAAGTCGTCCGCTGTTCAGGAAAATGAACCGGAACCCTTGACAGAAGCATAACAAGACCGCATACTATGGGTCGAGAACGATCCAGGGAGATGGAACTATGGCGTTACGTAAATGCCCCAAGTGTGAATTGAATTATCTTCGGCCCGGCGAGACCATCTGTCACGTCTGCGCCTCCGCCATGAAGCGGAAGAAGCCGGTCCCCGTGGAGGAGGAAGAGGTGGTCATGTGCTCCAACTGCGGCGAGGCGCCGGCGGTGAAGGGCCACGACCTGTGCGAGGAATGCCTCCGGGAGCAGAAGCGGGAGACGGAGCTGGAGCTCATGGCCGATAAGCTTCGGGCCGACGAGGCGGATATGCCCATCGAAGAGGACATTGAGGACGAGGAAGAAAACGACGAGGAGTGAGCATGCCCCGCATCTTTGCCATCGGTGATCTGCATCTGTCCCTGTCCGTGAAGAACAAGGCCATGGACGTGTTCGGGCCGGGGTGGGCCAACCACGTGGCCCGGCTGAAGGAGGGCTGGCAGGACACGGTGGGCGAAGAGGATCTGGTCCTCGTCCCCGGCGACATCAGTTGGGGGCTGCGGCTGGAGGAGGCGCTGGCGGATCTCAATTTCATCCACGGCCTCAAGGGGACCAAGGTCCTGCTCCGGGGGAACCACGACTACTGGTGGACCGGCTACAGCAAGGTCAAAAGCGTCCTGCCCCCCTCCGTCAAAGCGGTGCAGAACGACGCCCTCCTTTGGAACGGCGTGATCGTGGGCGGCACCCGGGGCTGGAACACGCCGCTTAGCCCCGACTTTTCCGAGAGCAAGGACCGGAAGATCTTCGAGCGGGAGAAGCTGCGGCTGGGCCTGTCCCTTCAGGCCATGGACGCCAAAGCCGGGCGGCTGCGGGTGATCATGCTCCACTATCCGCCCTTCAACGAAAAGGGGGAGCCTACGGACTTTGCGGACCTGATTCGCGGCCACGGGGTGGATCACGCGGTCTACGGCCACCTACACGGCCGGTCCTGTCTGGGAAGCTTCGAGGGGGACTACGAGGGGACACGGTACCATCTGGTCTCCGCGGACCATCTCCAATTCGTGCCCCGGTTGATCGCGGAATCAACCTGAGACCCCAAGAATAGAATGAGCCTGTGAGAAACAGGCTTTTTTTGTTGGCAGTTTGCCTTATGCTGGGCTGCGCCCGGCCCGTGACCGTTTCGGAGAAAAGGGAGCCATTGCCCACGCCGCCCCGGTGGCTGGTGATCTTGGATGCGGGCCACGGGGGCTTCGACGCCGGAGCCTCCGGCACGGCCACGGGGGTGAAGGAAAGCGAGCTGAATCTGCAGGTGGCCCTGCTGGTCCGGGAAGCCCTGGAGGACGCCGGGGTCCAGGTGGTCATGACCCGGACCGGTCCGGAAGCCCTGGGGTCCACCAAACGGGAGGATATGGCCCGCCGGGGGCAGCTGCTGCTGACGGAGGGAGCTGACGCGGCCGTATCCATCCATATGAACAAGTTCTCCGATCGCAAGGTCCGGGGGCCCATGGCCTACTACCAGGCGGGGGCGGCGGAGGGCGAGAAGCTGGCCGCCGCGGTCATCGACAGCCTCACCGAGGCTCTTTCCCTGAAGCCCCGGCACGCGAACCCCGGGAACAACTTCGTGACCCGCATACCCGTCTGTCCCGCCGTGCTGGTGGAGTGCGGGTTTTTGAGCCATCCTGAGGAGGAGCGGTTGCTGCAGGACGAAGCGTATCAGCGCACCCTGGCCGAAGCCGTCGCCCGGGGCGTGATCGCATATCTCGAAGGGGCGGACACGGGCAGATAGTTCCCGATTTTGCGTTTTAACATTTTGTTCTATTGCTATCTTTTCTCGGGGATGATATGATTTTATCATCGAAAACTGGGTTTATGTACCCTGAAAGGATACGCTATGGGTTTGTTCTCCTCCTCCGACATCGGGGTGGATCTGGGCACGGCTTATTCCCTCATCTACGTACGCGGCAAGGGCATCGTCCTTCGGCAGCCCTCCGTGGTGGCCGTGGAGCGGGGCAGCGGCAAGATGACCGCCCTGGGAGAAAAGGCCAAGGAGATGCTGGGGCGGGCCCCGGAGGATCAGCTGGTCTTTCGCCCCCTGCAGGACGGAGTCATCGCCAATCTGGACGCCACGGAGCGCATGCTCTCCACCTTCTTCCAGGAGGTGGTGGGCAGCCGCATCTTCTTCAAGCCCCGGGCGGTCATCGCCGTCCCCAGCCGGGCCACGGAGGTGGAGAAGCGGGCCGTCATCGAGGCCAGCGAGGGGGCCGGCGCCCGCTACACCTATCTCGTCGAGGAGCCCATGGCCGCCGCCATCGGCGCGGGCATCGACATCTTCTCCCCCAAAGGGGCTATGGTGCTGGACATCGGCGCCGGAACCTCCAACATGCTGGTCACCTCCCTGGGCAAGCTGGTCAAGTCCTCCTCCATCAAGGTGGGTGGGGACAAGTTCGACGCCGCCATCGTCCGCTACTTCAAGCGGCAGCACGGCATCGTCATCGGCCAGACCGCCGCGGAGGACCTCAAGTGCCGTTTCGGCTCCGCCTATCCCCGGAAGGATGAGATCCTGATGGACGTGAAGGGCCGTTCCCTGGGGGGCGGACTGCCGCTCGCCTTGCAGCTGGGCAGCAACGAGATCACCTACGCCCTTTCCGAACCCCTCCGCTCCATCGTGGAGGAGCTGAAGGACGCTTTGGAGCAGACCCCGGCGGAGCTATGCGGCGACATCACCGAGTCCGGCATCTGCCTCACCGGCGGCAGCGCCCAGCTCTACGGCCTGGACAAGTTCATCTCCGAGCAGACCGGCGTCCCTTGCTACGTGGCGGAGGACCCCGCTTCCTGCGTGGCCATCGGCGCGGGCCGGGTGCTGGAGGACGTGAAGCTCTATCGGAACGTGCTCTACGACTATCGCCGCGGCGACTACTACGAGGCGTGACCTCGTTTTCAATGTAAAGGAAAGGGGAAAACTATGCGCAAGATCATCGAAAACAGCTTTGACCAACAGGTGAAGGACCTGCAGACCCTCATCCGCATCCCCTCCGTGTCCCGGGGCGAGCCCAAGGAGGGCATGCCCTACGGGGAGCACGTGTTCCAGGCTTTGCGGACGGCCCAGGATATCGCCCGAAAGCTGGGCTTTGAAAAGGTGTGGGACGTGGAAGCCCGCTGCGGCGTGGTGGAGTATGGCCAGGGGGACGAGGTCGTGGCCGTCATGGCCCACCTGGACGTGGTCCCCGAGGGCACCGGCTGGCAGTATCCCCCCTACGGCGCGGAGATCCACGACGGGGCCATGTATGGCCGGGGCACCGCGGACGACAAGGGCGCGGCGGTCTCCGCCTTATACGCCCTCTACGCCCTGAAGGAGAGCGGCGCGAAGATGAAGCGCCGGGTGCGCATCCTGCTGGGCTGCGATGAGGAGCGGGGCTCTACGGGAATCGAGCGTTACCGGGAGGTGGAGGGCGAGCCTGACCTCGCCTTCACGCCGGACGCCACATACCCCGTGGTCAATTCCGAGATGAACATCTCCCACATGATGTTTGAAAAGAAGTACGCTACCGCTGTCCGCGCCAAGGTGGGCACCGCCATGAACGTGATCCCCGGCGTGGCGGAGGCCGAGGTTCCCGCTCTGTCCATGCAGGGCAAGGAGGGTCACGCCTCCATGCCGGACCATGCGGACAACGCTCTGGCAAAGCTCCTTCTGGCCCTGTCCGAGGCTGATCTGCCCGCCCCGGATCGGGAGACCTTCTCCGGCCTCGCCGCCCTGCTCTGCGGGTATAACCACGGCGAAGGGCTGGGGGTAGACTTCACCGACGCCTCCGGCCGGCTGACCCTGGCCCCCACGGTGTTCACCGCGGACGAGGGCGGCGTTTCCGTCGGCTTTGACATCCGCTACCCCGCTTCCATGACCTTCGAGCAGCTGACGGGCCCCATCGACGAGCACATGGGTAAGCTGGGCTTCGCCTGCAAGGAGCGGTCCAATTCCCTGGGCCACTACATCGCCCCCGAGTCGGAGCTGGTCAGCACCCTCATGGACGTGTACGGCGAGCTCTCCGGCGATCGGGAATCCAAGCCCATCTCTATCGGCGGCGGCACCTACGCCCGGGAGTTCAAGAATGCCGTGGCCGTGGGCGTCACCCGTCCCGACAGGCCGGATCTATGTCACATCGCCAACGAGAACATCCTCCTTTCCGAGATGCTCTTCAACACCCGGTTCATGGCCGAGTGTCTCCGCCGCCTGGCTGCGGAGTAAAACTTGTCCGTTTTCAGCGCCCGAGCGATCGGGCGCTTTTCGTTTGGAAAAAAACGGGAAAATGTGACGAAGTTCATCCGAATGTTGCAAAATCCCCGCAGTTTATTTACGGGCCGTTAACACAAAAACGGACCTTTTCCGCTACAATAGTCCATAAGAAAGCAGGAAAGGTTCGGCCATGGAGAAACGGGGACAGCAAAACAAACAAAAGGACAAGACCACCGCGGTCCTCGTCTGGCTGCTGGCCATTTTGGTCATGGCCGGGATCGTGGCCGGGGGTCTTTACGTCCGGGAGTATTTGCATCGATCCTTCCTGGCCGTGGCGGTGGAGCAGCCCGACCCGAAGCGGAACGAGCACGTGGTCCGGGTGACGCCCAGCCCCCGTACCCAGGATCGGACCGCCGTGCCCGTGGAGACGACCCCCACGCCCGTGCCGGTGCCCACGCCCACCCCTTCGCCGGTGCCCACGGAGAAGCCCACCCCCACGCCCACTCTCAACCCCCTGAACGGGGACGTGATCGGCACGGGCATGCGCTCTCCCATCGTTTTGGATATCCAGATCCGGCTCATGAGCCTGGAATACCTGGACTTTGAACAGCCGGAGGACATCTACGGTGCCGGTGTCGCCTCGGCCATCGCCATCTTCCAGCGGCGCAGCGGCCTGCCGGAGACGGGCCTGTGCGATGAAGAGACCTTTTTGAGGCTGAACGACGAGGACGCCGCCCTCTACGCCGTGCTCCCCGGAGACAGGGGGCCCGAGGTCCAGAGCATCCAGGAACGCCTGGTGGAGCTGGGGTACTTGGCCGCCTCGGAAGACGGCTATTTCGATACGGCGACGGCCCAGGCCGTGGAGCGGTTCCGGCAGTTCAACAAGCTGGGCCAGGGCACCTCGGTGGATTCCACCGTTTTGGAGACCCTTTTCGGGGACGAGCCCGTGTCCAACACCATTCGGATCGGGGACAGGTCCGACCAGGTCCTTATCTGGCAGCAGCGGCTGCTGGAGCTGGGCTATCTGGTCGTGAAGCCCAACGGGACCTACGACAAGCTCACCGCGCAGGCGGTGAGGCGGTTCCAGGAGGACAACGGCCTGGTGGCCGACGGGAACCTGAGCAAGGGGACCGTGGCTGTGCTCAACAGCGACGAGGTCGAGGATCATAGCTTCCAAAGCGGCGACAGAGGGGACGACGTGATCGCCCTGCAGCGGATACTGGCTCGGATGGGGTATATGCGCCTCGCTCAGGTCACCGGCAGATACGGGGACCCCACGGTGAAGGCGGTACAGGCCTTCCAGAAGAATAACGGCCTGATCCCCGACGGCAAGGCCGGACCGAGGACCTTGGAGAGGCTGCTGTCCGGCACGGCCAACGCCGCGCCCACGGCCACGCCGCGCCCCACCAGGACCCCTGCCAAGGCTACTCCCAAGGCGACCGCTAAAGCGACCGCAAAGGCAACTGTCAAGGCCACCGCCAAGGCAACGGCTAAAGCGACCGCAAAGACTACGCCCAAAGCTACCCCGGCTACCGTCGAGGCGACCGCAAAGGCGACCCCCCAAGCAACGGCCAAACCGAAGAAGACGCCCAAGCCTACGGCCAAACCGAAAAAGACGCCCAAGCCCACGGCCACCCTGGCGGCGGAGACCGATTTGCCCGTGGCGGAGGAGACCCCGGAGCCTTCGGAGGCCCCGGAGGAGATCCTCGACCCCACGGAAGCGCCTCGGGAGACCCCCGAACCCACGGAAGCGCCCCAGAAGACCCCGAAGCCTACGAAAACGCCGAAACCTACGAAAACGCCCCGGAAAACGCCCGAGCCTACCGAGGCGCCCGAGCCTACCGAGGTGCCCGAGCCCACCCAGGCGCCCGAGCCCACGAAGAAGCCCTCCGGCGGGACCGGGAACTACGGCAAGGGCGTCGAGGGCCTGATCGCCGCCGCCGAGAGCCGCCTGGGCTGCCCCTACGTGCGGGCGGGCAAGGGCCCCGACAGCTTCGACTGCTCCGGCTTCGTCTATTGGTGCTTGAAGCAGGCAGGCGCAAACACCAGCTACATGACCAGCGTCCGCTGGCGGACCTGCTCCAAGTATCGGCGGATCGAAAGCATGGACCAGCTGAAGCGGGGCGACATCCTGGTGTTCTCCGGCAGGAGCGAGTCCACCGGCCACGTAGGCATCTACATGGGCGGCGGCCGCATGATCGACGCCAGCAGCTCCAGCGGCTGCGTGGTCACCCGCAGCAGCATCTACAGCGAGTACTGGAGCACCCACTTTTTGATGGGCTACCGGATCTGGGGATAGAGCGAAGCGCGCCCACCGGCCAATCAGATATGAAATGAAGGGATTTATCACAATTCCTTCATTTTTATGTGCCATCCGTTTATTGAATCGGGACGCGGGATATGGTATGATACCTCTGCTCAAAGGGAGAGCGGGAGGTGAAAGAGCCGTTGAAAAAATGGATAGGGAAACTGATGCCCACCTATAGTTGGGTCTGCCTTGGCGTGGTGTTCCTGTTCCAGAGCACGATCTTCTGGGGGACGAGGCCCCTCCTGGCCCATTTGACGCCCCTGGATCTGGGCACGGCTCTGGACGAGCTCATCCCCTTCCGGCCGGCCTGGATCTGTATCTACGTGCTGTCCTTCGCCTCCTGGTTCATCACCATGCTGCTGTTGCTGCGCGGGCAGCAAAAGCAGGCCGTCTATCGGAACACGGCGGCATATCTTGTCACCCTGCTGCTGACGCTGATCCTGTTTTTGACCGTGCCCGCCGCCATCGTCCGGCCGGAGGTGCCCGGACGGGACTTTTTCTCCTTCGTCACGAGGGTGGTCTATTTCTTCGACCAGCCCAACAACCTGTTCCCCTCCCTCCACGTGATCGCCAGCTGGTACTGCTGGCGGGCCATTGACGGCACGGAAACAGGGGTCCCCAAATGGTACAAGTGGTTCAACCTGTTCTTCTTCCTGCTGGTCTGCTGCAGCATCCTTTTCGTGAAGCAGCACGTGTTCGTGGACGTCCCCTCCGGCATCCTGGTGGCGGAGGTGCCCATCCTGCTCAGCCGCCGGTTCCATTGGGAGCGGGCGGGCTTCGCCCTGGAGGCGCGCATACGGCAAAGAGCTTCCCGGGAGGCGTAACAATCCGGTTGTCAAGGAGCCGTCCCCTGTGATACAATAAGAAAAAAGATCGGGAGGAATCATCGCATGAAGCAACTGAATCTCACGCCTCATATCGGCTGCGCGCCGGAGGATTTCGCCAAGACCGTGCTGATGCCCGGCGACCCGCTGCGCTCGAAGATGATCGCGGAGACCTACCTCACCGACGCGGAACTGGTGAACAACATCCGCGGCGTCCAGGGATACACCGGCTACTACAAGGGCAAGCGGGTGTCCGTCATGGCCAGCGGCATGGGCATGCCTGCTATCGGCATCTACTCCCACGAGCTCTTCAACTTCTTTGGCGTGGAAAGCATCATCCGCGTGGGCTCCGCCGGCGGCATGAACCCCGATCTCAAGCTCTTCGACATCGTCATCGGCCAGGGCGCCTGCTACAACAGCGCCTTCGTGAACCAGTACGCCCTGCCCGGCACCTACTCCGCCATCGCCGACTTCGACCTCTGCCGCAAGGCGGTGGACGAGTGCGAGAAGCGGGGGTTCCGGTACAAGGTGGGCAACCTCCTGGCCTCCGACAACTTCTATAACGACGCCGTGGACCAGACCGCCTGGGTGAAGATGGGCGTGCTGGCGGCGGAGATGGAATCCGCGGCTCTGTACATGAACGCCGCCCGGGCGGGCAAGAAGGCCCTGTGCATCTGCACCATCTCCGACCTCATCGCCGGCGGCGAGGCCACCACCCCCGAGCAGCGGCAGAACGCCTTCCACGATATGATCCAGGTGGCTCTGGAGATCGCGGAATAAACCTCTGTATGCATTATATAAAAAGGAAGGGACAGCCCCTTCCTTTTTCTTGCCTTTTGGGGACGAGCTTTGTATACTGTAGCTATCACGAGGACGAGGAGGCGGGAGGATGATCCTGACGGACGAGGAAAAACGCCGCACCTACGAGGAGGCCCAGGACCTGGCCCGGGCGGAGACGGAGGAGGGCCTGGGACAGGCCATGGAGCTCTTTCGTTCCATCCGGGGCTTTCAGGACGCGGACCAGCAGTATATCGCCTGCCGGACCCGGCTGGGCCAGATGCGGTGGAAGGTGGAATCCGCCATGCTCAAGGAGCAGGAGGACCGGTTCGAAGCGAAGGTGAAGCGCTGGAAGAAGATCGGGCTGGTATCGCTGGCGGTGCTGCTGCTCTGCATCGCGGTGGTGACCACCGTCACCCTGATCCGGTTCAGGCAATACAACAAGGCGGCGGAATTCTTCACCGCCGGGGAGTACGAGCGGTCCGCCGCGGCCTTCCAGGCCATGGGCGACTATCAGGACGCCAGAGCCCGGGTGTTCATGTCTGCGGTGGAGCTGTATAAAGCGAAGCGGTACGAGGAGGCCCTCCCCTATTTCGTTTGGCTGGACGGGTATCCGGACCACGGCTACTTCCTCCAGCACTGTCAAGAACGCCTGGCCGCCGAAAAGTAACAAAAAGCAGCTCCTTTGCGGGAGCTGCTTTTTTGTGTTGAAACAAGGATGAACGGAGAGGGAATACCCATCGGTGCTTCTCTTTTTCTCTTCACCGAAGAGAAAAAAGTACAGAAGAACAATCCGTTAATTCCTTCTCCGGTTGCCGTTCACCAGCATAAAGAACCGGAGGAAGGAGAGCAGGGAGCCCAGGGCGGCCAGCACGTAGGTCCAGGCGGCGGCCCGGAGGACCTTCTGGGCGTCCACGCGGTTCGAATAGTCGATGTACCCGCCCCGGTCGAGAAGCTCCAAGCCCCGGGCGCTGGCGTTGAACTCCACGGGCAGCGTTACCAGCTGGAACAGGAACATGGCCCCGTAGAGGGCCAGGCCGACGACCGCCAGGGGCCGTATGCCCATGAACAGGCCGATGAGGATCATATAGGGCCCCATGGTGGCGCCCAGGTTGGCCGTGGGCAGGATGACCGTGCGCCACTTGATGGGCGCATAGTTCTCCTGGTACTGGAGTACGTGGCCGATCTCATGGGCGGCGATGGCCAGGGCCGCCACGGAGGTGGAATCGTATACCTCCGTTGACAGGCCTACGGTGCCGTTCCTCGGGTCGTAGTGATCGGTGAGCGTCCCCTGGACGGGCTGGACGGTGACGCCGCTGCCGTTGTCCAGCAGCATCTCCCGGGCGGCCTCGTGCGCCGGGATGTTCCGCGCGGCGGGAACGGTGTTGTATCGGTTGAAGACTCGACGGACCTTCCCCTGGGCGATCAGGCTCAGGATGAAGACCACGATGAGGGCCAGCATCAATGTCTCGTAGCTGACGTATACGCCGAGAATGCGCATGAGGACGCCTCCTTCCCTTTCTATGCTATCAGTATACCATCATTCTCGCGAATTTACCATTGCGCCCTGCAAAATTCGTGGTATACTAATAAGAAAATTTTGTGAAATAAGAGGACAACGCTATGCTAAAACTCCGTGACATACAGAGGGCGCCGGAAGCCCATGCGGGCAAGATCACCGTGGGCGGCTGGGTCCGCACCGTGCGGCAGGGGAAAGCCATGGGCTTCATCGAGCTCAACGACGGCACCTGCTTCAAGCCCATCCAGGTGGTCTTTGAAAACGACGAGAGGGACCTGGGCCGTGGCCTGTCCACCGGCTGCTCCATCGCCGTGGACGGGGAGCTCATCCTGACCCCCGACGCGCCCCAGCCCTTCGAGGTGAAAGCGGACAGGATCACCATCCTGGGCGAGTGCCCCCCGGACTACCCCATGCAGAAGAAGCGGCATACCCTGGAATACCTCAGGACCCAGCAGACGCTGCGTCCCCGGACCAACACCTTCGAGGCGGTGTTCCGGGTCCGGTCCGTGGTCAGCGCGGCCATCCATGAGTTCTTCCAGGAGCGGGGCTTCGTCTACGTCCATACCCCCATCCTCACCAACGCCGACTGTGAGGGCCGAGGCGAAATGTTCCAGGTGACCACCCTGGATCTGGAGAAGCTCCCCCGGACCGAGGACGGCAAGGTGGATTATTCCAAGGACTTCTTCAAAAAGCCCGTGCACCTCAGCGGCACCGGCCAGCTATACGGCGAGGCCTTCGCCATGGCCTTCCGGGACATCTATACCTTTGGCCCCACCTTCCGGGCGGAGTACAGCTTCACCCCCCGGCATGCGGCGGAGTTCTGGATGATCGAGCCCGAGATGGCTTTCTGCGATCTGGAGGGCGACATGGAGGTGGCCGAGGCCATGGTCAAGTATATCATCCGGGCCGTTCTCGACCGCTGCCCCGACGAGATGCAGTTCTTCAACAAGTTCATCGACAAGGGCCTGCTCGACCGGCTCCACAACGTGGTGGACAACGAGTTTGGCCGGGTCAGCTACACCGAGGCGGTGGATATCCTCCAGAAGTCCGGCGTGGAGTTCGAATACCCGGTGAGCTGGGGCACGGACCTGCAGTCCGAGCACGAGCGGTATCTCACCGAGCAGGTGTTCAACAAGCCCATCTTCGTCACCAACTATCCCAAGGAGATCAAGGCCTTCTACATGCGGGAGAACGACGACGGGAAGACCGTGGCCGCGGTGGACCTGCTGGTCCCCGGCGTGGGCGAGATCGTGGGCGGCAGCCAGCGTGAGGAGCGGTACGACGTGCTCAAGCAGAAGTGCGACAAGCTGGGCATGGATATGACCGAGTACCAGTGGTATCTGGACCTTCGCCGCTACGGCGGCGTGGAGCACGCGGGCTTCGGACTGGGCCTGGACCGCATCGTCATGTACGTCACCGGCATGACCAACATCCGGGACGTGGGCCCGTTCCCCCGGACCGCGGCGAACTTGGAAATGTAAGCTGCAGTATTTGTCCCTTTTTTCTTCTTCTCATGAAGAGAAAAAAGGGACCGAAAAAGAGAAGCAGAGGGAGGTGAGATTTGATTTATCAAGGCGTTTTTCGCCTTTTCAACAAGCTTTTTGCAAGAACGATATCACAGACGAGTGCGGGCATGCCATAGAGGCCTGTGCATCGTTTTATATTTTTTTAGCACATTCTGGTCCACCAAGCGAGGAACAGACATTTTCAGTTGAAACAAGCGTTTTTATATGATATAATTTGTTTCACATTTAAGGAAACATTTGCCAGTGGGAAACGAGGTGGAACCGTGCTGATAAATAATATTGAAATCGACGTAAAGGTCAAATGCATTGAGGAGAGCAAGACGCAGGCAAAACTCGCCGAAGAGCTCTCCACCACGCGCTCCTACGTCAGTCGGTTGATTAAAACGCCGGAAAAGATCGTCAACAGGACCTTTGTTGCCATGATGGAAGCTCTCGGTTATGACATCGAGCTGTCGTATGTGAAGCGGGAGGAATGTACATAAATGGGCGCTTTGCAAATGCGCAAAAAAACGCTGTTTCTGCGCAGGATCCTCGCGGTTGGCTGCGTTCTGCTGCTTGCCGTGATGTTGATCCCCATTCAGGCCTTCGCGGTTGAAAACGATTTGGAGGTTGTCCGCGTCGGATATTACGAAAACGAAGTCTTCCAGGAAGGCGCGCAGGAGGGGGCGGTCAAGACTGGCTACGCCTATGAGTACTACCGCAAACTCTCGGAGTATACCGGTTGGAAATATGAGTATGTCTACGGCGGCTTCAACGAACTTTATCAGATGCTTCTGAAGGGTGAGATCGATCTACTGGCCGGTTTGGCGTGGAGAGAGGATCGCGCGGAGATGATCGCTTATCCCGATGCAGCCATGGGCAACGAATCCTATTATCTGGTCAAGCACGACGCAGATACGGAGATCACGAACGATCTGAGAACACTGAACGGGAAGAGGATCGGGGTGCTGGACAGCGCCATGGTGAGCGTTTTAAGCGGGTTCCTTCTGGAGTACAGCATTGACGCACACGTCATCCCGTATCCTGACAACACTCAATTGTTTGCCGCCTTTGATTCCGGCGAGATGGATATTCTCGCAGTCGAAAGCGACGGCGCACGCGGGAGAGACCACGCCGAGGTCCTAACGTCGTTCGGCACTTCCGAGTATTATCTCTGCGTCAGCAGAGCCCGCCCCGATCTCCTGGCGGAGCTCAATGCTGCCCAGACGCAACTGTTCCAGGAAGAGCCGAATTATCTCAGCTCGCTGAGCAGCAAGTATTATTCGCTCAGCTTTACGACAAGGGCTTTTTCCGTGGCGGAAAGAAAGTGGCTGGACACGCACGACTCACTCCACGTCGGGTATCTGGAAAACTACATGCCGTACAGTGGGACGGACAACAGCGGGAATGTGACCGGTGTCGTAGCGGACGTGATTGCGGAGATCCTGAAAGCGCTGAACATAACAGGCGTCGATGCGATATACACCGGCTACAAAAGCTATGACGCCATGATCGCGGATATGAGCTCCGGCACCATCGACACGGCGTTCCCCGTGGGTGGAGGCTTGTATTATTCGGAAGAAAACGGGATCTATCAGTCCAGCCCGGTCGTGTCGGCCCCTACGGAGCTGGTCTTTAAGGGCGTTTTTTCTGAGGAGACTGTCCGAAGCTTTGCGGTCAACGAAAACAACCGGATGCAGTATTACTATATCTGCACAGTTTTCCCCGACGCGGAGGTCGCTTTCTATCCGTCCATCGATGATTGCCTGTGGGCTGTTCTTTCCGGCGAGGTAAGCTGCACGACCCTCAACGCGTTACGCGCGAATGACATTTTGAAAAACAGGGAATATGACGGGTTGTCACTACGTCAGTCCAGCCGGAGCGACGACCGCTGCTTTGGCGTGGAGATCGGCAACGAAGGCTTGCTCAAGCTGCTCAATCGCGGCATCAACGCGATCGGCGTCGACTATGCGCAGAACATATCCTATCGCTATACCGGTTCGCTTTATTCCTATAGTCTGGTCGACGCCATCGAGGACCATATGGCCCTGTTCGGCACAGCGATCATGCTTGTTTCCGCGCTGGTGATCTTCCTGCTTATCAGAGAGGCGCGGTGGAACAAAAGAGAGCTTAGGGAAAAAGAAGCTGCCCGGCTGGAGCTTGAGGAAAAGAACAGGGAGCTTGCCGAAAGCAAGGACGCGCTCTCCGAGGCGCTCGTTGCGGCGGGACATGCAAACCGCGCCAAGACGACCTTCCTGAACAACATGTCACACGACATCCGCACGCCGATGAATGCGATCGTGGGCTTCACGGCGCTTGCCGCCTCCCATATCGACAACAGGGAACAGGTCATGGATTACCTTGACAAGATCTCTGTATCCAGCCAGCACCTGCTGTTGCTAATCAACGACGTGCTGGACATGAGCCGCATCGAAAGCGGCAAGGTCAGCATTGAGGAGGCCGACGTCCATCTGCCGGACGTGATCCGCGAGCTCAGAACGATCAACCAATCAAATGCAGACGCCAAGCGGCTGGAAATGCTTTTCGAGACGCAGGATGTGGTCCACGAGGATGTCGTGACAGACAGGCTGCGGCTTGATCAGGTGCTGCTGAATATTCTTTCCAACGCAATCAAATTCACGCCAGCAGGCGGGACGGTCAGCTTCCGGGTGATTGAGAAGGCATCCGAAAAAGAGGGCTTTGCTGATTATGAATTCCGTATCAGAGATAACGGGATCGGTATGAGCGAGGAGTTTCAAAAGACCATCTTCGACGCTTTCACCAGAGAGGAGTCGACCACCATCAGCGGGATCCAGGGAACGGGCCTCGGCATGGCGATCACAAAAAGCATCGTAGACCTGATGGGCGGTTCGATCACGCTCAGTTCCGAGGAAGGCAAGGGCAGTGAGTTCGTTGTAGAGCTCCCCTTCAGAATTTGTGAAACCGCAACCAGACGTGTGGAAACGCCGGCCCAGACAGCGCGGGACTTCAGCGGAAAGCATCTCCTGCTTGCTGAGGACAACGAGATGAACCAGATGATCGCGGTGGCGATTCTGGAAGAAGTCGGCTTTGCGGTCGACATCGCGGTCGACGGAGCTGAAGCCGTCGAAAAGATGCGGATCGCTCCCGCGGGAACCTACGATGCGATCCTGATGGATGTTCAAATGCCGCGCATGGACGGTTACGAAGCTACAAGACAGATCCGGGCGTTGGAAGACCCGCGGAAAGCGCATGTCCCGATCATCGCCGTGACCGCTAACGCCTTTGAGGAGGATCAGAAGATCGCTTTCGAGGCCGGGATGGACGGGCACCTGGCCAAGCCTTACGACGTACCTAAAATGATGGAAACCTTGGACAAACTGCTTCCGCAGGGGACGTAATTGCCCCTCGGTTAAGTGCTATCGGCGGGAAAGAAGTGTTGGAATGGGCATACAGAAAAGAAAACGTCTGACGCGAAACCTCTCCCCTATAGGAGCATGGGCTTTCGCTCTGGGCAAACGCGACCTCGCTGCCGCTGTTCGCGCGTTTTTTCTCGGGGATATACTCCGTTTCGGAAGAATGTACGAGCATTTCGGCAACGGTGTGTATCCGGGCGAGGACGGGAGCCTGCGCGAGCTGTTTGAGCGAGCTGACGAGCGAATGTATGAAAACAAAAAACGCCTGAAAAACTGGGCGCGGTTACCAGACTGTAATGTGCCGCGCAAAAGAATTCCCCAGACAGATTGAGGAGGTTTATCCGTCATGTCAGATAGTCATCTGAAAAACCGCTCTTCCAGCAGGAAGCGCACGATCCTCGTCGTCGAGGACGAGCTGATCAACAGAGAGATACTCGGCTTCCTGATCCAAGACGAATTTGAGGCTCTGTTTGCGGAGACCGGCGCCCAGGCGATGGAAATCATTGAGGCGAGATATGCGACCTTGAGCCTCATACTGCTCGATCTGAATCTGCCGGATATGAGGGGGCAGGAGATACTGCACCGCGTCAAGGACGACGCACGCACCGCCATGGTGCCGGTCATCGTCATGACGGCGGACTCCGACGCGGAGGTCGAGTGCCTGCGAATGGGCGCGACGGACTTCATTCCGAAGCCATATCCCCAAAAAGAGGTCGTCCTGGCACGCATGCAGCGGACGATCGAGCTTTTTGAGGAGCGCGGCACCATCCTTTCCACAGAGAGAGACCAGCTCACCGGGCTGTATAACCGTGAGTTCTTCTACCGCTATGCCGAACAGTATGACGTCTATCATCCCGATGTGGAGACAGACGCCGTGCTGGTGGACATCAACCATTTCCATATCGTAAACGAGCGCTACGGCCGCTCTTATGGAGACGAGTTGTTAAAAAAGATCGCGACTATGCTCCTGGAAGCATTTGCCGCCGACGATGGCATCGTATGCCGCCGGGAGGCGGATACTTTCCTCGCCTACTGCCCGCACCGCACCGAATATGAGGAGCTTCTGGAGAGCATAACAGCCGCCATGGACGCGGGCAGTCAAATACGTTTACGCATGGGCGTTTATTCCAATGTAGACCGAGGCATTGAGGTCGAACGGCGCTTTGACCGGGCTAAGCTGGCCGCAGATACCGTAAAAAACAGCTTTACCGGATCGGTTGGCGTCTACGACAATTCCCTGTTCGAAAAAGAAGCGTTTGCCCAACGGTTGATGGAGGATTTTCATGCCGCGATCAAGGGAAAACAGTTCACCGTGCATTACCAGCCGAAGTTTGATGTCCGCCATGCGGAGCCGGTTTTGGACAGCGCGGAGGCGCTGGTACGCTGGAAGCACCCGGAGTTCGACATGATCAGCCCGGGCGTGTTTATCCCCCTGTTTGAAAAGAACGGCCTGATCCGGGAGCTGGATTCTTTCGTATGGCAGGAAGCCGCCGCCCAGATCAAGAAATGGAAGGAGACGCTGGAACGCTCGATCCCGGTTTCCGTCAACGTGTCCCGCATTGATCTCTACGACCCGAAGCTCGTTGATATACTGGAGGGGCTCGTCGCCGAATACGGGCTTTCCCACGACGAACTGCATCTGGAGATCACCGAATCTGCCTATACGGAGAACTCTGATCAGATCATAGCCGTAGTGAGCCGGCTGCGGGAAAGAGGCTTCCACATCGAGATGGATGATTTCGGGACGGGATATTCCTCCTTGAATATGTTTTCCGCGCTGCCGATCGACATGCTGAAGCTAGATATGCAGTTCATTCGCACAGCTTTCAGAGATCGCAAAGACACGAGGCTCCTGGAGGCCATTATTGGTTTGGCAAAGTCCATGGCCCTTCCCACCATCGCCGAGGGCGTGGAAACGGCGGAGCAGATGTTTACGCTCAAGGCCATAGGCTGCGACATCGTGCAGGGCTATTATTTCTCCAAACCTCTGTCCGCTGACGAATTCGAAAAATACATCAGGAACCTGACTCAAACAGTGGATGCTGCCGAGGAAGATGAGGTAGCTGCAGTCAGAAGCGGACCGAAAGACAGGTATACCTACGACGCGATGCACGATCCCCTGACAGGGCTGTACAACCACAGCGCTTTTGACATCCTGTTCCACGACTCGGATCACGATCACATCGCGGTCATTATCGCCACGGTGGACCACTACAGGGAAATACTCGCCGAGAAAGGAAAAGCGTGCGCGGATCAGGTTATCAGGAGGGTCGCGGACGTGCTGCTCGACAGCTTCCGCTCGGCGGACGACGTCTGCCGCCTGCAGGACGATGAATTCGTAGCTATCATGACCCGTATGAACAGCGCCATGCAAAAACTGGTGCTGCAAAAGGTTGAGCGGATCAATGAGACGCTGCGCGAAGGGAAGGATGATCTTCCGCCGATCTCCCTGAGCGTGGGCGTGGCTTTTTCGGATCGGGAGAATCCGCAGGGCGATGTGTTTGCCGACGCAGATGCCGCGCTGCAAAGAATGAAGCAGATCCGGCAGAGCGGCTGTGCGATATACTGACCGGTCCCTCGCAGAAAAAAACTTGCATGAAGCATGGAGGTCGAATCCGTGACGGGAATAATCTTTAAACTGAACGAGAGCACGCTCCGCGTGATCGAGGATCTTGGAAAGCACATGCCGGGCGGTTTCTTCAGCTACATAGCCGAGGAGCTCCTACACGAAAGAGGCGTTCGGCAGGGATCCCGCGTTTTTATGCTCCTGGTTTCTGTGCCTTTCTTATCTGACGATCGTGTTTCTGAACGCCAGCGTTGCATCCAAGCCCATGTTCCTGTCTGAGCTGAGAGATATCCTTGTCACATCGTTCAAGCGAAGAGAATGAAGCGCCGCAGACAGCGTCAGCTGACTTCATAGGCAAGAAGATCCTTCTGGCGGAAGACGACGAAATGAACCAGATGTTTGCCGAAGCGAGCCTGGCCGAGCTTCTCAATTGAGCGAGTGGTCGAACTATAAATCAAGGAGGAAAAAAATATGCTTACAGTAGAAAAACTGAATGTCTTTGGTGCGAATACAGCGGAGGGCATCGCGCGCTGCGTGAACAATGAGGCATTCTATCTGCGTATGGTGGACAAGGCCATGTCCGACGCCAATTACGGCAAACTGGAGACCGCGATTCATGCCGGAGACAAGGACGCTGCGTTTGAAGCGGCACATGCCCTGAAAGGCGTCCTGGGCAATCTTTCCTTAACCCCGATACTTGACCCGGTCATGGAGATCACGGATCTGCTCCGCTCCGGGGCTGACGCGGATTACGAAGCGATCCTCTCTAAGATCCTGGCGAAGAAAACGGAACTGGACTTGTTGGCTAAGTAAGGGGCGTACATCCGATGAAAAAGGCCTGGATCATCGTTGTTAATGTGGGTATTATCATCGCCATATTAGCCTTTGTCGTGCTGTATTCCGGCTTTGAAAGCAGAGAGGCCTATCGACGGCAGATAGAGCGTTTTGAAAATACCGCGATCACGATGGAGCATGTGACGGAAAACTATCTGGAGGGAGAGCAGCGCATCTGTGATGTATGGGCACGGTATATCAACAACCAATCCATGTCCATGGAGGAAGCGATAGATTTTATCCGCATCTCCCACGTCCTGCCAAATGCCTCCGCACATCTGATCTACTCGGATACCTTCACAGGTCTCTCCACCAGAGCGAGGCAGGGCACCATAGATGATTACGCGGTTTCATATGAGCGACTGGATGTTTTGAGAGATGCAGGTTGGATTTCAGATATTGGAGAGTCCATCAACATCTCCCGTACCTATACGAATCCCATAAACGGCGAGCAATCGATTGCTTTCTGCAATCGGATCCTTCTCCGGGATTCAGAAACGAATGCGACGAGGGAAGCCTTCCTGCTTCGTATTCTCCCTGTGTCGGAGCTGGAACAGAAATGGGTGTTTCCTCAAGAGGAATTCGAAGGCGCGGAGTTGTCCATGATCGACGCTGAGGGCGACTATACCATCAAGGGGCAATCGTTCAAAAATTCCAGCTTTTTTGAATTCTATAAGTCTTATAACGCGGCAGATCTCACTGCGCAGAAGGAATTGTTTGCGGAAATCACTTCTTCAACCGGTTCGGTTCCCATGCTGGACTCTCATGGACAGGAATGCATCCTCGCCTATACGCCGGTGGCGGTGACCAAGGGCTGGACGCTGTTGAGCTTCCTGCCTGCAAAAGACCTTGGCGCGGATACGGAAAACTGGCTGCTGATCGGGGTTGTTTCCGTCAGCCTGCTGATCCTGTTCATCCTGGATCTCTTTTACATGCTCCACTTCAATAAACGTCTTCAAATCGCAGCAAGAGCGGCCGAATCCGCCAACAAGGCAAAAACAGACTTTCTCTCCACCATGTCACACGACATTCGCACTCCCATGAACGCGATCATCGGCCTTACGACGATTGCCGTGAAAAACCTTGGCGACGTGGAATCCACCAGAGAAAGCCTGAGGAAAATCAGCCTTTCCAGCAACCATTTGTTGACGCTGATCAACGATATTCTTGATATATCCAAGGTGGAGAGCGGAAAGCTTACTCTCAGCCCGTTGACGTTCTCCATCGTGGAAACGGTGGAGAATCTTGTGAATCTTTCTCGGCCGATGATCAAGGAAAAGAATATCGAGTTCAGTTTCCGTATCAATCGGATGGAAAAAGAGTACCTATACGCTGATCAGCTGCGGCTGAATCAAATCTTCATTAATATTCTTTCCAACGCCATAAAGTATACGGAGCCCGGCGGGCATGTGAGCGTAGATATGCGTGAAGAAGAAAGCGCCAAACCTGGATGCGTGAGGCTGTCCTATGTTGTGGCAGATACCGGTATCGGTATGAGTCCGGAATTCATGGCAACCATGTATCAGCCCTTCTCCAGGCAGACGGACAGCCGCATCAACAGCATTCAGGGAACCGGCCTCGGCCTTGCCATTACCAAGCAGATGGTCGACTTGATGGACGGTACGATAGAATGCCAAAGCGAGCAGGGCAAAGGAACTACCTTTACTGTTGCGTTGGATGTTCCTGTCGCGGATAGGCAGCGGGAAGATATGCGGCTTGATCCCATGGATGTTCTCATCGTTGACGACGACGAGATCCTGCTTCAAACGGCAGTCGATACGATGGAATCTCTGGGCATCACCGCGGAGCGGGCGCAAAGCGGAATGGAAGCTTTGGGCATGATCACGCATCGGCATGAAAAGGGCAGGGATTACAGCGTAGTGATCCTTGATTGGAAGATGCCTGATATGGATGGCGTCGAGACGATCCGTCGCATTAGAAGTGAAGTAGATACTAATATTCCCATCCTTCTGATTTCTGCTTACGACTGGTCGGATATCGAGGATCTGGCAAAGGAAGCCGGAGCGAATGGTTTTGTAAGTAAGCCGCTGTTCCGATCCACGCTTTATGATAAGTTAAGCGAGCTTCTTGGAACAAAGGCAACATCTGTTGAGCCGGAGGATGATTATTCCGATCTGGAGGGAATGAACATTCTCGTTGCCGAGGATAACGATATCAACTGGGAGATCATCTCCGCCATGCTCGGCATGTTTGGGATCACGAGTGAGCGCGCCGAAAACGGCCGTATCTGCGTGGACAGGATGCGTACGGCGGAGGAAGGAAGCTACGCGCTGATCTTCATGGATGTTCAGATGCCGGAGATGAACGGGCTGGACGCTACAAAAAATATCCGCAGGCTGGAGAATCCATGGGCGTCCTCCATTCCGATCATTGCAATGACGGCGGACGCTTTCTCAGAAAATGTAACTGAATGCTTGAATGCCGGTATGAACGGGCACATCGCAAAGCCTGTGGATATTAAACTTGTCATCAAAGAGATTCGCAGAATCAAGGAGGAAAGAAGACAATGAAAAATCTGCTCTGCATTATCCTAGTTATCTTCACGCTCGTTTCGCTGACGGCCTGCGGCGGCAAAACAAAGGAAGAGACCAGCGCCGTATTCAAGCCGGCTCTCGATACAGGCACAAGCTGCAGTATTACGGTAGCGGGAAGCTATGATAACTTTGAGGCATTGGAGGCTGAATTCGACAAATTCAATGAGATATATCCGAATGTGCAGCTGAGCTATGTGAAGCTTGATGATTATAACAACGTCCTTGGCACGACGTTGGAAAGCAATGACAAGCCCAACGTTTTTTTCTCATACACCTGGATGATGGGAAACGAAAAATACGCTTCGGTATGCGCGCATATGGAGGAACTTTCAGACTCCGCTTTGGGGCTGAATCTGGACTGCATCCGCCCGGGCCTCCTCAATCATGACGCGGAAGGCTATGTGTTTATGGCGCCGGTTTTCTCCAGGACTTACGGTATGTTGGTGAATAACGATCTGTTTAAAAAGGAAGGCCTCAGCATCCCGACCACATGGACGCAGCTGATGACCGTATGCGAAGCGTTCCGCAGCAGGGGCTACGCCAGCCCTATGATGGGCTACAGTCTCAAATCGTCCGGCAGCTTCATGTACACGGTCGCTTATCCGTTGTTTGCTGCCGCGCTTGCCGAGAATCCGGAAGCGCTTGCGCTTGCCAATGAACTGGACCCTGCGGCGGGAGAATACATGCGTCCGGCATTGGAAGCAGTGGAACAGTTGATTCAGAACGGCTGTATCGATATGAATGAGTGCGACAAGATCGAGGACAACTATACCAAGGTGATCCTGCGCTTCTTTGAAGGCGACGTTCCGATGATGATCTGCGCCGGGGATACCGTGTCCGGAACCAAGAAACGGGAGAGCCAGTCCGAGGCCTTCGCCAGCGCGCCTTTCGATTACGCGTTTGCGCCGATCCCCCTGACAGACGACGGCGGATATTTCATTGACAGTCCTTCCATCCAGTTCTCCGTGAACAAAAACTGCGAGAATCTGGATATGACGAACGAATTCATGCGGTTTCTGATTACTAACGAAGAGCTCAACGCCATGGCTTCCGTGAAGCGCCTGGTAACGCCCACAAAGGACCTCTCCTTCGATACGGTTTACGCGCCCTTCGGTCAGGTGCCCGCAGAGCGTACCATATTCCCGGAAGTGATCGGCATTAAAGATCCTCTCACAGGTCAGATCCGTGTCGCGGCGTTCCGGGTGGGAAAAGGTGAGATCACCATAGATGAGGCTGTTGCCATGTACGGAAGCTTCGAGTGAACGCTAAGTTAAGTGGGATGCAGAGTTGTTGACTGCTCTGCATCCCTGCTTCCTTTGTACGCATACCAGGGTGGGCTCTTACGGGAGGATCGAGTGCACTTAGGCAACGATGAAGCACATTAATTTGCATTTCTGCGTTTTTCCAGTCCAAAAGAATGTTTTTTCGAGGCTGACAAATCCCATACCGCATAAAAACGGGGAGGCGGATCACCGCTCCCATCCACGATCTTTTTTTCTGCGCTGAGGACCCGGCTCCCGGTTTTTCCTTTGCCGATCCTGTTTCTTCCGCCGCACACGATCCCGGATGGCAGGAGGATCTTCCTCGTTCAGCATTCTGGAAACATCTTTTTCTGCGCCGATCATCCCCCAGAAGTCATATTTGTCCCCGTAGGTCTCCCTGACCTTGCTCTGGACAGAGGATTCCTTCTCCGGGCGGATGGCGAGCTGCGCCATGGCAAGCTCGTCGGGATCGAAGTCCGCTGCCTGTGCTTTCAGCTCCTCATATTCTGAAAGCGCCGTGTTCAGTTCGGCGGTGTACCTCTGCTCCTGACTCGGCGTCGCAAGCGGGAGAGGAGCTGCTCCGTTTCGGAGAACCAGTCGGCCTTGGGGGCTTGCGGCGCCGAGCCAGGAGCGGGATCTTCCGCCGGGGTTTCTGGCTCCTCCGGCAGGGGCGGGTGGAGCAGATCCTCGTAGACCTCCCCCGCGTGGCGGACCAGGAGGCCGAAGTCGTCGGCCAGGGACGCGCTGTCCGCCGGCCGGTCCAGGGCTGGTTCCAGCGCGGGGGACAGCTCGGGAACCGGCTCGGAGGCAGGCTCGGGCTCCGGATCAGGCTCGAGTTCCGGGGTCGGCTCGGGCTCGGGCTCCGGGACCGACGGGGGCGGCTCGATGGCCGTCGGCTTATCCTTCTGACGCAGCCGGCAGAGGAGCTCCGCTCCGGTGAGCTTGGTCCCGGGCATGGCGCCCCAGGCCTGCAGTTCCCCTCCCCGAAGGATCGCCGCCCCCAGGGCTGGGCCGGGCAGGAGAGTCTCTTCCTCGCCCAGGGACAGAGCGGTTCCGTCCTCCAAAAGCAGGGTGCAGGGACAGCTGGATCGGGCACGGCCGTTCTCCAGCCGCACGCAGCCCACGGGCTTGCCGCCGGCTTCCTTCAATACAAAATAGGTGATCATCTTCGCCTCCGTATCTAAGTTTGTTCCTATTGTATCCAGGACGATTTCGTAGTATGATTATTTAATTAACGAAGGATCCCAAAGAACTTTAAGGGGGACAGGCGGTTTTCGTTACGATCCCGATCATCCCCTTGCGCTTTTCTTTTTCCGCCGCTTTTTCTTTTCACCGAAAAGAAAAAGCGGCAAATAAAAAACCCAAAGGAATCCATCATGCGTCTCGACAAGTTCCTCAAGGTCTCCCGCATCATCAAGCGGCGGACCGTAGCCAACGAAGCGGCTTCCGCCGGCCGCATCAGCATCAACGGCAAGGTGGCCAAGCCCGCTTCCGAGGTGAAGCCCGGCGACACCCTGGACATCCTGCTGGGGGGGCGCCACATGCTGGTGAAGGTGAACGCCACCCCTGAGGTGGTCCGCAAAGAGGAGGCGGACGGTCTGTACACCGTCCTGCCGGAAGCATGAGCGTCATCGGCATCCTCCTCTGCGGAGGCAACAGCCAGCGCATGGGCTTCAACAAGCTCACCACGCCCCTGGGCGGCTCCACTGCCCTGGCACGGAGCGCCGCCCTGCTCTCACACAGCGGCTGCGACCGGCTGGTGATTGCCGTCACCCCGGACACCCGGCCCGCGGCGGAGGCCCTCGACACCCCCGTGCCCGTGACCCTCTGCGACGGGGGCAGCACCCGGGGCCAGTCGGTGCTCAACGCCCTGCGCGCGGCCCAGGGCAAGCCGGGGGATATCGCCGTGATCCACGACGCCGCCCGGTGCTTCCAGACTGCCGAAGCCGTTCGCGCCGCCATCGCCGGCGCCCGGGAAACCGGCAGCGGCGTGGCGTCCCTGCCCATGGCGGACTCCGTCTTCGACACGAGCACCCAAACCCCCCTGGACCGGTCCAAGCTGGTCCGGACCCAGACCCCCCAGGCCTTCCGGTTCGAGGATATCCTCTCCGCCTACGAGCGTGCCGGGGACCAAGCCGCCACGGACGACGCGGCCCTCTACGCCCGGTTCATCGGCCCCGTGACCTTCACCCCCGGCAGCACCACGGGCTACAAGCTGACCACCCGGGAGGATTGGGCCTTTGCCCAGGCCAGCTGCTTCCGGCCCCGGACAGGCACCGGCTTCGACACCCATGTGCTGGGCGAGGGCCGCAAGCTGATCCTGGGCGGGGTGGAGATCCCCTTCGAAAAGGGGCTCGTGGCCCACTCCGACGGGGACGTGCTCCTTCACGCCCTCATGGACGCGCTGCTGGGTGCGGCCAGCCTCGGCGATATCGGGCACCTGTTCCCGGACAAGGACCCTCAGTACGAGAACATCTCGAGCCGCGTCCTGCTCAGGGAGGTGGCCTGCCGCCTTCGGGAGCAGCGCCTCACCGTGGCCCACGTGGACGTGACGGTGATCGCTGAGCGGCCCAAGCTGGCGCCCTACTTCCCCCAGGCCATCCGCAACATCGCCGAGGACCTGGGCATCGGCGAGGACCAGGTGTCCCTGAAGGCCACGACGACGGAGGGCATGAACGACGAGGGCCGTGGCCTGTGCATCAGCGCCCAGGCCGTGGCGAATTTGGTTTAAGAGGAAGGAATGGAAGCTTCCGAACCTTTTCTTGAAAGAAAAGGTTCGACCAAAAGAACTTTACTTGGGATAAGCTGTTTATCTGGATATCCCATTATCCCAATCAAGTTTCTCTTTTTGGGCGACTTTTTCTCTTTGTATAAAGAGAAAAAGTCGCAAAGAAAAAAAGTAAAGGATCACCATGGACAATATCATCATCCGGGGCGCCCGGGAGCACAACCTGAAGAACATCGACCTCATCATCCCCCGGGACAAGCTCATCGTCTTTACGGGCCTGTCCGGGTCCGGCAAAAGCTCCCTCGCCTTCGACACCATCTACGCCGAAGGCCAGCGCCGGTACGTGGAGAGCCTCTCCTCCTACGCCCGTCAGTTCATCGGCCAGATGGAGAAGCCCGAGGTGGACGCCATCGAGGGCCTGTCCCCGGCCATATCCATCGACCAGAAGAGCACCAGCAACAACCCCCGTTCCACCGTGGGCACGGTGACGGAGATCTACGACTACCTGCGCCTGCTCTACGCCCGCTGCGGCACCCCCCACTGCCCCAAGTGCGGCCGCGTCATCGAAAAGCAGAGCATCGACACCGTGGTGGACCGGGTCATGACCCTCCCCGCCGGCACCCGCATCCAGCTTTTGGCCCCCTGCGTCCGGGGCAAGAAGGGCGAGCACGCCAAGGTCCTGGACGGCCTGCGCAAGGAGGGCTACGTCCGTGCCCGGGTGGACGGCGAGGTCTACGATCTGGACGACACCCCCGCTCTCGACAAGCAAAAGAAGCACACCATCGAGGCGGTCATCGACCGGCTGGTGGTAAAACCCGGCGTGGAAAGCCGCCTCACGGACTCCCTGGAGAATGCCTTCCGCCTCGGCAAAAACCTGGCCATCGTCAGCGAAGTGGGCGGTGCCGACACCCTCTATTCCCAGAACTACGCCTGCCCCGACTGCGGCATTTCCCTGGAGGAGCTGGAGCCCCGGGCATTCTCCTTCAACAACCCTTACGGCGCCTGCCCCACCTGCACGGGCCTGGGCGAACTGTTTCGGGTGGACCCGGAGCTGGTGGTCCCCGACAAGGGCCTGAGCCTTAGCGAGGGCGCCGTCAGCGTCTCCGGCTGGAACAGCGCCAGCGGCGGTTCCATCGCCCACATGTACCTGTCCGCCCTCTGCCGCCACTTCGAAAAGAAACTGGGTGTACCCGTGTCCATGAACGTTCCCTTCGGTGAGCTGCCCGCTGAAGTCCAGCAGGCCATCCTCTACGGCTGCGCAGACAAGATGGAGGTGGTCTACGAGAAGGAATTCGCCGGCGGCCGATTCCTGTCCGACTTCGAGGGCATCATCAACAACTTGGAGCGCCGGTACAAGGAGAGCACCAGCGACTGGAGCAAGGGCGAGATCGAGGGCTATATGTCCCGGACCCCCTGTCCCGCCTGCCGCGGCAAACGGCTGAAGCCGGAGAGCCTGGCGGTGACCGTGGGCGGCCTCAACATCGCGGAACTTTCGGATCTGTCGGTGAAGGAGGCGCTTCGGTTCCTTCGGGCCCTTCAGTTCACCCCCAGCCAGGCCATCATCGCCCAGCAGATCCTTCACGAGCTGGACGCCCGGCTCACGTTCCTGCTGAACGTGGGCCTGGGATACCTGACCCTGTCCCGGGCGGCGGCCACCCTCTCCGGCGGCGAAAGCCAGCGCATCCGCCTGGCCACCCAGATCGGCAGCGGCCTGGTGGGCGTGCTCTACATCCTGGACGAGCCCAGCATCGGCCTCCATCAGCGGGACAACGGCCGGCTGCTGAACACATTGAAGTCCCTGCGGGACATGGGCAACACTCTGATCGTGGTGGAGCACGACGAGGAGACCATGTTGGCCGCCGATTATATCGTGGACATCGGCCCCCGGGCGGGTCTCCACGGCGGGCAGGTGGTGGCCCAGGGCACACCCCAGGAGATCATGGCCGCGGAAAACTCCCTCACCGGCGGATACCTGTCCGGCCGGCTCTCCATCCCCGTGCCCGAAAAGCGGCGGCCGGGGAACGGGAAGAAGCTGACCATCCGCGGCGCCCGAGCCCACAACCTGAAGAACGTGACCGTGGACATCCCCCTGAACGAGTTCGTCTGCGTCACCGGCGTGTCCGGATCCGGCAAGAGCTCGCTGATCAACGAGATCCTGAAGAAATCCCTGCTGAAGACCTTGAACCGGGCCCGAACCAAGCCTCTGGACCACGACGGCATCGACGGCGCGGAGGCCCTGGACAAGATCATCGACATCGACCAAAGTCCCATCGGCCGCACGCCCCGGAGCAATCCGGCCACGTACACGGGCCTGTTCGACCTCATCCGCGACCTGTACGCCAGCACCCCCGACGCCAAGATCCGGGGGTATAAGCCCAACCGCTTCTCCTTCAACGTGAAGGGCGGCCGGTGCGAGGCCTGTCGAGGCGACGGCATCTTGAAGATCGAGATGAACTTCCTCTCCGACGTGTACGTGCCCTGCGAGGTCTGCGGCGGAAAGCGGTACAACCGGGAGACGTTGGAGGTCAGGTACAAGGGCAAAAGCATCTACGACGTGCTGGAGATGACCGTGGAGGAAGCGCTGCCCTTCTTCGCTAACCACGAGCGCATCCGCCGGAAGCTGGAGATCATGAACGACGTGGGTCTGGGCTACGTGAAGCTGGGCCAGAGCGCCACCACCCTCTCCGGCGGCGAGGCCCAGCGGATCAAGCTCTCCACCGAGCTCTCCCGTCGGGACACGGGTCGGACCCTGTACGTGCTGGACGAGCCCACCACGGGCCTGCACACCGACGACGTGAAGCGGCTCCTCGCTATTCTCAACAAGCTGGTGGACGGGGGCAGCTCCGTCATCGTCATCGAGCACAACCTGAACGTGATCAAGACGGCGGACTACATCATCGACCTGGGTCCCGAGGGCGGCGACGAGGGCGGCACCGTGGTGGCCACGGGCACCCCGGAGCAGGTGGCGAAGTGCGAGGCGAGCTATACGGGCCAATATTTAAAAGGAATGATTTGAAGCCTCCTCACCTTTTCTTGAAAGAAAAGGTGAGACCAAAAGAACTTCAATTAGGGGAAAATGCTTCGCTGCTCATTCCCTCAACCCAATTAAGCTTTTCTTTTTCCGCCGCTTTTTCTTTTCTTCTGAAAAGAAAAAGCGGCAAAGAAAAAAAGGAGTCTCACCCTTGAAATTCTTACGCATCCTTTGCCTCGTCGTGGGCGGCTTCCTGGTGCTGGACACCATCGTCGTCTGCTTCCTGAGCAACTACAACTTAGGCGTGATCCTGCCCGCGGTGCTGGGCGCGCCGCTGCTCCTCCTGGGCCTCTTCTGGCCCTGGATGGACGTCGGGTTCTGGCTGTTCCTGCGCCGATTTATCCTGGTCTGCTACGGCCTCGGCTGCCTGTTTTTATTGTTCCTGGGCTCCCTCATGCTCCGGGCCATCGACCGGGGCGACCACGGGGACTACGACGCCCTGATCGTCCTGGGCGCGGCGGTCCACGGGGACAGGGTCACCTGGGTCCTCAGCAACCGGCTGGACACGGCCTATGACTATGCTGTGGTGCACCCCGAAACCATTCTGGTGGTCTCCGGCGGCCAGGGCGACGGCGAGTCCGTCACAGAGGCTTCCGCCATGGCTCGCTATCTCACCCACCGGGGCCTGGACCCCAGCCGCATCCTCCTGGAGGATCGGGCCGAAAGCACGGCGGAGAACTTCGCCTTCAGCAAAGCGATCATCGACGAGACCTTGGGCTCAGACGCCTCCATCGGCTTCGTCACCACCCGCTTCCACGTCTTCCGCGCCGGCGCCGTGGCTCGCAAGGGCGGCATCGCCGCAAGGGGTCTCGGCGCGCCGGACGTGTGGTACATCGCCCTCAACAACTTCCTCCGGGAGTGCGTGGGCATCTGCTGGTACACCCTGAAGGGCTGGATATGACCTGATCAGCAGGCGCATCAAACATATCAAATATAAAACTATTTTTGCACGGCCGCTTCCCAGCGGCCGTTTTTTTGCCATTTTTAGGAATTTCTCGAAAAAGCAGGTCGATTTGTTATGTCTTCGTTCGGTGATATAAAAAATAAATAAGGATAAACATAAAAAATTCATAAATTACTTAAAAAATTCGCTGGATTTTCTTGAACTGTTGTGTTATGGTATGTAGGACTAAAAGGCTGTAGTAGTCTGCCTTAGTGTGTGGTTGCGAGGAGCGATCGGTGCAAAGCGTGCCGCAAAAGCAAGGGCTTGTCCGTCCATATCTTCGATGGTTGGTATGTTGAAGATATAGGATGAAGTAGCGAACACTGCACAAAACATAGCGTGTTTTTGACGAGTTTTTCGATGGCTGTGTTGGTAAAATGTGTTTGCTGATAGTGGCGACAAGGGGAAAGGGCAAAAAGCGGTTCCTCTTCTCCGCCCAAAAGCAAGGGCAGCATGTTCGCCCACATCTTCGGCGGTCGATCCGCTGAGGACCTCGAACAGGCTGGCGACTCCCCGGGTGGGGATACTCATGAAACAGCTTCGGTTGTGAAGATAAAAGATTTGTAGTGAACAACTGTGTCGACTAACGTAGAAAGGGAAAAAAAGAAATGAAAAGGACGATTTCTCTGTTGCTCAGCATCTTGATGGTTCTGTCCCTGTGCCCCGTCACCGCTTTTGCGGCCGACGGCACGGAAGAACCTGCTGCGACGGAAACCCCCGCGCTGGTAGAAACCCAGCCGGAGGAGAGTGCAACGGAAGTGGAAGCCCCTGCCGCGGAAGAGCCCGCTGCTGAGGAGCCTGCTGCCGAGGAGCCTGCTCAGGAGCCCGCTCCCGCTGAGGAGCCTGCTCCCGCTCAGGAGCCCGCTCCCGCCGAGGAGCCTGCTCAGGAGCCCGCTCCCGCCGAGGAGCCTGCTCAGGAGCCCGCTCCCGCTGAGGAGCCTGCTCAGGAGCCCGCTCCCGCCGAGGAGCCTGCTCAGGAGCCCGCTCCCGCTGAGGAGCCTGCTCAGGAGCCCGCTCCCGCCGAGGAGCCTGCTCAGGAGCCTGCTCCCGCTGAGGAGCCTGCTCAGGAACCCGCTCCCGCCGAGGAGCCTGCTCAGGAGCCCGCTCCCGCTGAGGAGCCCGCTGCACCCGCCGTCGATCCCAACGCGCCGGTGAAGGTCGTCTTCCGTATCGAACCGTCCGAAGCCGGTGCGGTCGCCACCGTGTATGCAAAGGACGCGGCTGACCACTTCGTGGAGCAGAAGGCGAAGTCCCGGAACGTCTACGAGCTGGTTCCCGGCATCTATTATTACAGCGTGAGCTGCGATGGCTTCGAGCCCATCGTGCGCCAGAAGTTCACCGTGTCTGTGCCTAAGGATCCGACGGCAAGCCAGGGTGTGTTTGTCACGCTGACGCCCGTGGTCGAGGAACCCGCCGTTGAGGAGCCCATCATTGAGGAGCCCGTGGTCGAGGAGCCCGTCATCGAGGAGCCCATCATCGAGGAGCCCGTGGTCGAGGAGCCCGTGGTCGAGGAGCCCGTGGTCGAGGAGCCCGTGGTCGAGGAGCCCATCGTCGAGGAGCCCATCGTCGAGGAGCCCGTGGTCGAGGAGCCCGTGGTCGAGGAGCCCATCGTTGAGGAGCCCATCGTTGAGGAGCCCGTGGTCGAGGAGCCCGTCATCGAGGAGCCCGTGGTCGAGGAGCCCGTGGTCGAGGAGCCCGTCATCGAGGAGCCCGTGGTCGAGGAGCCCGTCATCGAGGAGCCCGTCATCGAGGAGCCCGTGGTCGAGAAGCCCGTGGTCGAAGAGCCCATCGAGAAGGCGTCCATTCAGACTGTCATTCCCGCGCCCGTTGAGGAGTCTGAGAAGAAGGTGCCCGAGCTGAAAGTCGCCGAGCTGAACAGCGGCGCTGTCACGATTTCGGGTCTGCTTCCTGTCAATGGCGAGGTGGAAGCGAACAAGCTGAGCGAGAAGAAGGTTTCGCTGAAGAAAGCTGCCGGCATCCAGTCCAGGGGGACGTCTTCCAATGATGAGGGCTGGCTCGTTTCTTACGACATTACGATTCTGGATGAGAACAAACAGCCTTGGCAGCCGGATGTGCCGGTTTCGGTCACCGTGTCCAGCCCGGCGCTTATTGGCGTCAGCAAGGTCGACGTCTATCACAACTCAGAACGCATCCATGTGGGCGTGCCCGTCAATAATGGCACGGTCACGTTCAAGGCGTCCTCCTTCTCCGTTTATGCTCTGAAGGGTCATGAGAATGACATCGACGATCCTTCGCAGGAGGACATCACCGTCACCTATAACTTCAACGTGAACGGTGAGCTGTTCAATACAGAGACCCTCCGCCCTGGCCAGACCATCGCCGATCCGGGCTTCCCCCCGCTCCCTGCCAACAAGACCTTCCATGGCTGGTTTAACGGGACGACGGAAATCGTGATCGGTTCCACGGTTGAAGCCACTGAGACCACCACCATCGAGGTGGAAGCCAAATTAGTTACTACCTATTATATTACGTTCTACGGCCAGACCGGCGAGACCGTTGAAGTCAAGGAGGTTCTGTTCGATGACGGCGCGACCTCCAAGGAAGTGGACGTCACCGACGTGACCATCATCCCCAAGCTGGACACTCAGTCCTTCAAGGGTTGGTCCCAGACGGAGAATCCGGCGTCCTCCACTGAGCCGATCACTTCTGTGACGGTTTCCAACGCCAACGTCCTGCTGTACCCCATCATCGTCAACTCCTTCTGGATCCGCTTTGACGAGAACGACGGCGGCACCGGCGGCGGCGCGTCCTACACCGGCCCCGTGGCCGTGGAAGATGGCCAGCCCGCTTCCACCGTGAAGCCCGCCGACCCCACTCGCACCGGGTATGACTTTGGCGGCTGGTACACCGATCAGGCCTGCACAACGGCCTTCAATTGGAGTACCGTGCTGACGGATCATCAGCAGCTGTACGCCAAGTGGAATCCGAAGCAGACCAAGTACACGGTGGTCTTCTGGCAGCAGAAGGCAACGGATTCGGTAGGCATGGCGAACGACGCCAAGACCTACGACTACTTTGACAGCGTGGAGCGGACCGCGACCACCGGCGCCAGCGTGCAGATCAACACGGCGACCAGCGGTACCACGGCGGACAACCGTCTCGGCGGAAACAGCACATCTTCCATCGGCAGGATGGGGTTCTACTTCGAGTATAATGCTGCGAATACGGACACCGGTTCTGTCGAAGTGAAGGGCGATGGCTCCACCGTTCTGAACGTGTATTACGATCGTAAAGTGATCACGCTGAACTTCAATACATATTCAGGAGGAGTGTGGGGTAGCTGGAATACAATAAAGACGCTGACTGGCCTTTATGGCTCCGCGCTTGATGCAGCGGAATGGCCCAGTGCTGGCAGCGGCTATTACTGGTATGACGAAGCATATGGTGACAGTGCCTGGAACACGACCCCCTGGGTGTCGTTCGTTATTCCCGGCGCGACAAATGAAACCACCCATGATATGTATGCTCGGGAAAGTGATGATGAGGGCAAAGGGAAAGATATTACATTCCTGGGACAGGATGTCGAAGGCAACTATTCGATAACGCTTCACACGGAGAAATTATATCGGAATCAGCTTTATCGCCTTAACGACGAATATATCGGGTTTACTGTATATAAGTATAACAATAACGGAAACAATATCAACAGTGCACAGAATGCGACAACGTCTACTGAAATCAGTTATAATGATATCGGGAATAAAGGCGCGTATGTTTACTATACCCGCAACATCCACACGCTGAAGTTCCATTCCAACAACGCGGACGTTCGCACGGAGAGCGTATACTATCAGGCGAACCTTTCCGAATTTGCTTCTTTCGTGCCCACCAACGGGCCGGTCGGTTATGAATTCGCAGGCTGGTGCGCGGATCCTGCCTTTGGCACGGCGTTCGATTTTAATACGGAAATGCTCGATGCCAACGTGACGGTGTACGCCAAGTGGCAGAAGATCAAGTACCATATCACGCTGGATGCCAACGGCGGCGAGCTGTTCGGCGGCCAGAGCGGCGATTTCTATATGGACTTTGAAGAGGTGCTGGACCGCACCTCCCTGGAACAGAACGTCCGGCGTGAGCACTGGGAGCTGGTGGGCTGGTTCGACGCTCTCACCGGCAAGGCTTACGGATACGGCAAGGTCACCAGCGACGTGAACCTGATCGCCAAGTGGCGCTTCCCCGGCGTGGTCTCCGTTGAATACGATGCGGGCGAGCATGGCAGCGGTGCGCCTGCGGACAATGGCACTTATTCCAGTTCTTCCACGGTCGTGGTGGGTGCGCCTCCCACGACGGTAGACGAAGGCTGGTTGTTCATCGGCTGGAAGGTTATGAAGGCCAGCAACGCCAAGGCAGGCGAAGTTCTGCTCATGCCCAATGACACCTTCGAGATCCCCGATGACGCCGTGGAAGTCGTTACTGACACCCAGGGCAAGGTTACCCTGGAGGCCCAGTACGAAAAAGTAGAAGGCACTGTCTTTGATAAGGTCACCATCACCTTCGATGCCAACGGCGGCACCGGTGCAGGCGGTGAGATTACGGCCCAGGTGAACACGACCGTTCAGGCGCTGGGTGCAGACGCAGCCGGCACCAAGGAAGGCTATATCTTCATCGGCTGGTCCAAGGTTCAGAAGGATGTCTATACTGAAGAGGACCTCCTCTGCGCCGCGGGCGAAGACATCTTCGCGGACAAAGACGGACAGCCCAACGTGCTGTACGCCGCTTGGAAATTGATACCGAAGTTCATTGTGAGCATCGATGAGGCCGAGGGCTATCCTGGCGATGAGGTCACGCTGACTCTTGCCATCACGGAAAATGCAGGCATGAATAACGGCTTGTTCCCGTGGAGTTTCAATACAGACGTTTTAGCGCTTGTGAATGGGAGCGCCGTTAAAGACAGCGGCTTTAGTTGGATGTCCTCCCTTGGGAGAAACGGGTTCAGTTTTGCCGTCAGCAATTCCGGTAATAAGACGTATACCGGAACTGCGTGGACTTTCAAACTGAAGATCGCCGATGATGCGGAGCCCGGAGAGTACCCGGTGTCTTTGGTCATGCCGAGTTCGGCAGCGAACTTCGGTCCTGTTGATCCCGCAACGGTATTTGAATGCATTGCCGGCAAAGTGACCGTGAAGCCCGCCATCACGATCAGCGGCGAGAAGACGTGGGTCGATGGCGATAACGTGGACAACACGCGTCCTGAGAGCATCACTGTGCGGCTGATGAACGGCTCCACGGAGGTTGCTTCGCAGGAAGTCACGGCTGACGCTGACGGCAAGTGGACGTACACGTTTAAGAATGTACCCGAGTATGATGCCGAAGGGAAAAAGATCACCTACAGGGTGGTTGAAGACGCAGTGTCCGGGTACAAGATGTATTCCAAGACGTACGACATAACCAACATGTATGCCGGCGCCCTGACGATCAGCAAGGCGGTTGCAGGCGAAGGTGCGGATCCGGATCAGGCGTTCACCTTCACTTTGAGCGCGACGATTCCTGCGGCGCTTAGCATCGGCGATGTGACGGCATTGATCGATGAAATTCTGAGCGGCAGCGTGATTGATGAGACGCAGGGCCGGGCTATGGTCCAGAACATGATCAATCAGCTGTTGAGAGGCGCGTCAAGCGGGGCGGAAGAGAACAGCTTCACGGTAACGTTCACGCTGAAGAACGGCGAATACGTCAGGATTCCGAACATCATGCGTTCGGGGACGACGTTCACGGTAACGGAGACCGGCGTTGTCGGGTACATTCCGTCTGCGGGCGGCGAGACCGGTAAGAACGGGTCTGATCTGACCGTGAGCGGGACGATCGCGACGAACGCGACGGTTGCGTTCACGAACACATATTCCCCGTTGACGATCAGCGGTGAGAAGACGTGGCTGGACAACGACAATGCGGACAAGGTGCGTCCTGAGAGCATCACTGTGAACCTGAAGAAGGGGAACGAGGTCGTAGACAGCCAGGAAGTCAAAGCAGACGCTGACGGCAAGTGGATGTATACGTTTGAGAACGTGCCTCAGTACGACGAAGACGGGGCGGAGATCCAATACACTATCGGTGAAGAAGCGGTCTCCGGCTACCGTGCATACTATAACGGTAACAATATCCTGAACGTGCGGCAGGGCGGTCTGACGATCAGCAAGACG
>JAFWMS010000042.1 GCA_017545535.1 Clostridia bacterium | reverse complement strand
GGCGATATTGACTATGTCAATTCGTCTCTTTGTTGTTCTTATCCCCAAAAGACCTGCGGATATTGATACTTCAGCGGGAGTTTCATATTTGGCTGAACGCGAGACGGCTTCCAGATACTCCGTCTTGACCGGCATGGTCGTGACGGCGATATGGTCCAGGGTCTTGGCCACGATCTCCACAGTGAAGGCGGCCGTCTTTCCCTCGTAGGTCACGGTCAAAGTCTGGGGACCGATGACCGTGTTGTCGAAGCCGGAGACCATGTCAGCGGTCAGGTCGATCTCATCTGCGGTGTCGTTGTTGTAATACAGGGTGAGCTTGCCGCCGGTCACGTCCAAAGCGTCCTTGCCTTCCAGATACTCCGTCTTGGTCGGCAGCGTGGTGACGGCGATATGATCCAGAGTCTTGGCGACGACCTCCACTTCGAAGGTGGTCGTCTTGCCCTCGTAGGTCACCGTCAGGGTCTGTGTGCCTATGACCGTGCTGTCGAAACCAGAAACCATGTCGACGGTCAGAGCTGTTTGCTCCACGTATGCCGTACCGTTACGGATGCCGTAATCTACGGTCAGTTCTCCTCCAGATACATCAAGAGGTTCACCCACCCAATAGCTGAGCTTCGTCGGTGGTGTGGTCACTGAGATCGATTCCGCCTCATAATAATGCCAAGTGGCGTTAAGCAGATAGTCGTTCTCAGAGCCGATCGAGATAATTTGGTCTCGAAGCTGCTGTGTGCCTGAATAGTATACATCTCGCAAGGAACTGCAAACCCAAAAGGCTCTGGAGCCTATTGTCATCAGGCTGTCCGGGATGGTGATGGATTCCAAAGCTCCTGAAAAAGCGTTGCTACCGTCTATACTCTCCAACCCCTCAGGAAGGACAACGGTTTTCAGTTTGGCACAATCTTTGAAGGCACAGCTGGCTATATTTTTGATCCCCTGATCCAATATCAGGTTTTCCAAGGTTTCCTTACAGTTCAAAGAAATCATCTCAATCTGCATGTATTGCATTTCGCCTGTACCGGGAGTTAGATGCAGACTGACAAGGTTGGTTCCTTGGAACGCTCCGGTTCTGATTGACGCGCTGCAAGGCAAACAGGCAGAGGTGAGGTTTCCGCAGTTGTAGAATGCATAGGTGCCGACCGAAGTAATATCATTCGACAATACTACCGACTCTATGAGCATGCGAAAAGCCATCCAAGCGGGAGAATTAACTTCATCATAAGCGTACATGGCCCCGGTGCCGGAGACAGTCAGGATGCCGGTGGTAGGGTCGAAGGACCAGGTCAGGTCATCACCGCAGGTGCCGGAAGTGATCTGCTCCTCCTCCCACTGCGCATAGAGGGTGAGGTCCCCTTCCAGGGTGACCTGCTCGTTCACCATGTAGGCAGTACCGGTGCCGTCTGGCTCCGTGTTCCAGCCGGTGAAGGAGTGGCCCGCATAGGTGAAGGGGCAGCCCCAGATGCCTATGGTCGTTCCGGCGGAATATTCGTCAGATTCCTCCTGATACGGCGTACTGTTGTCGTTGTTAGCATACACGGTGAAGGTGACGGTGTTTAGGATCCATTTCGCGTATACCGTGATGCTTTCCGTAGGCTGGAATAAGCCCTCCCCGTTTAGCGGGATCGGCTCTGTGCCGTCTGCATCCAGATACCAGCCGTCGAACACCAGAGAAGTGTTTGCGTTATGAAGGATACCCTCGTCCGCAAGCGCCCGTGGAGAGAAACGGTCCCCCACGAGGAATTCCGAAACCCAAATGGTCTTCGTCTGGTCCTCTTGGAAGTAGCCGCCGTTGGCGTTGAAGGTGACGGAGAGAGTCTGTTCCTCACCGGAAGCATCCGCCACCCAGCGAGCAATCAACGTGTCAGAAGCGTACAGAGGGGCGGAACGATCAAATACATTGTCCTGATCTTGCTGAAGATACCAAACGATGTGCTTGCCATCCTGCACCCCATAGGAACGGACCACGTCCTCAGCTGCGGAAAAAACAGAATCCAAAAGGGACGTGCCCGGAGCGATCTCGACCGAATAGACCTCCTCGTCATTAAACGTAAAGCTGATCAGAATCATGTCTTCTCCTGCGCCGGTGATTTGGGCCACAGATTCCGGATCGGCAACGGGTTCCGGATCGGTCTCGACGGGCTGAGTCTCCTCAGACGGCGCCGTCTCTTCGCTCTCGCTCACAGCGGACGTGGATTCCGTGGGGATCTCATCCCCGCCGTCGCCCTCTGCCGCCCAGGCAAGGGTGGGCGCAAACAGGGTGAGCGCCACGATCAGGGCCATCATCAGGGATACGAGTCGCTTGGAACGCATGGAGAACCTCCTCAAATTCAAATGATTTGCCAGTTTTCCTGTAACAGAGTATTTGGGAATCATGTATATGGGGCATGCATAGATATACTTTCCCCATTTGACCATTTTGTATTGTAACACATTGGTCAAATTATGTCCAATATATGAATGCTATATTATTATTCGGTGAACGTCTTTATCTGAGCATTCAAAAAAAGACCCCCGGAGGGGTCCGAAAGGATGGTTCTTGGATCAGGGATCCTTGTGGCTCGGGCAGTCGGCCCGAGTGCAGCCGCTGCAGCCGCAGGAACAGCCCTTGCCCCGGCGGTGGTCCCGGAGGATCTTGATGAGGGCCAGGAGGACGGCGGCGGCGATCAAAGCGCCGAGAAGGATATCCAGCCACATATCAGACAATCCCCAGCAGAAGGCCGATCAGGTGCAGGAGCAGAGCCGCCAGCCAAGCCAGGACGCACTGCCAGATGACTACGGCAGCAGCCCACTTGCCCCCCAGCTCCCGGCGAATGGCGGCCACGGAGGCCACACAGGGGGTATAGAGGAGGCAGAACACCAGCAAACACCCGGCAGCCAAAGGCGTCAGTGCGGCAGCCACGTTTCCCGAGAAGAGGATGCCCAGGGTGGAAACCACGCTCTCCTTGGCCAAAAAGCCGGTGATGAAGGAGGTGCAGATGCGCCAGTCTCCCAGGCCCAGGGGTCTAAACAAGGGCGCCAGCAGCCCCGCCAGCAGGGCCAGGATGCTGCTGTGGGAATCTGCCACAGGGTTCAGGCGAAGGTCAAAGCTCTGCAGGAACCAGACCACCACCGTGGCCACCAGGATCACCGTAAAGGCCCGCTGCAGAAAGTCCTTGGCCTTCTCCCACAGAAGGCGGATCACGTTCTTGGGGCTGGGCAGCCGATAGTTGGGCAGCTCCATGACGAAGGGGGCCGCCTCCCCCTTGAAGAGGGTACCCTTGTAAAAAAAGGCGATGAGGACGGCCATGAGCACGCCCAAAAGGTACAGGCCCGTCATGATAAGGCCCCCCTTCCCGGGGAAGAAGGCGCTGACGAAGAAAGCGTAGATGGGAAGCTTGGCGGTGCAGCTCATGAAGGGGGTCAGCAGGATCGTCATCTTCCGATCCCGCTCGCTGGGCAGAGTGCGGGTGGCCATGACCGCGGGGACCGTGCAGCCGAAGCCCACCAAGAGCGGCACGATGCTCCGGCCCGAAAGGCCGATGCGCCGAAGGAGCTTGTCCATGAAGAAGGCCACCCGGGCGATGTAGCCGCTGTCCTCCATGAGGGAGAGGAAGAAGAAGAGGGTGACGATGATGGGTAAAAAGCTCAACACGCTGCCCACGCCCTCGAAGATGCCCTGGACGATGAGGCTGAGGATGGTGGGGCTGACGCCGGCGGAGGTCAGCGCCCCGTCCACCAAGGCTTTGAGGCCGTCGATGCCGGAGGCCAGAAGGTCCTGCAAAAAGGCGCCGATCACGTTGAAGGTGAGATAGAACACGGCGGCCATGATGCCGATGAAGCAGGGAATGGCCGTGAACTTGCCCGTGAGGACCCGGTCGATGCGCTCGGAGCGGGTCCGCTCCTTGCTCTCCCGAGGCTTGATGACCGTGGCTTCGCAGACCTTTTCGATGAAGTCGAAGCGCATGTCCGCCATGGCGGCGGCCCGGTCCATGCCGCACTCGTTCTCCATCTGGACGATGATATGCTCCAGCATGTCCCGCTCGTTCTCCTCCAAAGCCAGCTTGTCCAGGACCAGATGGTCCCCCTCCACCGCCTTGCTGGCGGCGAAGCGCACGGGGAGCCCCGCCCGCTCGGCATGGTCCTCGATAAGGTGGATGACGCCGTGAAGGCACCGGTGGACGGCGCCGTTGTGGTCCCGCTTGTCGCAGAAATCCTGGCGGGTGGGCCGCTCTTGATACTGAGCGATGTGGAGGGCATGCTTGACAAGCTCATCCACGCCTTGATTCTTGGCGGCGGCGATGGGCACCACGGGCACGCCCAAAAGCTTTTCCATGCTGTTCACGTCCACGGAGCCGCCGTTGGAGGTGACCTCGTCCATCATGTTCAGAGCCACCACCATGGGCATGTGCATCTCCAGCAGCTGGACCGTCAGATACAGGTTCCGTTCGATGTTGGTGGCGTCCACGATGTTGATGATGGCCGTGGGCTTCTCGTCCAAAACGAAGCTGCGGGAGACGATCTCCTCGCTGCTGTAGGGGGACATGGAATAGATGCCGGGGAGGTCCGTGATCAGCGTCTCGGGATGGCCCTTGATGACGCCGTCCTTTCTGTCCACGGTGACGCCCGGGAAGTTGCCCACGTGCTGATTGGCGCCGGTGAGCTGGTTGAAGAGGGTGGTCTTCCCGGCGTTCTGGTTGCCCACCAGGGCGAAGGTGAGGGTGGTGCCTTCGGGGAGAGGATCGCCGTCGCCCTTCGAATGGTACTTGCCGCCCTCGCCCAAACCCGGGTGCTCGCTCTTTTCGATGGTGGAGATACCGATGTGGGGGTTGGAGCGCTTCTCGATTGGCTCGATCTCGATCTCGCCAGCATCGGCCATGCGGATGGTCAGCTCGTAGCCGTGGACCTGCAGCTCCATGGGGTCCCCCATGGGAGCCAGCTTCACCACCGTGATCTCCGCCCCGGGGATCATGCCCATGTCCAGGAAATGCTGTCGCAGGGCCCCTTCCCCGCCTACGGTGCGGATCACGGCGGATTTGCCGACGGCTACCTTATCCAATGTCATATCGCTGCCTCGTTACTGCCCTGTTTGTCGGGCTGATTTTTTGACAAGTATAGCCCTTTTTCGTGAATAATGCAACGTTTTCGCGGCGTTTTATACAAAAAGAAAGCCCCGGGACGCGAAACGATGCGTCCCGGGACGATGTTCATTTTCCCTTTTCGCTTACGGCTGCTCCATTCGGATCCCCAACTTGGCGCACTGTTCGGCGTTCCACCGGCTCCAGACGATCAGCAGCTCCTCCACGGTATACCCGTAGAGGTCCGCCAGTTTGTCTTCCTCTACGATATCCCAGTTGTCCAGATACTTCTCCGCTCCGTAGGTCTCCATGAGATACAAGGCAAGGGACATGGCTTCGGCGTAGGACAGCTCGTAAAGATGATCAGGCAGCCGTTTATTCGGCCAGCGGTAGGCGGTGTACTGGCCCACGCAGGTGTAGGGCTGGCCGTCGTACGTGCCTCGGGTATAGTTGTCGCTCTCGGACAGGCAGGAATTGCGATATTTCGTCTCGTCAAAGTCGCCCCAGATCTCCGCTACGGAATTCAGCTCGGGCTGATCGTTCCTGTTAAAGTCGATGCTGCGGAACATGCGGTTTTCGCAGAGGAGCTTGGACACGTACTCTGCCACGGTTTCGTTGTAGAAGCCGGACATGGTCTTCTTCTCAGCGCAGTGGATGGTGAGATAGTGCACGTACTCGTGGAGCAGGGCGAACTTGGCCATGTCCCAGCTGTGAAAGAGTTTGATAAAGTTGACGCGGCCGTTATAATAGGCCCCTGCGTCCTGAGAGGCGCCGGCCTTACCGCAGAAGTCTGTGCGGATCTCCACGGGCGGAACCTCCTTCCAGATGCGGCTGGTCAGGGCTTTGCGGGCGTCAGCCATGTCAGCCTCCATGTATTGGAGGATGTCCTCCAAGCCTGCATAGAAGGCCTCCTCCCCCATCAAGTCCAGGTCAGCCGAAGCAAGATACCACACGGAGTTCTTCGTCTGCAGTACATAGGGGTATTCATTTTTGCGCTGGCCTTCGTTGGCCGTCACTATGTAGCCGCCCACAGTCCTCAAAGCGGACGCTTCCGCCTTGGGTTCGGCGCTGGCGGTGGGTTCGGCACTGGCAGTGGGTTCGGCTCTCGTTGTCTGCGGTTCGGCTGTGCTCTCTTTCTGTTCACAGGCGCTGAAGGCCAAAAGCAACAGAATAGCCGACAGGACAAAAAACAACCGTTTCATTGGCTCTCACCTCTACCGTTCAATGGGTCAAAGGCCGGGATTTGGCGGAATAAGCCTCCACATCCACCCGCAAAACGGCCACAGATTCAGTCATAGCCTCGGTGATGATGAAATCCCGACCGGTCTGAGCGCACATAAGAATTCGCAGCCCCGCCACCTTCTCCTTCGGATCGGTGAGCAGCGTGGCCCGCCCCTCCCCCATGACGGAGGCGTAGGCGGAGCCATATTTGCAGGCCAACTCCCCGCCGGAGATGAGGGACACATCCGTTTCCAGCACGAAGGCCACCGCACTGTTTTTGGACAGCGCGTCCAGCTTCCGCCCTTCTTTGGCGCTGTGCAGATACAGGGTCAAGCGGCCCTCCTGCAGGGTATAGCCGTAATGGAGGGGCACCACATAGGGCCTGTCCCCGTCGATCATGGCCAGATGCAGGACCTTCGCCTTATCCAGGATGGAGCGGATCGTTTCGATATCGGTGATCTCTCTGTCTTTTCTTCTCATAGGTATAAAAGATGAGCCGACGGAATGCCGCCGGCTCGTGGTTCATTTTGGTTACGCCTTCATCTGGGACATGACTTCCTCAGCGAAGTTGTCCTCCCGCTTCTGCAGGCCCTCGCCCATCTCATAGCGGACGAACTTGACCACCTCGGAGGCGTTCTTGGCCTTGAGCATATCCTTGACGGCGATGCCCTGGTCCTTCACGTAGACCTGCTCCAGGAGGCAGACCTCCTTGTAGTACTTGCTCATACGGCCGTCCACCATCTTCTCCACGATGGCCTGGGGCTTGGGCTTGGCGGCCTGGGCGTTCTCCTCCAGGGCCTTGGCAAGCTGGATCTTGCGCTCATGGTCGATGTAGTCCTGGGGAAGATCCTTCACGCCCACGCACACGGGGTTGGCCGCGGCGATCTGCAGGGCCACGTCGTGCATGGCTTCCTTGTCGCAGGGAGCGGAGAACTGGACCACGACGCCGATGCGGCCGCCCATGTGGATGTAGG
>JAFWMS010000041.1 GCA_017545535.1 Clostridia bacterium | reverse complement strand
CCGGCGAAGGTGTACCCGGCCCGGGTGGGCGTGGGCAGCGAACCGTACTGCTGGCCGTACTTCACCACCTTGGTGGTGGGGCTCACCGTGCCGCCGTTGGGGTTGAAGGTCATGGTGTACCCCTCCGTCCAGCGGGCGTACAGGGTGTAGTTCCCGGAAGCGTAGCAGATGGTAGACGCCGTCACCTTCTTGCCGCCGGTCTTGGCGGTCCACCAGCCGGCGAAGGTATAGCCCTTCCTCGTGGGCACGGGCATGGTGCCGTAGGCTTTGCCGTAGGTCACGGTCTTGCTCCCCGTGCCGCAGGTGCCGCCGTTGGGGTTCAGGGTAACGGTATAGGTCTGTTCCGGCGTCCAGCGGGCGTACAGGGTGAAGTTGTCGGAGGCGTAGCACACGGTGTCGTAGGTCACCTCCTTGCCGCCGGTCTCCCTGGCGGTCCACCATCCGGCGAAGTTATATCCGATCCGTTCCTCCGGCGTAGGCATGGTGCCATAGGGTTTACCGTAGTCAACGATCATGCTGGGAGTGCTGCAAACGCCGCCGTTGGGGTTCAACGTGACCGTGACTTGGTAGTGCCAGGTGGCATCCAGCAACTCGCTATACAAAGCCCCAATACTGATTTCGTTTTTTTGCTTCAGTGTCCCTTGAAAATATATATCTTTGAGCCTAACACAACCGTAAAAAGCAGCATGACCAATGCTAACGACGCTGTTCGGAATGGTGACGGAGGTCAGCCCTGTGCAGAATGAAAACGCACTATCATCAATACTAGCAATGCCGTTCTGGATGATGACAACTGTCAGCCCTGTGCAATTCCTAAATGCACCGTCGAAACCGGTGACGCTGCTAGGGATGGTGACGCTCGCCAGACCTGTGCAGTTCGAAAACGCCTCGTAACCGATGTCGGTGACGCTGTTGGGAATGGTGACGCTCGTCAGTCCTGTGCAGTTCGAAAACGCCTCGTAACCGATGTCGGTGACACTGTTGGGAATGGTGACGCTCGTCAGACCTGTGCAGCCAGAAAATGTCCTTTCGCCAATGCTGGTAACGCTATTCCCAATGGTGATGCTCGTCAGCCCCGTGCATCCTGTGAACACATATCCGTCAATGTTGGTGACGCTATTGGGAATGGTGATGTTCGTCAGCCTCGTGCAATCCCCAAACGCACCTTCGCCAATGCTGGTAACGCTGTTGGGAATGGTGATGTCCGTCAGCCCCGTGCAGCCCCCAAACGCACCTTCGCCAATGCTGGTGACGCTGTTTGGGATGGTGATGCTCGTCAGCCCCGTGCAGCCACTAAACGCACCTTCGCCAATGCTGGTGACGCTGTTTGGGATGGTGATGCTCGTCAGCCCCGTGCAGCCACTAAAACCAGAAAGTTCATGTATTCCGCTTCCGATTTTGACAGAGGAAAGGCTCGTGCAATCACTGAACGCGCAGTAACCGATGCTGGTAACACTGTCGGGGATTGTAATAGATTTATAACCCGTACATGCGCAGAATGCATGGCTGCCGATGCTGGTAACGAAGGGTGGGATATTGACGAACAAAAGTCCCGTACAGCTAAAAAAAGCAAATTCGCCAATTTCAGTGACTGTGTAGGGGATATCAATGGAGGTAAGTCTCTCGCAAGAGGAAAAAGCGTAATTGGAAATATAACTCAGTCCGTAGGGCAGAGAAACGCTGGTGATCTGGCCCCGTAATGAATTCCATGGAACATCACTTTCATAATTATAACTCTTCATCCTTCCGCTGCCGGTAATTGTCAGCTTGCCGATGGATGAATCAAAAGACCACTTAAGGTTATCATACGGATAAGGAGCCCCACAGTTGCCGCTGGACGCCTCCGCACGGGCCGTCGCTGGGACAAACACCAGGGCCAGCAGCAGACAAAGGGTCAAAAGAATCCATTTTTTCGTCTTCATTTTTCTCTCCCGTTCCGCAAATTGATGTCGATCGAATATGCAACAGCTCTTGAAATAAAGTATATATCAAGCGGAGTATTCATTTCAAGGGATAGCTGGAATATATCACATAAAAAACGGAGAAGGTTTTCGCCTTCTCCGTTGCGGACAGCAGGGATCATCTCATGCCCTTGTCGTAGGGGATGCCCTCGGCCTTGGGGGCCCGGGACTTCTTGGAGGTGAACGCCAGGACCACCAGGGAGATGACGTAGGGCAGCATGTTGTAGACGTTGCCGGGGATGTTCAAAGCCGCCAGGAAGTCGAAGCCGCCATAGACGTTGGAGAGCGCCCTGAAAAGGCCGAACAGCAAAGCCGAAACGGCGATGCGGATGGGCTTCCACTGGCCGAAGATCATGACCGCCAGGGCCAGGAAGCCGAAGCCGGCCACACCGTTTTCGAACTTCCACAGGGAGACGCCCGCCAGGATGTAACAGAGGCCGCCCACGCCGCCCAGCATGCCGGAAAGGAGCACGCCGGACCAGCGCATCCTGTAGACGTTGATGCCCACGGAGTCCGCCGCCTGGGGATGCTCGCCGCAGGCCATGAGGCGAAGGCCGAACTTGGTCTTATAGAGCATGATGAAGACCAGGACGACTGCCACGATCACCAGCAGCATGAACCAGTTGAACTCGAACCCGCCGATGTTCACCAGGAACTTCTCGCGAGCCGCCACGTAGCTGATCTCGGAGGAGTGGTTGTCAGGGTTGGCGGCGGTGTTCATGGCCTTCACGAAGACCGTGGCACCCGCCGTTCCCAAGAGGTTCATGGCGGTACCCACCAGGGTCTGGTCCGCCTTGAAGTTGATGCAGGCCACGCCCAGCAGGCAGGAGTAGGCCATGCCAAAGAGAATGGCCGCCAGGATCGCCACGATGACCAGCAGCGCGGAGGGAAGCACCGTCACCAGGTTGCTCATGACCAGGGCTCCGCCGAGGGCGCCGATGACCATGATGCCCTCAAGGCCCAGGTTGATGACGCCGGAATGCTCGGAGATACAGCCGCCCAGGGCCACCAGCGTCAGCACGGAGGAGAAGATCAGAGTGTATTGGATGAGCAGCAGCATTACCGATCGCCTCCTTTCGCGGTAGCGGGGGCCGGTGTTTTGGGCGCCTTCTCTCCCCTCTTGGCGAGGAGCTTACGGATGGTCAGCTTGATGAAGAGCACGAAGCCGCACAGATAGATGATCACCGCGGAGATGAGATCGGAGATCTGGGCGCAGTACATGTTGGTGTTCACGAAGGCGCCGCCGTCGGTGATGTGCTGGATGAAGTAGGAGGAGAAGATGGTTCCGATGGGGTTAAGGCCGCCCAGGAAGGCGGCGGCGATGCCATTGAAGCCCATGCCCGGCACGGAGGACTGGGTGCACTCCCAGCGCATGTAGCCCGTTTGATAGAGGAACGAGGCGCCGAGGCCCGCGAGGCCGCCGGAGATGATGAGGGTCAGGATGATGTTCCGCTTCTCGGCCATGCCGCAGTACTTGGCGGCGTTTTTGTTGTAGCCGGTGGCCTTGAGCTCATAGCCGAACTTGGTCCGATCCAGCACCACGCCCACCGCGATGGCGATGAGGATGGTGAGGGGGATGGCGATGGTCACATACTCGTTCTTGCCGAAGAGCTTATCGAGGCCCATCTTGGGCAGGAATGCCGAGGGGTTCACCTTGTTGATGTATAGGGTGTAGGGGCTGGTGGTCTCCTTCACCTTGGACAGGATGGTGTTGGCGGTGTAGAGGGAGATCCAGTTGAGCATGATGCCCGAGATGACCTCGTTCACGTTGCAGTAGGACTTGAGGAAGCCCACGATGCAGCCCAGGAGCGCCCCGGCGCATATGGCCATGAGCATGCAGGCGTACCAGGGAAGCTTCAGGCCCAGGGCGCCGTATAGACAGGCGCAGGCGCCCGCCACATACTGACCGGCGGTGCCGATGTTGAAGAGGCCCACCTTGTACGCGAACAGGATGCTCAAGGAGCAGAGCACCAAGGGCATGGTCTTGGCCAGAGTGTTGGCGAACTTTTTCCACTGGGTGGCTGGCTTAGAATAGGTCATAAAGTTCTTGAGCACGTTGACGATGGACTCGCTGGCGCCCTCGGCGTTGATGCACAAAAGCACGATATATCCGATCAACACGCCCAGCAGGATGCAGATGAGGGAGGCGATGAGCGCCTGGACCCCTTCTCTTTCTAAGATGCTGCCCTTTTTCATGCTTTCACCTCATCTCTCTTGGCGCCGGCCATGTACAGGCCCAGCTCCTCCTGTGTGGTCTTCTTGGGATCCAGCTCACCCACGATCTCGCCCTCGTACATGACCAGGATCCGATCGGGCACGTCCATGACCTCGTCCAGCTCCAGGGACACCAGCAGCACGGCCTTGCCCGCGTCACGCTGGGCCACCAACTGCTTGTGGATGTACTCGATGGCGCCCACGTCCAGGCCGCGGGTGGGCTGCACCGCCACCAGCAGCTCCGGATCCTTGTCGATCTCCCGGCCCACGATGGCCTTCTGCTGGTTGCCGCCGGACATGCTCCGGGCGATGGTGATGGGGCCCTGACCGGAACGGACGTCGTACTGGTCGATGAGCTTTTCGGCGTACTTGCGGATGTTGCCCCGGCGGAGGAAGCCCGCCTTGCTGGTGAACTCGGGCTCGAAGTACCGCTCCAGGATGAAGTTGTATTCGAGGGGATAGTCCAGGACCAAACCGTGCTTATGCCGATCCTCGGGGATGTGGCTCATGCCCAGGATGTTCCTCTCCCGGATGGGGGCATGGCTGATGTCCTTGCCGTTCAGGACGATCTTGCCGGACACCAGGGGCTCGAGACCCGTGAGGCCGTAGACGAACTCGGTCTGGCCGTTGCCGTCGATACCGGCGAGGCACACGATCTCGCCCCGGCGGACCTTCAACGACACGTTCTTCACGGCGTTGTTGCTGTGGGCTTTGGAGGCCACGGTCATGTTCTCCACGGAGAGGACCACCTCCCCGGGCTCCTTGGGCTCCTTGGCCACGTGGAAGTTCACGTTTCGGCCCACCATCATGGCGGAGAGCTCCTCGGCGGTGGTGTTCTTCGTTTCCACGGTGCCGATGTACTTGCCCTTGCGGAGCACGGAACAGCGGTCGGCCACGGCCATGATCTCGTTGAGCTTGTGGGAGATGAAGAGGATGCTCTTCCCCTCCTTGGAGAGGTTCTTCATGATGGCCATGAGCTCCTCGATCTCCTGGGGGGTGAGCACGGCGGTGGGCTCGTCGAAGATCAGGATCTCGTTGTCCCGATAGAGCATCTTCAGGATCTCGGTGCGCTGCTGCATGCCCACGGTGATGTCCTCGATGCGGGCGTCCGGGTCCACCTGGAGGCCGTACTTCTCGGACAGGGCCAGGATCTTTTTGCGGGCCTCATCCTTCTGCAGGAAGCCGGCCTTCGTGGGCTCCACGCCCATGATGATGTTATCGAGGACCGTGAAGCACTCCACCAGCTTGAAGTGCTGGTGGACCATGCCGATGCCCAGGTCGTTGGCATCGTTGGGGTCCTTGATGTGGACCTCCTTGCCATCCTTCTTGATGATCCCCTCCTCCGGCTGATAGAGGCCGAACAGCACGCTCATGAGCGTGCTCTTGCCGGCGCCGTTCTCGCCGAGGAGCGCGTGGATCTCGCCTTTTTTCAGTTGAAGGGTGATGTCGTCGTTGGCGATGATACCCGGAAACCGCTTGGTGATGTGCAGCATCTCTATGGCATAGGGAGCCTGCGCCGCGGCGGACTTGACTTCTTCCAAGGTGAACGCCCTCCTTCTTTTCAAGATTCATGGCATACCCTGCCACTCTGAAAATTAGTATACTATATGACCGGACATAAAGCAAAGCAATTTTTGCGGTTTATGACAAAAATGTGACAAAAAAAGAGCAGGCCGGTCGGTCTGCTCTTTGGGTTGGATCGCTCTTAAGGCAGCTTACTTGATGTTGCCCTGATCGTCCACGGTGATGACGGTGGCGAAGTCGGAAGCGGTCTTCTCGATGTCAGCGGACACAGAGATCTCACCGGCGAACATCTTGGCCACCAGCGCGGCGTAATCCTCAGCGGTGAAGCTGTCGGAGAACTGGGTGGAACCAGCGATCTGGACGTAGTTCTCTTCGGGGACCGCAGAGACGAGGCCCAGGTTCTCCACCTTGCCACCCTCGAAGGTGCCTTCCACGCACTTGGTCAGCATGGTGTTGACCGTGGCGGCCAGGCCCTTCATGGCGGAGGTCACGGTGATGCCCTCACCATAGAGACCGTCGATGGTGCCGGCCTGGTCCACGTCCACGCCGATGACCTTCTTGCCGTACTTCTTGGCGGACTCACCGGCAGAGGTGAAGATGCCGCCGCCGCAGGCGAAGACCACTTCGGTGTCAGCGCCGTACCAGACGTCCATGGCGGCGGTGATATCCGCGTCGCCGTAGAACTGGTTGCCGTAAGCATACTTGACGGCCACGTCGGCAAGACCCAGCTCAGCCGCAGCGGCGTCCACGCCCTGCACGAAGCCGTAGCCATAGCGGACCACGGCGGGAACGGCCATGCCGCCCAGGAAGCCCAGCTTCTTGAAGCCCAGCTTCACAGCCGCGTAACCGGCCATGTAACCGCAGAGCTCCTCCTGGTACACGGCGCTGTACATGTTGGCGGGAAGGGTCTCGAGGCCGGCGGAGGTCAGATCGTACTCAGACACATCCAGGGCGATGAAGGTCACGTCCTCATACTCGGGCGCAGTCTTGGCGATGGCGGGAGCAAAGGCGTAACCAGGCATCACGATTACGTTGAAGCCGTCGTCGATGGCCTTCTCGATGGAGGAGATACGATCCTCATCGGAGTCAGAAGAGGGCTTATAATACTGGAAGTCGATGTTCTTGGCTTCGCAGAACGCCTTGCAGGCCTCATAGGTGGTCTGGTTGAAGGACTGGTCGGTGATATCGCCGTAGTCGGTGATCATAGCGACCTTCACTTCTTCCGCAGCCTGGGCGACGCCGACCAGGGCGAAGACCATGACGAGCGCCAGCATGATGGACAGAATCTTTTTCATCTTTGGTTTCCTTTCCCATTTTGATACTGGATTTATCCATGCCGAGGGGGTTTCTCCCCAGCACAAACATACTTTTCTTATAGCACAAAAGAACATGTTTGTCAATTCTGTTAACGGTCTGTGACCAAATTATTTCGGCCCCGGTTCACAGGAAAAACTTGCGCTCCAGATGCTCCCTGAGGGGCCGGATCATCCCCGCCAGCAGGAGAAATCCACCGAAGAGAGCGAACACCACCGCCGCGTAGATGGACCAGGTGAACATGGGCGTGTGGAAGGTGAGATGCTGGAAAAGCTCAATCAGCAGACAGGCCCCGCCGCAGACCGTCAGAAGCCCGCCGGTGATGAAGATCGCTCCCCGCTTCACATAGCGGAAGAGAGCGATGGCGCCGATGGTCAAAACGGCCACGATCCCCGTCAGGGGGAAGGCGAAGCTCCAGAACCAGTGGCCCCCGGTGTAGCCGCAGATGAGCAGCAGCATCAGGCACAGAGACAAAAAGGCCACGGGCACAAAGACCATGGGGTGCGGGTTTTTGAACCACCAGGGCAGCAAAAAGACGAGATAGAAGGTGACCGTGCCCACGAGCACATAGAAGGACCAGCCGATCCTGCCCGTGGTGTGGAGGCAGATGGAGCAGCAGGCCACCATGGCCGCCAGCAGCGCCACCGTCAATGCGGCCATGATCGTGAGCCGCTCCTGGCGACGGATGACGGGATACCGCTCGGAATAGGGGGCGGCCTCAGGGGCCCCCTCCCCCGCCTCCGGACACCACACGGGGGTGCCGCAGAGGGGGCACGCTTTGGCCCCTTCCCGGAGCCGGACGCCGCATTTCACGCAGTACATATCTATCACGTTCCTTTTTCAGCTGTTTTCTTCACTCGTTGGTCTCGATGGACACGGGCACCCCCAGCTCCACCAGCCGGGAGAAGAACCGCCGCTCCAGCTCCGTGCTGCGGGTGCTGCGGATCATGTTGATGCAGGTGACCCCCTGGCAGGTGACCAGGGAGCAGTTGTTGGGATAGGAGTACTGGACGCCGATGATGAACTCCATCCGCTCTACATAGGGGGCCATGGCCGCCGGCAGCCCCTGGGCCCCCAGGTTGGAGACGTTAAGACACCCCAGCTTCTCCCCCCGCCGATCGTAGACCGCCCGCATGACCGGGGTCTTGAGGATCACGGGCACCGCCTTCATGAAGCCGTTGCGCTGCGGGTTCACGTTCTCCGCGATGCGGCCCGCCATACGCTGGGGCGTGGTCTCCGCCGCCAACTGATGGGTGAAGGTGTCGCAGAGCTCCCGGAGGGTATAGGCGCCCAGGCGCGGGTCCACGCCCGGGTTCACGGTGAGGACGAAGTTTCGGAGGGTCCGGCTGGGAAACAGCCGCCTCAGGTCCACGGGGACGGTGATCTTCACCGGCTTCTGCCGCTTTTTAGGCACCTGCTCCTCCTGCATGGCAAGGACGCACTCGACCATGACCGCAGAAAGGAGCACGGTGACGGTGCAGCCGTACCGATGGGCCAAAGCACGCAGGGATTCGGCGGGGATCACGCCGGTGATGAGGCCCGTGAACCGGCCTAGCTCCCGCTTGCCGGGGAGGCGATAGGCCTCCGCCTCCGGGCAGAAGGCCGGATGGTCGGCGGCGTACCGCTGGAAGCTGTCCTCCAGCTCCTCGGGATCGGGATGCCCTTGGACGTCCATCACTCCGTCCGTGGGCGGGATCTGCGCCCCATAGCGCAGGGCAAGGTATCGGGCGGTCAGGGTCTTTAGATACACCATGGCGCCGCCGCCGTCGGAGAGTACGTGGAAGAACTCCACGGCGATCCGGTTCCGATAGTAGAGCACCCGCAGGCAGCAGCGGCCCATCTCCCCCCGGGTCATGAAGGTCAGGGGGTAAGCGTAGTCCTCCTGGACCAGGGGCGGGGCCTCCACCTCCTCCAGATAGTACCAAAAGACGCCCCGACGGAGCCTGAGATAGAAGGAGGGGAACCGGGGCATGAGCTCGTTCACCGCCTGCTGCAACAGAACGGGATTGACCGCTTCGGTGAGGGTCACGGACTCCCGAAACACGTTGTTCCAGTTTTTGCGCCGGATGGCGGGAAAGATGAGGGCCGCGTTGTCAAGGGGCATCCATATCTTGCTGCGCTCACCGCCCATTAGCCTGTCCTCCCTTCCAAAAACGATAGGGGCATTGTACCATAGCCCCGAAAAAGAAGCAACCCTGCCCGCCTTGGCCCTTGACAAGAGCACGGATCATATATTATATTGTTTTTCAAGTTTTATCCGGGAGGCAACCCTATGAACGAGGTGTATATTCCCCAGGGATATCGGTCCCCCCTGTCCGTGTACGAGATGCAGCGGGCCATTGAATTCATCAAAAACAGCTTTCAGGTGAACCTGGGCAGCGCCCTGAACCTGAGGCGGGTGTCCGCGCCCCTGTTCGTGGAGACCGGCTCCGGCCTCAACGACGATCTGAACGGCTATGAACGACCCGTCAGCTTCACCATCCCGGCGGCGAACGCCGAAGGGCAGGTGGTCCACTCCCTGGCCAAGTGGAAGCGACTGGCCCTGAAGCGATACGGGTTCCGGCCCGGCAAGGGGCTGTTCACGGATATGAACGCCATCCGCCGGGACGAGCAGCTGGACAATCTCCACTCCATCTATGTGGACCAGTGGGACTGGGAAAAGATCATCCGCCCCGAGGAGCGGACGGAATATACCCTTCGGCGCACGGTCCAGTCCATCGTGGACGCCATCTGCGAGACGGCAGACGCCTTGAGCGTGGCGTTCCCGAGCCTCCCCATGAACCTGACAAGGGAGGTGTTTTTCATCCGCACCCAGGAGCTGGAGGATATGTACCCCGACCTCCCCCCCCACGAGCGGGAGAATGAGATCGTCCGCCAGCACGGGACCGTGTTCCTGGAGCAGATCGGCGCCCCGCTGAAGAGCGGAAAGCCCCACGACGGCCGCGCGCCGGACTACGATGACTGGACGCTGAACGGGGACATCCTCATGTGGGATGAGGTGCTGGGCCGGGCGCTGGAGGTTTCGTCCATGGGCATCCGGGTGGACCCCCCTGCCCTCACCCGGCAGCTCCAGGCGGCGGGATGCCCGGAGCGGGCCCAGCTCCCCTTCCACCGGATGCTGCTAAACGGCGAGCTCCCTTTGACCATGGGCGGCGGCATCGGCCAAAGCCGACTCTGCATGCTGATGATCGGAACCTGCCACATCGGCGAGGTCCAAAGCAGCCTCTGGGACGAACAGACCCGAAAGGCTTGCGAGGAAGCGGGCATCCTGCTTTTATAAGGATGTATTAAAAACGGACACCTTTTCTTGAAAGAAAAGGTGTACAAAAGAACTTTATTTGGGGAGTATTGCTTGCGCGGTACTCCCCTATAATTATCCCTGTGCTTCTCTTTTTTGCGCCGCTTTTTTCCTCTTCACCGAAGAGAAAAAAGCGGCAAAAAGAAAGAAAAGATATCACGCTCCTACGGCGCCGTCTTCTGGACCCCGTAGATGCCCACGAAGATCACCAAACAGCAAAAGGCGCCGAACCAGGTGAAGGGCTCGTGGAGGAAGATTACCCCGGCGAAGACGGACACGGCGGTGGTCAAATTCGAAAAGACCGTCTCCCGGGCCACGGTCAGGTGGGTAATGGAATAGCCGGAAAGGAAGAATCCGGCCACGGAGCACGCCAGGGCCAGGAACAGGACGGCGAACAGATAGGTGGGCTGACCGAGGGGCCGGAAAAAGCCAGCCACGCTGCCCCCAGTCTGGATCAGGGCCAGGGGTGTGAAGGCCGCGGTGCCCACGCCCATCATGGTATAGGTCCGCTCGAAGGGGGTATAGTCCTGGGAGATGCTGCGGCCGATAAGGGTATAGGCCCCGGCGGAGAGGACGGCCACGGACAGGGCCACCGCGCCGATCCAGTCCAGGGCTCCGGAGCTCCGGTTCATGAGCCCGATGCCCACCACGCCGCAGACCGACAGGAAGCTGAAGAATAGCTGTCCCAGGGAGGGTTCCTCCCGCAGCACGGGCCAGGCCGCCAGGGTGGCCACGATGGGGATCATGGCGATCATGACCCCGGAAAAGACGGTGTTGGAATGGAGGATGCCGTACTGCTCCCCGAAGAAGTAGATGACCGGCTGCATCATCCCCAGCAGGATGGGCTTCCACAGGGTCTTGCCTTTGAAATCGAGCTTGCCCACGCCCAGCAGCACGAGCAGGTTCATGGTCAAGAAGGACAGCCCGAACCGATGGCTCAGCAGCACGAACACCGGGGCCGCGTCCAGCCCCTTGCGGGAGGCCAGGAAGCTGAAGCCCCAGGCTACGTGGCAGGCAGCGGCCGCCAGGATGGCTTTGATCTGCTTTTTCTTGTCCATGGAAGATAGTATAGTATCCCGCGTCGGGAATTGCAAGGGCCCGCGAGCCTATTTACCAGGCAGCGCCGCGATCTGGGCGGCGATCTGCTCGGGCGTCCGCCCCACCGTGGGGACGTGGACGGCGTGGGTCTCGGCGGCCTGGACCGCCAGACAGACGGGGATATGCCCCACGCACCAGCTGTCCGGCATCTCCCGGCCCAGGTCCACCATCCGATACCGCAGCGTCTCCGCGTCACAGTCCATATAAATGTATTGCACGGGAACGCCCTCGTCCCTAAGCCTTTGCACCATGGCGGCATAGGACGCCTCGCGGAGCAGGGTCATGGGCACCACGATATCCCCGTCATACCGTTCATATAGGTCCTTCAGCACCCGATAGTTGGTCTCCAGCCAGGCAGGATACTCCTCGAAGGTCTCGCAAAAGAGAACCTCCGGGTAATTGTCCCGGATGCCGTTGCCCACCAGCTCGGGGTCATACAGGTGCGCGTTGCGCAGCAAAGGCAAAAGCCGCATCGCCACGGTGGTCTTCCCCACGCCGTAGGCGCCGTTGAGCCAATAGATCATGATTGCCTCCTTACACGTCGATCCAGATGCCCACGTCCCGCATACAGGAGTTGGGCACGCTTTTGTAGAACCGCTGGGCCTCCTCGTTACTGGCCGTGAGCGCGATAAGGGTGTCCACGCCCCGAGCCTTCAGCTCCTGCCGGAGCCGTCCAAGCAGGGCTTGCCCTACGCCCCGGTGGCGATAGCTCTTGATGACGCATATCCAGTCGAGATAGGCCTTGGTGGAGCCGTCGAAATGGCTGCGGATCAAGGCTCCGTCGATCCGGCCCACCACCTGCCCATCAAGGTACGCCAGGTATGACAGGGCATCCCGGAAGGTGTCGCCCTCGAAGCTTTTTTCGACTTGGGCGATATAGGCATCGTCGATCATCCAGCCCCAGTCGGCTTCCTCCTCCCGCAGGCGGCGCTCGAAGGAAAGCACATCCGAGATATCCGCCTTGGTATACGGTACCACCTGGATGACGCCGGCGTCGATATCCGCGTGGAGCCGGTCGCACCAGGCGTCCCACTGCTCGACATACTCCTCTGCCGAGATGATGCGGGTAAGCAGGTCCGCCGAAGAGAGAATCCCGCGGCGCCGGCAGGCCGTCACACAGGCCCGATACAAGCGCCAGTCCAGCTCGTCCGTGTCCCAGACCAGGGGCACCCGGTCCACCCCCACCCGCAGGGCCGCCACGGCCCGGGTGTGACCGTCAGTAATGACGGGGACGTCGTCCAGCTCCTTGACAGGGATGGGTTCGAAGTTGGAAAGATCCGCCGGATCGAACCAGGCTTCCACCGAGGCCAGCTTTCTTTCGGAAATGTAAAATTGGGAGGGCTGCAGGTCCTTTATGGTCAGCTTGTAAATATCTTTCATTTGACGATCTCCATAAAGACATCCTCGTCGTTGCGGTCGTACTCCCGAAAGCCGCACTTCTCGTACACATGGATGGCCCGGGCGTTGAAGGGGAAGGCCTTGAGATAGACCCGGGATAGGCCAAGCTCGTCCATCCCATAGCGGACCATGGCGGGGATGGCTTCGGTGCCATACCCCTTCTCCTGCATTTGGGCGGTGATGGCGATGCCCAGCTCACCCACCCCGTCGGTTATGTCCATAAACTCAATATTCCCGATGAACGCGCCGGTGGCTTTTTCCAGCATGGAGAAAACGGGAGCGCCCTCCGCCAGCTTCTTTTGTACCCACCAGCGGTCCTGCTCCTCGGAGATGGGGTCCCGGCCCCTGCCCAAGAGTCGACCCACCCGGTCATAGTCGTTGACCATGGCCAGGTAGTCCGGGATGAGGGATTCCGACACATGGACGAAGGAGATGTTTTCGGTTTCGAAGATAGAATTCATAGATACTCTCCTATACAGCTAAATTCCCAACACATAGATGCCATTCGCTTTGTCAGCTCTTTGCAGCCATTTCAGCAGTATATCGTCGTCCTTGGGCTTGCAAGTTTCTATCTTTTGCATGATAGCGACCACTTGACTGGGGGAATAATAATTGATGCCCCACAAGTCGAGCGGACCACTCTTCAGGTTGTTATACGTCCCATCGTTGAAAATCCCATTGTACTCAACGAAGAAGATGTCTAAATCATCAAGATAAACATACAAGGAATCATCCTTCCAATTCTCTATTGCTCTGACAGAGACGATTTCCTTTACGGTTGTCCCGCTTGGCATCCTACAATATGACAGCTCAAGGAATGCAGAACCGCCAAAGCGCCTGCGTTCCTGCTGAGATGGAAAAGAATGAAAAATCATATGTCTGTTTCCTATTTATCGAGATAATGAATGAATTATACTATATAGGGAGCCAAAAGAAAAGCTTTCATGGTTCATTTTGACAGGAGCAGAAGGACTCGAATTCGCGCCTGCGGGCTCGCTCAGGGTTCGGCTCTCAGGCCCCACCGGGGCCTGATTCACTCCCGAACCCGGTTCGAGTCCTTCTGCCCCTGCCGTATAAAAAGAACCCACCCGGATGGGTGGGATTCTTTTTGGCAGGGGCAGAAGGACTCGAACCCTCAAGAACGGTTTTGGAGACCGCTATGTTACCATTACATCATGCCCCTAATATACGCCGATTTCGGCAACGGAAGCAGTATAGCACACCGTTGCCGCATTTGTCAAACGAATTGTGAAAGATAGCGGTGCAGATTCCAATAGGCGATGCGGGAGACCTGCTCCTCGTTGAAGCCAGCCTTGAGGAGGGCTTCGCAGAGGGCGGGATAGTCGGCGCTGTTCTTCAGGTCCTTGGGATAGACGCTCATGCCGTCGAAGTCGGAGCCGAAGCAGCAGCAGTCCACGCCGCCGATGCTGACGATGTGGAGGATGTGCTCCACGATGTCTTCGATGGCCACCGTCTTTTTGGGTGCCAGATGAGGGCCATAGAAGTTGACGCCGATGACGCCGCCCTGGAGGGCGATCTCACGAATGAGGTCGTCAGGCAGGCACCGGGGCGCGTTCATGAGGGCCCGGGCGTTGGAATGGGAGGCGTAGATGGGACGGGTGGAGAACTCGAGAGCGTCCCGGATGCCCTGGTCGGACAGGTGGCTCACGTCCAGGGCGACACCGATCTCGTTCATCTCCCGGAGCATCTCCCGGCCCAGGATGGTGAGACCCTTCTGCCGCTTCGCCTGGGCGGCGCCGGCGAGCTCGTTGTTGTCGTTCCAGGTCATGGTCATGGTCTTCACGCCCAGCTGTTTGAAGATGCGGAGCATGGCGAGGCTCCCCTCGCAGATCTCGCCGCCCTCGATGGTGAGGACCGCGGCGATCTTGTCGCCGTTGGGGTCGAAGTCACGGGTGAAGGGCACGAAGACGGAGTTCTTCTTCAGCATCCGGTTGTAGCAGTCCACCATGGTGAGGCCCTGCTGCAGCGGCGGGGTCTTCAGCTTCGCGTCGTACCAGCAGGCGAAGAACTGCATCTTCACGTTCCCCTGCTGCATGTAGGGCAGGTGGATCACCTGGTCCCGGCGCAGAGTGTTGATGTCGTAGCCATACTCCATGGCCCCGTACAGAAAGTCGCAATGGGCGTCGGCGATGGGGAATTTCATGTTCTTTTCCTTTTGGATATTTTTTTGCACCTTTTTCTCTTCGGTGAAGAGAAAAAGGTGCCGAAAAAGAGAAGCTCAGGGGGATATCGGATATCGCAAGGGGATCCCGCCCCCTAAATAAAGTTCTTTTGGGTCCCTTTTCTTTCAAGAAAAGGGACGCCGGCTATAAATGATTCCTTGCTTATTTCGCCAGCTCCATGGTCCGGGTCTCCCGGATCACGTTCACCTTGATCTGGCCCGGGTACTCCATCTCGTTCTCGATGCGCTTGGCGATGTCCTTGGCGAGGAGCACCGTGTCCGCGTCGCTGACCTTCTCGGGCTTCACGATGATGCGCACCTCGCGGCCGGCCTGGATGGCGTAGGAGTTGTCCACGCCGTCGAAGGAGTTGGCGATCTCCTCCAGCTTCTCAAGGCGCTTGATGTAGGTCTCCAGCGTCTCGCGGCGGGCGCCGGGCCGGGCGGCGGAAATGGCGTCCGCGGCCTGAACCAGCACAGCCTCCAGAGTCTGAGGCTCCACGTCGTTGTGATGGGCCATGATGCAGTGGATGACCTGGTTGTTCTCCCGATACTTCTTGGCGAGGTCCGCGCCGATCTCCACGTGGGAGCCCTCCACCTCATGGTCGATGGACTTGCCGATATCGTGGAGCAGGCCCGCCCGGGTGGCCAGGGCCACGTTGGCCCCCACCTCGGCAGCCATGATGCCGGCCAGATGCGCCACCTCGATGGAGTGGTTCAGCACGTTCTGACCATAGCTGGTGCGGTACTTCATGCGGCCCAAATACCGGATGAGCTCGTGGTGGAGCCCATGGACCCCCACCTCCAGCACGGCGGCCTCGCCGGCCTCCCGAATCTGGTTGCTGACCTCCTTCTTGGCCTTTTCCACCATCTCCTCGATGCGGGCGGGATGGATGCGGCCGTCCATGATCAGCTTTTCGAGAGCGATCCGGGCGATTTCCCGGCGGACCGGGTCGAAGGCGGAGAGGATCACGGCCTCGGGGGTGTCGTCGATGATGAGGTCCACACCGGTGGCGGTCTCCAGAGCCCGGATGTTCCTGCCCTCGCGGCCGATGATCCGGCCCTTCATCTCGTCGTTGGGCAGGGGCACCACGGATACGGTGGCTTCGGCCACATGGTCGGCGGCGCAGCGCTGGATGGCCAAGGTGACGATGTTGCGAGCCTTGCGATCGGCCTCCTCCTTGGTCTTCTGCTCGATGTCACGGAGCAGGATGGCGGCGTCGTGCTTGGCCTCCTCCTCCACGCGCTGAAGGAGCATCTCCTTGGCGGAGTCCACGGTCAACCCGGAGATCCGCTCCAACTCCAGCTCCTGCTGCTGTACCAGCGCTTCGGCGTCGGCCTCCCGCTGGTCCACCTTGGCTGACCGCTGGTTCAACGCCTGTTCCCGGGCCTCCACGGACTCGATCTTCTTGTCCAGGGTCTCCTCCCGCTGGAAGAGGCGGCGCTCCGTGCGCTGCAACTCGTTGCGGCGGTCCCGGTTTTCCTTTTCGGCCTCGGTGCGGAGCTTGTAGATCTCCTCCTTGGCCTCCAACTCCTTTTCTTTGCGTATCTCTTCCGCTTTCTTCTGCGCATCGTCCAACAGGGTGCGCACGGCATCTTCAGCCTTCGCTATCTTCGCTTCCGCAACGTTCTTGCGATAGGCATAGCCAATCGCCACACCGATCAGGGCGCCCAGCACGACGGCGGGGATCAAAAACCACCAGTGCATCGTTTGTCTCCCATCTATAAGAATATAACCGAGCAAACGCCCGGTCATAATAGGTCCATACTAAGGGTCGTATATATTCGATGTCTATATCAAAAAACGGATAAATCGCTTCTATTTTCAGCATCTATATATATATCTATCTATGAACGCACCGAGCGTGCAGGATCACTTGAAGTTATTATACGGTCTCCCCCTTCCCCTGTCAAGCACTTTGCATCCGTTTTGTGCTCAAAAGCAAAAACAAAACAGGAGCGGCACCGTATGCCGCTCCTGCCGTTTTGTAAACGGCGTCAGTTCACCCACCACCGGGCGTAGAGGGTGTAGTTGCCCGTGGCGTAGCAGGTTGTGGAGGAGAACACCTGCTTGCCGCCGGTGTCCTTCTTTGTCCACCAGCCGGCGAAGGTATAGCCCGCCCTCGTGGGCGTGGGCAGCGTACCATACTGCTGGCCGTAGGTCACCTTCTTGGTGGCCGTGGAGCAGCTGCCGCCGTTGGGGTTCAGCGTCACAGTGTAGGTCTTGGGCGTCCACCGGGCGTACAGGGTGTAATTGCCTGTGGCGTAACAGACCGTGGTGGCCGTCACCTTCTTGCCGCCGGTCTTGGCGGTGTACCAGCCGGCGAAGGTGTAGCCCGTCCGGGGCGAGGGCACCGGCATGGTGCCGTAGGCCTGACCGTAGGTCACGGTCTTGGTCTTGGTGGCGCATTCGCCGCCGTTGGGATTCAGGGTGATCACGAACTTCTTGGCCGTCCACCGGGCGTACAGGGTGTAGCCGGCGGAAGCGT
>JAFWMS010000040.1 GCA_017545535.1 Clostridia bacterium | reverse complement strand
GGCTCCCGCCGCCCGTCCCGCCGCCCCCAAGGCTGCTGCGCCCAAGCCCGCCCCCAAGGCCGCGCCCGCGCCCGCTGCCGCCCCCGCCGGCAAGGGTGAGAACATCAACGCCCCCATGCCCGGCAACATCCTGGATGTGCGGGTAGCGAACGGCCAGGCCGTCAAGTCCGGCGACATCCTCATGATCCTCGAGGCCATGAAGATGGAGAACGAGATCATCGCCCCCTGCGCCGGCACCGTGTCCAACCTGTCCGTCCAGAAGGGCTCCACCGTTTCCTCCGGCCAGCTTTTGTGCTCCATCGGTTGATTGTGAGGTCACCGGACTATGGGCACCGCCATACTTGAATTCTTAAAAACGACCGGCTTCTATCAGATCTTCGATAATCCGCTGCAGCTGGTGATGATCCTCATCGCCTGCGTGCTGCTGTATCTGGCGATCGTGAAGAAGTTCGAGCCGTTGCTGTTGCTCCCCATCGCCTTCGGCATGCTGCTCACCAACCTGCCGGGCGCGGATCTGTATCATTCCGACATCTACGCCGGAGGCCACGTCAACTGGACCGTGCTGGCGGACCCCAAAAACTGCGGGCTTCTGGACTACCTGTATTTGGGCGTCAAGCTGGGCATCTACCCCTGCCTCATCTTCATGGGCATCGGTGCCATGACGGACTTCGGTCCCCTCATCGCCAACCCCAAGTCCCTGATCCTGGGCGCGGCCGCTCAGCTGGGCATCTATCTTGCTTACGGCGTGGCCCTGCTCCTTGGCTTTAACGTCAACGAAGCGGCTTCCATCGGCATCATCGGCGGCGCGGACGGCCCCACGGCCATCCTGGTCACCTCCCAGCTGGCGCCGCATCTGTTGGGCGCCATCGCCGTGGCCGCCTACTCCTACATGGCCCTGGTGCCGGTCATCCAGCCCCCTATCATGCGGCTGTTGACCACCAAGGCGGAGCGGCAGATCACCATGAAGCAGCTTCGGTCCGTGTCCCAGACGGAGAAGATCATCTTCCCCATCGCGGTCACCATCTTCGTCAGCTTCCTGGTGCCCGGCGCGGCGCCCCTGGTGGGCTGCCTGATGTTGGGCAACCTCTTTAAGGAGAGCGGCGTCACCGACCGTCTCAGCAAGACCGCTCAGAACGAGCTCATCAACATCGTCACCATCTTCCTGGGCATCTCCGTGGGCGCCACCGCTACGGCGGAAAGCTTCCTGTCCCCGTCTACCCTGAAGATCATCGCCCTGGGCGTGTTCGCCTTTGCGGGCGGCACGGCGGGCGGTCTGCTTCTCGCCAAGCTCATGAACCTCTTCCTCAAGGAGAAGATCAACCCCCTCATCGGTTCCGCCGGCGTGTCCGCGGTGCCCATGGCGGCCCGTGTCTCCCAGGTGGAGGGTCAGAAGGCCAAGCCCGGCAACTTCCTGCTCATGCACGCCATGGGTCCCAACGTGGCCGGCGTCATCGGCTCGGCCATTGCGGCGGGCGTGTTCCTGTCCCTGTTTAAGTGAGGTAATCTAAGATAATGGCAAACAAACTCTGTATCACCGATACCATCCTGCGGGACGGCCACCAGAGCAAGGCGGCCACCCGGATGCCCCTGTCCGATATGCTGCCCGCCTGCGAGGCCCTGGACAACATCGGCTACTGGTCCCTTGAGGTTTGGGGCGGCGCCACCTTCGACGCCTGCCTCCGGTATCTGAACGAGGATCCCTGGGAGCGGCTCCGTCAGCTCCGCAAGGCCCTGCCCAAGACGAAGCTGCAGATGCTCTTCCGCGGCCAGAACATCCTGGGCTACAAGCACTACGCCGACGACGTGGTGGAAGCCTTCTGCCGCAAGGCCATCGAGAACGGCATCGACATCATCCGCATCTTCGACGCGCTGAACGACACCCGGAACCTGGAGGCCGCCATCAAGTACACCAAGAAGTACGGCGGCTGGTGCGAGCCCGCATTGAGCTACACCATCTCCCCGGTCCACAGCGAGGATTATTTCGTGAAGCTCGCGAAGGAGCTGGTCCAGATGGGCGCCGACTCCATCTGCATCAAGGACATGGCGAACCTGCTGCTGCCCTACGACGCCTACAGCCTGGTGAAGAAGATGAAGGCGGAGTTGGGGGACATCCCCATCCACCTGCACACCCACAACACCACCGGCACCGGCGACATGACCAACCTCATGGCCGCCCAGGCCGGCGTGGACATCGTGGACACGTGCCTGAGCCCCTTCGGCAACGGCACCGCCCAGCCCGCCACCGAATCCCTGGTGGCCACCCTCAAGGGCACCGAGCGGGACACCGGTCTCGATCTTACGGCCCTGGCAGAGGTGGCCAAGCACTTCCGTAAGGTCCAGGATCGGATGATGCAGGAGGGCATCTACACCACAAAGTCCATGATGGTGGACACCAACACCCTCATTTATCAGGTCCCCGGCGGCATGCTCAGCAACCTGGTCAAGCAGCTCAAGGACGCCGGCGCCGAGGATAAGTACTACGACGTGCTGGCGGAGATTCCCGTGGTCCGCAAGGACTTCGGCTATCCGCCCCTGGTGACCCCCACCAGCCAGATCGTGGGTACCCAGGCCGTGTTCAACGTGCTCATGGGCCGCTACAAGACCTTCCCCAACAACAGCAAGGATCTGCTCAGGGGCGCCTACGGCAAGCTCCCCGGCGAAGTGAACGAGGAGGTCCGCAAGAAGGCCATCGGCGACGAGAAGGTCATCACCTGCCGTCCCGCCGATCTCATCGAGCCGGAGCTCGAAAAGTACAAGAAGGAGCTGGGCGACCAGGCCCATCAGGAGGAGGACGTGCTGAGCTACGCGCTCCTGCCCCAGGTGGCCAAGAAGTTCTTCGACGTTCGCGACGGCCTCGTGAAGCCCGAGCCGGAAGCCAAGCCCGAGCCCAAGAAGGAAGCCCCCGCCGTCCGGGAGCTGATCGTGGAGGATCTGTCCCTCTGACCCTCATTGCAAGCCATATGGGAGCCGCGCGCAAGTGCGGCTCCTTTGCTAAGGATAAGGCAAACAGCATGATAGATACCAAGGATGTCATAGAATTCTTCGACCGGCTGGCCCCCACCTGGGATGCGGGCATGGTCCGCAACGAGCCGGTCATCGCCCGCATCCTGGACCTGGCGGGCGTCGGCCCCGGCCGGGACGTGCTGGACGTGGCCTGCGGCACCGGGGTGCTGATCGGCGACTACCTTGGGCGGGGCGTCGCCTCCGTCACGGCAATCGACGTTTCCCCCGGGATGGTGAAGATCGCCCGGGAGAAGTTCGCCGGGGAGAATCGGGTCCGCATCCTCTGTGCCGATGCCCAGAGCTGGGAGACGGACCGATCCTTCGACTGCATCCTGATCTACAACGCCTTTCCCCATTTTTCCGACTCCAAGAAGCTCCTAAAGAACCTGTCCCGCTTTCTTCGGCCCGGCGGCCGCCTCACCGTGGCCCACGGCATGAGCCGGGATCGGATCAACGCCCACCATCGGGGCGGCGCCAGCCACGTATCCAACGGTCTCATGCCCGCGGAGGATCTTGCCGCCCTCTTTGAGCCCTTCCTGAGAGTGGATCAGGTCCGGGACAACGCGGACATGTACCTGGTGTCCGGGAGCAAAAACGGTGCCGCTGGGGCAATTTAGTTCGCTGCGTGAGATTTTCCTCTTGCGCTTTTGGGCATACTATGGTATACTGCCTGCGTTGGAATGAGAAACGAGTGTGGAGAGTGGGGCGACCCACTCTTTCCTTATGAGAGGGGGGAAGACGGTGAAGACCACGGAGCTCTGCGAGCAGCTGTGCCGGGAAACGGTGGAGAAGCTGGGGTTCGTCCTTTGGGACGTGGAGTTTCAAAAGGAGTTCGGCGACTGGGTGCTCACCTTCTACATCGACAAGGAGGGCGGCGTCACCATCGAGGATTGCGAAACGGTGAGCCGGGCCCTGGAGCCGGTGCTGGACGAAGCGGACCCCATCGAGCAGGCCTACACCCTGTCCGTCAGCAGCCTGGGCCTGGATCGGCCGTTGAAGCTGGAGAAGGACTTCGCCCGGAATCTCGATAAGCCCATCGAGGTCAAGCTTTATTCGCCTCTCAAGACCGCCTCCGGCAAGAGCCTGAAGCAGCTTCACGGCACCCTGGTGGGCTATGAGGAAGACAGCTTCGTCCTCCGCACCCAGGGGGGCAAGGAACACACCATTTTGAAGAAGGACGCGGCGCTCATCCGCCCGTATATCGAATTTTAAGAAGGACCAAGGGAAAGGACACGACAATGAACGCAGATTTTATCGAGGCTCTCAACGCGTTGGAGAAGGAGAAGGGGATCAGCAAGGACGTGCTGCTCTCCGCGGTGGAATCCGCTCTGATCTTCGCCTACAAGCGCAACTATAACTCCCAGGGCAACGTGCGGGCCGAGATCGACGGCACCACCGGCGAGATCCACATCTACGCCAGCAAGACCGTGGTGGAGGAGGTCATGGACCCCACCGTAGAGATCTCCCTGGCTGCGGCCAAGAAGGTCAACGCCCTCTATGAGGTGGGCGACGTGGTGGAGGAGGAGGCGGATACCCGCAAGTTCGGGCGCATCGCCGCCCAGACCGCCAAGCAGGTGGTGGTCCAGCGCATCCGGGAGGCCGAGCGGGGCAACATCTACGAGGAGTACGCCGAGAAGGAGAACGAGATCCTCACCGCCATCGTGCAGCGGGTGGAGAAGGGCAACGCCTACGTGGAGCTGGGCAAGACCGACGGCATCCTGACGCCCAACGAGATGATCCCCGGGGAGACCTACGAGAACAACCAGCGCATCAAGGTCTACGTGCTGGAGGTCCGCAAGGACAACCGTGGGCCCCAGGTGGTGGTGTCCCGGACCCATCCGGGCCTGATCAAGCGGCTCTTTGAGATGGAGGTCCCCGAGATCATGTCCGGCGTGGTCCAGATCAAGTCCATCGCCCGGGAGGCTGGCTTCCGCACCAAGATCGCCGTCTATTCCACCGATCCTCAGGTGGACGCCGTGGGCGCCTGCGTGGGCCAGCGGGGCGCGCGGGTGGAGCGGGTCTGCAACGAGATCGCCAACGAGAAGATCGACATCATCGAGTGGGACGCGGACAACGCCATCTACATCGCCAAGGCCCTGAGCCCGGCGAAGGTCCTCATGGTCTACATCAACGAGGAGGAGAAGGCTGCCCGGGTCATCGTGCCCGACAACCAGCTTTCTTTGGCCATCGGCAAGGAGGGGCAGAACGCCCGCCTGGCCGCCAAGCTCACCGGCTGGAAGATCGACATCAAGAGCCAGAGCCAGGCGGAGACCGCCATGGGCGGGGAGGCGTAAGGATTTTATGAAGAAGGTACCCATGCGCATGTGCGTGGCCTGCCGGGAGATGAAGCCCAAGAAGGAGCTCGTTCGGGTGGTGCGCACGCCGGAGGGCGAGATCGTCGCCGACGCCACCGGGCGCAAAAACGGCCGGGGCGCCTATCTCTGCCCTGCGGAGGGGTGCCTCAACAAGGCCATCAAGACCCGGGCCTTGGAGCGGGCTTTGGAACAGCCCCTTTCCGAGGCGGCGGCGGACTATCTCAGGCAGGTGATCCTCGGTGGCGGAAACGAAGCTGTTTAACTACCTGGGCCTCTGCCGGCGGGCGGGGAAGTGCCAGAGCGGCGCCTTCGCCGCGGAACGGGCCCTTAAGACGGGCAAGGCGAAGCTGGTGCTGCTGGAAGAGACCGCCTCCGAGAACACGAAGGATCGGTTCTCGGCCCTGTGCGAGGGGCGAAAGGTGCCCTTCCGACTGGTCCCAGAGGTGGGACGGGCCATCGGCCGGGAGGCCCACGGGGTCATGGCGGTGACGGATATAGGATTTGTGAACATGATACTGGATGCGCTGGCATCCGAAACGGAAGTAGGGGGTTGATCGAATGGCAAATTTCTTTGATACGGCAAACGTCGTCAAGACCGATGCGAAGACGCTGCTGGAAAGGATCAAGGCCGACAGGGACGCGCTCAACGAGCTGCTGTCCGCCGCCAAAGCGACGGAGACTCGGCTGATGGAGAAGGAGCAGCGGGAGCAGCGGGAACAGGCGGAAAAGGAGAAGGCCGAGCGGCTGAAGAAGTTCCTGGAGTCCGGCGAAAGCAACGCCTATGTGGGCGACGCCGCCGACCAGGAGCGGGTCGCCATGGCCCAGGATATGCCAAAGCCCCCCGCGGAGGAGAAGCCTCAGCCGGAGCCTGCCGCCCCGGCAGAGACGCCCGCGCCCCAGCCCACGCCGGTGGCGGCGCCCGTTCAGCCGGCAACCACCCCCGTGCAGAAGCCGGCCTACGTGGCCCGACCCGATGATCGGGGCCGGACGGAGGATCGTCCCCGTCGGGACAACGGCCCCAGGCCCGCCGGCACGGACCGTCGGCCCGCAGACGGCCGGCCCGCGGCTTCCGACAGGCCCCGCCGGGACAACGGTCCCCGGCTCGATCGGCCCCAGGGCGGCCCCAGCGGCAGCCGGGCCGTGATCATCAACCCCAGCGCCGGTTCCCGGGACCAGAACAAGAATCGGAACAACAACAACTACGACAAGGACAAGAAGGCGAAGAACAAGAAGGCCATGCAGAAAGAGAACGGACCTTCGGTGGTGTGGGACGAGTACGGGACCATGGGCAACCGCCGCAAGGGCAAGAACAGCAAGCAGGAAGTGGTGAAGCCCGCCCCGGTGGTCATCGACCACGCGGTCATCACCTCCGAGACCATCACGGTGAAGGAGCTGTCCGAGAAGATCGGCAAGCCCGCCGCCGAGATCATCAAGAAGCTGTTCCTGCTGGGCATCATGGCCACTATCAACCAGGATATCGACTTCGATACCTGCGAGCTCATCGCCAGCGATTACAACATCACCCTGGAGCAGCAGATCGCCAAGTCCTATGAGGACGTGCTGGCGGACAACGCCCAGGAGGAGGATCGGGAGGATCAGCTTCAGCCCCGGCCCCCGGTGGTCACCATCATGGGCCACGTGGACCACGGCAAGACCTCCCTGCTGGACGCCTTCCGCCACAGCAACGTGACGGCGGGGGAGGCCGGCGGCATCACCCAGCACATCGGCGCCTATACCGTCATGTGCAAGGGCCGGCAGATCACCTTTATCGACACGCCGGGCCACGAGGCCTTCACCTCCATGCGGGCCCGCGGCGCCCAGGTGACGGATATCGTCATTTTGGTGGTGGCCGCCGACGACGGCATCATGCCCCAGACCATCGAGGCCATCAACCACGCCAAGGCCGCCAACGTGCCCATCGTGGTGGCGGTGAACAAGATCGACAAGCCCGGGGCTGATCCGGACCGGGTCACCCAGCAGCTGACGGAGTACGGCCTGGTCTCCGAGGACTGGGGCGGCGACACCATCGTGGTCCCCGTGTCCGCCAAGAAGAACATCAATCTGGACACCCTCCTTGAGATGGTCCTGCTCCAGGCGGACGTGCTGGAGCTCAGGGCGAACCCCAATCGGCTCGCTAAGGGCACGGTCATCGAGGCGAAGCTGGACAAGGCCCGGGGCCCCCTGGCCACCGTGCTGGTCCAGAACGGCACCCTGAAGAAGGGCGATACCATCATCGCCGGCACGGCCTACGGCCGTATCCGCGCCATGATCGACGACAAGGGCCGCATGGTGAACAGCGCCGGGCCCTCCACGCCCGTGGAGATTTTGGGCTTCAACGAGGTCCCCGAGGCCGGCGACATCATGAACGTGGCCGACGCCGACAAGCTGACCAGGCAGGTGGCCGAGGAGCGCAAGGACAAGATCAAGGCCGCCCAGATCAAGGCCATGCAGAAGGTCTCCCTGGACGAGCTCTTCAACCAGATGGCCGAGGGCGATCTTAAGGAGCTGAACATCATCGTCAAGGCCGACGTGCAGGGCTCCGCCGAGGCGGTGAAGCAGTCCCTGGAGAAGCTCAGCAACGACGAGGTCCGGGTCCGCTGCATCCACAACGCCGTGGGCGCCATCTCCGAGAGCGACATCATGTTCGCCTCCGCCTCCAACGCCATCGTCATCGGCTTCAACGTCCGACCCGACGCCACGGCCCGGGCCCTGGCGGAGAAGGAGAAGGTGGACGTGCGCACTTATCGCGTCATCTACAACGCCATCGAGGACGTGGAGGCCGCCATGAAGGGCATGTTCAAGCCGGTCTTCAAGGAGGTGGAGATGGGCCGTGTGTCCGTCCGCAACACCTTCAAGATCAGCGGCGTGGGCACCATCGCCGGCGCCTACGTCCAGGACGGCAAGGTGACCCGCAACGCTCAGGTCCGGGTGGTCCGGGATGGCGTTGTGGTCTACGACGGCAAGATCTCCTCTCTCAAGCGGTTCAAGGACGACGTGAAGGAGGTGGCCTCCGGCTACGAGTGCGGCATATCCTTTGAGAACTTCAACGACGTCCACGAGGGCGACGTGATCGAAGCCTACACCATGGAGCAGGTGGAGCGGTAAGCGACAGTGACCGGGGGCGTCTTTCGGCGTCCCCTTTTCTACGATAAAGGAGAAAACTATGGCAAACAATCGAACCGAGCGGCTCAACGAGGAGATCAAAAAGACCCTGTCGGGCATCATCTTCGACATGAAGGATCCCCGCATCTCCGCCATGACCACCATTTCCGAATGCAGCGTGACGCGGGACCTCAAGTACTGCAAGGTCAGCGTTTCCGTATACGACACAGACGAGCAGGCCCGGAAGGACACCATCGTGACGCTGAACAACGCCGCCGGCCACATCGGCTGGGAGCTGGGCAAGCGGATGCAGATCCGAGCCATCCCCAAGTTCAAGTTCGTCCTGGACGAGGGCATCGCCTACAGCGTCCACATCGCCGACATCCTGAACAAGCTGAACCTGGACGGGGAGAAGCAGCCCGATGATCAGTGACGCCCTTTCCTTTTTGAAGGAGCATGAAAGCTTCCTGCTCGTTGCCCATGTGGCCCCAGATGGGGACACCCTGGGCTCCTGCCTCGCTTTGCAGGGGCTCCTAAGGCAGCTGGGCAAGCAGGCCCAGATCATCTGCGACGACCCCATGCCCCATCTGTACGCCTTCTTGCCGGGGGCGGCGGAGGTGCTCCCGGGGGATATGGACGTGGCCGCGGAAGCTTTGATCGCCGTGGACTGCGCCGATATCGGCCGCACCGGGAAGCAGTGGGACAGGGCGGGGGAGCGGCCCACCCTGTGCATCGACCACCATGTCACCAACCCTGGCTTTGCCCAGGTGAACTATATCGAGAACTGCGCCGCCACGGGGGAGCTCGTTACGCTGCTCTATGAGGCGTTGGACGAGCCCATCTCCCGGGAGGCGGGGGCGTGCCTCTACACCGCCATCGCCACAGACACGGGCAACTTCGCCTATTCCAGCGTTACCCCCCGGACCTTCGCCCTCATGGGCCGGATCATGGAGAGCGGCTTCGATCTGCCCGAATGCAACCGGCTCCTGTACCGAAACGAGCGGCTCCAAAAGCTCAGAATGACCGCCCGCACCGTGGAGAACGCCAAGCTCTACCGGGACGAGCGGGTCATCGTGGGCACCCTCTCCAAGGCGGAGACAGATGCCGTGGGCGGCCTCAAGGCCGACGCCGAGGGCATCATCGACCACCTGCGGGACGTGGAGACCGTGATCGTCGCCTGCTTCCTCCGGGAGGAGGGGGAGAACGAGGTGAAGATGAGCCTTCGCTCCAAGGGGAGGGTGGACTGCGCCGCCCTCGCCAAGGCGTACCGGGGCGGCGGCCACGTGCGGGCTGCCGGCGCCACCCTGTATATGCCCCTGGCGGAAGCGGAGGAGCGGATCACCGCGGCCCTGCTGGCCGCCTTCGACGAAGCATGAGCTGGGAAGGCGTGGTGCCCCTGCTGAAGCCGCCGGGCCTGTCCAGCTCCGACTGCGTGGTGGACGTGCGCCGTCTCTTCGGCGAAAAGCGGGTGGGGCATCTGGGCACCCTGGACCCGGGCGCGGCGGGCATTTTGCCCGTATGCGTGGGCCGGGCCGTGCGCCTCTTCGACTATCTGGTGGACAAGGAGAAGACCTACCGCTTCGAGCTCATCCTGGGCGCCGCCACGGACACCCAGGACAGCTTCGGTCAGGTGATCGAGACGGGGGCGAGGGATATGACCGCCGCTGAGATCGAGGCCGTTCTGCCCCGTTTTCGGGGCGATATCGAGCAGCTGGCCCCCGCCTATTCCGCTCTGAAAAGCAATGGACAAAAGCTATACGACCTGGCCCTCCGGGGCAAGGCGGTGCCGGAGAAGCGCCGCCCCGTGACCATCCGGGAGCTGACGCTTTTGCGACAGGAGGGGGAGGGACGGTTCCTCCTGGAGATGACCTGTTCGAGAGGCACCTACGTGCGGACCGTCTGCCACGATCTTGGCCACGCCCTGGGCACTTGCGGCCACATGGGCTCCCTCCTTCGGACCCGGTCCGGCCCCTTCACCGTGGAGCGGTCCTTCACCGTGGAGGAGCTCAGGGCCCTTCGGGAGGAGGATCGGCTGGAAGAAGCCCTGGTCTCCTGCGAGGCGGCGTTGATCCGGTTTCCCGAGCTGACCCTGCCCAAGGATCGGCTGATCCCCACCAAAAACGGCCTCACCACGGACCTGCACGGCCCCGACCGTCGCCCCGACGGCCCCCTGCGGCTCTACTGCGACGGCGCTTTTTTGGGCATCGGCAAGGTGGAGCAGGGCCGGGTGAAGCTGGCCGTACATCTGTATGAATAAAGGTTTATGAACGAACGAAGCAAACAACCGAGATCCGTCCTGGCCCTGGGCATGTTCGACGGGGTCCATCTGGGCCATAGGACCCTGATCCATCAGGCCGCCCAAGCGGCCAGATCCCTGGACGCCCAGACCGTGGCCTTCACCTTCACCGACGCCCCGGGCAAGCTCCTGCACCTGCCGGTGACCAGCCTTTCCACCCCGGCGCAGCGGCGAAAATGGCTCCTGGAAGCCGGCGCGGACCGGGTGGACATGGTGGATTTCACCCAGGATTTTGCGGACCTGTCCCCCGAGGCTTTCGTGGACTATCTGCAGGAAAGATACCGTATCGCCGCCCTGGCCGCCGGGTTCAACTATACCTTCGGCAAGTACGGCGCCGGCACCGCAGAGACGCTGCGGGAGTTGGGGGAGGCCCATGGCTTTCAGGCCCTCATCGCCGAGCCCGTGCTGGTGGACGCCGAGCCCGTGTCAAGCACCCGCATCCGGGCCCTGGTGAGCGAGGGCCGCATGGAGGCCGCCCGGGCCCTCCTGGGCCGTCCCTACACCCTGACGGGCACCGTCACCGCCAACCGTCATATCGGCCACACCTTGGGGTATCCCACGGCTAATCTGGAGACGGGGGAGCTGCTTTTGCCTCCCGACGGGGTCTACGCCACCTTCGCCGAGGTAGAAGGCGTGAGCCGCCCCGCCGTGACCAACGTGGGCCGAAACCCCACGGTGGAAGGGAAGCGGCGGACCGTGGAGACCTATTTGCTGAACGAAGACGTATCCCTCTACGGGGCGGAGCTTTCCGTGGCCTTCCTGGCGCGGCTCCGGGAGGAGGAGATTTTTCCCTCCTTGGAGGCCCTTTCCCGGCAGATCGGTCGGGACGTTGAAGCGGCCAAAAAAGTTTTTGATTCCGAGAAAAAAACTGTTTACAACCCGCAGGGTTTGTGATACAGTATCACAGGTCAAAACCGCATGCTGGGTCCAAGCGCATCTCCGGGCCGTTTCGGCCTTCACTTTCGCTCAGTTTGCGGGGCTAATACATAAGGAGGATCTATTCAAATGACCAAACAGGAAATCATCGCCAAGCATGCCCTCCACGAGGGCGACACCGGTTCCCCCGAGGTGCAGATCGCGCTGCTTACCGAGCGGATCAACCACCTCAACGAGCACCTTGCCAACAACAAGAACGACCATCACAGCCGTCGCGGCCTTCTCAAGATGGTCGGTCAGCGCCGGGGCCTTCTCAACTACCTGAAGGAGAAGGACATCGAGCGGTATCGTGCCATCCTGGCAGCTCTGAATCTCAGAAAGTAACGACAAGGCAGGGAGGCGGGCGAAAAACCCGCCTCCGTTTTTGGGCGCTCCTTCCTCCTTGGCGCTTGAAAACGGGCTCACATGAAATAGGCATTAATTAAGAAAGAGGATATAAAGAGGAATGTTCAAACAGTTCGAAACCATGATCGGCGATCGCAAGCTCATCGTCGAGACCGGCAAGTATGCCGAACAGGCGGGCGGTTCCTGCTTGGTGCGCTGCGGCGGCACCGCGGTGCTGGTCTGCGCCACCGTGGCCAAGGCCCCCCGGGACGGCGTGGATTTTCTGCCCCTGTCCATTGAATTCGAAGAGAAGCTCTACTCCGTGGGCAAGATCCCCGGCGGCTTCATCAAGCGGGAGGGCCGTCCCTCCGAGAAGGCCATTTTGACCGATCGGCTCATCGACCGGCCCCTGCGGCCCCTGTTCCCCAAGGGCTTCTATAACGACGTGCAGGTCATCGCCACCTGCCTGTCTGTGGACCAGGACGTGCAGCCCGACATCATGGCCATGCTGGGCTCCTCCATCGCCCTGTCCATCTCCGAAGCCCCCTTCATGGGCCCCACCGGCTCCGTGGCCGTGGGCTATGTGGATGGGAAGTACATCCTGAATCCCGGCGTGGAGGATCGGGAAAAGAGCCGTCTGACCCTCACCGTGGCCGGCACCAAGGACGCCGTCATGATGGTGGAGGCCGGCGCGCAGGAGCTCACCGAGGAAGAAATGCTGGGTGCCATCCTGTTTGCCCATGAGGAGATCAAGAAGATCTGCGCCTTTATCCAGGGCATCCAGGACGAGATCGGCAAGCCCAAGATGGAGGTCAACATCCATAAGCCCGCCGAGGAGCTGGACAAGGCCGTCCGTGAATTTGCCATGGACAAGGTCGTCTGGCAGATGGACACCTTCGACCGCCATGAGCGGGAGGTCCGCACCGAGCAGGTGAAGGCCGAGGTCCACGCCGCCTTCGACGAGGCCCATCCCGAGGAGGGGAAGGACATCGACGCCATCCTGTACAACATGACCAAAGAGGTCATGCGGGACAAGATCATCAACAAGAAGATCCGGCCCGACGGCCGCGGCCAGGAGGAGATCCGGCCCATCTGGTGTGAGGCAGGGATCCTGGAGAGGACCCACGGCAGCGCCGTGTTCACCCGGGGCCAGACCCAGGTCATGACCATCGCCACCTTGGGCACCATCGCCGAATCCCAGATCCTGGACGGCATCGGCCTCGAGGATTCCAAGCGGTACATGCACCAGTACAACATGCCCCCCTACAGCACCGGCGAGACCCGCCCCGTGCGCAGCCCCGGCCGCCGCGAGATCGGTCACGGCGCCCTGGCCGAGCGGGCGCTGCTCCCCGTGCTCCCCTCTGAGGAGGAGTTCCCCTACTGCATGCGCCTCGTGTCCGAGGTCATCTCCAGCAACGGCTCCACCTCCCAGGCCAGCATCTGCGCCAGCACCCTGGCCCTCATGGACGCCGGCGTTCCCATCAAGAAGATGGTAGCTGGCGTGGCCATGGGCCTCATCAAGGACGTGGACACCGGCAACATCGCCGTGCTCACCGACATCCAGGGCCTTGAGGACTTCCTGGGCGACATGGACTTCAAGGTGGCCGGTACCCGGGAGGGCATCACCGCCATCCAGATGGACATCAAGATCAAGGGCATCGACGAGGAGATTTTGACCCGCGCTTTGGCCCAGGCCCGCCGCGGTCGGCTCTTCATCCTGGACAAGATGTGCGAGTGCCTGAGCGAGCCCCGGGCGGAGCTCTCTCCCTACGCGCCCCGGATCATCAGCTTCAAGATCGATCCCGACAAGATCCGCGAAGTCATCGGCTCCGGCGGCAAGACCATCAACGGCATCATCGCCCAGACCGGCGTCAAGATCGACATCGAGGACGACGGCACCGTGTCCATCGCTTCTCCCGACGAGGCGGCGGCCCAGGAGGCCAAGCGCATCATCGACAGCATCGTGAAGGAGATCGAGGTCGGCGAAGTGTATCTGGGCACCGTGGTGAACATCCAGTCCTTTGGCGCGTTCATCAACCTGACCCCCGGCAAGGACGGGCTTCTGCACATCTCCCGCATGGACAAGAAGCGGGTCAACAAGGTGGAGGACGTGATGAACCTGGGCGACAAGGTGCTGGTCCGGGTCATCGAGATCGACCCCAAGACGGGCAAGATCAGCCTGGATCGCAAGGGCCTGCTGCCTGAAGATGAAAAGAAGGACAAATAAGTCTCTGTGATCATCGGGGGCGTAATGAAATCATTACGCCCTCTTTTGTTAACCGACGCTCATTTTGGGCACCCTACGCAAAAAAGGAGATTTGAACTTGATACGACAGGCAAAACTGACCAACGGCATCCGGGTCATCATGGAGCCCATGGACACCCTTCGGTCCGTGAGCATCGGCGTTTGGGTCAACGCCGGCTCCGTCTACGAGAAGGGGGCCGACGCGGGCATCAGCCACTTCATCGAGCACATGGTCTTCAAGGGCACGGCCCGTCGCTCCGCGGCGGACATCGCCGCCGAGATGGATGCGGTGGGCGGGAATCTGAACGCCTTCACCGCCAAGGAGTGCACCTGCTTCTACGCCAAGGTCCTGGACGAGGATCTGCCCCTTGCGGTGGACATGCTCTCCGACATCACCCTCCATCCCGCCCTCGATGAGCAGGAGATGGAGAAGGAGAAGCGGGTGGTCATCGAGGAGATCCTCATGAGCGAGGATTCGCCGGAGGACAAGGCCTTCGAGACCGCCGGCGCCGCCTACTATTCCGGCACGGTCCTCTCCTCGGCCATCCTGGGCACCGAGAAGACCGTCTCCGCTTTCAGCCGGGACCAGGTCCTTTCCTATATGGCCCGGCGCTACGTGTCCGGCAACATGGTTATCGCTTGCGCGGGGAGCTTCGTCCCCGAACGGCTTCTGTCCCTGCTGGAAGAGTCCTTCGCCGACTGCCCCCGGGGCTCCGGGGACATGCTGGGGGAGAAGGAGCCCCGGGCGGGGAAGCGGTGGCTCTTCGTCCAGAAGGACACGGAGCAGGTGAACGCCTGCCTCATGCTCCCTGGCTTTCGGCTGGACAGCTCGGAAAACTTCGCACTGGCGGTCTTGAGCAACGCCCTGGGCGGCAGTATGTCCAGCCGCCTCTTCCAGAAGATCCGGGAGGAGCTGGGCCTCGCCTATTCCGTCTACACCTATCCCATGGCCTACCGGGACACGGGCGCCATCTGCCTCTACTTCGGCAGCGGCGAAAAGCAGGCGACCAGGACCTTGGAGCTGGCTCTGCGGGAGCTGGACCGGCTCAAAGGGGCGGGCCTGTCCGAAGCGGAGCTCGTCCGCAGCCGGGCTCAGCTCAAGGGGAGCTTCCTGCTGGGCATGGAGGGGAGCGGCGCCCATATGAATGCCATCGGAAAAAGGTTACTTTTACAAAACAAAGAATTCACAATAGAGGATACCCTTTCCGCCATCGAATGTGTTACAATGGAAAAGGTGAATGGGATATTATCCCGGGTCCTGTCGCCTCGACGGGCGGTGTGCGCCGCCGTGGGGCGGACCCGTGGCGTCAAAGCGGACATGACCGCCTTGCTGGACGATTGGATGGGGAGGAAGTAAAACCCATGGATATGGATCGGCTCGACGTGATCTTCAGCCTGCAAAAGAGCCTGGATGAGGACATCATGCAGCGACGGAACCTGAACTATTCCTACGAGGAATGGATGCAGAAGGACGCCCTGGCCTGCATCGAAGAGATCATGGAGGTCCTCAACGAGGTCCAGTACAAGTGGTGGAAGAACAAGAGGCCCCAGGACCAGGCAGCCATCCGGGAGGAGCTGGTGGACGTGCTCCACTTTTTCGTGAGCATGTGCATCCGCAGCGGCATGGACGGCAAGACCCTGTACGAAGGGTACGTGGCCAAGAACAAGGAGAATTTCGACCGGCAATACGGCCGGTCCCAAAAACAGGGCTATGAGGTGAAGGACGTTGTCGGCGAAGAAGCAGCAGCCCCGGAGGTTTAGGTTCCGGTTCTATCTCATCCTGCTGGTGCCCATCCTTCTGGTGGGCGCCTATATCGGCTACCGCATTTTGCGGCCCACCACGGGCCGGTTGGGCACCGATTCGGTGGAGGGGGACATGGAGTTCACCGGCGTCATCATCCGCCGGGAGAACGTGGTCGCCTCCGAGGATTACCACACCATCCGTTATCTGGTCAGCGAGGGGGACCTTATCCAGAGCCAGCAGCAGGTGGCCGTGCTCTATAAAAAGGGCTTCGAGAACCAGATGTCCGACATCGTCAACAAGGAGCAGCAGATCTACCAGCAGCAGATGACCCTCCTGCGGCTCAACTCTGAGGACGGCATGACCGTCCCAGAGGAGGTCAGCGCCTATAACGCCCAGATCGACATGGTGGTCACCAAGATGACCCAGGCCTCCCTGGGCAAGGCGAATCTGGACTATATCCAGCTCTCCGAGGAGCTGGACGATCTGCTCACCGCCCGGCAGTCCATTATGCGCCAGCTGGTGCCCGCCGACGCCACGTTGACCGCCAACTACCAGCAGCTCGACATCCTGAAAAACGCTTTTTCCGCGGAGAGCACCCTCACCAACTCCGCCGGAACGGGCTATATCAGCTTCCACCTGGACGGCTACGAGAACGCCATGAGCATCGAATCCCTCACCGCGTCCCAGGTCAGCCGGATCGCGGCCTCGCCCATGTCCGCCTCCTACAACGCCGCCGGCGTCTATCGGGTGGTGGACCCCAACGGCTTTTACGTGGCCTTCACCGTCAAGGCCGAGGACCCGCACCGCCTCATCGTGGGCAACACCTACGAGCTGAAGGTGAAGTATCAGGACTCCGCCTACGCAGGCCGGGTCATCGCCGAGCGCCCCGCGGCCAAGAACGTGCTGTACATCCTGGAGATCAACCGGGACGTGCTGCCGGTGCTGGAGAATCGGACCATGACCTTCAGCATCCACATCGCCGCCGCCGGCACCTCCATCCCCGTGAAGGGCCTCTATTTCAACGGCGGCATCCCCTACGTGTTCATCAACACCGGCCGGGCCTATCAGCCCATCCAGGTGGTCATCCCCGCCACGGACGGGGAGACGGCCGTCATCGACGCGGCGGACAAGAACATCCACCTGACCCGGGGATTGCGCTTCCAGTATCACGACGATGACGACGACGAGCCCGAAGCCACAGCCGCCCCGGCCTCCACGCCGGCGCCAACGCCGGTGCCCACGGCCACGCCCCGGCCCACCCCCGTTCCCTGAGAAGGATCCATCCATCTGAAAAGAGGTGCTTTTTCCATGAGCATAGCTGAGAACATCGCCCAGGTCCGGGCGAACATGGCGGACGCCTGCCGCCGGACGGGCCGAAAAGAGGACGAGGTGAAGCTCATCGCCGTCACCAAGTACGTGGATGAGGACCGGATCGCCGAAGCCTTCGCCTGCGGCCTTAAGACGGTGGGGGAGAACCACGCCCAGGAAGTCCGGGATAAGTTAACTTTTTATAAACAGTACGGGGCAGAGCTCCATTTTATTGGACAATTACAGAGCAATAAGGTAAAATACATCATCGGCAATGCCCGTCTTATCCAATCGGTGGATCGGGAAAAGCTGTTGCTGGACGTGGACGCCCACGCGAAAAAGCTGGACCTTATCCAGGGGATCCTCCTGCAGGTGAACATCGGCGACGAGGAACAAAAGGGCGGCGCGGCCATGGATGACGTGTCCCGGCTGTTGGAGATCGCCTGCGGCCTCGAAAACGTCCGGGTGGAGGGCCTCATGTGCGTGCCTCCCGCCGTGGAGGCCGAGGCGGCCCGTCCCTTCTTCGCCAGGCTCTATGAGCTTCGAGAAGCGCTTCACATCCGGTTCCCGGAGCAGCCCCTGCGTGAGCTCTCCATGGGCATGAGCCACGACTACCCCCAGGCCATTCTGGAGGGCGCCACCATGGTCCGGGTGGGCACGGCCATTTTCGGAAAGCGGGACAAACTTTGATAAAGACCTTTTTAGGAGGGGAAAATCGTGGGTATCTACAATAAATTCCTTGATTTTATCGGCATCGAGGAAGCGGAGGACAAGGCGGAGGGCGATCTGTTCGAGGAGGATGTGACCGCTCAAAAGGACGATGAGGCGGCCCCCGCGGCTGCGCCGCGCCGCCGTCCCCTGCTGGATCCGGAGCCCAAAAAGTCGGGGCGGGAGCCTCGGTTGCAGGGTGGCGGGGAAACGGTCCCCATGCCCAACGTGGCGGCCATGAAGATGATCGTGTACCATCCCGTGAGCTACGAGGATGCCCAGAACATCATCGACAACCTCAAGGCCCGAAAGCCCGTCATCGTCAACATGGAGGAGCTTGACGTGGCCGCGGCCCAGCGTATTTTGGACTTTATCTCCGGCGCCATCTACGCCCTCAACGGCACCATCGCCAAGATCAGCCGGGGCATCTTCGTGGTGGCTCCCACCAACTACGACGTCATCGGCAACGAGAACGGCGAATACGAAGATCTGTGATTTTTTGCCCGCAAGGGTAGGGGCGGCATGGGCCGCCCTGCTTTTTTACGAGGTATACCCCTATGATGACCGTAGAAGCTATCGCCAACAAATCCTTTCGCCGGACCTTCCTGGGCTACGACCTGGAGGAGGTGGACGATTTTCTGGACGAAATCATCCAGCAGATGCAGCAGATGGAGCAGGAGCGCAAGGAGCTCACCGACACCATCGACTTTCTGGTGGGGGAGCTGAAGAACGCGGGCGTCGTCCCTGTGGATCGGGAGCTGGGCTCCGTGGCGGAGCCCATATCCCCCCATGCGGCCTTTGCCGAGGAGGAAACGAACAACGGATAGGCAGCCCATCAACCGCATACCCATCGCCACCAGGGAGGAGATGGACCGAGCATCCATCGAGGCCCTGGACTTTGTTTACGTGCTGGGGGACGCCTATATCGACCACCCCAGCTTCGGCGCGGCCATCATCGCCCGGGTGCTCCAATCCCGGGGCTTCTCCGTGGGCCTCATCTGTCAGCCCGACTGGCACAGCGTGGCGGACTTCCGCCGCCTGGGTCGGCCCAAGCTGGCCTTTTTGGTCTCCTCCGGCAACATCGATTCCATGGTGAACCACTACACCGCCGCCAAACGCCCCCGGTCCGAGGACGCCTACTCCGAGGGGGGCAAGGCGGGCAAGCGCCCCGACCGGGCCACCATCGTCTACGCCAACCGGTGCCGGGAGGCCTATCCCGGGGTGCCGGTGGTCATCGGCGGCATCGAGGCGAGTTTGCGTCGCTTCGCCCATTACGACTACTGGGACGATCGGGTGCGCCACTCCATTCTCTACGACGCGGGGGCAGACCTGCTTCTCTACGGCATGGGGGAGAGGACCATCCTTTCCCTGGCGGAGGAACTGGACCGGGGCACGCCCGTCCGGGACATTCGCGCCCTCCCCGGCAGCTGCTATCAGGCGGCGGATCTCAGGGGGCTTTCCGACTATGTGACCTTGCCTTCCTATCAGGAGGTGGCCGCCGATAAAAGGAAATACGCCGAAGCATTCATGGCCGAGGCCCGGGAGCAGGACGCCGTCCGGGGGAGGAAGCTAATCCAGGCCCACGAGAAGGGGTACCTCGTCTGCAACCCGCCCTCCGCGCCCCTCACCCGGGAGGAGCTGGACATGGTCTACGCCCTGTCCTATACCCGCAAGCCCCACCCCATGTACAAACAGCCCATCCCCGCCCTCAGCGAAGTGGCCTTCTCCCTGACTTCCTGCCGGGGCTGCTTCGGGGGCTGCAGCTTCTGCGCCCTCACCTTCCATCAGGGGCGGGTGGTCACCTCACGGAGCGAGGAATCCCTGGTGAAGGAGGCGGAGCAGCTCACCCGGGACCCGGCCTTCAAGGGCTATATTCACGACGTGGGCGGTCCCACGGCCAACTTCAGGCACCCGGCCTGTCCCAAGCAGACCAAGTCCGGCGTCTGCCCGGACAAACAGTGCATCGGCTACGACCCCTGCCCCGTGATGCAGGCCCATGCGGAGGAAAGGGAATACGTGCGCCTGTTGCGGCGCCTCAGACAGGTGCCCGGGGTGAAGAAGGTCTTCGTTCGCTCCGGTGTCCGCTTCGATTACGCCCTGTACGATAAGGACGACAGCTTCCTCAAGGAGCTGGTGCAGCACCACGTGTCCGGCCAGCTGAAGGTGGCTCCGGAGCACGTGTCCGAGCGGGTGCTTGCCGCCATGAACAAGCCCTCCCACCGGGTATACGAAGCCTTTTTGGAGAAGTACGACCGCCTCAACAGGCAGTTCGGCCTCAAGCAGTTCGTGGTGCCCTACTTCATTTCCTCCCACCCGGGCTGCACCTTGGAGGACGCCATCGAGCTTAGCGAGTACCTCAAACGCATCCACCATCGGCCCGAGCAGGTCCAGGACTTCTATCCCACTCCCGGGACCGTGTCCACCTGCATGTACTATACGGGCCTGGACCCTCGGACCATGGCCCCCATCCACGTCCCCAAGGGGGAGGAGAAGCGGATGCAGCGGGCCCTCATGCAGTATTGGCTCCCCCAGAACCGGCCTCTGGTGGAAAAGGCGCTGCGCCTTTGCCATCGGGAGGACCTGATCGGCCGCGGCGGTCGCTGCCTCATTCCCCCAAACCGTCCGCCCATGCCGGAAAAAGCCACGAAAAAAAAGGGAAAACAGGGCAAGAATGTGGTTGACAAACGGCCGCGAAGCAAGTAGAATACACTTTGGTTGATTTTGAAGGGGTGCGCTATGGAACTGTCCATTCATCAGGCGGCAAAGCAGCTGGGCGAGGTTTTCCCCTACGCCTGGCAGGGCAAGCTGGAAGATGAGACCTACGGCGGGCGGACCGTCCGCTTCCTGGGCGACGCCACGCTGACCGGCACCGTCACCGGCGACAAGGAGGGTTTCACCGTCACCGGCGAAGGAAAGGTCACCTTGGCCTCCGTCTGCGCCCGCTGCAACGAGCCCTTTGAGGAGCCCTTTTCCTTTTCCTTTGAGGACAGGTTCGTCCGTGCGAGCCTGCGGCAGGAGGAGGACGAGAGCTATCCCTACGAGGGCGAAGTGATCGACCTTACCCAGGCCTTTATGGACGAGCTGTTTTTGCGGCTGCCCATGGTGAGCCTGTGCAAGCCCGATTGCAAGGGGCTGTGCCCCGTGTGCGGCATCGATCTCAACCGCTTTCGGTGCAACTGTGCCGAAAAAAACCGAAACAGCGCCTTTGATGCGCTAAAAGCATTGAGTTTTGAGGATAAGGAGGTGTAATCATGGCAGTACCTAAAAGAAAAACATCCAAGGCTCGGAGAGATTCCCGTCGTTCGGCGAACAACAATCTGACCGCCCCCACCCTGGTGGAGTGCCCTCAGTGCCACGAGCTGAAGCTCCCCCACACGGTATGCAAGAAGTGCGGGTATTATGATGGCGAAAAGGTCATCGACATGGACAAGAAGGACAACAAAAACGCCTGAAGGCCATGACTTCCACCCTTTGATCGTACCAAAAGGTCCAAATGAGAAAGCTCTTGCAAAAGGGCTTTTTTTGCTGCCTTCGCGCACGGCCTTTCAGCACGGCCCCTTGCTTTATTCACAGAAGATTTTCAAGGGCGGAGCGTGGCGGCTATTGAAAGGTCGGCATCGGATGATGTATGATTATGTCACAAAAGTATGTGGTGAAGGAGAGAAAGGTCATGAGCCGCAAGACCAGACGCACGTTTCAACCTCGGTTCTTTTTGTTTCTGGCGCTGTCCGTGGCGCTGGTGGTGGGCCTGGTGCTCCTTTCCTCCGCCGGGGTGGACTATCTTCAGGAGCGCAAGCTCCAGAGCGAGCTGAATCTGCCTGTGGCCGCCAGCGCTTCGCCGGAAGGGGAGGCGACAGGGGTGGGGACGGAGCCGGAGACCGCCGCCGTGGTGAAGAAGCGGCGGCTCAGCATGGAGACGCCCTACACGGTCACCGGCGCGGATAAGGACGGCATGGAGTCCTCCGTCCGCATCAACAACGAGGACAAGGTCCGGGACGCTTCCCCCCGGGAGCTGGGCCTGTCCCTCATCAACAAGGACGCCTATACGGACATGACCGGCGTCATCACCTTCGGCAGCGGCCCCTATCGGGACAGCTTCGCCTTCGGCACCGCCACCGTCACTTTGAAGACCATGCAGGAGACGTGGCAATCCATCGTGGGGAAGCTGGGGGACTATGCCGGCACCTCCTGGACGGGCCAGCCCCTGCTGGTGAAATGGAAGGCGGACGTGCTGCCCACCTTGGGGGTCAACGACGTCTACAAGGCCACGGAGGATTTCATTGAGGTCATCTATCCCTGCGCCGACGGCAACATCTACTTCTTCGACCTGCTCACCGGGGGCCAGACCCGGAACCCCATCAACGTGGGGATCTCCCTCTTCGGCACCCCCTCCCTGGACCCGGACGGACGGCCCATGCTTTACGTGGGCTCCGGGCTCATGAAAAAGAACGCCCGGGGCACCGAGGTAAGCTACTACTACGCCATCAACCTCATCACCAACCAGGTGGAATACGAGTTCGGCGGCCGGGATTACTTTGCCTACCGTAGCAAGTGGAACGCCTTCGATTCCAGCCCCCTCATCATCAATGACACCCTGATCCAGCCCAGCGAGGGCGGCATCATCTATTTCATCACCCTTCGCACCAAGTATGACCCGGAGCAGGGGACCATCTCCATCAACCCCGGGGACCGGGTGAAGTACCGGTACACCGGCCCCAACTACAACGCCAACGACAATTCGGGCAAGCGGTGGTACGGCTTCGAGTCCTCCTGCGCCGTGTTCCGCAACTATCTGTTCATCACCGACAACGGCGGGCACCTGCAGTGCATCGACACCGACACTCTGAAGCTCCTCTATGCCGTGGATTTGGGCGGGGATACGGACGCCTCCCCGGTGCTGGAGGAGGATGGGGCGGCGGGGACCCTGTTCGTCTACACCGCCAGCCAGACCAACGTCCAGGCCCAGGATCTGCCCACGGGCTGGGGCTACGCCACCCTGAAGAAGATCAACGCCCTCACCGGCGAGACCGTCTGGTCCAAGGACCGGATCAGCTACGTGGGCAACGGCTCCTATAAGAGCGGCTGCCGGGCCACTCCCCACGTGGGCCGGGGCAACATCAGCAACCTTCTCATCTGCGCCTTCTCCGGGGCAGGGATCCCTGTGGTGGACGAGGGGGGCACCGTCAGCGGCTATTCCTACGGCGGACGGCTGGTGGCCTTCGATAAGCGGGACGGCACCGTCATCTGGTCCATCGAGACCGAGGGCAGCGCCGACTACGTTTCTTCGCCCTTGGTGATGTATACCGATCGGGGAGACGCCTATCTGGTGGCCTGCGACCGGTCCGGGAAGGTGAATCTGTACGATGCCTCCACCGGCGGCATGGCCCTGTGCTCCTCCTTGGACCTGGGGGCGAGGATCGACTCAACCCCCGCCGCCTTCGGGAACTATTTCGTGGTGGGCACCACGGGCAAGGCCCCCGACGGCACGGAGACCACCCCAAAGATCTTTTGCATCAAGGTGGAGTGACATTCTTTTAAAAAGGGGAGAAAACCATGAAAAAGGCATCCTGTTGCTGTAGAAAAGTAAATCTAACGATTTGTCTGTTGGCGGTCACAGTGCTTGTGGCCGTCCTTTTTTGCTGC
>JAFWMS010000039.1 GCA_017545535.1 Clostridia bacterium | reverse complement strand
CCCCACCCTTCCGGTGGTTAAGCTGTGAGGTTCCACCTGTTCCCATTCCGAACACAGAAGTTAAGCTCACATACACCGACAATACTTGGCTGGCAACGGCCCGGGAAGATAGGCAGCCGCCGGGACCCCAAAGAGTCACTCTATCGAGTGACTCTTTTCTTTTTGCTTCTTTTGTTGTATTATTTTAGAAACCATATTTATTGAGGGGTATAATGAACAGGACAGAAAATGTTGAATTAACGGTCCTTTGCCTTTTGACAGATGGAAATAAGATCTTGCTTCAAAACAGGGTAAAGCAGGATTGGCATGGGTATGCCTTGCCTGGTGGTCACGTTGAACCGGGTGAATCTATTGTTGACGCTGTTCACAGGGAAATGAAGGAGGAAACAGGTCTTGATATCATTTCCCCTCGACTTGTCGGCGTTAAACAGTTTCCCATTGAAAATGGAAGGTTTGTTGTGTTCCTTTTCCGATGCGATTCGTTTTCCGGTTCTTTATCCTGCTCTGATGAGGGTAATATGGAATGGGTGAGCAGAGACCGTCTTGATGAATATGATGTGGTAGATGATTTTTCAGAATTGCTTCGTGTATTCGAATCCCCGGATTTGACTGAGTTTCAATATATAAAGCAAGGCAATACCTGGATTGTGTCAATAAAATAATAAATTCGGTTTACAAAAAAACAGGAAGGGAATTGCCTGAACCCTTCCTGGCTTTTCTTTTTGGGCAGCTTTTCTTTTTCTCCCGAAAAGAAAAAGCTGCATATAAAAATTTTTACCGCTTCCGATCCGGCTCCTTCGTCCAGAAGAACAGGGCCACGGTGCCGGGGCCGGTGTGGCTGCCGATAACGCCGCCGATGGGGTTGATGAGCACTTTCCCCTTCATGTGGGGGAACTTGGCCTCCACCTCGGTGGCCACCTTCTGGGCATCCTCGATACAGTCGGACTGGCACATGAAGACCTTTTCCGCATAGTCATAGCCGTCCATGGCCTGGGCCTCCATCTTCTTGACCATCTCCCGGCGCACCAGCTTCTTGGACGGGATCTTGGCCACGGGCTCCAGCTGGCCCAGGTTGTTCACGTGGAGGAGGGGGCAGATGCCCAACAAGCCGCCCACGAATCCAGCGGTCTTGCTCACCCGGCCGCCCCGGATGTAGGTGGTCAGGTCCGTGGAGAAGAACCAGTGGTTCAACCGGAGCTTGTTTTCCTCGGCCCAGCGGTAGAGCTCATCGATGCCCATGCCCTCGTCTCTAAGGTCCGCCAGCTTGTCCACAAACAGGCCGAAGCCGGAGGAGGCGCAAAGGGAGTCCACAATGTAGATCTTCCGATCCGGAAACTCCTCCCGAAGCAGGGCCGCGGCAGCCTGGGCCGAATTCACCGTGCCGGAGATGCCGGAGGACAGGGCCACATGGATCAGATCCTTGCCGGATGCCAGAATGGGCCGGAAGAAGGCCGCATATTCGTCCGCGTTCACCTGAGCCGTTCGGGTGCTGGCGCCGGCGCGAATGGCATCGTACAGCTCCTTGGGGGGCGTGGTGATGCCCAGATCGTCCAACCGTTCCTCCCCGTTCAGGAAGAAATGGAAGCACACATAGGGGATGTGCCGGGAATCCAGATGCTCCTTGGACAAATCCGCGGTGGAGCAGCAGCTCAAAACATATTCAGCCATACGAGGCTCCTTTCACAGGTGACTTTTGGATGTAATAATTAATATCATGTAACCCAATATTTGTCAATAGGTTCATTCGCTAAATATAGGAAACGGGAGCGCCCGAGGACGCTCCCACGCATAAGGTTTCTTTTAGTCAGCTCTCGTTTTGAATGACTTCGGCCAGACCGTTGTCCACCAGCTCCCCGAAGGGCGGCCGGGCGGACAGCTCCCCGGCCCCGTCGATCACGTCCAGCAGCCGGGCATAGTCCTCGGCCTCCATGGTCAGCTCCCGCTTCCAGGAATCCGTCTCCCGATAGCTGTGGGCCACGATCATCAGGCTCTCCAGGCTGGTGTCCGGAAAACTGGGCTCCATGGCTCGGGCGATCTCCTCGTCGCTGGCGGTGGCGCACCATTGCTGGGCCCGGTAGACGGCTCGCAGGAAGGCCGTGACGGTCTCGGGGTCCTTCTCCAGCTTCTCCGGCGTCACCAGATAGGCCGTGTAAGGGATGCTGCCGGATTCCAGGCCCACGTTGGCCACGATATGGCCCTTGCCCGCGTTCTGCATCTGGGTAGCCGTGGGCTCGAACAGGGTCACGTAGTCCCCGGTGCCGCCTTCGAAGGCGGGGCCCATCATGTTGAACTGGATGCTGTCGATGACCTCCACGTCCATCCCCGGCGTGAGACCGTGCTGCCGCAGCACATAGCAGAGGGTCATGAGGGGCATGCCCCCCTTGCGTCCGCCGATGATGGTCTTTCCCTTCAGACTCTCCCAGGTGAACCCCGGCTCGTCGGTGCGGGAGAGCAAAAAGGACCCGTCCCGTTTGGTGAGCTGGCCCACCACCACCGGGTGCTTCTCCTGCCCGGCGTTGTAGACGTACACCGCCGTCTCCGGCCCCGCAAGACAGATATCCGCGTCCCCGGACAACAGGGCGGTCATGGCCTTGTCGCTGCCGCCGGAGGTGGTGATGCTCACCTCAAGCCCCTCCTTCTCAAAATAGCCCAGGTTCAGCGCCACGTACTGGGGCGCATAGAACACGGACCGGGTCACCTCGTGGAGCTCCACACGTTTCAGCGTTCCTTCCTTATGTTTGCAGCCCATGGGCAGCGTCAGTAGCAGCGCCAGCATCAGCAGGGCGCATCCTATCCTCTTCATGCAATTTCCTCCTTCCGCGTTGTGGTCCTATTCTATGCGCTCTTTCAGCCTGAGGTGCGCCGGGGCGGGGAAGCGGTCTGTGAAAAGGATGGGGGATTTTCGTGAGAAAATATAGATAAGGTTTGAACTTTGGAAGTATGTGTGGTATAGTATATTTGAAAAAGATTATATTCAGCCATCCGCTGAAGGAAAGGAACCGAACACCATGGAATTTAACGGCGGAAAGACCACGAAATTCACCTCCTCCCGAAGCGACCTCACGCCACGGGAGGTGCTCATGACCGTCTATTCGGCCATGAAGGAGAAGGGCTACGATCCGGTGAACCAGATTGTAGGCTACCTGCTGTCCGGCGACCCCACCTACATCACCAGCTATAAGAACGCCCGCTATCTTATCTTGCGGGTGGAGCGGGACGAGCTGTTGGAGGAGCTGGTGCGCTTCTACGCCCGCCGTCAGAAGCGGGAAGAGGAATGATGCAGCGGATATTGGCCTTCGACGTGGGGGACAAGCGCATCGGCGTGGCCGTGTCCGACGCCCTGGGCATCACGGCCCAGCCCGTGGAGACCTACCACCGCAAGGGCGGCGCGGAGAAGGATGCGGAGTACCTTTTGGCCCTGGCGAAAAAGTACGCCCCCTGCACGCTTTTGTTCGGCCTGCCCCGAAATATGGACGGCACCTACGGCGAGCAGGCGGAAAAGGTGAAGCGTTTCGCCCAGCGGATCATCGACCGGTGGGACGGGGACTACGCCTTCTATGACGAGCGCTTGACCACCATGGCCGCCCGACGGGTGCTTCTCGATGCGGATATCTCCCGGGAGAAGCGCAAGCAGGTCATCGACAAGATGGCCGCCGTGGTCATCCTCCAGGGCTATATGGAAAGCCAACGGAACCAGAAAGGATCATGATATGGAAGAAAAAGACACCATCGTAACCTTGATCGACGAGGAAAACGGCCAAAGCGTGGACTTCGATCTCTTGCTCACCTTCTCCTATGAGGGCAAGCGGTACGCCGCTCTTCAGCCCCTCGACGATGTGGCGGGCGTGGGCGAGGACGAGATCGTCCTGTTGGAGATCGTGAAGGAGAACGGGGAGGAGACCTACCGTTCCATCGACAACGAGATCCTCCTGGACGAGGTCTTTCAGGAGTTCCAGGATCTCTTCGACGAAGAGGACGAGGAAGAGGAAGAATAAGCTTCATTTCCCGAAAAAACAAGCATATTTTTTTAAAAAAGCCCTTGCAACGGGGCTTTTGTTTTGCTATACTATGCAAGGTTATCACGCACCTCCGTGGATCGGCGGCTCTCGTCCCTGAAATATGGGTTGCCGGCCGGATGAAGCGGGGGAAGGACAAAAATAAAACGAGGAGGTTTGATTACTCATGTCCGTGATCTCTATGAAGCAGCTGTTGGAGGCCGGTGTACATTTCGGCCACCAGACCCGCCGTTGGAACCCCAAGATGAAGCCCTATATCTTCACCGAGCGCAACGGCATCCACATCATCGACCTGCAGATGACCGTCAAGAAAATCGAAGAAGCCTACTACTTCATCCGTGACCTGGCCGGCCAGGACAAGGATATCCTTTTCGTCGGCACCAAGAAGCAGGCCGCCGAAGCCATTGAGCAGGAAGCCAAGCGCTGCGAGCAGTTCTACGTGAACCAGCGGTGGCTGGGCGGCATGCTCACCAACTTCAAGACCATCCAGACCCGCATCAACCGGCTCAAGACCATCGAGAAGATGGAGGAGAACGGCGACTTCGAGCTCCTTCCCAAGAAGGAAGTCATCGCCATCAAGGCCGAGCAGGAGAAGCTCATCAAGAACCTGGGCGGCATCAAGGAAATGAAGAAGCTCCCCGGCGCGCTGTTTGTCATCGACACCCGTAAGGAGCACATCGCCGTCACCGAAGCCCGGAAGCTGGGTATCCCCATCGTGGCCACCGTGGACACCAACTGCGATCCTGACGAGGTGGATTATCCCATCCCCGCCAACGACGACGCCATCCGCGCGGTCCGCCTCATCACCTCCAAGATGGCTGATGCCGTTCTCGAGGGCAAGCAGGGCGAGCAGATGACCGACGCCGCCGCTGAGGACGTCGAGGATAAGGACGAGACCGAGGAATAATTCGAGGAGGAATTCAGATAATGGCAACGATCACTGCGAAAGACGTAGCGGCCCTCCGTGAGCGCACGGGCGCCGGCATGATGGATTGCAAGAAGGCCCTTATGGCCTGCGAAGGCGACGTGGAAAAGGCCATCGATTTCCTGCGGGAAAAAGGCCTTGCGGCTGCCGCCAAGAAGGCCGGCCGTATCGCCGCTGAGGGCGTTGTGGCCGATTACCGGGACGGCGACGTGGCCGTGCTGGTCGAGGTCAACTGCGAGACCGACTTCGTGGCCAAGACCGACAAGTTCCTGGCCTTCGTGAAGCAGATCGCCAAGCAGATCGCCGTCACCAACCCCGCCGACGTGGACGCCCTCATGGCCACCACCATGGACGGCGACACCGTAGAGCACGCCGTGTCCACCGCTGTGGCCGGCATCGGTGAGAAGATCAGCATCCGCCGCTTCGTCCGCATCGAGGGCGCCGTGGATACCTACATCCACATGGGCGGCCGCATCGGCGTCGTGGTCCAGTTCTCCGCTCCCTGCGACAAGGAAGCCATGCACGACGTGGCCCTGCAGATCGCCGCGGCCAACCCCGTGTGCGTGGGCGTGAAGGACCTGCCCCAGGACTACATCGACCACGAGCGGAAGATCCAGCTGGCCAAGGCCCTGGACGAGAATGCCCAGGCCGCCAAGCCCAAGCCCCAGGCCATCGTGGAGAAGATGGTGGACGGCCGCATGAGCAAGTACTACAAGGAGGTCTGCCTGCTGGAGCAGGTCTACGTGAAGGACCAGGGCATCGCCGTGAAGGATATGCTCAAGGCCAAGAACGCTTCCGAGGTCGTCACTTTCGTCCGTTACGAGATGGGCGAGGGCCTGCAGAAGCGGGAGGACAACTTCGCTGAGGAAGTCATGTCCCAGATGAAGGCATAAGAAAAGGAACCAGGAGCCGGCGGTTTTCCGTCGGCTCATATTTTTATTCGTATGAGAAGAAAAGACAGACAGATCACCGAAATCGAAGCGATCCGTGCCATCCTGGACAAAGCGAAGGTCCT
>JAFWMS010000038.1 GCA_017545535.1 Clostridia bacterium | reverse complement strand
GTCGGCGTAGGCGTTGGCGTCGGAGTGGGTGTCGGCGTCGGCGTGGGCGTAGGCGTCGGCGTTGCCGTGGGCGTTGGCGTCGGAGTGGGTGTCGGCGCAGGCGTGGGCGTAGGCGTCGGCGTTGCCGTGGGCGTCGGCGTCGGAGTGGGTGTCGGTGTCGGCGTTGGCGTCGGTGTCGGCGTTGGCGTAGGCGTAGGGGTCGGCGTCGGCGTAGGTGTAGGCTCGGACACAGGCTCAATGGAAGGCGTCGCTGTCGGTTCGGGTGTGGGCTCCGCTGTGGGAGCCGGTGTGTCCTCCGCCCGGGTGACGGTCATGGCCGCCACCGTCTCAGGGGACGGCATGGCCGTAGGGGCAAACGCGAAAACTTTGGCCCACTGCCCGCCGAAGACTGCCGTTCCAGAGAGGATCCCTGTGGTCAACAACGCAATCAGATACCGGCGCATCCGCTTTTTCGTCTTAGCCGCGGGCGCACCTTGCCCGCCCCCGCCGAACTCAGGCGGCGGAGGGGAAATCTGTGCCCCCGGGGTGGAAAATTCCTCCGGCAGGGGCGAAAATTCCCGGTCCAGATCGGTCATGGGGATCGCCGTTTACTTGCTGTGCACGTCCACCTGGGGGAAGGGGCACTCCACGCCCAGGGACCGGAAGCCCAGCCAAAGATCCCGATTGAGGGTGCGGGCTCCGGAATAAATATCTTTCTCCGCCACATCCACCACGAACCGGAGGATCACGGAGGACTCCGCCAGCTGCTGGACCCCCAGATACCGGGGCGCAGAGAGCATCACGTCCTGCCTCTTGGCGAAGATGTCCTCCATGAGCCGGGGAAGCTTCGCCTCCAGGGCTTCCAAGTCCGTCTCATAGGGGATGGCAATGTCGCTGACCGCCCGAGAGATGTTGTCGGACCGGTTCAGGATGTTCTTCATTTCGGAGTTGTTGATGATCTTGATGTTCTCCCCCATGTCCATGATGGAGGTGGTGCGGATGCCGATCTCCTTTACCACGCCGCGAAAGCCATTGACCTCCACGATATCCCCCACGTTGTACTGGTTTTCAAAGATCAGGAAGATGCCTGTGACCACATCGGCCACCAGGCTTTCGGCCCCAAAGCCAACGACCAGAGCCACGATCCCCACGCTGGCCACGATGGCGTTCACATTGACGCCCAGGATGGACAGGCCCCAACAGAGGATCACCAAAGCCGCCACATACCGCAGGAGACTGGACAGGATGGAGATCATCGTCATGGCCTTGCGCTCTTTGGGCTTGACGAGGTTCAGCATCAGGCGCAGGAGGGAAGCCGCGAAAAGGACCATGGCGGCCATGGCCAGCACCTGGATCACGGGATGGGCGAAGAGAAATCGGTTCACAAGGGCGAAGGCAACGAATGCCACCAGGTACGTAAGCATGGGTTTCCAGGTTTTCATGGGGCGTCTCCTTTTATGGGGCTATTTGGCGTAGGTCTTTACCAGGTTCAGAGCTATCTCGACGCACTGATCCATCTCCTCCACGCAGACGTGCTCGAAGGGACCGTGGCAGGCGTAGTCGCCGGTGCCCAGGTTCGGACAGGGCAGTCCCATGAAGGACAGCGTCGCCCCGTCGGTGCCGCCCCGGATGGGCTGGATCAGGGGCTTGACGCCCGCCGCCTCGCAGGCGGCCACGGCGTTTTCGATGAGGTGATAGTTCTCCGGGCGGATCTTCTCCACCATGTTCCGGTACTGATCCCGGATGACCAGCTCGCAGGTGCCGGGGCCGTACTTTTCGTTCAGGAAGGCCTCGATCTGCCGAAGGGTGGCCTTCCGGCTGTCAAAGCGCGGGGCGCTGTGGTCCCGGACGATATAGGAGAGGGTGGCCTGCTCCACGCTGCCGGCCATGTCGGTCAGGTGGAAGAAGCCCTCGTAGCCCGCCGTGCGCTCGGGCCGCTCCGCCCCGGGCAGCAGGGCGTTCAGCTCCCCCGCCACCTGCAGGGCATTGATCATGACTCCCTTGGCGGCGCCGGGGTGCACGTTCCGGCCGTGGACGGTGAATTTGGCGGCGCAGGCGTTGAAGTTTTCAAACTCGATCTCCCCCGCCCTGCCCCCGTCCAGGGTATACGCAAAGTCGCAGCCGAAGCCCCCTACGTCGAAGCCGTCGGGGCCGTGGCCGATCTCCTCGTCCGGGGTGAAGGCCACGCCGATGGGGCCATGAGGGATCTGGCCCTGTTGCAGGATCTCCACCAGGGTCATGATCTCCGCCACGCCTGCCTTATCGTCACCCCCCAGGACGGTGGTGCCGTCGGTGGTGATGAGGGTCTTGCCCTTCAGCTCCCTCAGGCTGGGGAAATTCCGGGGCGAAAGGATCCGGCCCGAGTCGCCCAGGGGGAGGTCGCCCCCGTCATAGTCATAGACCAGGGTGGGCTTCACGTTCTCCCCGGAGAAGTCGGGGACGGTGTCCATGTGGGCGACGAAGCCCAGGCCGGGCCTGGTTTCACAGCCGGGGGTGGCGGGCAGGGAGCCGTAGACATAGCAGCTGTCCGTGAGCCGGGCGTCCGATACCCCCAGCTCCTGCAGCTCCTTCACCAGAAGCCGCCCCAAATCGAACTGACGCTCCGTGGAGGGATTTTTCACAAAGTCCTCGCTGCTGGCGGTGTGGACTTTGGCATAGGTGATGAACCGTTCGTATGCGCGCATAGGCTCCTCCTTATTTGATCTTGGTCATGTCACAGCCGTCCAGCCACCTGGCAGCGGCTTCACAGGCGGCCCGCAGGCCCTCCGGCTCAAAGGGATCGTTGAGACCGGCGGCGGCCACCAGCTCCCGATAGGTCCGGGTGCCGGCCAGCTTCACCAGCTGGTAGTACCGCTGCCAGGCGTCGTCCCGATCCTGCTGCATGAGGGCCCAGAACTGGAGCGCCACGGACTGGGCCAGGCAGTAGTCGATGTAATAGAAGGGGGCCTCATAGATGTGGCTCTGGCGCTGCCAGGCCTTCCCCTCTCCCCAGAAGGGCATGTCGCCCAACCGGATCCAGGGCATATATATCTTCGTCAGCTCCGCCCACTTCTCGTGCCGCTGATCCGGCGTCAGGTCTGGCTGCTCGTAGATTATGTGCTGGAAGTGATCCACCATGGTGCCGTAGGGCAGGAATTTCAGGGCCCCGGCCAGGTGGGTGTAGCGGTATTTGTCCGCCTGGTCACCGAAGAAATCCTCCGCCCAGGGCCAGGCAAAGAACTCCATGCTCATGGAGTGGATCTCGCAGCTCTCCATGGTGGGGCTGTTCAGCTCCGGCGGGAACACGTCCCGGGCGGTGTAGCCGGCGAAGGCGTGGCCGCCCTCGTGGGTGAGCACCTCCACGTCCCCCTGGGTGCCGTTGAAGTTGGCGAAGATGAAGGGGACCCTGTAGTCCGGGATGCCGGCGCAGTAGCCGCCCCCCTCCTTGCCCTTGCGACTGAGCACGTCCATGAGCTCGTTCTTGAACATGACGTCGATGAAGGCGGAAGATTCCGGGGACAGCTCGTGATAGAACTTCTTCCCCGCAGCCAGGATATCGTCCGCCGTGCCCCGGGGTTTGGGGTTGCCGGAGAGGAACATGGGGGCGGTGTCGCTGTAGCTCAGGGGATACTCGGCGCCCAGCCGCTCCGCCTGCTCCCGATAGAGCCGGTCCGCCAGGGGGACCACATATCGGATGATGGCCTCCCGGAATTTTTTCACGTCCGCCTCGGTGTAGCAGTTGCGGCCCATGCGGTCGTACCCCAGGGGCACGTAGTTCTCATAGCCCATGTCCCGGCCCATCTTGGTCCTTAGCCGTGTGAGCTTGTCGTAGATTTCGTCGAGCTCAGACTGATGCCCCGTATAGAAGCCCGCCTGAGCGAGCCATGCCTTTTTGCGGACGGCCGGGTCCGTGCTCTCCTTATAGGGGCCGAACTGGGCCAGGTTCAGCACCTGCCCCTCGAAGGGGATCTGGGCGGAGGCGATGAGCTTGCCGTAGGCGGTGGTGAGCTTGTTCTCCTCCTGCATGTCGGGGATCAGCTTGGGATCGAAGGAGCGCATCTGGATCTGCATGTTGGTGAACAGGATGCTGCCGTATTTCTTTTCGAAATCCGGGCGCCAGGGGGAATCGAACAGCGCCAGCCAGACCCCCTGCCGGATGTCCTGGAGCTGGGGCATGGCCTCGTCCAGATACTCCTTTTCCGTGGCGTAGAATTCGTCTTCCGTGTTCACGGAATGGCGGATGAAGCAAAGGGTCGTGGCGGTCTCCACCCCGGAGAAGACCTTTTCCAGGGCGATGAAGGCCCGGTCCGCCTCGGCGAAGGTTTGGGCGTTTTTCAGCTCCTCGGTGTGCTCGTCGATCTTCTCTGCCAGGAACTCCAGATCCGGGCGTACATAGGGCATGTCGGAAAACAGCATGGCTCTTCCTCCTTCAAATCGGGTAGTTTAAATAGTATACACCTTTCCGAAAAGAAAGACAAGTTCTTGCATTGCGGAGCGAAGTTGTATATACTATGGAGTAATTTGGGGAGGTATGGTACATGCAAAAGATCGGTTTTGACCACGACAAGTATGTGAAGCTTCAGTCCGAGCATATCCGGCAGCGGATCGGCTCCTTCGGCGGCAAGCTGTATCTGGAATTCGGCGGCAAGCTCTTTGACGACTATCACGCGTCCCGGGTGCTGCCCGGCTTCCGGCCCGACAGCAAGATGCAGATGCTCCGCTCCCTCAGCGACCAGGTGGAGATCATCATCGTCATCAACGCCTCGGACATCGAAAAGAACAAGGTGCGGAGCGACCTTGGCATCACCTACGACCAGGACGTGCTGCGGCTCATCGACATCTTTCGGGATTTCGGCCTGTACGTGGGCAGCGTGGTCATCACCCGCTACGCCCGGCAGCGGGCCGCCGTCAATTTCTCGAATCGGCTGGAGACCTTAGGCGTCAAATGCTACCACCACTATTCCATCCCCGGCTACCCCGCCGACGCCCAACTCATCATGAGCGACCAGGGCTGCGGCAAGAACGACTATGTGGAGACCAGCCGGCCCCTGGTGGTGGTCACCGCCCCCGGCCCCGGCAGCGGCAAGATGGCCACCTGCATCTCCCAGCTCTATCACGAGAATCTCCGGGGCGTGAAGGCGGGCTACGCCAAGTTCGAGACCTTCCCCATCTGGAACCTGGCCCTGAATCACCCGGTGAACCTTGCCTATGAGGCCGCCACCACGGACCTTTCGGACGTGAACATGGTGGACCCCTTCCACCTGGAGGCCTATGGGAAGATCGCCGTCAATTACAACCGGGACATCGAAATCTTCCCCGTGCTCAACGCCATGTTCGAGCAGATCTACGGCCAGTCCCCCTACAAGTCCCCCACGGACATGGGCGTGAACATGGTGGGTTTCTGCATCAGCGACGACGAGGCCGTCCGCTTCGCCGCCCAGCAGGAGATCATCCGCCGGTTCTTCGCCGCCCAGATGAGCAAGAAGCAGGGGTTCACCACGGAGGACGAGGTGGACAAGCTTCGCATCCTCATGAAGCAGGCGGGGCTCAAGACCGAGGATCGGCCGCCGGTGGCGCCTGCCCTCGCCCGGGCCGAGGAGACCGGCGGACCGGCCGCCGCCATCGAGCTGCCCGACGGGCGGATCGTCACGGGCAAATCCTCGCCGCTGCTGGGCGCGGCGTCGGCCATGCTGCTCAATGCCCTCAAGGAGCTGGGCGGCATCCGCCACGACATGAAGCTCATCTCCCCCGTGATCATCGAGCCCATCCAGCATCTGAAGGTGGACCATCTGGGGAACCACAACCCCCGGCTCCACACGGACGAGACGCTGCTGGCCCTCTCCATCTGCGCCGCCACGAACCCCACGGCGGAGATCGCCATGGAGCAGCTGAGCAACCTGAAGAACTGCGAGATGCACTCCACGGTGATCCTGGCGGAGGTGGATTTGAACCTCCTTCGCAAGCTGGGCATCCACGTGACCTGCGAGCCCGTGTACCAGACCAAGAAGCTGTATCATAAATAAAGGCTCCCTGCTCGCCTTTACTATTCCGTTCACTAAGCTTGTCAGATATTCTGACAAGCTTTTTTTAAAGATGTTTTAAGCTTGAGCCGCTATCATGGCCAAAACAGCATGGGAAAGAAGGAAATATGGCCAATTCCAGAAAGAAGAACAGAAGAAGAAAAACGCTGTCCGCCGTCCTCGTCGTCCTGGCGATCCTGATCGCCGGGGCGGCCGTAGGGGTGAAGCTCCTGCGGCAGCGGGTCACGGAAGCCTATGGCGAAAAGAGCAAGGAGACAGCCCAGAAGGCCACCGTGACCGTGGGCAGCATCAGCACCACCATCTCCGGCAGCGGCACGTTGGCCGCCCAGGAGGCAACGGAAGTAAAGGTGCCCAGCAGCGTATCCCTTCGCTCCCTGTGCGTCGAAGAAGGGGATTCCGTTGAAGAAGGGGACGTTTTGGCCTATCTGGACCTTACGTCCGTGCTGACCGCCATGAACGAGCTGCAGACGGAGCTCGAAGCGCTGGACAGTGATATCGCCGAAGCGGCCCGGGAAACGCTGAGCACCACGGTGAAATCCACCGTGACAGGCCGGGTGAAGGCGATCTATTGTGAGAACGGCGACTCGGTCCTTTCCGCCATGTACGAACACGGGGCTCTGCTGACCATCTCTTTGGACGGATACATGGCGGTGGACGTCCCGGCTAAAGCTGTTTTAGAAGGTGATCCGCTCACGGTGACCCTGTCCGACGGCAGCACCTATTCCGGCACCGCAGGCGAGCGCAACGGAGAAACCATCGCGGTGCTCGTCACCGACGACAAGCCCCTGTTGGGGGACGAGGCCATCGTCACCAACGGCGAGGGGCAGGAACTCGGCCGCGGCCTGCTATATATCCATCAGCCCTTGAACGTGACCGGGTATGCGGGCACGGTAAGCCGTCTTTCCGTCACAGAAAATGCCCCGGTCACCAAAAACAGGATCCTTATGTACCTCAGCGACACGGTCTTCACCGCCAACTACGACGCCCTCCTGCAGCAGCGGGCACAGCTGGAGGAAGAGCTGAACGAGCTCATCTCCCTGTATAAGCTGGGGGTCGTCCGGGCGCCCCTTTCCGGCAAAGTATCGTCCATCACGGAGGAGCAGGAAACCGTGGAGGGCGCGGAGACCCCTGCCGAATGGACCTTCGCCGTGCTGCAGCCCCAGGAGAAGATGATCGTGAGCGCCTCCATCGACGAATCGAACATTTTGGCGGTGGAGCTGGGCCAAACGGCGTCCATCACCATCTCCTCCATCAGCGAGGAGCCCTTCAGCGGCCAGGTCACGTCCATCGAAAAGACGGGCACCAGCAGCAGCGGCGTCACCCGATACGCCGTGGAGGTCACCCTGGACAGGACGGAGAAGATGCTGCCCAACATGTCCGCCACCGTAGCCATCCGCATCGAGGGCGTGGACGACGCGCTGCTGCTCCCTGAAGCGGCGGTGACCAAGACCCGTCAATCAGCCTATGTGTACACCTCTGTCAACGAGACCACCGGGGAACTGGAAGGCATGGCGGAGGTGAAGACCGGTCTGACTGGCGGCGGCTACGTGGAGATCACCGAGGGTTTGCAGGAAGGGGACACCGTCTATTACACCGAGAAGCAGGCCAACGACTTCAACGCCTTCATGGGCGGCTTCAACGGCGGCAACCAACCCGGCGGCAGCGGCTGGCCCGGCGGTTCCGGTTCCGGCAGCGGACGTCCTTCCGGCAGCGGACGCCCCTCCGGCAGCGGACGGAACGGAGGTCAGCCATGATCGTCCTGAAGGAAGTTTGCAAGACCTATCAGGTGGGCGACGAGATCGTGAAGGCGCTGGACCACGCCTCGCTGACGGTGCATGACGGAGAATTCGTCAGCATCATCGGCCCCAGCTGCAGCGGCAAATCCACCCTGATGAACATCATCGGATGCCTGGACGTGGCGGACAGCGGAGAATATCTGCTGGACGACATCCCCATCGAAGACTATACGGAGAACGAGCTTGCCCAGGTTCGCAGCCGCAAGATCGGCTTCGTGTTTCAAAGCTTCAACCTGATCCCTCAGCTCACCGCGGCGGAGAACGTGGAGCTGCCCCTGATCTATCAGCGGGTCAGGCGGGGGGAGCGCCGCCGCCGGGTGGCGGAGGCGTTGGAGCGGGTCCAGCTCACCGGCCGCATCCATCATTTGCCCTCGGAGCTCTCCGGCGGCCAGCAGCAGCGGGTGGCTATCGCCCGGGCCATCGCCGCCCATCCTTCCCTTATTTTGGCCGACGAGCCCACGGGCAATCTGGATTCCCGCACGGGCCAGGACATCATGGACATCTTCCATGAGCTGCACGATGCCGGAAACACCATCGTGCTCATCACCCACGACGATTCCGTGGCCTGCCAGGCCCAGCGCAGCATCCACATCCTGGACGGTCGGGTGCGGGAGGTGGCCCCATGATCCAATCCGTCCGCATGGCCATCAAGTCCATCTCCGGCAACAAGATGCGGGCCTTCCTCACCATGCTGGGCATCATCATCGGCGTCATGGCGCTGGTGATCCTGGTGAGCCTGGTCAGCGGCGCCACGGGGAACGTGACTGATACCATCGCCAGTTTGGGGAGCGATCAGATCTCCGTCCGCATTTCGGACAACAAGGGCAACCCTGTCACCATCTCCGACCTGAACAAATGGATGGACGAGGACGCCTTCGGCCGGATCGCCCCCACCGCCACGGAGAGCGTCACTGCCAAATACGGCACCGAGACCGGCTCTCTGACCGTCTACGGCACCACCGCCCCCTATGGGGACATCCAGAAGCTGGACCTGCTGGTGGGGCGGTTTTTGAAAACGGTCGACGAGGAGAACGTGTCCTTCGTCTGCGTCATCAATGAAACCGCGGCCACAGAACTGGTGGGCTATGCGGATTGTCTCGGAGAGGACATCCGGCTGAACGGTCACCGATTCCAGGTGGTGGGCGTGCTGAAGGACGACGACACCTCCCTGACCAGCGCCTTCCGCAGCGGTTCCCTGGTGGCCTATATCCCCTATTCCTCCCTCATCCGCATCAGTTCCACCGTTACAGCGGAGATCACCAGCTTCTATGTGAGCGCCGGAGAAGCCGGCACGGTGGACGATGCCAAAACGCGTCTGACGGAGATTTTGAAGGAACGCTTCGATTCGGACGAGGACGCCTTTTCCATATCCTCCCAGAACGCTCTGGAAAGCGCGCTGAGCAGCGTCACGTCCATCCTGGCCGTGCTGTTGGGCGGCATCGCCGCCATTTCCCTGATCGTCGGCGGCATCGGCATCATGAACATCATGCTGGTCACCGTCACGGAGCGTACCCGGGAGATCGGCATCCGTAAAGCCATCGGAGCCAGCCGCGGCATGATCCTGACCCAGTTCCTGGTTGAGGCGGTAGTCATCTGCATGCTGGGCTGTGCTTTGGGCATCCTGGGTTCCTGGGGCGTGCTGCGGCTCATCACCACGGTGGTTTCGGGCCTGGACATCAGCTTCCAGATGTCGGGGGGCGTCGTGCTCATCGCCGTTCTGTTCTGCTTCTTCATCGGGATCGTGTTCGGTCTGTATCCGGCCAACAAGGCGGCTCGGATGGCACCCATCGACGCCCTGCACTATGGCGGGTGAGGAGAAACTATGAAAGCCAAAAGATTTTTCTATTCCGTTCTGCTGATCCTGTTCAGCCTCGTCTTATTGGCGGATCTGGGCCTATGGTTCCTGGTGCCGGAGGCGGCAGCCGTCACCGACAGCGAACCGGAAGGGACCTTTTCCCTGCCGGAAGGCATGACGTTTCCTTCAGAGGGTAGCTTGCCGGATGGCATGAACCTGCCGGAGGGCATGACGGCTCCTGAAGGGAACAGTTTCCCTGAGAGCGCATCTTTCCCCGGTTCCGGTGAGCGAGGGGACGGCACATCCCGCCGCCGTTCCCGCCCCGCCGAGTCGGACAGCGACACGGAGGCTGTAAAAGCCGAGGAAGCGCCGGCTGTTTCGCCGCTGAAGGAATGGTTCTCGGCCAAGATCGCGAAGCTGCAGGAGTATTTGCCCCTGTCGGAGCTCACGCCCGTCCGGGAGGCGGTACGCCCCTACCGGCTGTACATCCTGATCGGCGCCGTCCTGGGCATGGCTCTTTGCATCCTGCGGCTGGTCCTCCTTGGAAAGAAGATCCGCCAGCTGGAGGAGCAGAAGGACGCGCCCTTATCTCAAAAGCGAGTATCGCTTTGGCCCGCCATGCTGCTGTTCCTCGCCGCCCTTGGTCTGGTGGTGTTCCTGTTCCCGGTGAACGAGGAAGAGGAAAAAGCGGACGGAGCCCTTGCCGATCTTCACGTCCTTTCCGGCACGGCGGAGGAGAAAACCCTGACCAGCTTCATTCAATCCACAGGCTATCTGGAGGAACAGGAAGCCGTCTCCGTCAGCATCCCCGCTTCCATCACCGTCTCCTCCGTCTGCGTCAAAAACGGCGACACCGTCACGGCAGGCCAGATCGTGGCCAAGGCGGACAAGACCTCCGTCATGCAGGCCATCGCCTCGGTCCATGAGGCTCTCGAAGACATTGACAGCCAGCTCCAGAAGGCTCACGAAGCCAAAAGCGCCACCACCCTCACCGCCCCTGTGGCGGGGACCGTGAAAACCGTCTACGCCCAGGTGGGAGAAACGGTGCAGGACGTGATGAACGATCACGGCGCTCTGATGCTGCTGAGTCTGGACGGGCGCATGGCCGTGCAGATCCCGGCATCGGATGATCTATTCATGGGCAGCGCGGTCATCGTCACCCTGTCCGACGGAACGGAGCTCACAGGCGAAGTATCCTTCCTGGAGGAAGGCATCGCCACCGTGACCGTCGTGGACCGGGGATACGCCATGGGGGAACAGGTCTCTGTGAAAAGCGAGAAAGGCGATCTGCTGGGCAGCGGCCCCCTGTATGTACACAAAGCGCTGAATATCACCGGATACCTGGGGACCGTGTCCCGCATCTATCGCGCCGAGGGAAGCACCGTCTATGCAGGTGCGGCCGTGATCGAGCTGAGCGACACGGCGGATCTCTCTGAGTACCAGGCCCTTCTTCAGCAGCGGTCCGAATACGAGGCAGAGCTAAAAACCTTGTTCGAGCTGTATGAGAGCGGGTACGTCCACGCCCCATGCGGCGGTGTGATAGAGGGCCTTTCCGACGAGTTGGCCTATCTGTCCGTTTCCGACATGGTGACGGGGCTCACCGTGCGGCATCTTGCTTCCGGCCCCGCCGATGCGGAACCGGAGGAGTATGTGCACTATGTGGGAGAGGTCCTGGAGAACGTCGGCGGGCTGTTGTCCCTGAACATCGGCGCAAACCCGGTGAGCGTCTCCAGCTATACCGCTCTGCCGGCCCTGCCCGCCGCCACCATGACGGGCACCTACACCATCCCCGGTTCGTCCCCCATCTATCTGCTCAACAGCGGGTGGAACACCATCTCCGCTTCCGAGATCCTGCCCGGGGATAGGCTGCTCTTCACCTTCGACGCCAACGGGAGCCTGGTTTGGGTGATCGTGGAGCACACGGGGGCCAGCGCCACCCCCACGCCTACCCCCACGCCCACACCCACACCGGCGCCCACGCCTGGGCCGAGCGAGTCGACAGCTCCTGCCGAAGGCCCCTCCAAACCCGGAGAGAGCGCGGCTCCCTCCGGCTCTCCGAGCCAGGGCGATCGTCCCGGAGGCGGACGCATCAGCATCCGCGTTCCTTCCGGAAAGGACGGCGGCGCTGCCAGCAGCAAAAAAGATGCCTACGCCATTGCCGAGCAGGAGCTGTGCACCGTCACGCCCCAGGAGAAGATGCTGATCAGAGTGTCGGTCGACGAGTTGGACGTGCTGTCCCTGTCTCTGGGGCAGGAGGCCGATCTGTATCTGGACGCCTTGTCCACCACGGATCTGACCGCCGCCGTCACCAAAATCGACCCGGAGGGGGAAAACAGCGGCGGCAACACCAAATACGCCGTCACCCTGGCTCTGGACAGACAGCCGCAGCTGTATCCCGGCATGAACGGCACGGTCTGCTTTCCCCGAAGCGAAGGGCAGGCGGCGTTGACGGTGCCTTTGGCCGCTTTGACGGAGGAAGGCAACCGAACCGTCGTCTTCACGGCGTATGACGAGGAGAAGGACGAGCTTCTTTCTCCTGTGACGGTCCAAACAGGGGTCTCCGACGGAACCTACGTGGAGATTCTATCCGGTCTCGATCCAGACGACACCTACTATTATCGCTACGCCGACTCCATTTCCTATATTACAGAATGACGCGATCCAATCAACAAAGCGCTGCGGCTGCCAGTCTTCCTGACAGCCGCAGCGTTTTTTTGGTCATTCGCCTTATATCGCCTCGATGGCGGCCCTTAGAGCCGCGACGATCCTTTCCAAGGGCAAGGTGGGCATGTCCCGCCCCGCCGCCAGCTCCGGGGTGGCGGGCACGTGGACGAAGGCGGCGGGCACCGGTGCCTCCGCCTGCTCCAGGGCATGGAGCGTCGAATACAGCAGGGCGTTGCACACGAACCGGCCCGCGCTTTCGGAGACCTGGGCGGGGACGCCGATCTCGCGGATGGCTTCGGCCATGTCCTCCACAGGCAGGGTGGAATAGAGGGCCCCCGGTCTCCCGGGGATCACGGGCTCATTTTGGGGCTGGCACCCCTCGTTGTCCGGGATGCGGGCGCTTTTCTCGTTGACCCCCTGCCGTTCCGGAGTCACCGCCGCCCGGCCTGCCGCGAGGCCGATCATCAGCACCGCGTCCGGCTCCACCTCCCGTATGGCTTCCTCCATCCCCCTGGGCGCGCCCCGGAAGGTGGCGGGCAGCTCCCGCTTATAGAGCACCCATGCCCCCACCGTCTCGGGCAGGGCCGCCACCGCCTGCCAGGCGGGGTTTATCCCATCCCCGCCGAAGGGAGAGAATCCGGTGATCAGCAGCCGCTTCATTTGCCCGCCTTCCGCACCACCGCCGAAAGTTTATCCATGGCCTTCTGGAGGACCCAGGCGGGACAGGCCAGATTCAGCCGCTCGAAGCCCGCGCCCTCGGATCCGAAGATGTACCCCTCGTCGAAGAACAGCTCCCCGTCGATCATGGCCTTCTCCAGGGCGTCCTTACTAAGGCCCAGCCCTCGGCAGTCCAGCCACATGAGGTAGGTGCCCATGAGCTCAAAGGGCCGGATCTGGGGGATCCGCTCCGCTAAAAACGTTTCCACCAGCCGCCTGTTCTCCCCCAGGACCGTCCGCAGCGCTTCCAGCCATGCTTCCCCATAGGTGTACGCCAGGCGGCAGCTTTCGTAGCCCAGGGCAGTCAGGGTGGGATAGTGACCCTCCTTCTGCAGCCGTTCCCGCAGGGCCCCGTCCGCCGCGAACAGGTTGGAGCACTGCATCCCCGCCAGGTTGAAGGTCTTGCTGGGGGCGGTGCAGATGACGGCGTTCCTCACGTATTTTTCCGGCAGGGTCCCCAGGGAAACGAAGCTGTACCCGGGCAGGATCAGATCCCCGTGGATCTCGTCCGCCACCATGATGACGTTATGTTTCAGGCAGATCTCGCTGAGTCGCAGCAGCTCCTCCCTGGTCCAGATCCTGCCCACGGGGTTGTGGGGGCTGCAGAGCAAAAACAGCTTCACCCGGGGCTGCGCGCACAGCTTTTCGAATAAGTCGAAATCGATGTCGTAGGTCCGCTCCCGCTCGATCAAGGGGCAGAAAAGGGTCTCCCGGCCCTGCTCCTGGGCGGCGAAGCGGAAGGGGTGGTACACCGGGCTCAGCATGAGCACCCCCTCCCCCGGCCCGGTCAGCGCCTTCACCAACTCGTAGAGGGCGGGGACGATGCCGGGGCTGGTGATGAACCAGTCCTTCTCGGGCCGGTACCCGTGGCGGCGCTCCATCCAACTTTGAACGGCGGAAAAATACCCCGCCGTTGGGCCGGTGTAGCCCAGCACGTTGTGGTCGAGATAGCGTTTGAGGCCCTCCACCACCTCCGGCGGGTCCAAAAACTCCATGTCCGCCACACTGAGGGGCACGGCGTCCCGGGAGACGTCGGGCTTCTTTTTCTTCATATCCTCATACTTGAAAGCGCCGGCGTCCCAGCGATCGGGCAGGGTGGTAAAATCGTAGGCCATAGGTGTCCTCCTCACATTTTGTTGGCAACAGTATACCACGCCCGACCCGTCTTGGAAAGGGCAGCTTGCTTCCCAAAGAAAAACGCGGTATACTCATGCCGAATACTTCAGGAAAGGATGAACGGCACATGAAGCGCAAGGATATGGATCCCAAGTACCAGTGGGACTTTACCCACATCTACCCGGACAAGGCGGCCTGGGAGGCGGCCATGGCTGAAGCGGAGCAGGCCGTGGCGGGGCTCGCGGCGTTGCCCGGGACCCTGAGGATGAGCAAGGAGGGGTTGAAGAATGGGCTGGACGCGGTCTACGCGGCCATGGAGAAGATCGAGCTGCCCTTCATCTACGCGAATCTGCACAAGTGCGCCGACGGCAGTGAGCCGGAGCATCAGAACATGGACGCTCGGGCCATGACCCTCTTGGTGAAGGGCATGTCCATGGTGGCCTTTTTGAATCCGGAGATCCTGTCCATCCCGGAAGCGGACCTTGCCGCCTGGATGGCCGAGGAGGACATGGGGGTGTATCGGTTCATCGTGGAGGATATCGTCCGGGGCCGGGCCCATGTGCTGGACGAGGCGCGGGAGCGGATGCTGGCCATGCTGGGCGAGGCGGCCCAGACCCCCTCAGAGGCCTATTCCATGCTCACCAACGTGAATATGAAGCTGCCCCTGGTCCACGACGAGCAGGGAAAAGAGGTCCAGCTCACCCAGGGCAACTTCGGCGTGTTCCGGGAGAGCCGGGATCGGCGTGTCCGGGAGGAGGCCTTCCGGGCCATGTTCGGCAGCTATCGCCAGTATGGGGACACCTTCGCGGCCCTGTACGGCGGCGCGGTGAAGCTGGACAACTACTTTGCCCAGGTTCGGGGCTATGCTTCCGCCTGCGAGGCGGCGCTGGACGGGGGCAACGTGCCCGTCAGCGTCTATGACAGCCTCATCGAGGCGGTCCACGAGAGCCTGCCCGCCATGAAGAAGTATCTGAAGCTTAGGCAGCGGGTGCTGGGGCTGGACGAGATCGACGTGTTCGACCTGTACGCCCCCATGGTGGAGGACGTGGACTTCCCCGTGCCCTTCTCTGAGGTGAAGGAGCTGGTGAAGAGGGCCACCGCGCCTTTGGGTGAGGAGTACGGCCAGCTTTTGGACCGGGCCTTTTCGGAGCGCTGGATGGACGTTTACGAGAACGAGGGCAAGCGCAGCGGCGCCTTCTCCATGGGCGTGTTCGGCGTGCACCCCTATGTGCTGCTCAACTACACCGACACCCTGGACGACGCCTTCACCGTGGCCCATGAGCTGGGGCACTCCATGCACTCCTTCTTCTCCGACCGGGCCCAGTCCTATCCCCTCCACGACTACCGGATCATGGTGGCGGAGGTGGCCTCCACGGTGAACGAGGTGCTGCTCACCAAGTATCTGCTAAAGACCGAAACGGACAAGCGGCGCCGGGCGTACGTTCTGAACCACTTCCTGGAGGGGTTCCGCACCACGATCTTCCGGCAGACCCTGTTCGCGGAGTTTGAGCGCAAGGTCCATGAGCTTGCCGCCGCCGGCACGCCGCTGACCGCCGCCACGCTGAACCAGGTCTACCACGAGCTGGTGGCCCTCTACTACGACGGGGCCAAGGCGGATCCGGACATCGATCCGGAGTGGAGCTACATCCCCCATTTCTACCGGGGGTTCTATGTGTACCAGTACGCCACCGGGTTCTCCTCCGCCGTGGCCATCGCGGATCGGATCCTCACCACCGGCGACGCTTCCGGCTACCTCAAATTCCTCACCACCGGCGGCAGCGACTACCCGCTCAACGAGCTGAAGATCGCCTGCGTGGATCTGACGAAGCCGGACACCGTGAAGAACGCCCTGAAGGTATTCGCGGAGACCGTGGACGAGCTGGAGAAGCTTTTGTAAGTTTTCTTTCTGCGACTTTTTCTTTTCAGTGAAAAGAAAAAGTCGCCCAAAAAGAAAAGCTTAAGAAGGGGGCAATGGTTCTTTTAATAGAGCCGTCATCCCCTTCTTGTTTATCCATTGAGCTGATAGGCCGTGAGGTTGAGATAGAAGGCGAACAGGAGCCACAGGGCGTAGGGGATCTGGAGATAAGCGGCGGGGCGGCTCACCGGCCGATACCGGACCACGGTGCCGATGGCCAAAGCGATCATCATGAGCAGCACCACCAGGGCCGCCAAACGCAGTTCCAAAGCGAAGAAGAGCACCGGCCAGAGGAAGTTGAGCAGCAGCGTCCCGGCGTACAAAAGATGCTGATCCTTCAGCCCCCGGGGCTCCACCCCATAGATAAGGGCCGCGGACACGCCCATGAGGACGTAAAGGATGGACCAGACGATGGAGAACACCACCGGCGGCGGAGTCAGGGGCGACTGGGGCAGGTTCTGAAACGCCCGCATCCCGTCCACGGACACCAGCGTGGCGAGGCCGCCCACCAGGAGCGAAAGCAGGATGAAAGCAGCATAGGGCCAAAAGTCATTTTTCTTTTCCATAGGCCTATTGTATACGGCCGAGGCTCCGTTTATGCTTTCTTGACGGCACCTTTCGCCCATGCTATAGTGAGGCCATGAAAAAATGGCGGATAGCTGCATATCGGATTTGGCAATGGACCTGGGGCCTGCCCCAAACGCTTCTTGGCCTGATCATGGCCTTGAAATATCGCCGCTGCCCCCGCAAGCGGGTGGGCGGCGCCATCGCCACCCTTCACGACGGGGACTGGGGCGGCGTGTCATTGGGCATGTTCATCTTCGTTCCCGATGGCCTCCAGCCGGAGCGGGAGGCGAAACTCCTGGCCCATGAATACGGACACACCTTCCAGTCCGCGCTGCTGGGGCCTCTGTACCTGCTGGCGGTGGGCATCCCCTCCTTCCTTTGGGCCAATCTGCCCCGGAACGTGAAAAGGCGGTCGATGCAGCACATCCCCTACGAATCCCACTACCCGGAAAACTGGGCGGAGGCCCTGGGTCGCCGGCACTACCCTCAGCAGAAGGAGCGGACATGAAAACGATTTTGCTGGTTTTGGCCGTTTTGAACCTGGCGGCCTTCGTCCTGTACGGCCTCGACAAAGGGAAGGCGAAGCGGGGCGCCTGGCGCATCCCGGAGGCGACGCTCCTGCTCGTCGCCCTCTTTGGGCCTCTCGGCGCGCTCCTGGGCATGGAGCTGTTCCGCCACAAAACGAAGCACGCGAAGTTCAAGGTGCTGGTGCCCCTGTTCCTGGTTTTGCATATCGTTTTGGGCGTATACATCCTCAAAAGCGGGCTTCTCCCCTGAAAAAAGGCGAAAAAACCTGCAAAAAAGGCCTTGACAGAAGCGAAGTCGATCGCTATAATGAGTACGCTCAAGCAGAGGCGCCCGCCTCTCACCTGCCGATCGAAAAAGATCAGGCATGGTCTGATGGGATTTTTCGTGGTGGGCGCGTTTGCGTCCGCTATTTTTTTAGGAGGTGTTGACCCATCGCTACCCAAGAACTGCCTATCAACGAGGAGATCCGGGATCCGGAGGTCCGTCTGATCGACGAAAACGGCGTCCAGCTGGGCATCATGGATGTTCGGGCCGCCCAACGGCTGGCCGACGAGCGGGAGCTCGATCTGGTCAAGCTGTCCAACGCCAATCCCCCCACCTGCAAGCTCATGGACTACAGCAAGCACCGCTATGACATGATGAAGCGGGAAAAGGAGCAGCGGAAGAATCAGAAGATCATCGAGATCAAGGAGATCCGCCTCTCCGCCACCATTGACCAGCACGACATGGAAGTCAAGGCCAAGGCCTGCTCCCGTTTCCTGCAGGACGGCAACAAGGTGAAGGTGAGCATCCGCTTCAGGGGCCGCCAGATCACCCGGGGCGATATCGGCGAGGAGGTCATGACCACCTTCTACAACATGGTCTCCGACAAAGCCACCCAGGAGAGGGCGCCCAAGCAAGAGGGCAGGAACATGTACATGGTGCTGGCACCGAAGAATTAAAATCTATCAGGAGGAAAGAACATGCCAAAGATCAAGACCCATCGCGGCGCTGCTAAGCGTTTTGACGTGACCAAGTCCGGCAAAATCAAGCGCGGCAAGGCTTACAAGAGCCACATCCTCACCAAGAAGACCACCAAGAGGCTGCGCGGCCTCCGCCAGACCGGCTATATCGCCGAGGAAGAGCAGAAGAAGATCCGCGAGCTGATTCCCTATAAGTAAGGAGATGTGAACCATGGCAAGAATTAAGAGAAGCGTCAATTCCATCAAGAAGCGCCGGAAGGTGCTGCGCCTGGCGAAGGGTTACTTCGGCGCCAAGTCCAAGCAGTATAGGGCAGCCTCCCAGCAGGTGATGAAGTCCATGGCCTACGCCTTCGTGGGCCGCAAGAACAAGAAGCGTGAGTATCGCCGCCTCTGGATCGCCCGTATCAACGCCGGCGCCCGCCTCTGCGGCACCAACTACTCCAACCTGATCAACGGTCTCAAGCTGGCCGGCGTGGAAGTGAATAGGAAGGTCCTCGCTGACCTGGCCGTCACCGACATGAACGCCTTCAAGGCCCTGGTGGACAAGGCCCTGGCCGCCAAGCAGGCGTAAGCGAACGAGAACGAAAGAGCTTCCCGGATGGAGGCTCTTTTTTTGTTGCCGCTTTTTCTTTTCGGCGAAAAGCAAAAGCGGCGCAAAAAGAAAAGCTCCGGAAGGGGTACATGATCCGCATCCAAAGCTATTTAGTATAGGTAAAGTTCTTTTGGGCGACTTTTCTTACAAGAAAAGTCGCGAAGCTCCGTCCCCTTCCTCTCTATCTCATCAGTTCATAGAGCATGATCGCACCGAAGACGGCAGCGTTGAGGGATTCGGCCTTGCCCGGCATGGGCAGGCGGTAGGCGTAGCAGAGGGCTGCGGCTTCGTCGGTGACGCCGTTGCCCTCGTTCCCCACCAAAAGGGCCATTTTGGAGGATTTGGGGGGCAGAATCTCGCTCCCCCGCAGATGGCCGCAGAGGCAGGTGTACCGCTGATCGTTCAGCGCGCGGAGGGCCGTGGGAATGTCCGTCACATAAACCGGCAGATGATAGACCGAGCCCATGGACGAGCGCAGGGTCTTGGGCGAAAAGGGATCGGCGCACTTGGGCGACAGGATCACCGCGTCGGCTCCCAGGGCGTCCGCCGTGCGGATGAGGGTGCCCACGTTGCCCGGGTCCTGCACGTCCTCCAGCAGCAGGACAGTGCCCGCGAAGGCCTCCGGCAGGGCCATGCTCGGTGTCCTGGCCACGGCGCACAGGCTTTGGGGTGTGCCGGCCATGGAGAGGGCGTCCATGACGGCATCCGTGACCAGCAGCGTTTCGCAGGGGAAGTCCACCTCTCCCCCATACCCCTCCCGGACGAAGACGGTCTCCAGCGCCGCCCCGGAGGACAGGGCTTCCCGGACCAGCTTGTCCCCTTCGATGAAGTGGCAGCCAGTCTCTTTCCGGTACTTGCTCTCCCGCAGAGACCGCGCCCGCTGGATCCTGGGATTGGTGCGACTGGTGATACGATCCATACTCCTACCTCAAACCGTATTAAAAAAGCCACCGTCAAGGTGGCGTTTCATGTCAGGCGCTCAGACGCTGCGGACGATCTTGCCGGAACGGAGGCAACGCGTGCAAACGTTCATGATCTGAGTCTTGCCATCAACGATCACATGGACGCGCTGCACATTGGGAGCCCAGCTGCGCTTGCTCTTGCGATTGGAATGGCTGACATTATTTCCGGACATCTTGCCCTTATTGCAGACTTCACAGAACTTACCCATTCAAGTCCACCTCCTTTGCAAAAATCGAACGGAGCTATATTACCATAGGCATTGCACAAATGCAAGCTTTTTTTAGACCAAATCGAAAAAATTGTTTTGCCGCAGGGCCTCGTAGAGGACGATGGCCACCGAGTTGCTCAGATTCAGGGATCGCTGCCCCTCGCCCATGGGGATGCGGATGGCATGATCCGCGTTTTGGGCCAACAATGCCTTGGGAAGCCCCGCCGTCTCCTTGCCGAAGACCAGGAAGTCCCCGTCCCGGAAGGCGACGTCGGTATACCTGTTTTTGGCGTGGGTGGAAGCATAGAAATACCGGGCGTCGGGGTACAGGGCCTGCAGCTCCTGGAGACTGTCGAAATAGCTGATATCCAGGGTGTGCCAATAGTCCAGGCCCGCCCGCTTCAAATACCTGTCATCCACGGAAAAGCCCAGGGGACGAATGAGATGGAGGGCGGACCCGGTCACCGAGCAGGTCCGGGCCACGTTGCCCGTGTTTTGGGGGATCTCCGGCTCCACCATGACGATATGGAACATAGACGCATATCCTTTCTGCCGCTATCGAATACGTAAAATTTTAGCATATTTTTTGTGACAGCGGTTGAACAATCTGTGAATTGACGGTATAATGTGCTCATGTATACGCGAAAAGACGCTCATGAGCCGGCGTCGAGATCCACAACTCCAAAGCGTACCGCCCAGACCGGCTCCACCGGAACCCGGTCTCGTTCTGTTGCCCCCGCCCCCCGGCCGGAGCTGACCGAGGAGGAGCGGGCCCGTCGGACCGCCGCCGCACGCAAGCGGGCTGCCGCCCGCCGCAAGGCCAAGGAGCAGCAAAAGCAGCGGCGCATCTTCCTGGTGGCGGCAGGCATGTTCCTGTCCGCCGTGGTGGTGCTGGTGTGGGCTTTGGTCCTGATGATAAAGAGAAATACTCGGCCGCAGCAGCAGGTCCTGGCCGATCCCACCGCCGCCACCGTCCCCGCCGCCACCGACTATACGCTCCCTGAACAGACCAGCTTCACGACCTCCCAGCCCGTGAGCACCGGCAGCGAACCCCTTCCCCCCGCCTCCGGGAGCATCGCCCGCGGCGTGACTGTGAACGAGGTGCAGGTGGGCAACCTGTTCGTGGAAGAGGCCCGGGCCGCCCTGAGCCAGGGCCTTGAGAAGGATCTCAACAGCGTAGCCATCACGCTGAAAAACAAGTATTTCAACGCCACCCTGACCCGGAACGACATCGGGGCCTATTTCGACGTGGACCAGGCCTTGGCCATGGCCGCATCCGTGGGAGCCGACACCCCGGTGCGCGTCCCCATGCGCTATGATCCGGACACCCTGACGGCCGCCCTGGCCGCCCTCAACGACAAGGTCCCCGATCACGCCACCAACGCCACCATGTCCATCGACTATGACAGCTACACTGTGGGCAAGACCACCTATCAGAAGCCCAAGTTCGTCTATAAAGAGGGCACCAACGGCATGCAGCTGGACACCGCCGCCGTGCAGAATCAGATCGAAAGCGCCCTGAGCGCCGGCACCTATCAGCTTTCCTTCTCCCCCAGCGTGACCGTGTCCGAGCCGGCGGTGACCGTGGAGACCCTGAAGAAGGCCACCACCAAGCTTTCCTCCTTCTCCACCATCTACTACTTCACCGGCTCCAGCTCCACCAAGCAGGAGGTTCTGGAGAACCGGCAGGGCCGGGACATCAACATCAGCAAGGGCGTGGGCATGATGAACGTGATCACCCTCAAGCCCGGCGAGAGCTTCAGCTTCAACAAAAAGACCGGCGATCGGTCCGAGAAGAAGGGCTGGGCCATGGCCAACGCCATCTACAACTCCGGCTACCAGAAGGAGCCCGGCGGCGGCATCTGCCAGGTGAGCACCACCATGTATAACGCCCTGATCCTGGCCGGGGTGGAGATCACCTACCACCGTCCCCACACCATCCCCTCGGACTATGTGGATCTGGGCTTCGACGCCACGGTGGACTCCGGCCACATCGATTTCAAGTTTAAGAACAACAAGAAGAACACCATCTACCTGTTCGTGTACATCACCAAGAACAAGGACAGCTCCCGGAAGAAGGAGATCCATGTGGACGTGTACGGCATGGAGGAACCGGGCATCACCTATAAGACCCGGTACGAGATCGTCTCCGAGGACAAGGCCAACAACCCGGAGATCAAATACGACAAAAAGCAGTACCCGGACTATCAGGTGAAGACCCGCAACGCCCACGACGGCTATGTGGTGGCCACCTATGTGGACAGGTACACCAACAAGAAGAACCCCCAGACCGTCTACACCTACACCGCCACCTACGACAAGATCGAGGAGCAGTGGATCTACGGCAGCAAGCCCACCCCCACCCCCGGGCCAACCAAGACCCCCAAGCCAACCAAGACCCCCAAGGCCACGGCCACGCCCATCCCCGAATCCTTCGAGCCGGTCGGATAAGCCAGTTGCAGGCGGACCGAGGAAACGGCCCGCCTTTTCCATGCGCATCACATAATAATGGCTCAATGTCCATAATTTGGATTAAGCAAAAGAAGGAGAGAAAGGTTTCACCCTTCCTCTCCAAAAGTTCCTGTTTGTCTGGGTTTTCTTATTTCCCGAAGCAGCGCTTGAGGAGACCTGCGAAGGCCTTGCCGTGTCTTGCCGATTATCCTTGAATCAATGCGTCAAGAGCAGCCGATTGCTCTTCCGTACAATAAAACAAAACTGCGATTTGATCCATGGCAGGAAGCAGATGCAGCCGTTTGGGGCAGTTTTCCTTTTCCAGCACATCATTCATGAAATCAATGATCTCAGGGTCTATCCAATCACCGTAGCTGGTCAGCTCGATTGCATACGAATGACCGTTGCAAAGGAAGGATATTCCGCGTGTGCCGTCGGTCATCTCTCCCGTTTCTTCCGAGGTCGTCATTTCCTCCGTCATCCCGGATAAATCCTCCCTCACATCTGTGATTTCAATGTCCGGGACAATGGATTGTATCCCTTTCAGAAAGAGAGTATACATATGCTCAATGTCAAAAAACTCGGCATCAAAAGCGTATACCTGATTCGAGGTCGGTGTCCACTCGCCGGACTCAAAATCATAATCGCCCAATCCGAGCTCTGTCAAACGCATATATGCTTCGGTACCGCGGCTTCCCTCAAGGGCTTCTTTCAGCGAAGGATCCCCCTTTACATCAAAACCAAGCTCATGAAGCTTGTCAGTTGTGGTTCCCAAACTGCTCTCCTTATCAACTCCGAATGTGCGCTCGGTATCTGTTTGCGACTGCTTCTGGTTTAACGTGCATCCCATGCAGAAAGCAAAAACAAGCAACACTGCGACTATTCGTCTGCTCATGCGATACTACAAAAAAGGACGTCGAAAAATCGACGTCCTATATCCTTATTTCCCGAAGTAGCGCTTGAGGAGGCCTGCGAAGGCCTTGCCGTGTC
>JAFWMS010000037.1 GCA_017545535.1 Clostridia bacterium | reverse complement strand
GAGAACGGCGCCGGAAAATCCACCCTGATCAAGACGGTCATGGGCCTCGTGAAGCCCACCTCCGGCCAGATCCTCTACAACGGCCAGGACATCACCAACCTTCCCGCCCACAAGCGGGCGGGGCTGGGCATCGGGTACGTGCCCGAGGGCCGGCGGGTGTTCGCCAAGCTCACTGTGGAGGAAAACCTGCGCATGGGGGCCTACGAGCTGAAGGATAAAAAGAAGATCGCCGAGAACATGGACCGGGTCTACGAGATCTTCCCCCGCCTGGGTGAGCGGAAGAATCAGCTGGCCTCCACCATGTCCGGCGGCGAGCAGCAGATGCTGGCCATCAGCCGGGCGCTGATGCTGTCCCCCCAGATGCTTCTCATCGACGAGGTGTCCATGGGCCTCATGCCCATCATGGTCAACACCTGCTTCGACGTCATCCAAAAGCTGAACGGCCAGGGCATCACCATCCTGGTGGTGGAGCAGAACGCCAACAAGGCCCTGAAGGTGGCCCATCGGGGCTACGTGCTGGAGACGGGCAACATCGTCCTGTCCGACACCGCCGAGAACCTGCGCAAGGACGACACGGTCCAGCGGGCCTACCTGGGCGGCTGAGCTCATCGCAACCTCATCCTTTTATCCAGCCCCCGCCGATTTCCCTGTCGACGGGGGCTTGGTTTTGTCGTATCAGCTTTCGATATCCCCTGCCAAAGAGAAAAATAGAACAAACACCGTTCCCACAAACAGAAATCTATGCTATACTCAAACAAAAGACTGGGAAAAGGGCGGGGAAGCATGTATTTAGCTGACGGTTGGCAGGATTTTGAGATACTGGACGCAGGCAACGGCGACAAGTTGGAGTGCTGGGGCAGCTTCGTGCTGCTGCGGCCCGACCCCCAGGCCGTGTGGCCCATGGGGGCGCATACGGCGGACGCGGTCTACTTCCGTTCCCAGAGCGGCGGCGGCCACTGGGAGTTTCAGAGGGAACTGCCGGAGAGCTGGCAGGTCCGGTACAAGGGCCTCACCTTCATCGTCCGCCCCACGGGCTTCAAGCACACGGGCCTCTTCCCGGAACAGGCAGTGAACTGGGACTTTATGAGCGATCGGCTGAAAGCCTGGAAAAAGGGCCACGGGGCCACGCCCCGGGTGCTGAACCTGTTCGCCTATACCGGCGGCGCCACCTGCGCCTGTGCGAAAGCCGGCGCCCAGGTGGTCCATGTGGACGCGGCCAAGGGCATGGTGGCCTGGGCCAAGGACAACGCCGCCGCCTCGGGCCTTGCGGACGCCCCCATCCGCTACATCGTGGACGACTGTTTGAAGTTCGTCCGCCGGGAGCAGCGCCGGGGCAACCGGTACGAGGGCATCCTCATGGACCCGCCCAGCTACGGCCGGGGCCCGGGGGGTGAGATGTGGAAGATCGAGACCGGCCTCTTCGAGCTGGTCGGCGAGTGCGTCAAGCTCCTCTCCGACGACCCCTGCTTCTTCCTCATCAACAGCTACACCACCGGCCTGGCTCCCAGCGTATTGAAGAATGTGCTCCAGGTTGCCCTGCCCCAAGGCCGTGCGGAGGCCGACGAGGTGGGCCTGCCCATCCGCCGAGGCGGGCTGGTGCTTCCCTGCGGCGCCACGGGAAGGTGGATCCCGTAACCTATGGATATCCAGGTATTGTACGAGGACAACCACCTGCTGGTGGTGAAAAAGCCCCCCAACGTGCCCGTCCAGGCCGACGCCTCCGGGGACGAGGACCTGCTCACCGCCTGCAAGGCCTATATAAAGGAAAAGTATCAAAAGCCCGGCGAGGTGTATCTGGGCCTGGTCCATCGTTTGGATCGGCCCGTGGGCGGCGTTTTGGTCTTCGCCCGCACCAGCAAGGCCGCCGCCCGGCTCACGGAGCAGTTCTCCGCCCATCGGGCCCAAAAGCGGTACGCCGCCGTGGTGGAGGGCAGCGCTCCCGGGGAGGGGCGGCTCTTCGACTGGCTGCTGAAGAACGAGGGGACCAACACCACCTCCGTGGTGAAAGAGGGTACCTCCGGGGCCAAGGCCGCCCGATTGAGCTTTCGGACGTTGGCCCGTACAAAAGGCCTGTCGTTGCTGGACGTGGACCTGCAGACGGGCCGCCCCCACCAGATCCGGGTCCAGCTCAGCCACGCCGGCTTCCCCATCCGGGGGGACCAGCGATATAATCCCGCCGCCAAGGTGGGGGAGCAGATCCGGCTCTGGGCCTACGCCTTGACCATCGCCCACCCCACGCTGAAGGAGGAGATGACCTTCTACGCCCTGCCGCCCTTCGAGGAATTCCCCACGGCGGTGAAGTATCTGCCCGCCTTTCGGGCCTGCTCCGCCGTGTACGAGGACGGGGACATGCTGGTGGTGGACAAGGGACCCGGCACCGAAGTGGAGACGGACCTGGTCAGCGAGCTTGCGCCCCTTTGTTCGCCCCTCTATCCGGTCCATCGGCTGGACGCCAACACCGTGGGGCTGGTGGTCCTCGCCAAGACCGAGGCCGCGGAAGCGGAACTTTCTGAGGCCTTCGCCCGCCACGAGACGGGGAAGACCTACGAGGCCATCCTGGCGGGCGTCCCCGAGAAACGGGAGGGGACCCTCGTCCACTACGGGCTCAAGGACGAGGAAAAATCCTTCATGCGCCTGGTCCCCAAGGACACCCCCGGGGCCCTGCGGATGGAGCTCAGCTACCGGATATTGGAGACGAAAGCCGGCCTATCCAAGGCGGAGATACGGCTTTTGACCGGCCGGACCCACCAGATCCGGGTCCAGATGGCGGCCCTGGGCTGCCCCGTGCTGGGAGACGATAAATACGGCGACCGGGAGGCCAACCGCCACTTCCGTCAAAAGCGGCAGCAGCTGCTCGCCAAGCGCCTCACCCTGGCCGGCAAGACCTTTACGAGCATCCGAGAACTCAACATAAACGATTATTGCAAGGAGGACCTATGAACGCACAGGAACGGTATGAATACTGGCTGAACAGTCCCGACGTGGACGAGGGCACCAAGGCGGAATTGAAGGCCATCGCGGGGGACCCGGTGGAGATCGAGGATCGGTTCTATCAGGAGCTGTCCTTCGGCACGGCGGGCCTTCGGGGCGTGCTGGGCGCCGGCGACAACCGGATGAACGTGTACAACGTGCGCAAGGCCACGGAGGGCCTGGCCCGGCATCTGAAGGACCGGTTCCCCCAGGGGGCCAGCGTGGCCATCGCCTACGACTCCCGGAACTTCTCCGACGTGTTCGCCAAGGAGACCGCCTGCGTGCTGGCGGGCCACGGCATCCACGTGTACCTCTACAGCACGCTCCACTCCGTGCCCCAGCTGTCCTTCACGGTGCTGCATCTAAAGTGCAGCGCCGGCGTGGTCATCACCGCCAGCCACAACCCCCCCAAGTACAACGGCTACAAGGTCTATTGGACCACCGGCGGCCAGGTGGACCCGGTGGAGGCCGACGCCATCACCGCCCGCATCCGGGAGGTGGAGGGGTTCGCCACCTGCTACATGCCCTATGAGCAGGGCCTCGCCACCGGTCGGATCGAGCTCATCGGCCAGGAGGTGGACGAAGCCTACTACAAGGCCACCATGTCCTTGCTGCAGCAGCCCAAGCTCCTTCAGGAGAAGGGGAAGAACGTGACCATGGTCTATACGCCGCTCCACGGCTCCGGGTACGTGCCCGTGACCACGGTTTTGGACCGGATCGGTATGAAGAACGTGTTCCCCGTGCCCGAGCAGACCAAGCCCGACGGCAACTTCCCCACGGTGAAGGCGCCGAACCCCGAGGACCCCAACGCCTTCACCCTGGCCTTTAAGCTGGCTGAGGAGAAGCAGGCGGACGTGATCATCGGCACCGACCCCGACTCCGATCGGCTCGGCGTGGCCGTCCGCAAGCACGACGGGACCTGGGCGGTCCTCACGGGGAACCAGATCGGCTCCATCCTGCTCTTCTGCCTGCTCACCGCCAAGAAGGAGGCGGGCCTGCTGCCTGAGAACGGCCTGGTGGTCCGTTCCCTGGTGTCTACGCCGCTGGCCGACGCCATCTGCGCCTCCTTCGGGGTGGAGATCCGGGAGGTCCTCACGGGCTTCCGCTTCATCTCCGAGCAGATCGCCCTGTGCGAGGAGAAGCACGAGCACACCTTCCTCTTCGGCTTCGAGGAGAGCTTCGGCTTCCTGGCCGGCGGCTTTAGCCGGGACAAGGACGCCATCTGTGCCGCCATGCTGGTGGCGGAGGGCTGCACCCTCTTCAAGGAGCAGGGATTGACCCTCTTCGACGTGCTCCAGAAGATCTACGCCACCTACGGCTATTATAAGGAAAAGACCGTCTCCTACACCCTGGAGGGGAAGGCGGGCATCGAGAAGATCCAGTCCGCCATGAAGCGGCTCCAGGCGGATCCGCCCAAAACCATCGGCGGCAAGGACGTGGTGAAGTTCGTGGACTACAACGACTCCGCCGCCACGGGCCTGCCCAAGAGCAACGTGCTCCGCTGGACCCTCTCCGACGGCAGCTGGGCCATCGCCCGGCCCTCCGGCACGGAGCCGAAGCTGAAGATCTACTCCGGCGTCCGGGGCGAAGGGGAAGCCGACGCGGAGGGGAAGCTGGCCGCCCTTTCCGCCGCCATGGACGAGCTTTTGAAGCCGTATCTGGCCTGATCCAACCTGTATGAAAGACAGGGGAGAGGCGTTCCTCTCCCCCGTTTTTTTATGGGCGAAGGGACGGGAACGGCATGCAAATCCCCATAAAAATGGTTGACTTTTCGGTCCAGATACAGTAGCATAATAAACACAAGTGGATACCGTTTTTTTGTCGCAAGGAATCCGGTGAGAATCCGGAGCAGTCCCGCTGCTGTCAATGGCTGCGAGGGCGCAATCGCCACTGCGGATCGCCGTGGGAAGGCGCGCCCGAGGGGAAAGCCATGAGCCAGAATACTTGCCGAAAAGCGCAGATCGTCCGCCCCGAGGAGGGCAGCCCCGATCAGGGATGGTAGGACCCGGGAGCCAAAGGGAAACAGGCGCCCCGTTGAGTCCTTTTGGGCGTTATGCGGCCCGTCCCCTTATTTTTCGGCAGTATCGGCGGGATCTTTCCAGGCGGCACCCCCCGGCGATAGTGATATATATTGAAGAAAGGATGTTGAGATGGATACCAAATCTAACACCGAACCGTTGGCTCCGGTGACTTTCGACGAGTTTGAGCCTACCTCCTACGAGGTGTGGAAGGCTGCGGCCATCGAAAGCCTGAAGGGCGGCATCTTCGAGAAGAAGCTGTTCACCAAGACGCCGGAGGGCATCGTCCTCTCCCCGATCTACACCGAAGCGGAAGCGGCCCCCTACAAGGAGCGGCTGGGCTTCCCCGGCGCCGCTGACTTTTTGCGTGGCACCAAGACCGCGGGCTACGCGGAGGAGCCCTGGAAGATCGCCCAGGAGGTGGAGGCTTCCGATCCCGCAGAGGCCAACAAGGTCCTGCTGGAGGAGCTGAACAAGGGCACCACCGCCGTGAACTTCGATGTCGAGGCCCTGAACCTGAACACCCTTGCGGACGTGGAGACCCTTCTCAACGAGGTCCAGCTCCGCTACGCCCCCCTGTCCGTCTACGCCGGGGCCACCGCTATGCCTTTGCTGGCCGCCGTCCTGCGCCGCCAGAAGGATGTGGCGGACGAAGTGCCCCTCACCGGCTGTCTGGGCGCCGACCCCATGGGCGAGGCCGTGAAGAATGGCGGCTTCGACAACAGCTTTGAAAGCTACATGGACCAAATGGCAAAGACCCTCAAGTGTGCCCTCAAGCACGCCCCCGAGCTGAAGGTCATCTACGTGCAGAGCTCCGTCTATCACAACGGCGGCGCCAACGCCATCCAGGAGGCGGCCGCGGCTCTGGCCACCGGCCTCCAGTACATCGATGAGATGGTGGCCCGGGGCTACACCGTGGACGAGGCGGCGGAGCACATCCGCTTCAACTTCTGCCTGGGTCCCAACTTCTTCATGGAGATCGCCAAGCTCCGGGCCGTCCGCGTGGTCTGGGCCCAGCTCATGCAGGCCTACGGCGCGGGCGAGAAGGCCCAGTGCATCGATGTGTTCGCCGAGACCAGCGAGTTCACCACCACTCTCTACGATCCCTACGTGAACGTCCTTCGTGCCACCACCCAGGCCTTCTCCGGCGTGGTGGGCGGCGTGGGCGGCATGAAGGTGCTGCCCTTTGACGCGGCCGTTCGCGACAGCGACGGCTTCTCCCGCCGCATCGCCCGGAACATCCAGGTGATGATGCAGGAGGAGTTCAACCTGCTCAGCCCCGTAGATCCGGCTGGCGGCTCCTGGTACGTGGAGACCCTCACCGGCCAGCTGGGCGAGGCCATCTGGGCCCAGATCCAGAAGATCCAGGCCGCGGGCGGCATGCTGGAAGCCCTGCGCGCCGGCACCATCCAGAGCGAGATCGCGGCCACCCTGGCCGATCGGTTCAAGCGCCTGGCCACCCGGCAGGATCGGGCCGTGGGCAGCAACATGTATCCCAACATGTCCGAGAAGCCCCTGGAGGGCGGCAAGACCCCCAAGGCCCCCAAGGCCCCGGGCAAGGCCATTGAAGGGCTTGACCTGTGCGCCAAGTGCGCCGGCGAGGCTCTGGCGGATGGCGCCACGCTGGCGGATATCGCCGCCACCTACGGCGACGGGAAGGCGGAGGCCATCACGGCCATCCTGCCCCACCGCTGGACCGAGCAGTATGAGGCGCTCCGCAAGGCCACCGAGGATTACATCGCCAAGACCGGCGACAACGTGAAGGTGTTCCTGTGCAACATGGGGCCCATCCCCCAGCACAAGGCCCGGGCGGACTTCTCCGCTTCCTTCATGGAGGTGGCCCACTTCGACGTGCTCCGCAACAACGGCTTTGCCACCGTGGACGAGGCGGTGGACGAGGCGGTGGCTTCCGGCGCGGACGTGGCCATCATCTGCTCGACCGATGATACCTATCCCGAGCTGGTGCCCCCGGTGGCCCGTGGCATCAAGGCCAAGGCACCCAATATGAAGGTGTTCCTGGCCGGCGCCCCGGCGCCCGAGTGCAAGGCGTCCTACGACGAGGCCGGTGTGGATGAATACATCCATGTCCGGGCCAACTGCCTCGCCATCCTGACCAACATCCAGAAAGGAAAGGGGATCATCTAATGGGCAAAGTGGATTTTAGCAACATCCCGTTCCGCCAGGAGGCGGTCAAGGGATTGACCTATGAAGAGTGGCTGGAAAAGCTGAAGAAGGAGACCGGCAAGACCCCCGAGGATCTGTACAACCACACCATGGAGCAGATCGACATCCGGCCCCTGTACACCGAGGACGACTATAAGGACATGAACCACCTGCACTTCATGGCGGGCGTGCCCCCGTATCTGCGCGGGCCGTACCCCACCATGTATGTGACCCGGCCCTGGACCGTTCGGCAGTACGCCGGCTTCTCTACCGCCGAGGAGAGTAACGCCTTCTATCGCCGGAACCTGGCGGCGGGCCAGAAGGGCCTGTCCATCGCCTTCGACCTCGCTACCCACCGTGGCTACGACTCCGACCATCCCCGGGTGGTGGGCGACGTGGGCAAGGCCGGCGTGGCCGTGGACTCCATCCTTGACATGGAGATCCTGTTCTCCGGGATCCCCCTGGATCAGATGTCCGTGTCCATGACCATGAACGGCGCGGTGCTGCCCATCCTGGCCTTCTATATCGTGGCCGGCGAGGAGCAGGGCGTGGATAAGAAGCTGTTGACCGGTACCATCCAGAACGACATCTTGAAGGAGTTCATGGTCCGCAACACCTACATCTATCCCCCCGCTGCGTCCATGCGGATCATCGGCGACATCTTCGCCTATACCTCCAAGAACATGCCCAAGTTCAACTGTATCTCCATCTCGGGCTACCATATGCAGGAAGCCGGCGCCACCGCTGACATCGAGATGGCATACACCTTGGCCGACGGCTGGGAATACCTGCGCACCGGCGTGAACGCGGGCCTCACCGTGGACCAGTTCGCCCCTCGTCTGAGCTTCTTCTGGGCCATCGGCAAGAACTACTTCATGGAGGTGGCCAAGATGCGGGCCGCCCGTATCCTGTGGGCGAAGATCGTCAAGACATTCGATCCCAAGAACCCCAAGTCCCTGGCCCTGCGTACCCACTCCCAGACCTCCGGCTGGTCCCTGACGGCTCAGGATCCCTTCAACAACCTGGCCCGTACCTGCATGGAGGCCATGGGCGCGGCCCTCGGTCACACCCAGAGCCTGCACACCAACGCCCTGGACGAGGCCATCGCCCTGCCCACGGACTTCTCTGCCCGGATCGCCCGGAACACCCAGCTGTACATCCAGGACGAGACCAGCGTCTGCAAGGTCGTGGACCCCTGGGGCGGCTCCTACTATGTGGAAGCCCTCACCAACGAGTTGGTCAAGCGGGCCTGGGGCCACATCATGGAGGTGGAGAAGCTGGGCGGCATGTCCAAGGCCATCGACTCCGGCCTGCCCAAGATGCGTATCGAGGAGGCCGCTGCCCGCCGTCAGGCGCGCATCGACTCCAACAACGAGAAGATCGTGGGCCTCAACTACCTGCCTCTGGATCAGGAGGAGGCCATCGACATTCTCGACGTGGACAACATGGCCGTGCGTCAGGCGCAGATCGAGCGACTGAAGAAGCTCCGTGCCAACCGGGACAACGAAGTCGTGCAGCAGAAGCTGGACGCCATCACGAAAGCTATGGAAACTGGCGAAGGCAACCTGTTGGAGCTGGCCGTGGAGGCCGCTCGTGCCCGGGCGTCCCTGGGCGAGATCTCCTATGCGGTGGAGAAGGTCTGCGGGCGGCATAAGGCCGTGATCCGCAGCATCTCCGGCGTGTACTCCTCCGAGTACTCCGACGCTGCCACCATCGAAGAGGTCCGGAAGATGACCGCCGAGTTCGAAAAGAAGCACGGCCGTCGGCCCCGGATCATGGTGGCCAAGATGGGCCAAGACGGCCACGATCGCGGCGCGAAGGTGGTGGCCACCGGCTACGCCGACATGGGCTACGTGGTGGACGTGGGTCCCCTGTTCCAAACGCCCGCCGAAACCGCTCAGGATGCCGTGGACAACGACGTGCACATCGTGGGCATGAGCTCCCTGGCCGCCGGTCACAAGACGCTGCTGCCCCAGCTGGTGGAAGAGCTGCAGAAGCGGGGCCGCGGGGACATCATGGTCATCGCGGGCGGCGTCATTCCGGCCCAGGACTATCAGTTCCTGAAGGACCACGGCGCCGCGGCCATCTACGGCCCCGGCACGCCCATCCCCTTCGCCGCCAAGGATATGCTTGAGATCCTGAACAAGCGCCTGGATGAAGAGGAAGAGTAAGTTAGGGATATAAGTCTTTCTTCTGCCGCTTTTTCTCTTTAGACAAAGAGAAAAAGCGGCGGAAAAAGAGAAACTTATATGGGATAATAGGGATTGCAGCGATAGTAATGCTGCCCAAATGAAGTTCTTTTGGGCAGCTTTTCTTTCCAAGAAAAGCTGCGATGCTTTCAATTATTCCTATAAAAAAGGAGGGAAACCCGTGCCAGAGGAATACACCACCTACAAGCCCGAATGGATCGACAAGGAGAAGCAGGCGGATTCGAAGTTCGCCAGCTTCGTCATGACCGGCATCACCAAGAGCAACGAGGAGCTTCGTCGCGCCACCGACGCCACCCGCTCCGCCCGGCCGCCGAAGATGACCATCGACGACTATGTGGAGGGCGTCTTGGCCGGGGATCGGATGAAGCTCTCCCGGGCCATCACCATGGTGGAGAGCAACGCGCCCAAGCACTATACCATGGCCCAGGACATCGTTCAGCGGCTGCTCCCCTACACGGGTAAGGCCATCCGCGTGGGCATCACCGGCGTCCCCGGCGCGGGCAAGTCCACCATCATCGAGGCTCTGGGCACCAAGCTCTGCCAAGCCGGGCACAAGGTGGCGGTCCTGGCCGTGGACCCCAGCTCCTCCGTTACCGGCGGCGCCATCCTGGGCGACAAGACCCGCATGGAGCAGCTTTCCAAGGAGCCCAATGCCTTCATCCGCCCGTCGCCGGCCGGCGGCACCCTGGGCGGCGTCACCCGCAAGAGCCGGGAGACCATGCTCCTTGCCGAGGCAGCAGGCTACGACGTGATCCTGGTGGAGACCGTGGGCGTGGGCCAAAGCGAGACCACGGTCCGGTCCATGGTGGACTTCTTCCTGGTGGTGGTTCTGACCGGCGCCGGCGACGATCTGCAGGGCGTGAAGAAGGGCGTTATCGAGCTGGCCGACGCGATCCTCGTGAACAAGGCCGACGGGGACAACCTGCAGAAGGCGCTGCTGACCCGGGCGGACTACGAGCAGATCCTGCACTATCTTATGCCCGCCACCGAGGGCTGGACCACCAAGGCCTACACCTGCTCCGCCTACACAGGCGAGGGCATCCAGGAGATCTGGGACGTGGTCCTCCAGTATATCGATCAAATGAAAAAGACGGGCCAGCTGGATAAGCGTCGGGCGGCCCAGAACCTGACCTGGCTCAAGGAAATGACCCAGGACTATCTCATGAACGTGTTCCTCCGTGACCCCGCCGTCTCCGCCGCCCGCAGCGCCGTGGAGGCCCAGGTCGTGGACGGCACCCTGGCCCCCACTAAGGCCCTGAGCCTCATCGCCGAGGCGGTGGATAAGCGGTTCAATCGGGAATAAAGGACTATTTTTGCGACATTTTTGAAACATCGCCCGAAAAGAAAAACATACGAAAGGGATCGCAGCTGCGTGCGGTCCCTTTTTCATGTGCTTCTCTTTTTAGACCCGGTCAGATGCCGGCTTCCGATCGCTTCGTTCAGCAGCTCTCGGTCATGATGTCCAATATCTCCCGGTCCGTATCCCGCATGCCCTCCCGAGCCATGCGGCCCACGGTGCGGATGGTGTTGTCCACGCCCTTGCGGACGATGCCCTCGCCGCCGTAGAACTGGTTTTTGCCGTGGGTGTACATGTCGTACCCCATGAGCCCCGCCTCCACCGCCATGGCGATCTTCCCGGCGCAGGAGGGCTTGGCCCCGTCGCAGACCATGCCGGAGAGGATGGCCAGGGTGTTCACGATGGTGTGGGCGATGACCTCATACCCGTCCCCGTGGAGGTACGCGATGCCCGCTGCCGCCCCGCAGCCCGCGCTCACCGCTCCGCAGAAGGCGGAAAGCCGGCCGATGCTGGTCTTCTGGTGGATGGTGATCAGGTTCGACACCACCAGCGCCCTGAGCAGCCGTTCCCGGCCTACGTTCAGCTCTTTGGCGTACTCGATCACCGGCAGGCTGGCCGTCATGCCCTGGTTCCCGCTGCCGGAGACGATGACCACCGGCATCTCGCAGCCGCTCATCCGCGCGTCGGACCCCGCCGCCGCGGCGGCCTTGGCCCGCACCCGCACGTCGTTCCCCTGGGCAAGGAGCAGCGTCTGCCCGATCCGGGCGCCCCAATCGTGGGTGAGCCCCTCCTGGGAGATGGCGGTGTTGTAGGCGATCTGCCGATCCAGCACCACCTCCACGTCGAACAGGTCCACGCCGTCCGCAAAGTCGATGATCCGCTCCACGCTGAGCAGCTCATAGTTCGGCTCCTCCTTCGCTTTCCCCTGCTCCGGACAGTCTTCCGTCTGGGCATAGAGGCAGGCCCCATTCTTTTCGATCCGGGTGATGTTGGTGTGGAAGTCCTCGATGACCACCCGGGCGCTGTCCGCCCCCGCCCAGGCGGCGATGGCGATGTAAAAGACCTTGTCCCCCGGGTAAGGGACCACCTCGATGGGATGGCTGTCCCGGTATTCCCGGATGGCGGCCCGGTCCTTCTCAGCCACGTGGGAGATCACCTGCAGCTGCACGTCCGGGTCCCCAGCCACCAGGCCCGCCGCCGTGGCGGCCTCGATGCCCCGCATGTACCCGGTGTTGGGCACCACCACGCTCTTCACGTTTTTGATGATGTTTCCGCTGCATTCCACCCGGCACCTATCTGGCAGCGCCCCCAGGGCCTGCCGGGCCTTGGCCGCCCCGTAGGCGATGGCGATGGGCTCCGTACAGCCCGTGGCGGGGATCAGCTCCGCCTCCAGTATGCGCAGATATTCCCCGTAGGCGGGATCGCTTCTTTCAAAGGCCATGGTCTCCTCCCTCGTGCGAAACAGGAGAGGGGTCGCCTCTCCTGCTCGGTCTTAAAAAGTTTACAGTACGGTAAAGCCGGCGCCCTCCACGGCTTTGGTGATGGTCTCCAGAGGCAACTCCTCCTTCAGGACCAGCGTCACTTCCTTGGTCACGTGGTCCGCCTTGCAGCTCTCCACCTGGGGAAGGGCTTCCAGCACCCGCTGGAGCCGGGCGGAACAGCCGCCGCAGCGCATGCCGTCAACCTTCAGATTCAGGGTTTTCATCGTTTTTCCTCCGTTTGTTCATTCAATTAATTGTATACCTCCGGGACCGCCTGTGTCAATCCACCCCGTCCACGATATAGCCGATGGCTTCCACCGCCTTCGTGAGAGCTTCGTCGGTGACTTCCACCTCCAAGATGATCTTTGCCGTGCCCGCCTGGTGGCTGGCCGTGGCGGACCGGACGCCGGGCACCTTCTCCAGGGCCCCCTTCACGGCGGCCTCGCAGTGCTCGCACATCATGCCGGTGATACGGACCGTCTTTTCGGCAAGAGCCGGCTTTTCCTCGACCACGGGCGCGTCCGGCAGATCCACGGGCTGCTTCTTCCCCCGATCACGGGCGGGGTCGTACAGCTTGAACAGGTTCAGTCGAAGGGCGTTGGTCACCACGCAGAAGCTCGAAAGGCTCATGGCCGCGGCGCCGATCATGGGGTTCAACGTCACCCCCAGCTTCACGAAGGCGCCGGCCGCCAGGGGGATGCAGATGCTGTTGTAGAAGAAGGCCCAAAAGAGGTTTTCGTGGATGTTCTTCAGCGTGGCCCGGCTGAGTCGGATGGCCGCGGGCACATCCCGGAGGCTGCTCTTCATGAGCACCACGTCCGCCGCGTCGATGGCCACGTCCGAGCCCGCCCCGATGGCGATGCCCATGTCCGCCCGGGTGAGGGCCGGGGCGTCGTTGATGCCGTCGCCCACCATGGCCACCTTGCCCAGCTTTTTCAGCTCCCGGACCACCTTCTCCTTCCCGTCGGGCAGGACGCCCGCGATGACCCGATCCACCCCGGCCTGATCGCCGATGGCCTGGGCCGTGCGGGGGTTGTCGCCGGTGAGCATGACCATCCGGATGCCCATATTCTGCAGTTCACGGACCGCCTGGGCGCTGTCTTCCTTCATCACGTCCGCTACGGCGATCACGCCCAGGAGCCGGTCGCCCTTGGCGAAGAACAGGGGCGTCTTGCCCTGCCCGGCCAGGGCTTCTGCGGCCTTGCGGACCTCCTCGGGCACGGGGCACCGGCCGGAGATAAAGGAAAGGTTCCCGCCGGAGAGGGACTCCCCCCCCAGCATAGCCGTCAGCCCGTTTCCCGGCAGGGCGGCAAAATCGCTCACTTCGGCCGCCTCCAGCCCCAGCGCCGCTCCCTTTTCCAGGATGGCCTTGGCCAGGGGGTGCTCGCTCCGCTTCTCCAGGGCATAGGCCAGCGTCAGCAGATCCGTTTCTCGGATGCCCGCCGCGGGGACGATATCCGTCACCTTAGGCTCGCCGGTGGTGATGGTGCCGGTCTTATCCAGAACCACGATGTCCGTTTTTCCCGTCTGCTCCAACGACACGGCGGTCTTAAAGAGGATGCCGTTCTTGGCGCCTTTGCCGTTGCCCACCATGATGGCTACGGGGGTGGCCAGACCCAGGGCGCAGGGGCAGCTGATGACCAGCACGGAGATGCCCCGGGCCAGGGCGAAGCCGAAGGGTCGCCCCACCAGAAGCCAGATCATCGTCACCAGCGCGGCGATGGCCATGACCACGGGCACGAACACGCCGGAGACCCTGTCGGCCACCTTGGCGATGGGGGCCTTGGTGGCGGCGGCGTCGCTGACCATCTGTATGATCTTGGAAAGGGTGGTATCCTCTCCCACCCGGGTGGCCCGGCAGCGCAAAAAGCCCGACTGGTTCAAGGTGGCGGCGGAGACCCTGTCGCCCTCGGTCTTGTCCACAGGGATGCTCTCCCCGGTGAGGGCCGCCTCGTTGACGGCGCTGTGGCCCTCCAGGATAAGGCCGTCCACGGGCACGTTCTCGCCGGGACGCACCACGAACACGTCCCCGGCCTGGACCTCCTCGATGGGCACCTCGACCTCCTGCCCGTCCTTCACCACCACGGCGGTCTTGGGAGACAGCTTCATGAGGCTCTTCAGGGCGTCGGTGGTCCGGCCCTTGGAACGGGCCTCCAGCATCTTCCCCACGGTGATGAGGGTCAGGATCATGGCGGCGGACTCGAAGTAGAACTCGTTCATCAGGGCCATGGTCCGTTCCCCGTCGCCCTTCGCCACCGCGTCCGTCATGAGGAACAGCACCACCACGCTGTAGGCGAAGGAGACCCCGGAGCCCATGGCCACCAGGGTGTCCATGTTGGGCGCGCCGTGGAGAAGGCTGGTGAAGCCGCTGACGAAAAACTTTTTGTTGATGAGCATGACGATGGCCGCCAGGATCATCTGCACCAGCCCCATGGCCACGTGATTGCCTTCGAACCAGGCGGGGATGGGCCAGCCCCACATGTGGTGGCCCATGGAGAAATACATGAGCACCAGCAAAAAGCCCAGGGACCACAGCAGCCGCTTCTTCAAGATCGGGGTCTCCCTGTCCTGCAGGGCTTCCTCTTCGGCGGCGTGGTCCACGGCCTTCCTGGCTGCGCCCTTCTCCCGGCAGCCGTAGCCCGCCGCCTCCACCGCCCGAATGATCTTCTCCGGAGCCACGTCCCCCTCCACGCCCATGGAATTGGTGAGCAGACTCACGGCGCAGGAGGTGACCCCCTCCACTCCGTTCACGGCCTTCTCCACCCGGGCGCTGCAGGCCGCGCAGCTCATGCCCGTCACGTCGTATTGCTTCATAAGCGTCCTCTTTTCGTTCGTTAGCATGAGCTTATCACGGGAGATTTACTCCTGTCAACGGTCTTTCACTCTTGACAAAGCCCGCCGCCTTCCCCCATACTGCAAGGGAACCTGGGAAAGGATGGAAGCGGTATGAAACGAATCGCGGTGATCACCGGGGCGTCCAGCGGCATGGGCCGCCGGTTCGCCGAAACCTGCAACGAAATGGGGACGTTTGACGAGATCTGGGCCATCGCGCGGAGCCGGGACAAGCTGGAAGCCCTGAAACAGACCGCGCCCTTCCCTCTGCGGGTGTTGGCCATGGATCTGACGGATCGAGGGAGCCTTGCCGTCTACGCCGCCGCCCTTCAGGAGGAGCCGGTAGAGGTGAAGCTGCTGGTGAACGCGGCGGGTTTTGGGAAGTTCCGGGCGGTGACGGATACGCCCCTGGACGTGAATTTGAACATGGTGGATTTAAACTGCCAGGCCCTGCAGGCGCTTTGCCAGCTCACCCTGCCCTTTATGCCGCGGGGCAGCCACATCATCAACATCGCCTCCGTGGCCGCCTATCAGCCCATCCCCTACATCGACGTGTACGGAGCCAGCAAGGCCTTCGTCCTCAGCTACAGCCGGGCCCTGAATCGGGAGCTGAAGGGCCGGGGCGTTACCGTGACGGCGGTTTGCCCCTTCTGGACCAGGACCGCCTTCTTCGATAGGGCCATCGACCCGGACAAGGAGCCGGTGGTGAAGAAATACGACGCCATGTACGATCCCAGGGACGTGGTGGCCCAGGCCTGGCGGGACGCCAAAAAGGGCAAGGATATGAGCCGGTTCGGCGCCGTGGCCCGGTTCAACGGCATACTGGCCAAGCTCCTGCCCCACAGCTTCGTCATGAGCTACTGGATGCGGCAGCAAAAATTGGAATGATGGGGGTTCTATCTTCTGGAACGGCGATTCTTTCGTGAGCGACGCGATCCTTTTTTGGATCGCATTTTCTTTTTGATTGCATGAATCAACCCATAGACGCAGCCCAGGGCCATCGACCCCATGCCGCCTAGGAACAGCAGCCCCGACAGCTCCATTGGTGCGGGCTTGTCAGGGGCCGGCGTGGTCGATGGCGGATCGGCCTCAGCGGAGGGCGACGGAACTTCGTTGCCCCTGTTTGGGGCCCGTTCTGGCGGCGGGGTGGTCTCCTTTTCCACAACGGGCAGAAAACCGACCGTGGGCGTCGGCTCGGGCGTTTGTTCCGGGGTTGGTTCCGGCGTCGAGGTGTCCGTTGGCGCAGGGGTGACTGTGGGTGCCGCCGTCCGCTTTGCTTTGGCCTGTGCTTCGGGCGCAGGGGTCGACGTCGCCGCGACGGACGGCGTTGGGACTGGCGTGGGCGCACCGGTGGGAGAAGCCGCAGGGGCAGACAGGGGCGTAGGGATGGTCAGGGAGATCGGCACCGGAGTGGGCGTGACGGAGGACGTGTCGGGCGTCGGCGGGATCGAAGGCGTGGTGGAAGCGGGCATCCCGGTGGGGGCAGTCACGGCTGTCGGCTTGGAAGAAGGATTTTCTTCGGCCGTCGGCTGAGCCGTATCGGTGAGCTGAAAAACAGGCGAGATGGTGTCCGCAGGCTGCGCCGCAGCGTCCGGGGCGCCAAAGGCTGTTGGAGCGGCGGTGGCTGCCGGCCTAGGCGCCGGCCTTGTGGATGCCGTGGGCTGAACGGTCGGCTGGACAGATGCCGGCGAGGCGGTTTTGGCGGGGGACGGGGCGACGGTGGGGCGCACCGCTGGCGTCGCCTGGGTCTGGGTCGGCGTGGGAACCGCCGGGGAGGTGTGGCCCGGCTCAGTTTCTGAGGCGGCATCCGCAGAGGCTCGGGGCGTTGCCTGCGATGAAGGGGCGGCATCGGAACCGGAATCGCCGGGAATAGCGGGCGTGGTTTGTGAAGGAATGCCGGAGGACGCTGTCGCGGAGGGTGAAGGCTCCGGATCGGGCGCGTCGGCTGCCCCGGGCGCGGAAGCATCGCCGCCCGGCCCAGCGGTAGGTTCATTGGAGGAGATGCCCGGGGTATCTCCTGCCCCTGCCCCTGTTCCGGCCCCGTTCTCTCCGGATCCTTCGCCAGTGCCGGAACCGATCTCTCCGATGCCTGTCCCGGCTCCATCGGTGCCGGATCCGGAATCGCTTGATCCGGACCCGGCACCGCCCTCTCCGGAGCCGGAGCCGGTGCCGTTTCCGCCCGAATCTGCTCCGGACCCGTTTTCACCTGAGCCCGTGCCGGGTTCGGTTGCCGCAGGTGTGGTGGAAACGGGCTTCGGGGTGGCCGTGGGCTCATATGTGGGTGTAGGGGTAGGCGTGGATGCGGGCTCCGGCGTAGGGGCAGGTTCAGCCGTGGGCGTGGGGGTAGGCTCTGCCGTGGGTTCCGGGGTCGCCTTGGGCTTGATGCTTGCGCCCAGAATGATCTTGCCTTTGGTGTTGGCGGAAAGGACGCCGGTGACGACCAGCACCTGGTCGTCCGCATAATCGTCCAAAGAAAGCTGAAGCTGAGCGGCGGCCAATTGTCCCTTGGTGGCCTCCACCCGGACCCGCACCGCCATCAACCCGTTTCCCAGCTCGCCCAGGGAGACCGACACGGTGGACGCGGAAGCGCCGGAATCGGAAACGTTGAGGATCATGGCGTCGGTGATCTCCGGGATGCTGTACCCGGCCTGATCGTAGGTCATGGCCGCCCCGGAGACGGTGACCACCTTGCCGCGCTTGACCTGCTCCATCAGCGCCGCATCGTTGGAACTGTCCAAAAAGGCCAGCTTGCCCGTGGTCCCGTTTTGCAGATAGACGTTTTTCCCGCTGCGGTAGGTGACCACTCCGGTGAAGGTCGTTTCCGCAGCGCTGGGGCGCACGGGAAGTGCAACAAAAACCAGCAAAACCGCCAACAGGACCGAAATCCGTCTCATGCTTTCCTCTTTAAATTCCGTTTTCTTTATAGTATATACCAATAAATCTGATCATTCAACAGGTTTCGCGGGGCGCTGAGCGCCTGCCCCTTGCCAGCCACCGCCGCCTGTGATAGGATATAATCAACATAGGTAACAATGCTTATAAAGCTGAGGTTGTCATTGGTAACAGGAAAGACGGTGGAGCGCTTTTCTATGACGTTGTTAGAGTTGAGCCAACGAGCTTTACGGAAAAGGAAATGGAGCAGTCTCCCTTACTGGGCAACGTAACCGTTGGCACCAATAGTCTGGAGACTGCTCCTAAAAGCAATATACCCCTTGACAAAACATCTGTCAATAGCATAAATCGCACATTGTCTACAGGCCAATCCTGGGACGAGATTCTTCAGAAGTATGGCGCACAACCCCAGGGACGCGCACCCAGGGCCAGCGACGAGCGAGTGCCGAACCGGGTCGATGACGACACCAGGGTGAGCCGCCTTGGACGGAGCTTGTATGAGAGCCCCCACATGACGGACGACATGCGGGCGGAAGCTCGGAACATGATGGTCAACCAGAATTGGCTAAGCTATTCCCCGACGACCAACGAGGAAAGCATGGCCGAGGCCCGGAACTTCATCGCGGCGAGACAGCCGCTCGAAGCTCAGGCTGACTTATTATTCTTGGAGGCGCCCATGTTTTTTCCCTGGCTGAAACAAAAAAATGCCCCGGCGGAGACCTATGACCGGGCGCGGCTGGAGCCGGTGATCCGCAGCAGTATCTGCACCGGCGAAAAGGTGGCCGGGTTCCGGGAAAAGGAGACGGGCCGGTTTCGGGAGGTGTCCCTGATCCGGTCCCCGGCGGATCTGGACGCGTTCAAGCGAAAGTACGGCATCACGGACGAAATACCGACCATCTATTAAAAAGAAGGGAGCTGCCGGTGAGATACATCGCCTTCGACGTAGAGACGCCGAATCGATTCAACAGCCGCATGAGCGCCATAGGCATCTCGGTGGTGGAGGACGGGCAGATCGTGCGATCCTTCTATTCCCTGGTGGACCCGGAGCAGCCCTTTGACTGGTTCAACGTCCAGCTCACGGGCATCGACAGCGCCGCCGTCCGCGGGGCGCCCACCTTCCCGGAGCTGTGGGCCCGGATCGAGCCCCTTATGAGCTCCGGCCTGCTGGTGGCCCACAACGCCAGCTTCGATATGGGCGTGCTGAAAAAATGCCTCCACGACTATGGCATCCCCTGGCGGCCCCAGGTGCCGGGGCTGTGCACGGTGCGCATGGGGCGGCGGCTCCTGCCGGGGATCAGTCACCGGCTCAACGACATGTGCGTCTATTACGGCATCGCTCTTGCCCACCATCGGGCCGACAGCGACAGCAGGGCCTGCGCCCTAATCCTGCTGCAGTATTTGAACGCCGGGGCTGAGCCGAAGCGGTTCATCCGGACATACACCATGGAATAGAGGAGCGAAAGCTCCTTTTTTCGTGGGCCGATTCGCCTGGAAAAAACATTTTCAGGCAAAATCCGGTTGCGCCGTGGCAGGTTGTGTGCTATTCTGATTTCGTATGGAACGAATTGTGAAAAAAGCTGCTATCTGTCTTCTGCTGGCCCTGCTTCTGCTGCCTTGGCCGGCTTTCGGCACCGCTCATGCGGAGAGCGACGGGGAGATCACCGCTGCTTGCACCTATATCCTGCCGGAGAAGGTGCCGGCGGAACGCCTTACGGACGAAAGCTGGCTGAGCCGGCTCACCGTCCGCCCTCGAGGGGAGATCCGGGTGGGGTTGCCTGCCTGCGGGCATCCCTCTTTGTACGTGACCTGGTTCGTCCGGCCCCGGCAGGTGAAGCTGGAGCAGCTGGATGAAAAAGGCCAGTCCATCCGGACGGACGATATCGTTCCCGGCAGCCCCTTCGAGCGGTACGAGCTGGACGCTGCCTGCCGTCAGGCGATCCTTTCGGCCACCGAAGCCTGGACCATCAGCACCCTCCGTGTGTTCGACGGCGAACTGCCCGGGGATCTGCCCTATTTCGGCGCGCCTATGGAGCAGGCGGACCTGCTGATCGTCATGGGTCAGCCTCAGGCCCTCTTCGAGGAGCTGGGGGGCTTGGCGTCCCTGTACATGGGCCAATATCAGGTCAAGACCGCCTTTTGCTATTTGAACGAGGACAACGCCCTCCTCCAGGCTACCGCCGGGGATCCCCGGCCCCTGGGGGAGGCGTTGAGCGCTCTCTGGTCCATGGGTTACAAGGAGGCCCCCTTTCTGGGCGGGTTCCTGGATCACGATTTCAATGAGTTGGAGGACGTGCAAAAGACCTGGACCCAAAAGGATCTGGAAGCCTATCTGGTAGGGCTGATCCGGACCCTGCGGCCCAAGGTGGTGGTCTGCGCCGCCGGCGGTGAGGAGGATCAGCGCAGCGCCTTTGTCGCCGGGCAGATCGAAGCCACCGTGGGTTCAGCTGCGGAGGGAGGAAAGTTCGCCGAGGCGGGCAAGGCCCACAAGGTCCAGAAGCTTTATCTCTCCGACCCCGAGGGAAATACCCTTATCTCTTATGATGACGTATATGCGTCCGCCGTGGCCGCCTATCGTCATGTGACCTCCCGCCAGTTCTATAAGTTCACACTGCCCCGGGAGGGCCGCTTTACCCTGGTCTATACCAGCGTGGGACAGGACAAGAAAAAGAACGACTTGCTGGAAAATCTAAAGACCGAGGCCCTTCTTTCCTATGTGACGCCGACGCCCGTGCCCACGGCTACGCCGACGCCCACGCCGACGCCTACGCCTACGCCGACGCCCGCGCCCACGCCCACGCCCACACCGGCGCCCACGGCCAACCCGTCCCCAG
>JAFWMS010000036.1 GCA_017545535.1 Clostridia bacterium | reverse complement strand
GCCGGCGAAGGTGTACCCGGCCCGGGTGGGCGTGGGCAGAGAACCATACTGCTGGCCGTACTTCACCACCTTGGTGGTGGGGCTCACCGTGCCGCCGTTGGGGTTGAAGGTCATGGTGTACCCTTCCGTCCAGCGGGCGTACAGGGTGTAGTTCCCGGAAGCGTAGCAGATGGTAGACGCCGTCACCTTCTTGCCGCCGGTCTTGGCGGTCCACCAGCCCGCGAAGGTATAGCCCTTCCTCGTGGGCACGGGCATGGTGCCGTAGGCCTGGCCATAGGTCACGGTCTTGCTCCCCGTGCCGCAGGTGCCGCCGTTGGGGTTCAGGGTGACGGTGTAGGTCCTGACGGAGGTCCAGCGGGCATAGAGGGTGTAGTCTCCGGTGGCGTAGCAGACCGTGGAGGCCGTCACCTTCTTGCCGCCGGTCTTGGCGGTATACCAGCCGTCGAAGGTATAGCCGCTGCGGGTGGGCGTGGGCAGGGTGCCGTAGGCCTGGCCGTAGGTGACGGTCTTGGTGGTGGGGCTCACAGTGCCACCGTTGGGGTTGAAGCTAATAATACGATATTGGGTTCCCGTTACCGTAATGGTACAGCTGGCCTGCTTCCCTGCTGTCGAAGCTGTAATAACAGCCGTTCCTGCCTTCTGACCTTTCACTTTCCCGTTCCCGTCCACGGAAAGGATAGAAGGATCTGAAGAGTTCCAGAGAACGTTCTTTGCGATTGGCGCTATGGATTGAACAGTCCAAACGCCTGCAAGGCTCATTTCCGCGTTGGCAACCACGGTCTGCGTCTGTCCAACCTGTATGGATTCTTGCGTCTCAAGGCTTACATTCCCGACTGCTCCGTTCTGAATCTCGATTCGTTGGACGTATCGGCCGGAACGGTTTATGGCGCCATTGATGCTTAGAGCCTGCATGCTACCTGACATGGCGACGGTAACGTAATCAGCATCATAATAGGTTGAAATGTTCGGATTCATAAAGGCAGCAATGCCAAAACGAATGATGTTTGGGTTGATGATATTGGTATAATGGCCGGTTTGACCAGAGCCATGGTTCACCCAATCAGCCCGCTCTTCATACCATGCCTGGATGCCGCCAAGCATGGAAAAATTCCAAGCCAGATTCTCGTTGTTCATGATGCTCGAATTAACAGTGAAACAAGAATAACCGTTTGGACGCGTGTGGGCCCAATAGATAGACGCTTCAACGGCTCGGATTTCCGCACAACGTTCCAAGTCCGCTGACCATGCAGCAGGAACATAATCCCCGTTCGGCTTAGCCAGCACGGCGTCTGAGGGATCTTCGCCGCCAGAATAATCCGATAAGGCTAACTTGCGGCTGGTATTACGAGGATCCCAATCCCCATAATAGCAAGCCTGATAACGATAAACGTTCAAAAGTCGAATGATATTATCTGCCCCCATGGTCTCGAAATCGCCGAACACATCTATCAATATAGTGTCCTCTCTCGGCTCCGACACAACATCCGGAAGTCGAGACGCATTACTCTCTGCCCACACGGCGGAAGGTAATAATCCCCACGTAAGCAGGAGACACAACAGCAGGATAGCATATTTTCTCAATCCTTTTTTCATTTTCATTCGCTCCTTTCTTTCATATGAGCAATGATTAGCAAACTTTTTTATATGAGTATACTTTTCGCGATTGAGTATTTCAAGATGAACCGAACAAAATAGCAGAAACTTTTTCTGTTTATTTCAATTGCTCCCAATCCCAATAACCCTATCATGCTGATAAAGCTTTGAAAACAACCGAGTGCCGAGAATAATTCTCGGCATTCGGTGCGTGTACTGTTTGCGCCTTTTTTCAATTATCTGCTCTCCACAGGATGCAAAGCCGAGTGCTGCCTGTGGCAGACACAACGAAGCAGAGCACGGGAAAATCAACGAGAAACCAAACGGAGTGAGGTTTCGACTATGATTTGCCCCTGGTCAGTCTGCTTTCCTTCCTATCCTATTTCCCCAGCACCACGCTGGTCTGGCCCTCGATCTCCAGCTTGGTCCCGGAAAGGCTGGCCCCGTGCATGCCGATGACGGCCCGCAGGGCGGTGAAGTCGCCGATGGCGGAAAGGTCGACGCTCTGGCTGTTCCGGCTGGGGTTATGGAGCACCAGCACCGTGTCCCCGTCCAGCGTGGCGGTGAACCCGCCCACCTTGGACCCGTTGACGGCCACGGCCTTGTACTCGCCCCGGGCGATGGCCGGGTTCGCCTTTCGGACCATGATGAGCTTCTTATAGTAGTTGTACAGGCTGTTGGGGTCCTCCATCTGCTGCTTGGCCCCCTTCTGGATCTGCTTGTCCCGGCCGTAGGTGGTCCCCTCGGGGTCCTTCACCGTGTCCTCGTCCCCCCAGACCATGGCGAGCCGCCGGTTGGCGTCGGTGTTCGCCGCGCCCCGGGACCCACGCATGCCCAGCTCCTCCCCGTAGTAGAGGAAGGGCGACCCGGGCCCCAGCACGTACAGGTTGGCGGCCATCTGCATGTTCCCGGACTCCACGGTCAGCGCCCCCACGATCCGGTCCATGTCGTGGTTGGAGAGGAAGGGCACGAACATGGCGTCCGGATTGGTGCCCCGGATCTTCTGAAGATACTTCTCCACGTACTGGGCCATCTTCCCGGCGTTCCCCTGCTTGGCGGTCTCCGCCATGAGCCCGCTCACCTGGGCCACGGTGAAGTTGAAGCAGTTGGTGGCGGGGTAATAGAGGTCCGTGACCCCGTCCCCGTCCCAAACCTCCGCCACGGTGTACAGCCCCGGGTACTCGCTGCGCAGGGTGGTGAGATACTCCGTCCAGTATTCCACGCTCCGCTTGTGGTCCCCGAAGTAGACGTATTTGGCGGCGTCGAAGCGGAACCCGTCCAGCCCCCGATCGAGGTAGTACCGGCTCAGCTTCAAGATCTCCTCCCGCACGGCGGGGTTGTCGAAGTTCAGCTCCGGCATGCCGTCGTAGAAGTTGCACTCATAGTAGATATCCGTGCCGGACAGGGGCGCGAAGGCCCGGCCCGCCGGCGCCTGCTCTCCCTTGGTATAATAGGTATAGAACTCGTAATAGGGATTCGTGGTGTCCCCCTGCCGGTGGGCCTTGGTGAACTCCCCGAACCAGGAGCAGGACCGGGCGGTGTGGTTGATGACCAGGTCCAGTATGAGCTTCACCCCCCGGCTGTGGCAGAGGGCGATGAGCTCGTCCAGATCCTGCTGGGTGCCGAACTTGGGGTCGATGGTGTAGTAGTCCGTCACGTCGTACTTGTGGTAGGAGGGGGAGGAGAAGATGGGGGAGAGCCAGATCCCCTCGATGCCCAACGACTTGCCGGAGTTGGGGTCCCCGTCGTTCAGATAGTCGAACCGGTCGATGATGCCCCTCAGGTCCCCGATGCCGTCCCCATTGGAATCGGAGAAGGAGCCCACGAAGATCTCGTAGAACACCCGGGCGTTGTCCTGCACGTCGTAGCCGGTGGCAAGCAGCGGGTCCGTGATGGCGTACTCCGCCGCCGGCGCCTCGGTGGGCTCCGCGGTGGGCTCGGCGGTGGGCGCCTCCGTGGGCGCCTCCGTTGCCGCAGGTGTTTCGGCGGTCTTCACCCGGACGCAGCCGGTGAACAGCAGCAGCGCGGCCAAAAGAAGGCCCAATACTCGTTTGCTCATGGTCGTTCCCCTTTCACACTGGGTTTATATATAATGGTATACCTATTGCGGGCAGGTTTGTCAAGCTGCTCCCTTTTCATTTGTTCGGATTCGTGGTATATTCAAAAGCATGGAACAGAGATCCTTTTACACAGAGGCGGAATTGACGTCGGCCAAGACCAAAGAACGCCGGGTCGGCCGGGCCATGGCCGTGGTGGCCGGGCTGGGCCTGGTCCTGTGCGTCCTTTGCTGCTGCTTCACCACCCGCCAAAACCAGGGCGTCACCCTGCCCCTGACCGTGGGCACGTCCATCCTGACCGGGTGGATCGTGATCTTTCTCTCCCACAGCCGCTTCGACGGCGCCCGGGCAGAAGCCCGCCACGTGGAGCTCATGCTCACCGGCCCCCGGGAGCGGTTCTCCGGCCGCTTCACGAAACAGCCCGGCATCTACCGGGTGAAGCGGGGCGTCAGCATCCAAAAGGTCCGCCAGGAGGAGGAATTCCACGAGACCATGCTCACCGTTTCGGCGGAGAAGGCGGCCCTTCTCCCCGACGCCTTCACCGGCACCGTGGAGACGGTCTACGACTGCATCGTGTCCTTCGAGGAGGCGGAGCCATGAAGGGGATCCTCAAAAACCTGCACCGCTACGTCCTCTGGGCCCTGATCAGCCTGGTCTTCTGGGCCTGGATCATCAGCCGGATCACCGACGCCCCGGCGGCCCGGAAGGTGACCCTGTACGCGGATCTGCCGGCTCTCGATCGGCAGGCCCTGTCGGAAGCTTTGGAAAAGGACTTGCCGGCGGGCATCCGCTTCGTGGAGGCCTGGGCCTTCGCCGACGAGATGTTCTCCCCCGGCAACGTGACCATGGGGGATCTGTTCGTCGTCTCCGGGCAGCAGGCAGAGACCTATCTTCCCAGCTTCGCCCCCATCGACGAGAGCGCCTTCCCCGGCGGGACCTTCTATACCTTTGAGGGCAAGACCTACGGCGTCTGCCTCTTCGACGAGGCGGCGGGCATCCGTATCGGGACCCGGTATCTGGCCTTCGAGCCCGGGGAGAAATATTACCTCTTTTTCGGCGAAAAATCCAAGCATCTGGGAGCGTGGAACGGCTCCGGGGACGATGCCGCCGTGCCCGTCGCCCGGACGCTGCTGACCCTGCCCTGAGAAGCAAAAAAAGTATAGTTCCAATATTTACATTTTTTTCAAATCCCGTTGACTTATTCAAAAAATGGGTGTAAATTATATATACATCGTGGGGCAGGTGGCGCAGTTGGTTTCCAAGCTGCGCCATTGGCCTCGGATGAATTTTTCTCGGCATGAAAATGCACGATTCACAGGAGGAATGAGCATGAAAAAAACGTTAGCAATCGTTCTCGCGCTCGTCATGATCCTCGGCGTGATCGGCTGCTCCAGCAAGCCGGCCGCTACCGAGACCAAGACCGAGACCAAGACCGAGACTCAGGCCGAAGCGGCTCCCGCTGCCGAAGCGGCTCCCGCTGCTGAGCAGGCTGCTGACAGCCCGCTGGCCGGCACCTACGACATCAACGTGTGGGTTGGTGAAGCCGCCGTCGATCTGACCAAGAAGCAGATCGAGGACTTCAACAACAGCAACAACATGGGCATCAAGTTCAATGCCACCGTCAACGGCGTGTCCGAAGCCACCTCCGCCGATCAGATGCTGGTGGACGTTTCCGTGGGCGCGGATATCTACTGCTTCGCCCAGGATCAGTTCGCCCGCTTGGTCCAGGGCGGCGCCCTCGCCGAGCTGGACGCTGAGGCGGCTGCCGCGGTCAAGGAAGCCAACGATCCCGTCGTGGTCGGCGCTGCCACCGCCGGCGACAAGATGTACGCCTATCCTCTGACCTCTGATAACGGCTACTTCATGTACTATGACAAGACCGTCATCCCCGATGAGGACGTGGACTCCCTGGAGAAGCTGATCGAGGACTGCGAGAAGGCCCAGAAGTACTTCGCTTTTGAGACCAACACCTCCGCCTGGTACATCGCCTCCTGGTTCTTCGCCACCGGCTGCAAGTCCGTTTGGACCACCGACGACGACGGCGCCTTCATCTCCGTGGCCGACGACTTCAACTCCGACAAGGGTCTCATCGCCGTCAAGGGCATGAAGAAGCTGGTGGACTCCAAGTACCATGTGTCCTCCTCCTCCGGCGACGAGTTCGCCTCTGACGCGGCCATCGTGGTCACCGGCACCTGGAACTTCGAAGCCATCCAGAAGCTTCTGGGCGACCATATGGGCGTCACCGACCTGCCCTCCTTCGAGGTGGACGGCAAGGAGTATCACCTGGGCTCCTTCAACGGCTGCAAGCTCATGGGCGTCAAGCCCCAGTCCGACTCCATCCGGCTGCTGGCCCTCCAGCTGCTGGCTGAGTACCTGACCGACGAAGCCCGTCAGATGGAGCGGTTCGACGCCCTGTCCTGGGGTCCCTCCAACCTGAACGCACAGAAGTCCGACGCGGTCCAGAACAACCCGGGCCTCGCCGCTCTGATCAAGCAGAACGAGTACGCCATTCCCCAGGGCCAGATCCACGGCGCCTGGTGGGATATCGCCAAGGTCATCGGCGATGACGTGAAGGCCGCCACCGACGAAGCCGGCCTCAAGCAGGCTCTGCAAAACTACTACGACAAGATCTCCGCTCTGTTCACCATGACCGAAGAGGAGAAGTCCGCCTGGTCCGTCATCGGCAAGATCCTGGGCAGCAACTGGGACAAGGACTTCCCCATGACCGAGATCGAGCCGGGCGTCTGGCAGTCTGAGCCCATGGAGCTCCATGCCGGCGAGGAATTCAAAGTCCGTAAGGGCGCCAGCTGGGATGAGAACTACGGCATGAAGGACGGCGTCACCGTGGCCGGCGGCATGGACAATGCCAAGGTCCCCGCGGACGACGTCTACACCATCACCATCGACACCAACGTCCCCGAACTCAAGTTCGTCAATCAGGACGGCATCCTGCCTGAGGCTGCTCCCGTTGAAGAGGCGGAGCCTGCTGCCGAGGGCGAGGCCGTGGCCAACACCTGGGCCGTCATCGGTGCTCTGTGCGGCACCAACTGGGACACCGATTTCCCCATGACGGAGAAGGAAGGCGTCTGGACCTCCGACGCTCTGGAGCTCAAGGCCGGTGACGAGTTCAAAGTCCGCGCCAACGGCGCCTGGGATCTGAACTACGGCGTCACCGAGGGCGCCACCGTGGCCGGCGGCGACAACCTGAAGGTGGAGGTCGACGGCACCTACATCGTGACGCTGGACCTCACCGATCCCGAAGCCCCCGATCTGTCCTTCGCCGAGAAGGAGCCCGATACCTTTGGTGTCATCGGCGCCATCTGCGGAACCAACTGGGATACCGATTTCGCCATGACCGAAGTGGAGCCCGGCGTCTGGCAGTCTGAGGCTCTCGAGCTGAAGGCCGGCGAGGAATTTAAAGTCCGTGCCAACGGCGCTTGGGACCTGAGCTACGGCGTAGACGACGGTGTGGCCAATTCTAACAACGGCACCAACGTGAAGGTGGAGGCCGACGGCACCTACGTCATCACCCTGAACCTGAACGACAATACGCTGGTCGCTGCTGCTGCTGAATAAGACAGACGGAATGAAGCTCGATCAAGATAAAGCGCAACCGCTTTGATCGGACCTGATTTCATCGGATCTCGGTTGGAGCCGGAAAGAGGCTCCAACCGAGTTTTTAGTTTGAGGGGGACTTATGAAGAAATATTCTGATCTGGAGTATTTGAGGCTTTCCAAAGGGGAGCGGCTCAAATACAAATTCCTCAGCTTCTTTGCCGCCATCCCCGTAGCGATTTGGAATCTCTTCAAGGGCATCGGAGGATGGTTCAAAAAGGCCGGTCTCTCCATCGCCAACGAGGCGAAGGACATCTGGACGACCTTCGTGCAGGGGGATTGGAAAACCAAACTCTCTTTTCTTATCATGGGCTTTGGGTGCATGGCCCGGGGCCAGATCCTGCGGGGTCTGCTGTTCCTGGCCTTTGAGCTGGTCTTCATCGGGTACATGGTGCTCATGGGGGCCGAGTACCTGGGCCTGCTGTCCACGTTGGGCACCAAGGGCCCCTATCAGATGACGGAAAAGATCGAGCTCATGCCCGGTCGGTTCCGTGAGGTGGTCAAGACCGTCACCTATGCGGACGACCCCACCATCCACAACTCCTTTAAGATCCTGCTCTACGGCGTGCTGACCATCTTCTTCATCGTGGCGTTCATCTACACCTGGCGGGTGAACGTGAAGCAGAACAAGATCGCCGAGGGCATCCTCAGATCCGGCAAAAAGCTCAAGAGCGGCAAGGACGACCTTCGCTCCATGGTGGACGACAAGTTCCACGCTACGCTCCTCGCCCTGCCGTTGACCGGCATCCTGCTCTTCACGGTGCTGCCCTTGGTGTTCATGATCCTGGTGGCCTTCACCAACTACAGCTCCGCCCACAACGGCGGCGAGACGGGCCTGTTCCACTGGGTCGGGCTCCAGAACTTCCAGACCCTGTTCTCCTGGGACGTGGGCGGCGTCAATTACTCCGCCACCTTCGGTGAGATCCTGCTCTGGACGCTGATCTGGGCCTTCTTCGCCACCTTCACCAACTACTTCCTGGGCATCGCCGTGGCCATGATCATCAACAAGAAGGGCATCCGCCTCAAGAAGCTGTGGCGGACCGTGCTCATCATGACCATCGCCATCCCCCAGTTCATCTCCCTCTTGTACGTGAGCAAGATGTTCACCCTGAACGGCCTGTTCAACGGCTTCTTGATGGACTTGGGCATCATACACACGGCCATAGACTTCTGGGGTACGCCCACCCTGGCCAGGGTCATGGTCATCATCATCAATATCTGGATCGGCATCCCGTACCTCATGCTGATCGCCACCGGTATCTTGATGAACATCCCGGCGGACCTGTATGAATCCGCCAAGATCGACGGCGCCAGCGGCTGGAAGCAGTTCTCCAAGATCACGCTGCCCTACATGCTGTTCATCACGGGTCCCTACCTGCTGACCAGCTTTACCGGCAACATGAACAACTTCAACGTCATCTACCTGCTGACGGGCGGCGGCCCGCACGTGAATCTCAGCAACGGCGCCGGCAACCCCGGTGACACGGACCTGCTCATCACGTGGTTGTTCAACATCACCCAGAAGGGCTTCGGCGAGGACGGCGCCCAGTACTACCTGGCTTCCGTCATCGGCATCCTGGTGTTCATCGTGGTTGCCGTCATCTCGCTCATCGTCTACAACCTGTTGCCCTCGGTGAAGAATGAGGAGGACTTCCAATGAAAAACAAGAATCAAATCCCGGCAACGATCTTGCTGGTCCTGGGCGCTGCTTTGACCGTCGGCGGCATCTTCCTGCTCGTCAACCGGTTCTCGCCCATGTGGAGCTTCTCCCATAAGTACATGACGGACAACGCCATCTTCGTGATGCTGGGCATCCTGGGCCTGTTCCTGGGCATCGTCGGCCTGCTCCTGTCCCGCAGCCTCTTCAAGGAGGGTCGGGAGATCCAGGAGGGCGAGGGCCTGAAGCAGCATATGGGCATGAAGGCCTCGGCCCGGATCAGCAACACCGTCATCTACGTGCTGCTGGTGCTCATCAGCATCGTCTGGCTGGTCCCCTTCTTCTGCATCGTGGTCCAGTCCTTCCGTGTGAACCCCACCGGCATGACCCGGTATCTGTTCAACAACCCCGACGCGGCGCTGAAAGAGGGCCTGACCATCCGGTTCGGGCTGGACAACTACCGGCGGCTGTTCCAGGAGACCAAGTTCCCCCGGTGGTACCTCAACACCTTCATCATCGCGGTGGTGGTGGCGGTGGTGCAGACCATCATCGTGCTGTGCATGTCCTACACCCTGTCCCGCTTCCGTTTCAAGCTCCGCAAGCCCCTGATGCAGTTCATGCTGATCCTGGGCATGTTCCCCGGGATGCTCACCATGATCATCCTCTATCAGGTGTTGAAGGACATCGGCCTTGCGGGCGCGAACGCCATGCCCGGTTTGATCCTGGTCTATGTGGCGTCCTCCGGCATGGGCTACTACGTGTCCAAGGGCTTCTTTGACACGATCCCCAAGTCCCTGGACGAGGCGGCCCGTATCGACGGCGCCACCCGCGCGCAAGTGCTCTACAAGATCATCCTGCCGCTGGCCAAGCCCATCGTCATCTACACGGTCCTGACCGCGTTCATGGGCCCCTGGGGCGACTTCGTATTCGCAAAGTACGTCACCGGCGTCACGCCGGAGGCATGGAACGTGGCCGTCGGTTTGCAGCAGTGGCTGTCGACCAGCACGAACATCTCTGAGAACTACACCATGTTCTGCGCGGGCGGCGTTATCGTGGCGATCCCGGTGGTCATCCTGTTCATGTGCTTGCAGAAGTACTATGTTGAGGGCGTCACCGGCGGCGCGGTCAAAGGTTGATCTGGAACGCTAATGCGAGAAGAAAAGGAGAATTAGTATGGCAAGTGTAAAACTGACCAACGTAAAGAAAGTTTACGATAACAACGTGGTCGCCGTGCACGACTTCAATCTGGACATCAAGGACAAGGAGTTCGTGGTGTTCGTCGGTCCCTCCGGCTGCGGCAAGTCCACCACCCTGCGCATGGTGGCGGGCCTCGAAGACATCAGCGGCGGCACCGTGGAGATCGACGGCGAGGTGGTCAACGACCTGCAGCCCAAGGATCGGAACATCGCCATGGTCTTCCAGAACTACGCCCTGTATCCCCACATGTCGGTGTATGACAACATCGCCTTCTCCCTCAGGCTCCAGAAGATGCCCGAGGACGTGATCTACTCCAAGGTCACCAACGCGGCGGAGATCCTGGGCATCACCGATTACCTCATGCGCAAGCCCCGGGCTCTGTCCGGCGGCCAGCGGCAGCGTGTGGCCATCGGCCGCGCCATGGTCCGGGATTCCAAGGTGTTCCTCATGGACGAGCCTCTCTCCAACCTGGACGCCAAGCTCAGGAACCAGATGCGTGCCGAGATCATCCTGCTGCGGCAGAAGCTGAACACCACCTTCATCTACGTGACCCACGACCAGACCGAGGCCATGACCCTGGGCGATCGGATCGTCATCATGAAGGACGGCTATATCCAGCAGGTGGGCACCCCCGCCGAAGTGTTCGAGAAGCCCACGAACCTGTTCGTGGCCGAGTTCATCGGCGCGCCCAAGATGAACATCGTCAAGACCGACCTGGTGAAGGAGGGCAACCGGTATTTCGTGACCCCCTGCGGCTCCAGGATCGAGGTCACCGGCGAGAAGGGCGAGCTGCTGAACGAGAAGTGCGTCCCCAGCGGCAGCATCCTCCTGGGCGTCCGGCCCGAGCACATGAAGCTGGCCTTCGCCCCCGGCGAGAACACCATGTCCGCCCGGCTGGAGGTCAACGAGATGATGGGCAGCGAGCTGCACCTCCACGTGTTCACCGAGGACGGCACCCGCTGGATCGTCCGCGTGCCCACCATCGACCTCACCCAGGAGCAGCGCGCCTCCCTCAAGAACGGCGCCCAGGTGTACATCACCTTCGAGGGCAAGGTCATGCACTTCTTCGATCCCGAGACGGAGAAGAACCTGATCTATTGAGAAGAGCGAACGAAAGCCCGGCCGTTTGGCCGGGCTTTTTCTTTTTGTTCCTTTTTTCTCTTTCTGGAAAGAGGAAAAAAGGAACCGAAAAAAGAGAAAGTCAGGAAACAATAAAGGAGAAAGGACCTAAAATACCTTTGTCGTACGTGCCGATTTGGAACAGGGGCGTACCGGTCAGCTCCGTTTTTACCGCCTTATCCGAGGGGTTCAGGGCCAGGGTGAGGGTACCCCGCTTATATACCAAAAGCGGGTCGTCCTTCCGGGCGTGGAGGATCTCGAAGCTCCCGTCCGCCTGCAGATCCGGGAAACGGTGGCGCAGCCGCAGGATGGCCTTCACCGTATTGAGGAGGGAGTTGGGGTCCCGCGCCTGCTCCTCCGCCGTGGGGGCGTCCGGGGCCCGGTCCACAGGGAGGTACAGGCTGTCCGGCTCGCCCGACGAGAACCCCAGGTTCTTCCCCGGGGCCCACTGCATGGGCGTCCGGCTGCCGGTGCGGGTATAGCCCCCCTCCTTGGTGGGCAGGGTGGACAGGTACCGCATGCCGATCTCGTCCCCGTAGTAGAGGAAGGGGACCCCGGGCAGGGTGAACAACAGGGCGTAGCCCACCTTCAGCTGCTCCTCGGTGAGATACCAGCTGATCCGGGGCGTATCGTGGTTCCCGGTGATGAAGCTGATATACCCCTTGTCCCGGCTGATCCCGTACCGGTCCAGGTAGTCCCTCACAAAGGGGAGGGGGTCGTTGCCCTTCAAATAGGCGTCCGCCGACCGGACCAGCCGGTTGTAGCCGTTGCCGGGGTGGTCGAGATAGAAGTCCATATCGAAATCGGCGCTGCACAGGGCCTGCCGGGGCCAGCCCCACTCCGCCACGTAGGCCGATTCGGGAAACTCGGCCCTAAGCTCCCCCAGCAGCCCCTTCCACAGGGCGCAGGTATAGCTCTTGTCGTCGTCGTCCCCCTTGATGAGGGAGTTGGCCATATCCACCCGGAAGCCGTCGCAGCCCTTTTCCAGCCAAAAGCGCATCACGTCCGCCATGGCGTCCCGGGTGGCCCGGGCGGCGGGGGCGTCCGCGGGGGTCTGCCAGGGCTCCGTGACCTTGGCCCAGCCATAGTTCAGGGCGGGCTGGCACTTGAAGAAGTTCAGCATATAGGTGCCGTTCCTCGGGGTCTCGCCGCCGATGTAGGGGTGGCCCGGGGTGCCCTTGATCCAAAAGTCGGTCCACACATACCGGTCGGAATAGGCGTTCCGCTCCGCCTTCCCGCTTTCCAGGAACCAGGGATGCTCCTCGGAGGTGTGGCCCGGCACCAGATCCAAAAGGACCCGGATGCCCAGCTCGTGGGCCTCCCGGAACAGGGCATAGAGGTCCTCGTTGGTGCCGTAGCGGGGGGCCACCTTCTTGTAGTCCCGCACGTCGTAGCCCCCGTCCTTGAAGGGGGAATCGAAGCAGGGGTTCAGCCACAGGGCGTTGCAGCCCAGCTCCTTCACGTAGGGGAGCTTCTGCCGGATGCCGTTGAGGTCGCCGATCCCGTCCCCGTTGCCGTCATAGAAGGAGGAGGGGTAGATCTCGTAGAACACGGCGTCTTTCAGCCAATCGGGTCTGTTCATGGGGTTGCTCCTTTGAAAAATGTTTTACTTGCGGCGAAAACCGCAGGAAATAGCCTCGTGGGGGCAGGCGGTGCTACATTTGCCGCAGCGGATGCACTCGGGGCTGTTGGGGTGGTGCACCACGTCCACGTCCATGGGACAGGCGGCCTTGCACTTGCCACAGCGGACGCACTTGGATTCCGCCACCTCCATGCGATAGAATCCCACCCCGTTGAAGAGCCCGTAGAAGGCGCCCAGGGGGCAGAGGTACTTGCAGAAGGGCCGATAGACGAACAGGGCCAGGAGGACGATGGCCACGGCGACGGCCAGCTTGACGTAGAACAGGGTCCCCCGCAGTTCCGCATACTGGGGGTTCAGGGAGGTCAGGGGCAGCCCCGCTTCCAAGAGGCCCGCCGGGCACAGGTACTTGCAGAACACGGGCTCCGCCAGCAAAAGGGCCCCGATCACCAGCAGGATCAACATAGCGTATTTCAAATACCGCAGGGGCCGATCCAGCCACCGGGGAAGCTTCGCCTTGGGCAGGGGCACCCGCGCCAAAAGGTCCTGCAGCAGCCCGAAGGGGCAGAGAAACCCGCACACCAGCCGGCCCAGCAGGACGCCGAACAACAGCAGTGTCCCCAGCACGTAGGCGGGGAACCGTCCCCGCTTTCCCAGAGCCGCCTGCAGCGACCCGATGGGGCAGGCCCCCAGGGCCCCGGGGCAGGAGTAGCAGTTGAGCCCCGGCACGCAGAGGAGCTTCGATTTCCCCTGGAAGATGACGCCCCGGAAGAACCCCGGGATGTAGGCGTTCTGGGCCAGGGCGGCGATGGCCTGTATGAGGGTGCGGCGGCTTTGTCTCTTCATGCGCCCAACCCCATGCATTCGAGGCAGATGTAGATGGCCTTGCGCAAGGTGGTCAAGGCCTGGCCCGTAGCCGCGCCCCAGGCGATCATGGCTATGGCGAGCCCCAGCAGGGCCCATTTGATCCATCCCGTCTTCATTTTCCGTTCAGCTGGTCCAGCCGGTTCTGGATCTGGTGCATATAGGCGTCCGCCACCGAATCGCCGCCCTGGGGCACGCCCAGGATCCAGCCGCCCACCTGGTTGCCGCTCCGGTCGAAGAAGACGGTGGTGGGGATGGCGTTCACCTTGCCCAAAAAGTTTTTAAAAAGGCCCGTGGAGGTCTGGGAATCCAGGCAGGGGAAGGTGCAGCCGTTCTCCTCCAGGAGGGCCTTGGCTTCCTTCACATCCTGGGGATCGTCCACCGTGATGGACAAAAAGCCCACGTTCTCCGGCAGCTTCCCGTAGAGCTCGCCCAGCTCGGAGAGCTCGCTCTTGCAGGGGCCGCACCAGCTGGCCCACACGTTCACCATGGTGAGGTCATACTGGCCGAAGTATTCCTGGGTGATCTTCTCCCCGTCCAAGGTCTTGGCGGAGAAGGTGAAGGCGTACTGAGCGGGCACAGCCTCCGCCTGGGGCGCTTCCGTCTCGGCGGCCTCCGCCGGGGGCACTTCCGTGGGGGCGGGCTCCGGTTCGGCGGTGGGGGCAGGGGTCGGCGCCTGGGCGGCCGGGGCGGCGTCGGTATTCACCTTTTGACAGGCTGCCAGAAGCAGCAGGAGCAGCAGGATAGCGAGGGTCTTTTTCATCTATGTTCCTTTCCGCCCTGAGGAAGGGCGCTTCGTGTGATCAGCTCTATCATACCCGAAAAGGGCCCGTCTATCAAGCCCGAATCCCGGGGGGAAGGTTGACAAACGGGCCGATGGGTGGTATTAATAATTTATATGGGCAGCATGGGGAAGCTTGTGCGATCCTGCAGAATAAAGAAGGGAGTGGCGTGCTGGATGATAAAAAGGCTGAGTCTGATGCTGGCGCTGCTGCTCCTTTTTTCCTTGCCTGTTTTTTCCGCCTGGGGGGCGGAAGGAGATTCCTCCTATTCCGAGTCCGGGGAGGATTATTCGGAGGATACGAATTCCGATAGATCCGCGCGCAGGATACCTGCGGAGGAAAAGTCCCTGGCGTACTGGGAGCAGACCCGGGGCGAAATCGCCTTGACGGGGGATCTGCGCCAGGACGTCCTGATCATCGCTCAATCCCAGGTGGGATATACGTCCGACGAGGATTATTACAACAAGACGGAATCCGGGCGGAAGAGGTTCTACACCCGCTACGGGGAATGGTATGGGCGGAAGTTCAGCGAATGGTGCGATATGTTCGTATCCTTCTGCGTCTACTATGCCGGGGGTACCGACTATCCTGTGGAGTACAGCTGCATGCGCCATATGTTCGCCCTGAAGAAGGCCGGCTACTGGCGGGAGTGGAACTGCTACATCCCACAGCCGGGGGAGCTGGTCTTCTTCTGCACCCGCAAGAGCAGCCGGCTGATGCCCAACCATGTGGCCGTGGTGGAGGAGGTCATTCCCGCCCATGGCATAGAGCCCTCCGCACTGGTTGTCATCGATGGGAACATGTCCAACCCCAACGGAGGCACCTCCTGCGTCCGGCGATCCACCTATACGCTGGACGAGGTGGTGGGTTACGGCGTCTATGAGGTAGGGAAGACCTATTCGGAGTGGTACAGCGTCCGCGCCTTCGGCTGGGAGGTCTTCGGTCCGGACTCGACCTATTTTGTGGAGACCCCCACCAGGGAGGCCCTTCAGTTTTTGGGCATGCAGGATACCAAGTATTACGAATACTGGTTCCCGGAGGAGGAACTGGAAGAATCCGAAGAAACCGAGGGATCGCAGGAAGAGACGGCCGCCGAGCCGGAGACCGCGTCGAAACAGGACCCTTCCTAAACGAAGCGAAGGCTTCCGGCGTCGGGACGGAGCCCGCAGAGGAGCGCCCGCCCGAAGTCGCAAACGATGGGGCTTTTAAATCGATCGACCCCTTCATATCGAAAAAGCAGGATGAACCTATGATGAAACGTTGCCGGATATGCCTTTTGGCCTTGGTCCTGTGCCTTTTGCCCGTGCTGGTCCGGGCGGAAGGCGAACAGAGGGCGAGGGACCTCTCCGATATGTGCCAGTTGGAGCTGGGTTCCCATCCCAACGCGAAGAAGCGGCTGGTGGACCGGGACCTGTTCTCCCGGCTGGACTATGAGCCCGGCGCGGCGGTGGCCGCGTCCTGGGGCGACGATTGTCCGGCGGCCTGTCTGGCCCTCCAGTGGTATTATCTGCCCCAGGGCGTGACGGTGCGCCAGTTCGACGGCGACGGGAAGCTTCTGGAGGAGCACGCCCTCGCTTCCCATCCGGAGTCAGTGATCCCCCTTTTGGTGCAGGCCCGCAGGGTCACCCTCACGGCCGGGGAAGCGGGCATGACCCTGTCCCAGTTTCACGTCTTCGGCGTGGGGAGCCTGCCGGAACCCTACCATTTTTGGCAGGAAACGCCGGAGGGCTTGGACTATATGCTCATCAGCACCCACCCGGACGACGACGTGCTCTATCTGGGGTCCATCGTGTCCATCTACGGGGCGGAATTGGGGTATACGGGCACCATCGTATACGTGACCAGCAGCAGCCGCACCCGCATGACGGAGGCCGAGGAAGGCGCCTGGGAGCTGGGGCTGCGGTATCATCCCATCTTTTTGGAGTTCCCGGATATCAGTCGGAAGGCCACGGTCCAGGAGAAGAGCCAGTTTTCCTATGACGAGCTTTTGCTGGCCACCGTGCGCGTGTACCGGCAGTATCGTCCGGCGGTGGTGTTCGCTCAGGACGAAAACGGAGAATACGGCCATTGGCAGCATAAGCTCACCTCCCAGGCTGCCGTGGAGGCGTTCTCTTTGGCGGCGGACCCCGACTACGATCCGGAATCCCGGGATCGGTTCGGCCTTTGGCAGGTGCAGAAGGTCTATCTGCACCTGTATCCGGAGAACCTTCTGTATTTGGACGTGTCCCTGCCCCTCACCGCCTTCCAGGGGACCGATGCATGGAACGTTGCGCGCAAGGCGTTTAACAAGCACAAGAGCCAGCTGGGGATCGGCTATCTGGTGGAGAGGAACGATCAGCCCTTTGCCTTCAACCGCTTCGGCATGATCCGGGGCGTGGTGGAGGCGGGGTATGACGCCTTCGCCAACGTGCCGGCGGAACTGCTGTCCATCCAGGCGCCTCCCGCGCCTACGCCCACGCCGGCGCCCACGCCGGTGCCTACGCCCACCCCCGTGCCCACGCCGTCGCCTTCTCCCGCTTCCTGACGGAAAAAGGGGGTTTTTGCCCCGTTTGTCAGAGTTGCAACCGCCGGTTGACAGATTGACGGCATAAATTGGTAGCAGGCAACCGTCCGTTCAGGTACCATGGAGCCAGAAAACAGGGCCGGGGCACACCGGACGAAAGGAGAAACACATGATCCTCGCAGACAAGATCATCGATTTACGGAAGAAGGCGGGCTGGTCCCAGGAGGAGCTGGCGGAGAAGCTGGGCGTGAGCCGGCAGTCCGTTTCCAAGTGGGAGGGGGCCCAGTCCATCCCCGATATGAACAAGATCCTCCAGCTCTCCGAGCTCTTCGGGGTGAGCACGGATTATCTGTTGAAGGACAGCCTGGAGGCCGCGGAGACCGTTCCCTCCCAGGACACCGACGCCGAGGACGCCACCTTCGTGTCCATGGAGGAGGCCAACGCCTTCCTTTCCTATAAGGCCGAGAGCGCGCCCCGGATCGCCCTGGGGGTGCTGCTGTGCATCCTGTCCCCCATCGCGCTATTTCTTCTGGGCGGGGCCCAGGAGAGCGGGCGGCTGGCGATCACCGAGATGCAGGCGGCCATGATCGGGCTCATCGTGCTGCTGCTTATGGTGGCCGGGGCGGTGCTGCTGTTCGTGCTCACGGGCATGAAAGGGAGCAAGTTCGAGTATCTGGAGAAGAACGCCCTGGACACGGCCTACGGCGTTTCCGGCATGGTCCGGGAGCGGATGCAGCGGGAGGAGAGCGACCACACCCGCAGCATCGCCGTGGGCGTGGTCCTTTGCGTGCTGGCGGCCATCCCCCTGTTCGTGCTGCTCCTGTGGCGGGGTGAGGACGAGTTCTACGGCGTTCTGGGCGTCAGCGCTATCCTGACCCTGGCGGCCGTGGGCGTGCATCGGATCGTGCTCACCAGCATCCCTTGGGGCGGGTATCAGGTGCTCCTGGAACAGGGAGACTATACCCGGACCGCCAAGCGGAGCAACCGGAAATACAGCGGCATTTACTGGGGCGTCGTCGTGGCGGCGTACCTCGCCGTGAGTTTCGTCACCATGCGCTGGGACAGGACCTGGATCGTCTGGCCCGTGGCCGGCGTCCTCTACGGCGTGCTGATGGAGATCGGCAAGCTCCGGGGGAAATAAGCGAAATCACGGGACCTTTTCGACAGAAAAACGGCGGTCACATGCGTTGACCGCCGTTTCGTTTCGTTCGCACGCGCCATCCAAAGAGCGTCAGGCGCTTTCGATCTCCTTCAGGGTCAGGGGCTTCAGCCCTCGGGCCAGCAGGGCCTTTTCCGAGGCTGCCGTGTCCGTGACCCGGAAGATCATGTAGGCCCGGCCCTCCTTGCCTTGCAGAAAGGCGTACATGTACTCGATATTCACCTGGGCGGCGTTGAACTCGGACAAGAGCCGGTGGAGACCGCCGGGCTCGTCCGGCACCGCGAAGGCGAGCACGTCGGAGAACCGGGCGATGCACCGGGCCTCCTTCAAAACCTGAGCGGCCTTGTCCGCGTCGTCCACGATGAGCCGGGCGATGCCGAAGTCCGTGGTCTCCGCGATGGACAGGGCTCGCATGTCGATGCCGTGCTCGGCCAAAAGGGCGGTGAGCTCGAAGAGCTTGCCGGGGCGGTTCTCCAAAAAGACGGATAGTTGTCGGATGCTCATGGGTTCCTCCTTTCAGATCTTGCGCTTGTCGATGACCCGGACGGCCTTGCCCTCGCTGCGGGCGATGGTCTTGGGGGCCACCAGGGTGACCTTGGGCCGGATGCCCAGCATGGAGTTGAGGCCCAGGGACAGGGTCTTCTGCAACTGCTGTATCTCGCCGATGGAGTCGGTGAACATCTCGGGGGTCATCTCCACCAGGATCTCGAAGGTGTCGGTGTTGTTCACCCGGTCCACCAGGATCTGGTAGTTGGCGGCGTAGCCGTGGTTCAAAAGCACCGTCTCGATCTGGCTGGGGAACACGTTGACGCCCCGGATGATCAGCATGTCGTCGCTGCGGCCCTTGGGCTTGGTCATGCGCACGTGGGTCCGGCCGCAGGGGCATTTCTCGTAGGTCAGGGAGCAGATATCCTTGGTGCGGTACCGGATCATGGGGAAGGCTTCCTTGTCCACCGCCGTGATGACCAGCTCGCCCTGAGCCCCCTCGGGGAGCACCTCGCCGGTGTCCGGGTCGATGATCTCGGGGATGAAGTGGTCCTCGTTGATGTGCATGCCCGCCTGGGCGGAGCACTCGAAGCTGACCCCAGGGCCGGACAGCTCCGTGAGGCCGTAGATGTCGTAGGCCTTGATGCCCAAGGTTCTCTCTATGCCCCGGCGCATCTCCTCCGACCAGGCCTCCGCGCCGAAGATGCCCGCCTTCAGGGGGATGTCCTCGGGGCCCAGGCCCAGCTCCTGCATCCGCTCGCCCAGGTACGCGGCGTAGCTGGGGGTGGCGCAGAGGATCGTGGCGTCGAGATCTCGGATGAACATGATCTGCCGGTCCGTGTTGCCGGAGGACATGGGCACCGTGAGGCAGCCCACCTTGTGGCTCCCCCCGTCGAGACCCGCTCCGCCGGTGAACAGCCCGTAGCCGTAGGACACCTGGACCACGTCCTCGTCGGTAGCGCCGGCGGCCGTCAGCGCCCGGGCGCAGCAGTCCTCCCACAGGTCGATATCGTGCTGGGTGTAGAAGGCCACCACCCGCTTGCCGGTGGTGCCGGAGGTGGAGTGGATGCGGACGCAGTCCTTCAGGGGCTTGCCCATGAGGCCGTAGGGGTAGGCGTCCCGAAGGTCCGCCTTGGAGAGGAAGGGGAGCTTGGGAAGGTCCCTGACGCCTTGGATGTCCTCCGGCGTCACGCCCTTCTCCTCCATCTTTTTCCGATAGTAGGGCACGTTCTCCCAGACCCGGCGGACCTGGGCGATGAGGCGCTGGCTCTGCCATCGTTCGATTTGCTCCCGGGATGCGCATTCGATCTCGGGTTGGTAGTATCTTTCCATAGGGGCTCCTTTTCAAGGGGTAAGTGGTTCAAATTTTGGGCAATTTTGCGGCGTAGGCGGCCAATTCCTCGTCCGTGGGGACGTAGTCGTCCATCTGGCCGCTGTGATATTTTTCATAGGCCACCAGATCGAAGTAGCCCGTGCCCGTGAGGCCGAAGAGGATGGTCTTCTCTTCGCCCGTCTCCCGGCAGCGGATGGCCTCGTCCATGGCCACCTTGATGGCGTGGCTGCTCTCGGGGGCGGGCAGGATGCCCTCCACCCGGGCGAAGGTCTCGGCTGCCTCGAAGACGGCGGTCTGAGGAACGCTCACCGCCTCCAGCATGCCCTGGTCGTAGAGCTCGGAGAGGATCGGGCTCATGCCGTGGTAGCGAAGGCCGCCCGCATGGTTGGGGGCGGGGATGAAGTCGCTGCCCAGGGTGTACATCTTAGCGAGGGGGCACACCATGCCCGTGTCGCAGAAGTCGTAGGCGTAGACGCCCCTGGTGAGGCTGGGGCAGGAGGCGGGCTCCACGGCGATGATCCGGTAGTCCGCTTCGCCCCGGAGCTTTTCGCCCATGAAGGGGGCGATGAGGCCGCCCAGATTGGAGCCGCCGCCGGCGCAGCCGATGATGACGTCGGGATGGATGCCGTACTTGTCCATGGCGATCTTGGTCTCCACACCGATAACGCTCTGGTGGAGGAGCACCTGGTTCAATACGCTGCCCAGTACGTACCGGTAGCCGGGATTCGACACGGCGGTCTCCACGGCCTCGGAGATGGCGCAGCCCAGGCTTCCCGTGGTGCCCGGGTGCTCCGCCAAAATCTTCCGGCCCACCTGGGTGGTGTCGGAGGGGGAGGGGGTTACGGAGGCGCCGTAGACCTTCATGACCTCCCGGCGGAAGGGCTTCTGCTCGTAGCTCACCTTCACCATGTACACCTTGCAGTCGAGGCCGAAGTAGCTGCAGGCCATGGACAGGGCCGTGCCCCACTGGCCGGCGCCGGTCTCGGTGGTGACGCCGGTGAGGCCCTGCATTTTGGCGTAGTAGGCCTGGGCCACGGCGGAGTTCAGCTTGTGGCTGCCGGAGGTGTTGTTGCCCTCGAACTTGTAGTAGATCTTGGCCGGGGTCTTCAGCTTCTCCTCCAAACAGTAGGCGCGCACCAGGGGCGAGGGCCGGTACATGCGGTAGAAGCTCAAGATCTCCTCGGGGATGGGGTACTCCCGGGTGGTGTCGTCCAGCTCCTGCTTGACCAGCTCGTCGCAGAACACGCCGGAGAGCTCGGCGGCGGTCATGGGCTTGTGGGTGCCCGGGTTCAACAGCGGCGCCGGCTTTTTCTTCATGTCGGCCCGGACGTTGTACCAGTACCGGGGCATCTCCGATTCGCTGAGGTAGATCTTGTAGGGGATTTCCATGGGTTTGCTCCTTTCATGAGGGTTTATGTTCCTTTTTCTTTTCAGTGAAAAGAAAAAGGAACCGAAAAAGAAAAGCTTACTGGAGGAAATGGGGGAGAGTGCGAAAGCTTCCAATACTATCCACTAAAAAAGGCCTCGCCCTGTTGGACGAGGCCCATGCTTCCATGATGAGCGGCTCACGATCCATTCCAGGGCAGCGCAAAACGGCGGCTAAACCACCAGCCGCTAAACCAGAAGGACCCTGCGACGTTCCTGCCCATGACCGTGCTCCTTTCCTCATAAATTATATACTATATTATCCTATGTCCGCCCGTCTGTCAACCCCCGTACGAAAAAAGGGCCCTTCAGCCCTCGATCCGCTGCCCGAACCGATCGAAGGTCCGCTTCAGCGCCCGCTCCGTGGCGAAGATGCTGACGAAGAGGGGGACCAACTGGGCGAACACCAGCACCGTTCCCGCATAGCCCACGGTCTCCATGTCCCGGTTCAGGACCAGGAGCATGACCAGGAGCGCGGCAAACAGCGTCACCATCCCCCAGAACCGCCACAGCCGGCCAACGTACCGATGGGCAAAATCCCAGGTGTCGTCGTTCTTCATGGATCGGGTGGTCTTGTACCCGAAGACGCCGTTGCGTCGGGGCGGCTTCTTCTCAAACCGGGACCCGAACCCCGCCATGGTCAGGGGGAGCAGCACCGTCATGCACGTCATAAAGATCCAGTAGCCCATATCCTCGCCTCCTTTTTTGCAGTGTATCATGGGCTTTTTCCCCTGTCAATCGGGCCGGCTATTGCCTGTTTCGACCTTTTGCGGTATGATACACAAAAAGGAGGCAGGCCCTATGAACCAAATCCGCTTTGTCGTCTCTCCCCGGATCATGGGGGAGGAAAAGTTTTTCGGCCCGGGCATCGCGGCCCTCCTCCATCGGGTGGAGACCTACCATTCCATCCGCCAGGCCACCTTGTCCATGGGTATGGCCTACAGTAAGGCCTGGGCCATCATCCGCCGGGCGGAGCGGGAGCTGGGCTTCCCCCTGCTCGTCACCACCACCGGCGGCAAGGAGGGCGGCGGCGCCTCTCTGACGGCGGAGGGACGGGCCTTCCTTGAGAAATACGACCGATTCTGCGCCCTGGTCAACGACCACGCCAAGGCGGATTTTGCGGCCGTCTTCGGCGACGGTGAGCCCCGGGATGCGGGGAAGGAGTGAAACGATCCCTATGAAAAAACTGACGATCCTTTGTCTTTGTCTGTTGCTGCTGACGGGCTGCGTGTCGCTGCCCAACCCGCGCTCAGAGCGGGACGACGCCCCTGCGACCGTTCAGGGGGCTGCGCAAAAAACACCTCCGGTTCCGGACGTTTCCCCCGAGCCGGAGCCCACGGCATCGCCCTCCGTCACCTGCGGGGTCACGCTTTCGCCCTCGCCTGAGCCGCCTGCCGCCACGCCCGAGGCGACACAAGCGCCGCTCCATACCTACGAGGGGGCCTATTTCCGCTTCCAGGCGCCGGGGGAATGGCTCCAGGCCAAGGTGGAGGACGGGGTCTTTTTCTACCCGGACCTCAACGATACCGACCACACCTGCCTCGCCTACCAGGAGGTGCCCAACGATATGAATCTGACGGAGACCATGGTGGACCTCGCTCTGTTCTTTTCCTCCGACGAGACCATCACCTCCATGGTGGAGGGGGCTTTGACCAGCAACGGCGTCACCGGGTTCACCTTGTCGCCCGTGTCCGTCCAAAAGACCAAGCTCAACGGTACCTCCTGCTACCGGGGCGCTTCCGACGTTACGGTGAACGGGGAGACCTACGATTTCGTGGGCCATATCTTCCTTCGGGGGGAGAAGCTGGTCCTGCTCATCTGGGTGGGGGATCAAGCGGCGTACGCCGACGGGCTGAAGGTGGTTTACGACTCCCTTCAACCGGTCCAGTAAGGAGGCTCTATGCTGAACGAAGAATTGACGTACGACAAGGCCTTCGCCGAAAAGGTGAAGCGGGTCTTCTGGCGGGACGGGCTCATCGTGGCCCTGCCCAGCCAGCTGAAGAAGCGGAAGGTGCTGCTGGACCTGCTCCTGGAGGACTTCGAGCCCGGCCGCAGCTACACCGAGCAGGAGGTGAACTTCAAGCTCCTGGACCACCACGACGACTATTGCGCCCTGCGCCGGGAGATGGTGGAGCTGGGCATGCTGCAGCGAAAGAACGGCTTGTATATGCGTCCTGCAGGGGAGAAATGAGAGGGAGACCATGTCCATCGAACGGGTAAAAGAGTATTTCCGGCACTGCGGCATGGCGGAAAGGGTGCTGGAGTTCCCGGTATCCAGCGCCACGGTGGAGCTGGCCGCCGCGGCCCTGGGCTGCGAAGGCTGCCGGATCGCCAAGACGCTGTCCTTCCTGGTGGACGGGGCGCCGGTGCTGGTGGTGGCTGCTGGGGACGCCCGCGTGGACAACGGGAAGTTCAAGGCGTTTTTCCACACCAAGGCGAAGATGCTTTCCCCCGAGGAGGCATCCACGTTGGTGGGGCACGCCGTGGGCGGGGTCTGCCCCTTCGCCGTGAACGAGGGCGTATGCACCTACCTGGACGTGTCCCTGAAGCGGTTCGACACGGTCTTCCCCGCTTGCGGCAGCTCCAACAGCGCCATCGAGCTCACCCTTTCGGAGCTGGAGGATCATTCCGGGTCCAAGGGATGGATCGACGTGTGCAAGGGCTGGCAGGTATAGTTTTTTTCTGCAGTTTTTTCTGTATCGAAGGGAGAAAAGCGGCAAAAGATGGTCAGCCCCGCGCCTTTTCCACCAGCCAGCGGAAGAGGGGGTCCATGTTCGTGAGCCCCTGGGGGTCCCGGTAGGCCCGCTCCGGGTGCCACTGGACGGCCAGCAGGGGGTAGCCGGGCTGCTCGAAGGCTTCCACCATGGTGACGCCGCAGCCGGACCAGGTGGCCGTGGGCACGAACGCGGGAGCGATGTCATTTAAAGAGACGCACTGATGGTGATAGCTGTTCACCTGCAGGGTGTCTTTTTTGGTGAGCGAATGCAGCAGGCTTCCTGCCTTTACCCGAACCTGATGGTCCGTTTGGGTATGGTTCGCCCCGCACCAGGTGGGGATGTCCTGGACGAGGGTGCCGCCGAAAGCTACGTTCAGCACCTGCAGTCCCCGACAGATGGCCAGGGCGGGCTTGCCGGTCCGCCAATACTGTTCGATGAGCTCCAGCTCCAGCTCGTCCCGATCCGCATCGATGCAGACGGAATCGTTCAGCTTCTTCTGCCCGAAGCGGACCGGGTCCACGTCCACGCCGCCGCTGAGCAGAAGCCCGTCCGCCAGGTCCACGAGCTCGTCCATGCCGAACCGATGGCTCACGGGCACCGGCACGCCGCCGGCCGCCACGATGGCGTTCACGTACTCCCGGTTCAGCCGAACGATGGGCGTGTCGTCCATGCGCTCCGTGCTGACCGTGACCAGGATCAAAGGCTTCTTCATATCCGATCTCCCTGAAAGCTTATTCGACGATCCGGTGCTTCTCCCAGTGGGCGAAGCGGAAGTAGAGGTAGGTGACGGTGCTGCACACCAGCCAGCCCGCCGGGTAGCCCAGGGCCACCACCACGATGGTGTTGGCCACGAAGTGGGTCATGAGGTAGAGGTAGATCTGCCGGAACAGGACGAAGCTGAACAGCATGATGAACATGGGCGCCCGGCTGTCCCCGGCGCCGCGAAGGGACCCGGCCAGGATCTGGTTCACGCAGCAGAGCACGTAGAAGGGGGACATGAGCCGGAGGAACAGGGTGCCGAAGCGGACCACCTCGGGGGTGTCGTTGAAGAAGCGGACCAGATGGGGCGCGAAGGCCACCACCGGCGCCATGAGGCACACGGTGATCAGCGCCGAGATCTTGAGGGCCGCACCCACCCCCTGCCGGGCCCGCGGCACGTCGTTCATGCCCAGATTCTGCCCCACGAAGGTGGTGGCGCCCATGGACACGCTCTGCATGGGCAAAAACAGGAAGGCGTCGATCTTGGCGTAGGCGGTCCAGCCGCCCATGCAGTCCGCACCGAAAAAGTTGATGTAGGACTGGACGAACACGTTGGAAAAGGCGGTGATGGCCATCTGGATGGCGGCGGGGATGCCCACCCGGACGATCTTCTTGAGCACGGCCCAGTGGAGCTTCAGCTTCCGCAGGTGCACCTTGCACCAGTTGTCCGCCCGCACGAGCACGATCATCACCAGCAGCGCCGAAATGCCCTGGGAAAGGATGGTGGCATAGGCCACGCCCGCCACGCCCATATGGAAGGCGAGGACGAACAAAAGATCCAGCACGATGTTCAGCGACGCGGACAAAACCAGGAAATAGAAGGGCCGCTGGGAGTCGCCCACCGCCCGGAGGATCCCTGCGCCCATGTTGTAGAGCATGAGCCCGAAGATGCCGGAAAAATAGATGGTAAGATAGGTCCGGGCCTCGGAGAACACCTCCGTCGGGGTCTTCATGAACCGGAGCATGAGCGGCGTCATGCCCACGCCGATGGCCGTGAACAGCACGCCCAAAATGGCGGTCATGACCAGGGCCGTATGGACCGTGTCGCTGACCTTTTCCTCCTGTTTGGCCCCGTAATACTGGGAGATGACCACGCCCGCGCCGGTGGACAGGCCCATGAAAAAGCCGATGAGCATGTTAAGGATAGGGGTCACGGTGCCCACGGCGGAGAAGGCCTCCTTCCCCACGTAGTTGCCCACCACCCAGGTGTCCACGGTGTTATATAATTGTTGGAACAGGTTCCCTAAGAGCAGCGGCACCGCGAACCGGATCAGCAGGCCGTACACGTTGCCGTGGGTCATGTCCACGTCCCGGCGGGAAAAGTATTTTTTGAGGCTTGCGGCTTTGTCCATGTTGTGTAGGATTCTATTCAAAGCACGCACCTTTCCTGAAAGAAAGGTGCAACCAAAGAACTTTTCTTGGGATAAATCGATCGTGCGTGAAAACCAATTATCCCAAATGAGTTTCTCTTTTTGCGCCGCTTTTTCTCTTTATACAAAGAGAAAAAGCGGCAAAAGAAAACATAACCGTCACATCTTCAGCAGGGCCTTGTGGAAGGCCTTCTTGCCGTACTTGACCTTGGCCCCGGCGCAGAGCTGCTCCCGGGAGACGATGGCATAGGTAGAGGCGACCTTTTCCCCGTCCACCTTTACGCCGCCCTGCTCGATGAGCCGCCTTGCTTCGCCCCGGCTCTTCACCAGCCCGCAGCAGACCATGAGGTCGATGATATTGATGCCTTCCTCCGGCACCTGCTCGCAGCACAGGCAGGTGGTGGGCATGCTGGACTCGTCCCCCTCTCCGGAGAACAGGGCCCGGGCGGCGGACTGGGCCTTTTCAGCCTCCTCCCGGCCGTGGACCAAAGCGGTGAGCTCGAAGGCCAGGACCTCCTTCTTCTCGTTGATCCGGCTGTCATCCCAGGCATCCATCGCTTTGATGGTGTCGAGGGGCAGGAAGGTGAGCATGCGGATGCACTTCATCACGTCCGCGTCGCCCACGTTCCGCCAGTACTGGTAGAACTCGAAGGGGCTGGTCTTGTTGGGGTCCAGCCACACGGCGTTGCCGGCGGTTTTGCCCATCTTGTGCCCCTGGGAGTCGGTGAGCAGGGTGATGGTCATGGCGTGGGCGTCCTTGCCCAGCTTTTTGCGGATGAGCTCCGTGCCGCCCAGCATGTTGGACCACTGGTCGTCGCCGCCGAACTGCATATTGCAGCCGTAGTGCTGGAACAGGTAGTAGAAGTCGTAGCTCTGCATGATCATGTAGTTGAACTCCAGGAAGGAGAGCCCCTTCTCCATGCGCTGCTTGTAGCACTCCGCCCGCAGCATGTTGTTTACGGAGAAGCAGGGACCCACTTCCCGGATGAGCTCGATGTAGTTGAGGCCCAGGAGCCAGTCGGCGTTGTTCACCATCATGGCCTTGCCCTCGCCGAACTCGATGAACTTCTCCATCTGCCGCTTGAAGCAGGCGGCGTTGTGGTCGATGTCCTCCCGGGTCAGCATCTTGCGCATGTCGGTCCGGCCCGAGGGATCGCCGATCATGGTGGTGCCCCCGCCGATGAGGGCGATGGGCTTGTTTCCCGCCATCTGCAGCCGCTTCATGAGCGTCAGCGCCATGAAGTGGCCCGCGGTCAGGCTGTCCGCCGTGCAGTCGAAGCCGATATAGAAGGTGGCCTTGCCTGCGTTCACCATTTCGCGGATCTCGTCCTCGTTGGTCACCTGGGCCAGCAAACCCCGTTCCTTCAGTTCCTCATAGATTCCCATGTTCTTTCCTCCTGTCGTAATAAAAAAGCCCTCTGCCGAAACAGAGGACGACCTAAGCCGTGGTACCACCTCAATTCAAGCGGCGCCACGCGGGCGGACGCTTCTCCTTGGACGCTGTATCGGGCGCACCCGTCTCCCCCTACTCAGGTTCAGGGAAGCGGCTCCGGAATGTACTTCGCTCGGCGTTCGCCACATCCTTTCACCTGCCGGATGCTCTCTGAAAGGCCCTGCGCCGTCTACTCTTTCCATCACAGCCTTGCTGTCATTGTGGACTATTATATCAGCTGTTTTCGAAATTGCAACCCCCAGTTTTTCCATGAACGCCTCCGTGGTCATGTCGCCGGGACGGTTGAAACGACCCAGGGAGAAGAGACTGTCCGGATCCCGGCGGATCCGGTTCACCTTCTCCCGGCAGGTGAGGGAGCACATGAAGCCCAGCTCCCGAAGCATGTGGGCTGTCCCCCGGCCCACAGCCCCGAAGGGATAGGCGTAGACGATGGGCGAGAAGCCGCATTCCTCCTGCAGCATATCCTGGAGCCGCCGGGTATCCTCCATGAACGCCTCCTGGTAGGCCGCATCGTCCTCTTCCGGCTTTCGGTCGCTGCCCATGCGGGGGCTTTGCCGATGCATGTCGAAGGAATGGCTGCCGATCTCCACATGGCCGGAGTCCGTCAGGGCGGAGATGTCCGCCCAGGAAAGATAGGCGTAGTTGGGATTGGGGTCCGGGTGGTCGCTGTATTCCTTTGTGTATCGGCCCACCACGGAGATGACCGCCTCCATGCCCAGCTCCTGCAGCAGGGGCAGGGCATAGGTCAGGTTGTTGTAATGGCCGTCGTCAAAGGTGATCATCACCGGTTTTTCGGGCAGCGTCCCGCCCTGGACGTAGGCCGCCAGGTCCGTCGCCGTGACGGTGGCGTATCCCTTTGCTTTCAGGTACAGAAGATCCTCCCGCAGCCGGTCCGGGGTCACCACGTATTGGCCCGTCCGCTTGGGGTCCTTCAAAACGCTGTGGTACATGAGTATGGGCAGCATCACCCCCGCCTGGCTGTCCGCCGGGCGCAGGGGCCCGCAGCCTGCCGCCAGCAGCAGGCACAGCAGCACGCAAAGCTTTTTCATGCCAAAGCCTATGCGGGAGCGGGCGAAAAGAAAACAGGCGGAGGTTCGGCCGCCTGTTTTGGATCGCTTTTTCTTACTTGCTGGGGACTTTGTCCTTGACCTTGATGAGATCGGAGCGGATGAAGCCCTTGTGCTTGCCGTCGGAGACGTAATACCAGGTTTTGCCGTCCTTGCCCTTGGTCTTGTAGTAGACCGTCAGCTCCTTGCCGTCGGAAAGCTCGGCGACGAACTTGGAGTCCTTGCTGGCCTCCGCGCGCAGGGCCGCGGTGGACCGGGTGTTCACCGTGCCCTTGTAGGACTTGCCGTCCTCAGCAGCGTCCGCCGGGTCCGTGGCCTTGGGGGCCTTGCCCTGATGGATCATATCCTGGCGGATGTAGCCGTATTTGCCGTCGCACTTGAGGAACCACCAGCCGTCCTGGAGCTCGTAAAGGGTCACCGCCGTGTATTCCGGGATATCGGACTTGACCTTTTTATACTTGGTGTCGGGGCCGGAGCGCATGTTCACGCCCTCCTTGGACACGTAGCCGTTCTTGGCGTTCTTCTTGTGGGCGGAGGTGGGGCTGGTGTAGATGATTGTGGTGGGCGCCGGGGTGGCCGTCTCGGGCACGGCGGTGTCCGGGGTGGCCGCCGGTTCCAGCTCAGGCTCGTCGCCGGGGTCCGTGTCCGCGCCGGTGCTTGTGCCGGGGGTGGCGGCGAACCGGTAAGTGCCCTGCTGCTCAAAGAGCGGCGAGGTCATGAGGCCGGAGAGCGGCGTGCCCACCATACGGAAGCTCACCTCTCCCGGGGAGGTGACGCCCTGGGCGGCAAGCTCGCCGGCGGACACCGTCAGCGTGGCGTACCGCCGCATCCGGGCAGCCACCACGGCCTCTTCCTCCGCGGAGACGGAGGCGCCGTTGACGGAGACGTCCTTCCAGGCGAAGTTCAAAAGCCGGTCCGATCTGTTTTCAAGGTAGCAGTTCACATCCACGTCCCCGGCGGCGTTCTCCGCCGCGTTCAGGACGACCACCGTGGCGAAGGTGTTGTCCAGGAAGGTGGCCTCCTGGGGGGTCCGTTGCCGCACGGGGTAGGCCACCGTCTTGGCCGTGAGCCCCGTGGGATAGAAGCTGAACGCTCCGTCCACCAGGTCTCCCTGGCCGGCGGGGACGCTGTCGTCATAGATGTAGGGGTAGAGGATCAGCTCGTCCACGGAGGAAATGCCGACGCGGCGCAGGGAATCCGCTTCGATACGGATCTCTCCGACGCCGGATTGCCCGGCGGCCACGGGAGCGGCAAAGGTGGTGTCCTGCATGTATCCGTTGACGGCCAGATAGTCCATCGTCACCAAAAAGTTCCGATTGGTCGCTTTGTTGGTGTAGCTCAGCTGCAGCAGCAGCCCCTGCTGGGGATCATAGTTGACCGACGTCAGGATTAAGGAGAACAGATTGCTCTCCGGGATGGTCTCCTGACCCACCCGGCAAAACCGGTCCCCCAAGGGCGTCAAGGGTGCGGGCGTCTCCTGAGGCGCGGCGTAGGTCGCCGCCGTGCTCTCCGGAAGCTTCAGCACGGAAGGATCGTTCTTCCCGCAGCCCGTCAAAAGAGCGAGTAGCAGCACCGCCGCCAGGATCAGCAGCCCGACCCGAAGATTCTTTCCTTTCATAGCACGACCTCCAAAAGATGAAAGCGGAAAAGGCGTTCGTTCGCCGTTCATTTTTCCCAAATATCTACAAATATTGTATAGCACATCTTTCCACCGATGTCAAATCAGAGGCAGGTTTTGCCAGGGAAAAGGGGGAGCTCACTCCCGCCGCAGGGCGTCGATGGGGTTCAGCCGGGCCGCCTGGACGGCGGGGACCGCCCCGAAGAACAGGCCCACCACGAAGGAGAAGACCACCGTGGCGGCCACGATGTACCAGCTGATGAAGATGGGCACGCCGGACACCCGGGACACCATATAGGCAAGGCCGATACCCACCAGGACCCCCAGCATGCCGCCGATGCAGGTGAGCACGCCGGCCTCCGTGAGGAACTGGGCGGAGATCTTCCGCTTTCGGGCTCCCAGGGCCTTCTTCAGGCCGATCTCCGGGGTCCGCTCCGTGACGGACACCAGCATGATGTTCATGACGCCGATGCCGCCCACCAGCAGGGAGATGCTGGCGATCCAGATGAGCTGCCGGTTGGTGGCGTTGCTCAGCTCCTGGAGCTTCTTGGCCTGCTCCAGCAGGTCCTTGCTCTTGTAGGTCACGTCCCCGGACCCGGTGAGGGTGCCGTTCAGCACGGCCGCGGTCTGCTTGCCCGCCTCGGTCATCTCGTCCGTGCTCCCGGCCCGGACCATCACGGAGCTGGGCTGGTCATAGGCGAAGAGGGTGGGCCAGGTGGTGGCGGGGATCAGCACCTTGCCGCCGGAATGGTCGGTGTAGGTGAAGTAGTCGTTGATGGAGGTAATGGTGGGGGTGAAGGCGGTGTTCTGGGTGAACTCGCCCACCACCACGTAGGGCTCCGAGGAGATCTCGATGGTCTTGTTGATGGGGTTGGCGCCCATGAACAGGGTCTCGGACACGGTCCTGTCGATGAGGGCCACTTTTTTAAACGTCTTGAAGTCCTCCGGCAGAAAGCTCCGTCCGCAGCGGATCACGTAGCCGCTGACGGAGAGGAAATGCTCGTCCACCCCGTAGATGGAGCCCTGGTTCAGCCCCTCCGAGCCGTACCAGATCATGCCGTAGGCGTCCCGGCGATAGAACAAGCTGGCGTCCTGGACCTCCTTGATCTTGGTGATGTCGGGGAGGATGTCCTCCGTCAGAGGCCTCACGTATTCGGGCACCTGCTGATAGGTGGGGTCCAGCACGTAGTCCCCCTGGTAGAGGGCCACCTCCACGGTGTTGTTCCCCGCACCCACCAGGTTTTGCTTGATCTGCTCGTTGGTGCCCATGATGGTGGAGGAGATGGCGATGATGGAGGCGATGCCGATGATGATGCCCAGCATGGTGAGGGCGCTTCTCAGCTTATGGGACCAGATGCCGTCGAAGGCTTCTCGAAAGTTTTCCAACATATCGAATCACATCCCTTCCATACTTACCAGCCGCCGTCAGTGATCGTAGTGACGGCCCCGTCCCGCACGGTCTTGCCGTAGGGGAAAGCGATATAATCTCCCGCCGTGAGATCGCTCCCCACCAGCTCGATATATTCCATCACCCGCCGTCCCGTGTGCACCTGCTCCCGGCGCAGCACGCCGTCCCGATCCACGAAGATGTAGTCCTGACCGTCCATCTCCCGTACGAAGGCTTCATAGAGAAAGATGGTGCCGCTCTTGGAGAGGGGTTCAAGGGAGGTGAACTCCACGTATGCCCCCAGGGTGAGCTGGGTGTCGTCCAGGACCTCCAGCTGGACCATAAAGCCGGAGGAGTTGGGGTTCCCGCCGTTCGAATAGGTGTCGGTCACAGGCATGGGGCTCACGAAGGAGACCCGGGCGTTCACGTTGTCCCCGGTGTCATAGCAGTAACCGGTCATCTCCGTACCCACGGGGTACTTGTCCAGGTCCGTTTCGCCCAGTATGCAGACGATATGGATGCCGCTGCCGCCCTTTACCTCCAGCAGGAGATCTCCCTCTCCCGCCTGGGGCGCTACGGTGGTGACGGTGCCGCTGATGGGGCTGCGGACGATGCCGCTTTGCGCGCCGGACTGGAGCTTAAAGATGTCCAGGGACAGCTGGCTGTACCGCAGCTCATCGTCCCGGATCTGTTGGGCTATCTGCTGAGCGTAGGCCTGCCGCTCCGACCTGGACATGCCGCCGCCATAGTAGGGCACGTAGGGCGTTTCGGTGGGCATGGGCGTGCCGTCGGGGACCCTGGTGGGCGTGGGCGTGGGCACGGGGGTCCAGCGGGCGTAAACGGTTTGATCCTTGGTGACCACGGTCTTTTCGGTGATCTCTTCGCCGCCGGTGTCTCGCGTGCTCCACCAGCCGGCAAAGTTATACTCCTCCCGGGCAGGGACGGGGAGCTTGCCGAAGGTGCTGCCGTAGACCAGGGTGACTTTGGTAGAGCCGGTGCCGCCGTTGGCGTCAAAGGAAATCGTGTAGGCAGGGGTCTTGCCCAGATGGACAAGATAGGTCCCCATGCTGGTGAAGTCCAATGAGAGCATGAGGTCGTTGACGTTCTTGCCCACCAGCTGCACGTACAGATATCGGCCGCTGGCAGAGGCGCGGCGGCTGCAATAGCTGAGGAAATCCCAGGCGACCTCTTCACCTTCCGTATACGGGTAGAGATACGGGCTTGCCAGCGTGCCCTTGCCGGAGGGCTTGGTCTTCAGGAGCGAAGCCGTGGACGTGGCACTGCGGGGCGTCGTCCACTTCTCCTGGAAGGCAACGAAGCTGACGCTGCCCTTAGGCGTCTCTGCCGCGGGCGGGGCGAAACGGACGTCCAGACTGCCCGCGGTGGAGGCGAAGGTGACGTAGATCGCCTTGCGCTGCTGATTCGCCTGGGCCTGAAGCTCCGCCAACAGCGCTTCGGGGATGGGGTCGCCGCTGGCCAATTTGAACTGGTAGGGAGAGTCTGACGTTCCATCTCCGGAAAGGGGCTGCAGCGCCCGCTGTACGGGAGCGGCGAGCCGCACGATCCCCAGGGCGCGGCCGCCCTTCGCCGCCGTGCCCTGGACGGGGGCCGGGGAGGGCGTGGGGGTCGGTTCTGGGGTGGGCGTGGCCGTGGGCACGGTGCGCTCGTAGGGCTCGTTGGCGTATTTCTGATACTCCTTATACTGCTGCTGCAGGGAGTCGTAGAGCTTTTGCCGTTCCAGGATCTTTTCGGCCAGATCCAATTCGTCCTTCGTGGAATCGTACTGAAGCAGAGGATCTCCTACCTGGACCTGCTGCCCGGGGGCAACGAAGAATTGGGCGACGATCTTCTCCCGATTCCCGTAGATGGTCATGCTTTCGTCGGAGACGACGTTGCCGCCGATATAGGTCTGGTTGGGGGCATACTCCATAAGCCAGTTGCCCACGGGCTGCACCTCTGCGGGCTGGCTCATGGTATACCGGGAATAGCCGTAGATGCCGCCGGTGGCGAGACCGCCGACGATGAGCAGGATGAGCAAAGCCCGAAGAACTTTTTTCATACCCGTTCCTCCTCTCTGAGCCAGCCGTCGTAGATGTAGAGTATGCGCTTGGCCCGCTCGGCCACGGCATGCTCGTGGGTGATCATCACGATGGTCATGCCCTGGGCGTGGAGCTCGTCAAAGATGTCCATGATCTGCTGTCCCGCCTTGGAATCCAGGGCCCCCGTGGGCTCGTCCGCCAAGAGGAGCTTGGGCCGGGTGCAGATGGCCCGGGCAATGGCCACCCGCTGGCACTGGCCGCCGGACAGCTGATTGGGATAGAAGCTGATCCTGTCCTCCAGGCCTACCTGGCAGAGGGCTTCCTCCGCCCGCCGCTTTCGTTCGCTGCGGCGCACGTTGCCGTACATGAGGGGCAGGGCCACGTTTTCCCAGGCCCGGCGCCGCTGCATCAGATGGAAGCTTTGGAACACGAAGCCGATCTTCTGGTTGCGGATGCGGGCCATGCGGGCGTCCCCCGTCCGGGCGTTGTCCTGGCCGTCGAAGAGGTAGGTGCCGCTCGTGGGGGTGTCCAGATATCCCAGGATGTTCATGAGGGTGCTTTTGCCGGAGCCGGAGGGGCCCATGATGGCGATGTATTCGCCCTCCTCCACCTGCATGTTCACATCGTGGAGCACCGGGACCTTGTTGGCGCCGGAGCCGTAGGTTTTTTCGATGTGGTCCAGCTGGATGATCATGCGTCGGGGCCTCCCAAAGCTTCTTCAGACGGTTCCATGCCGGTATTGTCGCCCAAACTGTCCAGATTCTCCGGCACGAAGGATGTTTCGGACGCGTTCATGCCGACCTGGACGGTCTCGTCCGGGAAGGCGATCCTGTCCGTGAAGCTAAGGCCGTCGACGATCTCGAAGATGCCGTTTTCGTCGTCCGTATCGCCTAAAGTCACGTACCGCTTCTCGATCTTGTTCTCGCTGTCGACGGCGTACACGAAGGCGCTGTCCTCTTCCAGGACCACGTAATATCCGGGCAGCATCAAAACGTTGGCGTTCTTTCCCGTTTCTTCGGAGACGGCTTCGATGTATACGTGCTGCCCCATGAGCAGTCCCTCGATGCTTTCCAGCTCCACGAAGAACTCGTACTTGCTGGCCTTTTCACCGGAGCTCTCATAGTAATAGTAATTGTTGTTCTGCTTGGTTTCCTCGGTGTTGATCCGATAGATGTGTCCCATCCAGACCTGATCGTCCACCCGGCTGGTGACCCGCACCGGCATCCCCTCCTGCAGGGTGCGGATGGTCTGCTCGGAGACGGTGCCCTTCACGCAGTAGTCGTTTCCGGCCACGATGGTGATATAGGCGTTGTCCTCGTTGCTGACGCCGTAGTCGTAGCCGATGGAGGTGTTGTCCGCAGATTTGACGGAGCGGATCGTGCCCTCCACGGAGGAGTAGATGGTGCTGTTGTCCAGGGCTTTTTCCATGTCCTCGGCCTGCTTGCGCTTGCCGGAAAGCTCGTATTCCTTTTTGCGGATCTCCAGCTCCTCGGTCTGGATGTTCATCTGGATATCGTACTTTTTATTCTCCCGTGCCCGCTGCAGCTGGTTGTTCAGGGTCTCCACCTTTTCTTTGCTGGTCCGGATGCTGTTTTCCAGCCCCAGGATGTCCAGCAGGAGCTGTTCGTGGGAAAGCTTCATGCTCTCCACGTCATAGCGGAACAGGGGCGTCCCCTTCTGTACCTTGTCTCCGGCAGCCACCAGGCATTCTTCAACGGTGAGATTCTTATCCGGGTCCACCTTGACGATGTTCTTGGCCTCCACCACGCCGGAATACCGGTTGTTGACGCCGGCGGCGCCCACGCCCGTGATGGTCGCCACGGACTGGACGAAGACGGTCCCCTCCTGGGGCACTTCCGCGAAGAAGCGGCCGTAGGCATACCAGCCGCCGTAGCCCAACCCGCCCAGGATCAGGAGGGTCAACAGTATCTTCCAAAATGTCCCTTTACGCTCTTTCATGATCTCTCTCCTATTGTTCTCTCGTTATCCGGAGTAGGGTAAAAACTCAAAATACTCCGCTTCCGGCACCCCGTCGATGCGCCACATGGTCTCTTCGTCCCGCGTGAGCAGCAGCACGCCGCCCTTGCCCTCCGCCGTCTCGAACCACATGCGCCCGCATCCGTCGCTGGCCAGGGGCACGATCTTTTCCCCGGGCATGAGGGTAAAGGCTTCTCCCGGCTCCTTGCGGACGGCGGCCCGGTAGGCGCTCAGCTCCCGAATCACCGTCAAAGGTCGATCCTCCTCATCGAACGCCCACACGGAGCTCACGGGACCGATGATCCCATCGTCGCCGATGGCGAAGTTTCGCACGCCGAAATGGGTGCCCAGCATGTCCACCACTCCTTCGATAACGATGTGATCGTCCTCAAAGCCGTCGATGAACCCGCCGAAGATGGTGTTGTCCTGCTCCTCGACCCAGGGGGCATAGCGATCGTCGGGCTCGAAGGGGATGGGGGTCAGATCCGGATGGAGGGCATAGATGAGATAGTCGGCCGAGGCCATATCCCCGTGGAAGAAGAGCTCGTAGGCCCCGTCCTCGTTCAGATCCCCCAGCCACAGATCGTGGGGCATATCGTAGGGAATCTCCGTTTGGAAGAGCTGCTCCTCTCCGTCCTTCGTCAGGACGATGGCCCAGCGGGGGTATTCATCCGCTCCGGGAATGGCCCGCAGGTCCAGGACCTCCTTCGCTCCGTCCAGGTCCACGTCTACCTCATAGGGGAGCTCGTCCAGCAGGCTGTGACAGGTCCCCACCCATTGGGGCTCGGCAGCCTCCGTCTCTTCCGGCGAATCGGCAGCAGGCGTTTCGATTCCAAAGGTCACGGGAGCGACCGTTTCTTCTGCGGCAGGGGCGGCGGGGACCGTCGCCTCCAGGGTGCGGCTGGGCTCTGCGGCGGGCTGTCCCGCTTTTGTCTGGGCACAACCCGCAAAAAGGATGCCCGCAAGAAGCAGCCCGCTTAGGATGGTATGGATTTGGGCGCGTCCGTTCATCGAAACTGACTCCTTTTCCATTATCATATTAAACACCAAATATGTGTCCAAAAGGTGGCAAAAGTGTTAAGGTTGACCAGTCGGTCCAAAATATTACGTTTATTTTACAACTTTGGACAGTTTCTGCGACAGGAAGCATGCCAGCCCCAGCTTCACGAGGTCGGGGAAAATAAAGGGGGTGACGCAGACGCTCAGGATCTTTCCGATGGAGTACTCGGTGCCCCGAAAGTGCATCACGTAGTAGAACCAGACCGTGCCGATAAGATAGCACGTCAAAAGGCCAAGCACCATGCCCAAAGGCAGAGCGAACGCCTTTTTGGGGAAGAGCTTTTCTGCCGCTGCCGTCAGCATGCCCAGGGGCAAAAAGCCCAGCACGTAGCCGAAGGTCACCGGGTTCAGCGTGGAGAACCGGGCGAACACCGGCAGGCCAACCACCCCCAAAAGGATGTAGACCAGCACGGCCAGAGTGCCCCGCTTGGAGCCCAGCAAGGCTGCCGCCAGGAACACGGCGAAGGTCTGCAGCGTGACGGGCACCGGGCCTACGGGAATGGAGATCCAGGCGCACACGGCCATCAGCGCCGCGAACAGGCCGACGAGGGCCAAGTCTTTCGTTTTCAGCTTCATGGATCAGACCACCTTCTTTCCCCAAACTGGTCAATACTATACGCTTTTCACCCTCGTCTGTCAACTTGGAGTGAGCCTCCGGCAAAGGCTTTACAAGGGCGGGGGAATCTGGTACAGTACCCAAAAAAGGAAGGAAATGCCATGCAAAACGAGATCAAGGCCTGCCTGGGACCGGTGGTCCGGGTGGGAAAAGAGATAGCCTATCTGCCCTCCGTTACCTCCACCAACGACCTAATGAAGACCATGGCGGAGGCGGGGGCCGCCGAGGGGACCGTGCTGGTGGCCGGAGAGCAGACCCAGGGCAAGGGCCGCCTGGGCCGGAGTTTCACCTCCGCGGCGGGGAAGGGGATCTATCTATCCGCCCTGCTTAGGCCGTCGCTGCCCCCGGAAGCGCTGCTGCCCCTGACGGGCTTCACGGCGGAGGCCATGGGCCGTGCCCTGAAGCGGGCCGTTGGCGCCAAGACCCAAATCAAGTGGGTCAACGACCTGCTGCTGAACGGCAAAAAGCTTTGCGGCATCCTGACGGAAAGCGCCTTTTCGACGGAAGGGCGGCTCAGTTACGTGGTGGTGGGCATCGGCGTGAACGTGAACTATGATCGGGAGGATTTCCCCGAGGAGCTGCGGGACATGGCCGGGTCATTGCGCACGGAGCTGGGGCAGACCTTCCCTCTGGCGCCTATCGCAGCCGTCATGGTGGAGGAGCTGGACAGGCTGTATGGGGCCCTGCTGGCCGGGGACACGGAAGGGTATCTGACGGGCTATCGGAAGAACTGTCTCACTTTGGACCGGGACGTGCTGCTGGTGAAGAATGGGCTTTCCACCCCCGCCCACGCCCTGGACGTGGACGAGGCGCTGGGCCTTCTCGTGCGTTATCCGAACGGCGAAGAGGCGCTGATCCGCTCCGGTGAGGCCTCCGTCCGGGGCCTTGCGGGGTATGTATCTTAGGAAGAAAAAAGTTTTTCTCTTTTAGACTTGATTTAAGGTTGACCGGGTAGGATAGGGCCATCCAACTGAAAGGACAGTACATGCCTATGAAGAAAAAAATATACAAGATCCTGTCTGCCCTCCTGGCCGTATGCCTGCTGGCTATGGTCGGCACGTCGGCGGCCACGGCGGACACGGGCAAGGGCCTCTATAGCTACGGCGACCTCTTCTCCAGTCGGGACCTCCAACAGACCGCGGATCTCACCGGCGCCACCGCCTATACTCTGGCCGACGGACAGGACGTGCGCATCACAGCTGCCGGCGTCTACGTGCTCTCCGGCACCGCCGCTGACGTCACCGTGTACGTGGAGGCGGGCAAGGAGGATAAGGTCCAGCTGGTGCTGGACGGGGTCAGCGTCACCAACAGCAGCTTCCCGGCGATCTACGTGAAGTCCGCCGACAAGGTCTTCGTCACCACCAGCAGCGACAGCGCCCTTTCCGTGACCGGCGCCTTCTCATCTGACGGCGACACAAAGACGGACGGCGTCATCTTCTCCAAGAGCGACCTCACGCTGAACGGGACAGCCAAGCTCACCATCAACTCCGCCAAGAACGGTATCGTGAGCAAGGACGATCTCAAGGTCACCGGCGGGACCTATGCTGTCACCGCCGTCTCCAAGGCCATGGAGGCCAAGGATTCCATCCGGGTGGCCGACGGCGCGCTGGATCTTGCCGCCGGGATGGACGCCCTCCATGCGGAGAACGGCGACGACGATGAGAAGGGCTACATCTACATCGGCGGCGGCACCCTGACGTTGCGGGCCGGGGACGACGCGATACACGCCAACTCCGCCGTCCAGATCGACGGCGGCACCCTGACCATCACCGCCTCCGAGGGCATCGAGGCCACCTATATCCAGCTCAACGGCGGCACCATCTCCATCGACGCCCAGGACGACGGCATCAACGCCGCCCAGAAGTCCGGCGCCTACCGGGCCACCGTGGAGATCAACGGCGGCGACATCACCGTCGCCATGGCCGCCGGGGACACGGACGGGGTGGATTCCAACGGGGATATCGTCGTCAACGGCGGCACCATCCGCGTCACCGGCAACTCCACCTTCGATTACGACGGCTCCGCTCAGTACAACGGCGGCACCATCATCGCCAACGGCCAGCAGATCGACTACATCCCCAACCAGATGATGGGCGGCCGCGGCGGCATGGGCGGCTGGGGCGGTGATCCCGGAGGTCAAGGCGGCAAAGGCGGCCGCGGAGGACGGGGCGGCTGGTAACGATTTTCACGACAAAGCAAAAGGACCGCTTTTTCAGCGGTCCTTGTTTTTTATCACTCATCTGCCATGGATATCCACGATCACGTATTCGGAGAAGCAACCGGTCTTGAAACGAAACGCCCAGTTGCTGATGCCGGAGGAAACGATGAAATCCGTACGGAGCCGCCGTTCGTGGCCGTAGGTGCGGCAGTTTTCCCCGATCCATACCCCCACTCGACGGATGGGGATGAACTGTCCGCCATGGGTGTGGCCGCACAGAACCAGGTCCGCGCCCGCCTCCGCTTCGGCGTCAAAATCATGGGGCTGATGGTCGAGGAGCAGGATATACCGGCCCCGATCCAAGGCGGAAAGAAGGTCCGCCGCCGTCTGCCGGCCGGTGCCTCGTTGGGCCTGGGAGCGGTCCTTTCGTCCCACGATGTACAGATCGTCGCCTATGGGATATGCCTGATCCTCCAGCATGACGACGCCGTTCTGCAGAAGGCTTTCCCGAAACTCCCTGTCGGTCCAGCCCTTGTCTCCTTCGCTGTAATACCCTTTGTCGTGGTTGCCGTATACGAAGAACACCCCGTGCCGGGCCTCCAGCGCGCCCAGGGCACGACAGGCTGAAAGCATGTCCTCCCGGGAGGTGTCGTCGTCCACAAAGTCCCCCGTCACGGCCACCACGTCCGGCCCGAGGGCGTTGATCTCGTTCACGTACCGCATGAGCCCGTCCCCGGAGAAGGTGGTGCCCACGTGGGCGTCGGCGATCTGAACGATCCGAAGATCCCCCTGGAACTTGTCCGTTTCCAGGGTGTAGAAGGTGGGACGCACGGCATGGTCGGCATGCCACCCCGCCCCCAGATACAGGACGCACAAAAACAGGGCCGCCCATGTGAGCCCATAGACGCGAGGTCTGCGGCGCAGCTTGGAGAGGACCAGGCCAACGAGATCGGCTATCGCCTGGAACAGGACCAGGTGGAGCAGGCAGACGATGGCGTTCATCCCGTTCCACAGGCGCCACAGCAGGGCGAGCAGCACCCCATAGCCCAGCAGACACAGCGTCCGCGCCAGCCATCGACGGTCCCGTGTCAGCTTTCGCACGACGGGGAGCCGGGCGGCTCGAAAGGAAAGATATAGGAGGCCGGCCAGTGTGACGGCCAGCACGATGAGGATGATCGCATACCACATAAGACCTTTTTTGTGAACGGTTTCCCGTTCCTGCAGAGGATCAGAGCTTAGCTTTCCCTTCCTGGCGGCTGCCGATCCACTGGCCCTGCCGGACCCGTGTCTCTTTGCCGCTCTCCAGGGTGGCCATAAGCTCCGGCAGCAGCGCCACCCGTTCCGGCTCCATCAGGAGCACGATGGTGGACCCGGCCAGATCGAAGTATCCTTTTTCCTGACCCCGGCAGAAGGGACCGCCCGTGTTCAGATTGACGATCCCGCCCACGATCAGGGCGCCGATCTCCGTTTGGACCACGGGGCCGAAGTGGGCCGTATCCAGCAAACACCAGCTGCGCCGGTTCAGGGTGAAGATAGGGTACTGCTCGCAGGCGATGGGCTGCACGCTGTGGAGCTGCCCCTCGATGAAGTGGTTGGGGCCCTGGATGCCGTCGTCGATGTAGCAATAGTGATGATAGTCCGAGGCGCAGAGGCGAAATACCAGGCTGAGCCCGCCTTCATACCGCTTCGCCAGCTCGTCGTCCTCCAGCAGATCCTGCAGCCGATACTGGGAGCCTTTCAGGGCGAAGCTGCTTTGGGCGCTGACGGGAAAGACACTGAGATACCCGTCGCAGGGGCTGATGAGGTGGTCCGGGGCAGCGTCCATGGGCAGCGGCGTCCGCTCCCGCAGGAAAAAGTCCCGGTAGGAGGGGAACTCCTGCAGCGCCTCCTTCGACAGGGGGATGCCGTTCTTTCGGGCGAATTTGACGATATAGGGCTTGGAAAGACCGGAACGAAGGTACCAGACCGCCACCCGGTCCAGGTGCAGCGCCTGCACCATCTTCAGCAGGCCCCGGCCCAGGGCGGTCCCATATAAAAAGCGGACGGAGCCGTCGTTCTCAGGCGTTTGCATCTTTTTTCCTCCGCCGCCTCGACCGCCGGGACCCGCGGAGCTTGGGTTTCCTTCGCACGGACAGAGAGGGCTTTCGTATGGAGAAGGGGGTCAAAAAGGCCGCCGCCGCCAGCAGCAAAACGAACAAGGAAAGGACGCTGAAGGGCCAGCGGCACAGATGGCAGACCAGGGACAGCAGGGGGAAGATCAACGCCGCGCTGGTCACGGGCAGCCCCAGATACACCTTCCGCCGGCCCGTGTCGAAGTCCTGGCGGGCCTCCTCGTCCACGTTGAACCAGGCCAGACGGATGAGGGCGCAGAGCGCGTAGGCCCCGCAGGCCGCGGCCCTAAGCCATGTCCTCCGGCCCACGGAATAGACGATGAGGGCGGGCAGGACGCCGAAGCAGATCAAATCGCTCAAAGAGTCGATCTGGATGCCGAACCGCTTTTCGCTGCGGGTGCGGTCCTTCTTGGTGGAGGCTACCTTCCCGTCGAACATGTCGCAGACGCCAGAGACCATCAGGCAGATCAACGCCCCGCGGACGTTGCCGTTGAGGAGGAAGAGGATGCCGGCGAAGCCCGACAGCATCCCCAAATAGGTGAGGATCACCGTGTAATTGTAGATGCCAAGCATAGGAAAAACCTCCCGGTCGGCCGGGGCAGCTTCATCCCCGCCTGACTTTAATTATACAGTATATCATATCTTGTCGCCTGACTCAATGATTTGATTTTATCTTCTTTCGGCAGCGCCGGTTTCGCAAAAATTGGGGGAAAAGGGGGAAAAGAAGATATATTTTCTTTCTCGGTTTGGATTGACAACAGGGGCCCTTGTGGTAAAATGTAGGTGAGCGTGTCATATCTGATATGACGGATATGGCGAGCGTGATATACCGGCCGCCGTCCCAAGGGGGAAAGGGGCGGTTTCCCGGCGACTCACGCAGCGCAAGAAATAATTAAAAGGAGAAGGAAAAGGATGAAGAAAGTACTGTGTATGATCATTGCCCTCGTGTTTGTGCTGTCTGTGCCCCTGAGCGCTGCTCTGGCCTGCACGACCACTGCAAGCGGCAAGGATGCAACGGCCAACGGTTCCACCATCGTTTCTCATACCTGCGACGGCTGGTATGATCATCGTATCGTCATCGTGGAAGGCGGCAAGCATGAGGCCGGTGAGATGGTTGACATCTACAACGATCCCTGCACGGCTACCAAGAGCGAGCCCCAGCTCAGCGGCCAGATCCCCCAGGCCGAGGAAACCTACACCTACTTCAACGTGGGCTATCCCTTCATGAATGAAAAGGGCGTCGTTATCAGCGAGTTCACCTGGTCCGGCGACTACACCTCCTATTATTCCGGCAACGGCCTGTTCGTCATCGCCAACCTGGAGCAGCTGGGTCTGCAGCGGGCGGCGACCGCTCGTGAGTGCGTTAAGGTCATGGGCGCTCTGGCCGAGGAATACGGCTATTGCGATGGCGGCGAGTGCTTGCTGGTTGCCGACAAGGACGAGATCTGGATCTTCGACGTCTGCGGCGCCGGTCCCCTCTGGGAGAAGGATTCCGGCACGCCCGGTGCCCACTGGGCTGCCCGTCGTGTGCCCGATGACGCCACCTTCGTGGGCGCGAACCGCTCCCGTCTCGGCGTGATCGACTTCAACGATCCCGACAACTTCATGTGGTCCACCGATATCACCAAGTACCCTGCCTCCATCGGCAAGTACACCGAGGGTGAACCCTTCGACTACACCAAGATCTTCAACCCCTCCCCCTACGGGTATGAGTTCTATGCCTCCCGCCGTGAGTGGCGTGCGTTCTCCCTGCTGGCTCCCTCTCAGGAGTTCCCCGTGGTGAGCCGTCAGGATCATTATGATTTCGCCATCAAGCCCGACGAGCCCGTCACCGTGCAGAAGATCATGAGCATCTACGCCGACCATCTGGAAGGCACCAAGTATGATCTGACCGCCGATGCCGCTGCCGGCGCGTTCCACAACCCCCATCGCTATGCCGTCGGCAAGGATAAGCCCGAATCCGCCGCTTCCGAAGATTGGGAGCGCGAGATCGCCCAGTATCGCTGCAGCTACGCCTTCGTGGCAGAGCTTCGGCCCGATATGCCCGGCGAGATCGGTTCCGTCCTTTGGTACGGCGCTGACTGCCCTGACACCACCGTGTACGTGCCCATCTATGCCGGCGTGACCAAGGTGCCCGAGCCCTGGGCCATCGGCAACCGCAAGGCCTTCGATACCACCTGTGCCTGGTGGGCGTTCAACTTCGTGAACAACTACGCCCAGCTCCAGTGGGATGCCATGTATCCCCAGATTCTGGAAGCCAAGGCGGCCTTTGAGGACAAGTTCTTCGCGGAGCAGGCTGAAGTCGACACGAAGGCCATGGAGCTCTACAATGCCGGTGATCTCGAGGGCGCCCGTGCGTATCTGACCGAGTACACCTGCAAGTGCATGGACGAAGTGTACGAGGGCTGGTGGGCCTTTGCCTGGAAGCTCGTCGGCACCAACTATGACGGCATGCACATCAACGAGGACGGCTCCTCCACCAACCGCGGCTATGACCACGAGTATCTGGAGGCCGTCAACTTCGGTGCCACCAGCCTCGAGGACAAGGCTGCCCTGGGCATCAACTGATCGGGCCTGCGGACCGGATCGGCAATAATTGACTGAGCGCGGCACCCGGTGCGCATACTCCCTTCCTCTCCGGGTGGGGCTGTATGACCGGGTGCCGTTTTTCGCAAGAATGAAACAGGAGTAAATGAAAATGAAGAAATTCATCGTTATTCTTTTGACGCTGGCAATGGTGCTGTCCCTGGCCGCCTGCGGCAGCAAGGAAGCAGCGGCCCCCGCCGCGGAGAAGCCTGCGGAACCGGCGCCCGCCGCCACGGAAGCGCCCGCCCCCGCTACCGAAGAGCCCGCCGCGGAAGCCCCCGCAGCCGAGGCCCCCGCTGCGGAAGCGCCTGCCGCGGAAGCCCCCGCAGCCGAAGCGCCCGCCGCAGCCGAGGAAGCTGCGCCTGCCGAACAGGAGGAGGGCAAGCTCTATGGGCCCTTCGTCTCCACCACCTGCGGTCAAAGCCCCGGCGCCGTCATGTTCAAGTCCCTGGCCGGCACGGTCGGTCTCGAGGCGGTGAACGAGAACGCGCTCACCGCGGAGCAGCTCCTTGAGGTTGCGCCCAACGCCAAGACCCTGGTCATCACCACCGGCACTTCCGGCAAGGGCATGGGCGCTGCCGGTACCGACGTGGATGATGAGATCGCCCGCTGCACCAAGCTGGCCCAGGCCGCCAAGGACGCCGGCATGACCGTTGTCTGCGCCCATATTGAGGGCTCCGCCCGCCGCACCGATTATGCTGACCAGGCGTCCATCGACGCCATGCTGGCCGTGGCTGACGTGGTCCTGGTCATCGAGGAGAGCGACAACGACGGGCTGTTCACCAACTATTGCACCGAACACAACATCCCGCTGATCAAGGTCAAGGACGCCAAGTCCATCACCACTATCCTGGGTTGACGGGCAGCATGAGCTAAAAGGGGGTGTATTCGTTTTGACTATGTTAACGCATTCCCTGGCGGTAATCATCGTGATCGCCGTTGTTTTCGCGGTCGCGAAAAAGCTTCGTCTGAACACGGAGCTGTGCTTATTGCTGGGCGCACTGGGCGCTGTTGTGGCTCATGTGATTCTGCCGATGGGGGAGGACCCCCGTTCGGCGCTCCCCTTCACGGAGATCATCCGTCATCTGGTGGAGGGCACCTTCACCTATTTCGACGTCTGCATGACCTTCCTGACGGCGACCTTCTTCATGACACTGTATAAGGAGACCGGCGGCGTGTCCTACCTGGTTCGGACCATCGTGAAGCGCTTCTATGACCACCGGGTCATCTGTCTGCTTCTGCTCATGGTGGTGATGATGGTCCCCGGCGCCGTCACCGGTTCCGGCGCGACCACGGTCTTGACCGTTGGCGGCCTGGTGGGCGCGGTGCTCACCGCCATGGGCGTGGATGAGGATCGCCGTGTCGCCCTCATCTTCATCCTGGCGGCCATGTCCGCCGCCTGCCCGCCCATCAACCTGTGGGCCATGATGGCGGCCGCCGGCGCGAACATGCCCTACACGGGCTTCACCATGCCGCTGCTCATCCTGAGCGGCGTTGGCGCTATCTTCGCCACCTTCTATCTCGCCGGAAGGGGAGAGAAGAAGGGGACGGTGGAGCAGGTGCTGACCTCTCTGCCCGAAGCGCCTGCCGGCTGGAACATGCTCAAGGCCTTTGTCCCGTTCATCGTGATGATCGTTTTGATCCTGGGCGCCCGGGTGTTCCCCGCCTGGTGGCCCACCTTCGGTCTGCCCATGATCTTCATGCTGTGCGCGTTCACGACGCTCCTGTGCAGCCCAAAGAAGGTGAACGTCTTCGACATCGCCATGACCACCGTCACCAACCTGAAGGAACTGGTGGGCATCATGATGGTGGTCGGCGTGCTGAACCAGATCATGACCCTGACCGGTGCAAGGGGCCTGCTGTCCCTGGCCGTGGTCATCCTGCCCATCTGGCTGCTGTTCGCCGGCCTGTGGCTGATCTTGCCGGTCACCGAGGGCGTGCTGCAGTACGCTGTGGCGCCGCTGTTCGGCGTGCCGCTGATCATGCTGTTCAACATGCTGGGCTACAACCCGATCATCGCCCTATCCTGCTGGGCGGTCATGTGGCCCGTGGGCGACTGTCTGCCGCCTACCGCCGTCGTCGGCCGTGCTGCGGTGCTGGAGCTGGACTACAAGGGCAACTACTACAAAGGCTTCGTCAAAAAGGCTTTGGTGCCCATGCTGTTCATCCTTCTGATCTGCACGATCGCCATGATCTTCAACAAGCCTTTCGGCAACTTCCTGGGGGTGTAAGCATATGAGCGCATTGGTTATCGTTAATTTGATCATCACAATCTGCACCTATGCCACCGCCGCATTCTTTCTGTTTGCCACCATTCGGGTGTTTATCAAGACCAAGAATGTGCAGGATGCCCTGGTATACGTTGTGATCATGATCCCGTTCGTCCTTCGCTTGCTGCGACTGAAGTAAGGAGGCTGAAGGAAATGAAAAACAAAACTACCATCATCAAAATCGTGGCCGTGGCTCTGGCGGTCGTCATGATGGCCATCGCCGGATACATGTTCCGGGAGCACCGGACCTATAAGGAGCCGGTGGTCGTCAGCGAGTACATCACGGAGGTCAAGAAGCTCTCCGATTACAGCGATGTGATCAAGGGCACCGTGAACGACTGCAACGTGTATATCTTCGACAGCGGCGTTCCCGGCGGCACCATCCTTATCTGGGGCCGCAGCCATCCCGAGGAGCCTGTGGGCATCATGGCCTGCCAGCTGCTGGTGGAAAATCTGAAGGTCACCCAGGGCCGGGTGTTCATCATCGACAGTCTGAACACCAGCGCCTCCACCAACACCCGTGTGGGCGAAGCCTATCCCCGGTTCTTCACCTATGACTGCGGATGGGGCAACATGAAGTGGCGCTTCGGCGACAGAGCCGGCAACCAGCTGGATTCCTGGCCCGATCCCGAGGTCTATATCCACTATCCCAGCGGACAGAACCTGGCCAACGTGGACGTGCGGAACATCAACCGTACCTGGCCCGGCAAGGCCAACGGCCTCATGACCGAGCGCACCAACTACGCGGCCATGCAGATGATCCAGCAGGAGCACATCGATCTTGCCATAGACCTGCACGAGGCGGAGCTGGAGTATTCCGTGGAAAACACCATCGTGTTCCATCAGCGGGGCGAGGTCGTGGGTTCCATGGTCTCCATGGACCTGACCGCTTCTCCCTTCGACGTAGCCATCACCTGCAACTACTCGCCTGAAGCGCTTCACGGCCTCAGCCACCGGGAGATCGGCGACTGGTCCGACTGCGTGCCCTACACCTTCGAGGTGGCCGAGCCCATGCTGGACCGTATCCGCGGCATTACGGACGAGGCGCTGCTCATGGAGGGCAAGGACCGCTTCGTCATGATGGCCGGCGAGCACAAGCTCCTCTACGCGCCCATCGACGAGAACGGCTGGCCCATTGAAAAGCGGGTGGCCCGCCATATCACCACGATCCTCAAGACCATCGAGTGGAACAATATGATCAATCCCACCCAGACCATCCAGGTGGAAGGGATCCCCTCCTATGAGGATATGTGCAAGAGCCTGGCGCCCTACTACTACGATCCCGCTGCCGCACCGGCTGATCGCGTCTACTACGATTGATGCCGGGGGGAGCAACCGAACCTGAATCCGATCGGGGAGCCTTCTTGCGAAAGCTCCCCGGAACCATTTTTATTCGTCGTGCGTCCTGCCACGAAATCCCTTCGCCCGAGGGCTTTGGATCGGGCGGCAAACGGAAGGATCCGGAGGAAAACGTATGAAACAAAAGATAGCCTTGCTGATCGCCTGCATGCTGATGCTAAGCGCCCTTGCCGGCTGCACCACGGGCGAAAAGAAGACGGCTGCCGAACCTGTCGCCACGGCCATCCCGGCATGGACCGGAAAGGACGTATTCGAAACGATCACGGGCCTTGATCCGGAGATGACGGTGATGTCGGCGGAAGGCGTTTCCATTCCTCTGGCGCTGTATTGCTATTGGCAGGTCTACAACGCGAGCCTTATGGAATACCGGGTGTACACCTATGCGGAGGATCATCCGGAGTTCAAAAGCGTCATGGGTACCGACGGCTATTTGAATTGGGAAGCGCCCTTCGGCGACAGCGATACCCTGCGGGCTTATCTGAACCGACAGACCGACGAAACCGCCCGTCTGTACATGGCCGTGGAAGCCGTCGCCGCGGAAAACGGGCTTACCCTGGATGAAAACGATCAAAAGACGCTGGAAGAAGAGCGGCAGGAGCTGGTGAAGAGCCTGGGCGGCGAGGAGGCATTCGCCAACTATATCGCCCAAATGGGCCTTTCCCGGGCAAATTACGATAGGATCAGCGCCTATTCCCTTTGGCTCGACAAGCTGGCGGCGCTGGCGGCGAGCAAAGGCAGCCCCCTGTATATCGGTGTGGAGGATCTAAACGAGTACGGCCTCTTCACGGACCATATCTACCTGTCCAAGGTGGATCTTTCCAGCTATAAGGAGCTTTCCAAAGAGACCGTCGCTGCCAAGAAACAGAAAGCGGAGGAGCTTGCCCGGCAGATCGCCGCCGCGCAGGATCCGGAAGCCGCCTTTGCGGCCCTGGCTGACGAGGCCAGCGAGGACCCGTATCGGGCCGACAATCCGGAGGGCTATATCTTCGCCCCGGGGACCATGAACGCCGTCTATGAAGCGGCCGCCCAGGCTCTGTCTCCGGGCCAGGTCAGCGCCGTGGTGGAGGGGGAGACCGGGTTCTATATCATCTTGCGAAAGGATCTTAAAAAAAGACTGAACGATGACGCGGAACAGCTTTCCTCTCTGCGGGACGAATGCCTCAAGGATCGGCTCGTGGCCCGCTCCAAGGCGATGGACGTCACCGCCGCCCCGGAGATTGAAAAGCTGGACGTGGTCACGATCTATCCTGCCTTTGTCGAGCTGATGCGCGGGCAGAATTGACGGCATAGGCCCAGCGCCAGATCCTGCAGGAAAGAGTCACGGCAGGATGAAAATCATTCCAGCTCCTCCTTCGACAGGAGGATGCTGTTTTTTTGGGGCGAACCGCCGGATATAGAACCGAGGCAGCTTTAGCGCCCGTATTATGCCGTTTGTCATCTGACTCAATGCCCATCTCTGTTTGAGGCCAATTCAAAAAAAGGGCGCGCCTTGATAAAAGGCACAGCCCGAAAGAGAAAAGCAGCGAAAAAAACGAATTCAAAAATCTATCACGCGATTATCACATTTTTATACTGACAAATGGGTCGACTTGCGATATAATACACTCTGTATATATATGTGGACGTATGTCCCTGCGGCCAAAAACGGCCCCAACGCCTGAAGAAAGGAGGTCCGCCATGGAATCGAACCAGCTGAATCCGGCTTTTTACCACGCGCCTATCATGGTCGAGGAAGTGCTCTCCCTCCTGCAACCGGCGCGGGGCGGCGTGTTCGTGGACGGTACCTTGGGCGGCGGCGGCCACAGCGAGGCCATCCTGAACCTCCTTCCGGCCGACGGCCGTCTCTTCGGCATCGACCGGGACAGGGACGCCCTCGCCGCGGCCGAGGGGCGGCTCGCCCCCTTCAAGGACAGGTTCACCGCCCTCTACGGCAACTTCTTCCACATGAAGACCCTGCTCCTGCAGCGGGGCGTAGACAAGGTGGACGGCATCCTTCTGGATCTGGGCGTCTCCTCCCATCAGCTGGACGAGCCCAGCCGCGGCTTCTCCTATAAGTTCGAGGCGCCCCTGGACATGCGCATGGACCAAAGCGCCCCCCTCACCGCGGCGGACGTGGTGAACGGCTATTCGGAGAAGGAGCTCGTCCGCATCTTCCGGGACTACGGTGAGGAGCGGTTCTCTCCCCTCATCGCCCGGCGAATTTTGGAGAAGCGGGCGGAGAAGCCCATCGCCACCACCACGGAGCTGGCGGACGTCGTCGCCGGCGCCATTCCGGCGAAGTTCCGCCACAAGGAGCAGCAGCACCCGGCTCGCCGCGTCTTCCAGGCCGTCCGCATCGAGGTGAACGGCGAGCTTCAGGGCCTTCGGGAGGCGGTGGACAGCTGCATCGACCTGTTGCACCCCGGCGGCCGGCTGGTGATCCTCACCTTCCATTCCCTGGAGGATCGGATCGTGAAAACCGCCTTCAAAACGGCGGAGAACCCCTGTGTCTGCCCGCCCAGGAGCCCCCAGTGCGTCTGCGGAAGGACACCCTACGGGAAAGTTTTGACGAAGCACCCCCTGACCGCCTGCGCGGCGGAACAACAGGAGAACAGCCGCTCCACCTGCTGCAAGCTCAGGGCCCTGGAGAAGCTGCCCTTAGGCATAGGAGCGGAACGGAACACGTATAGAGAAGGGAGGAACCATGGAAGTATCCTTTGATACGGAAAAAACCACCGGCAGCGGCGCGCCGGTGACCCGCATCTACTCCCCCTCCCGTCGCAACGGCCCCGAGGTCCGCATGGTGGAGGAGGTGGCGGAAAATCTGCCCGTCTATCCCCAGCCCCGGGAGAAGGAGATCGAAGAGGAGGAAGCGGTGGAGATCCGGCAGCCCCGGGTGCCCATCTACTCCCGCATCCTGCTGATCCTCTCCGTGTTCCTCATCGCGGCCACCGCTATTTTGGCCATCAGCGGCAGCGCGCAGATCGCCAAGATCTACACGGAGATCCATTCCCTGGAGGACGACATCGCCACCTACAAGGAGAACATCTCCCTCCTGCGCAAGCAGCAGAGCACCCTGAACGATTACGCCACCATCAACGAGGCCAACCAAAGCGTGGGCCGGGTCATGAGCTGGAACGATAACTAACCCCACGAGAAAGGACCAAGAAAAGGTCAGTGAAGCAAAGGGAGCAGCGGAAAAAAAGAATAAAGGCCCGTCGGCCCCGCATATCCAGGCTCCGCCGGAAGCTGTTGGTGGCTTCCATATTTGCCGTACTCCTGCTGGCGGCGCTGCTTGTCAACCTCTACTACGTGTCCATCGTGAAGGGTCCGGAATACGCCAAGATGGCCCAGCGCCAGTGGCAAAGCTCCCTCTCGCTGAAGGCGGAGCGGGGCAAGATCCTGGACAGGAACGGGAACGTGCTGGCGGAGAGCTACACCACCTATCAGGTCTGCGTGAACCCACAGGCCATCACCGAAGACGCGGATCGGGAGCGTATCGCTAACATCCTTTCCACCCTGCTCAACGTGAACTATGAGACCATCATTAACAAGATGACCAAGGTGAACCCCCGGGACGGCAAGTTCTATCAGCAGGTGAAGATCAAGGACCAGGTGGAATCCAACATCATCGCCCAGTTGGTCACCTTTCAGGAGAATCGGGCCATCAGCTACTACTCCGACGTGAAGCGGAACTACCCCGAGGGGAACCTGTTCGGCCAGCTCCTGGGCTTCACCAACGTGGACGGGGACGGCCAGACCGGCGTGGAGCTCTCCTACAACTCCATCCTCTCCGGCGTAGACGGGAAGCAGATCGCCGAGACCGACCGGGACGGCAACGCCATCCCCGGCGGCGAATCCTCTTACATCGCCCCCATCGCCGGCGCCACGGTCCAGCTCACCGTGGATACAGGCATAGAAGGCTTTTTGCAGAGCGCCCTGGAGGAGGCGGCCCGGACCAACCTGGCTAAATACGCCTACGGCGTGGTCATGAGCCCTAAGACCGGCGAGATCTACGCCATCAGCTCCTATCCCACCATCGACCCCAACAGCCCGCCCCGTACCGACGCGGAGACGCTGCTGGATCTGTCCCGGCAGCGGATGGTCACCGAGACCTACGAGCCCGGGTCCGTGTTCAAGGTGGTCACCCTGGCGGCGGCCCTGGACTCCGGCACGGTGAGCGATTCCACCACCTTCAACTGCAAGGGCTCGCTGAACGTGCTGGGCCAGAAGATCAAGTGCTGGCGCACCAGGGGCCACGGGCAGGAGACCTTGGCCCAGGCGGTGCAGAACAGCTGCAACCCCGCCTTCATGTCCATGGCCCTGAAGATGGGCACGGACAAATTTTATGAGTACATCTACGCCTTCGGTATGAACGACAAGACCGGCGTGGGCATTGGCGGCGAGACCACGGGCAAGGTCACCCACCGTAAGTACATCCGGGATACGGACCTGGCCCGCATCGGCTTCGGCCAAAGCATCTCCTGCACGGGGCTGCAGATGGCCATGGCCGTGTGCGCCGCCATCAACGGCGGCGATCTGCTCAAGCCCTACTATGTGGCGGACATCACCGCCGCGGACGGCACCGTTTTGGAGCACAACGAGCGGACGCTGGTCCGCACCGTCATCAGTCCTGACACCTCCGCTAAGATCCGCAAGTATCTCACGGGCGTGGTGGACTCCGGCAGCGGCAAGAACGCGGCCATCCCCGGCTACACCGTGGGCGGTAAGACCGGCACCTCCCAGAAGTACGACGAGAACGGGAAGGTGTCCAGCACCCTCCTGGTGGCCTCCTTCGTGGGCTTTGCCCCGGCGGACGATCCGGAGTATCTGTGCATGATCATCGTGGACGAACCCCAGGTCCCCGTGGTCTACGGCAGCACCGTGGCCGCCCCCTTCGTGCAGCAGGTCCTTCGGAACGTGCTCACCTACTTCTCCGTGCCCACGGATCGGAAGGAGACCGCCGTTTCCGTGCCGGACGTGCGGGGCATGACGGTGGAACAGGCCAACGTCGTCCTGAAGACGGCGGGTCTGGAAGCCACGTTCATGGAATCCGAAAAGGCCGCCGCCGTCCAGCGGCAGAGCCCCGCCCCGGGGAACATGGTGGTCCGGGGCAGCCCCATCATCCTGTACACCGCCTGGACCACCTTCCAGGGGGAGGAACAGGAGGTGGAGATGACCAAGATGCCTAAAGTGCTGGGCAAGAACCGGCTCAACGCCATGGACGCCCTGAAGAAGGCAGGCCTCGTCATGGACTATGATAGGAGCAACAGCGCCGGCACGGTCATCACGGCCCAGTTCCCGGAGGGGACGGACATCCCCGTGGGCACTGCGGTCCGCGTGGAGTTTTCCGGCGGTACGCCCGCCGAATGATATGCCGTTTTCGGCGGAGGAACGAAAGGAACCAGAGGAAGAACAAATGCTGTTAACCAAGATAGCCGAAGAGCTGCACATAGAGTTGCCCCCTCGGGACGACCTCTCCAAATGGGAGATCGAAATCACCGACGTGGCCTACGATTCAAGGAAGGTGATCCCCGGGGCCCTGTTCTGCTGCCTTCGGGGGGAGAAGACCGACGGCCACAGATTCGCCCGGCAGGCGGTGGACAAGGGGGCGGCGGCCCTCATCGTGGAGGAGAGGCTTCCCCTGGACGTGCCCCAGCTGCTGGTCACGGACGGCCGGGAGGCCATGGCCCGGGCGGCGGCCTGCTTCTTCGATCATCCGGAGCGGAAGATGACCATGCTGGGCGTCACCGGCACCAACGGCAAGACCTCCACCACCTACATGGTGAAGGCCGTGGCGGAGGAGGCGGGCCTCAAGGTGGGCCTCATCGGCACCATCCACAACCTGGTGGGGGACGAGGTGGTGGAGACGGAGCGGACCACCCCGGAATCCGTGGACCTGTTCCGGCTCCTTGATCACATGGTGGAGCGGGGGGTGGATCTGGTCATCATGGAGGTGTCGAGCCACGCCCTGGCCCAAAACCGGGCGGCGGGCATCCGCTTCAAGGCGGCCCTGTTCACCAATCTGACCCAGGATCATCTGGACTATCACAAGACATTCGAAGCCTATCGGGCGGCGAAGAAGAAGCTGTTCTATCAGACGGACCTGGCCATCGTCAACGACGACGACCCCGCCGCCGACTACATGAGCGAGGGGCTTCCCTGCCCCCTGTGGACCATGGGCATCTACAAGGGCGGCGACTTCTACGCCAAGAGCATCGAGATCACCACCGCCGGCGCCTCCTTCCATCTCTTCACCCCCATGGGGGACGGCCGGGTAAATCTGCATATCTCGGGCCTCTTTTCCGTGTACAACGCCATGGGCACCGCGGCCTTGGCCGTGGCGGCGGGCATCCCCTTCCAGACCGTCCGCAAGGGCCTTGAAAAGCTCCCCTGCGTGGTGGGCCGGCTCCAGGCGGCGGATACCTTCGGCCGTCCCTTCGCGGTGTACGTGGACTACGCCCATACCCCCGACGCATTGAAGAACGTGCTGACCACGGCCCGGGGCTTTGCCAAGGGCCGCCTCATCTCCGTCTTCGGCTGCGGCGGGGACAGGGACCACGGCAAGCGGCCCATCATGGGCGAGATCTCCGGCCGAAACGCGGATTTCTCCGTCATCACCAGCGACAACCCCCGGTCCGAGGACCCCATGGTCATCATCGACAGCATCGTGGAGGGGATCCGCCGGACCGCGGCCGCCTACACCGTCATCGAGGACAGGCGTCGGGCCATCCACTACGCCCTGGACATGGCCCGGGAGGGGGACGTGATCGTGGTGGCAGGCAAGGGCCACGAGACCTATCAGGAGATCAACGGCGTCAAGCACCATTTCGACGATCGGGAGATCGTGGAGGACTATTTGCGGGAGGGCACGGATGACCTCGGTACATAAGCTGCTGCTGGCGGTGCTGCTGGGGTTCCTGTTCACGGCCGTCCCCGGCCCGGCGGTGATCCGCTTTCTCAAGCACATGGGCTTTCGGCAGGCGGAGCGGCAGGAAGGGCCGCCCTCCCACCTGAAGAAGACGGGGACCCCCACCATGGGCGGGGTGCTCCTGCTGCTGGGCTGGCTGCTGGCGGCGCTCCTCTGCGTCCGGGAGGGCTTCTCCCTGGTGCTGCCGGTGCTGCTGGTCCTGGTGCTATGCGGCCTCATGGGCTTTTTGGACGATTTCATCAAGATCAGCACCGGCACCAGCATGGGGCTGTTGCCCTATCAAAAGGTGCTGCTCCAGTTCGTGATCTCCCTGCTGGCCGCCTTTTGGCTCTATCGGAGCGAATCGGTGGGCTCTATCATCCGGCTGCCCTTCTCCGGCAGGAGCTGGGACATGGGGGTGTTCTATATCCCCTTCGCCCTGTTCGTGCTCATGGGCACCATGAACGCCGTGAACTTGACGGACGGTCTGGACGGCATGGCGGCGGGGACCTCCCTGCTGGTGGAGCTGGCCCTCACGGTCCTCTTCGCCCTCCTGGTGGAGGAGCAGGGTTTTGCCGGTTGGAATGAACAAAGCGCCAACTACGGGGGCATGGCCGCCTTTTCCGCGGCGGGGACAGGAGCGCTGCTGGGGTTCCTCCTCTTCAACGCCTATCCGGCCCGTATCTTCATGGGGGACACGGGTTCCCTGGCCCTGGGCGGGACCATCGCCATGGGGGCGCTGGTCTCCCGGTCGGTGCTGCTGCTCCCCCTGATGGGGATATGCTTCGTGCTCTCCGTTTTGAGCGTGATCGTCCAGGTATCCTCCTATAAGCTGTGCAAGGGGAAGCGGGTGTTCAAGATGGCGCCGCTTCACCACCATTTCGAGCTTATGGGGGTGAGCGAGCCCAAGATCACCGCCCTGTACATGATCCTCACCGGCGTCTGCTGCGCCCTGAGCATCTATATTTTTACAAAGTAAGCGAGGTAAGAGAACTATGGCACAACAAAAGACGGCGCTCATCGTAGGCATGGCCAAGAGCGGCATCGCCGCCGCTCGGCTCCTGTACGAGAACGGGTATCGGGTCATCATCAACGACATGAAGCCGGAGATCAAGGGCCTCTTCGACGCTCTTTCCGGCATCGCCTACGAGGTCAGGCTCGGGGACGATCCCATGGACCTGCTGGACGGGGTGGACCTGTTGATCCCCAGTCCCATCATCCCCTTCTTCCGTCCCTTCATCGTGGAAGCGAAGCGCCGGGGCATCGAGGTGATCTCCGAGATCGAGCTGGGCTACCGGTACTCCAAGGCGGATTTCGTCTGCATCACCGGCACCAACGGCAAGACCACCTGCACCACCCTCACCGGCGAGATCTTCAAGGCCGCCGGCCGGAAGACCTTCGTGCTGGGGAATATTGGCGTGGCCATCTCCGCCCATGCTATGGAGACCAAGCCCGGGGACGTGATCGTGGCGGAGACCGCGGCGCTGCAGCTGGAGGGGAACGTCCTCTTCCACGCCAAGGCCGCCGGCGTGTGCAACATCACCCCCGACCACATCGACCGCTTCGGCTCCATGGAGAAGTACGTCGCCGCCAAGGCCAAGATCTTCGACAACCAGACCGGGGACGATTTTGCGGTGCTCAACTATGACGATCCCATCGTCCGCGACTTTGAAAAGCTGACCCCGGCCCACGTCCTCTTTTTCTCCCGTAAGTCCGAAGTCCCCGAGGGTATGTATATGAACGGAGACACGATCATGCTCCGATGGGCGGGGAAGGACACGCCCTTCATGGATCGGAAGGAAATCTACATCCCCGGCGGTCACAATCTGGAAAACGCCATGCTCTGCGCTCTGCTGGCCCTGTCCCAGGGGATCGACGCGGAGGTCATCCGGGAGACGCTGCGCACCTTTAAGGGCGTGGAGCATCGGATCGAGTTCGTCTGCGAGCGCTCCGGCGTCCGCTACATCAACGACAGCAAGGGCACCAACCCCGACTCCACCGTGAAGGCCATCGAGGCCATGGACCGGCCCACAGTCCTGATCCTGGGCGGCTACGACAAGCATACGGGCTTCGAGGAGGTCTTCGACGCCCTCCCCGGCAGCCACGTGAAGGCCTGCGTGGTCCTGGGCCAGACGGCGGACGAGATCATGGAGACGGCCAAGCGCCACGGCTTCGACAACATCTGCTATCGGTGCGAGACCTTCCGGGAGACCCTGGAAAAGTGCCGGGATTTGGCCGAGCCCGGGGACAACGTGCTCCTTTCTCCCGCCTGCGCCAGCTGGGGCATGTTCGACAACTACGAGCAGCGGGGCCGGGTGTTCAAGGACATCGTGCGGAAATTCGACTGACGTACTGACATATGGAAAAGGCAAAGCGAAGCTTCATCACCTATAAAAAGCAGCAGGGCCCCATGGATTTCTCCATCCTCATGGTGGTCACGATCCTCTGCGCTTTCGGCCTGGTGATGGTGTTCTCCGCCAGCTACTACTACGCCATCCACACCCAGGGGGACGGCTTCTTCTATCTGAAGAAGCAGCTGGTGTACATGGCGGTGGGCTATCCGCTCATGCTCATTGTGTCCCGGGTGAACTATCGATATCTGGACCGGCTGCGCTTCATGTTCCTGCTTGTGTCCGTGGCCCTGCTCATCATGGTTTTGTTCATCGGCAGCAGCGGCAGCGGCGACACCGGCGGCGCCACGCTGAACGGCGCCCGGCGCTGGCTTCGATTCGCAGGCGTTTCCATCCAGCCCTCCGAGGTGGCCAAGTTCGGCATGATCTTCTTTATGTGCTCCTACATGGCCCGGCATAAGGACGAAATGCGTACCTTCACCCTGGGCCTGGCGCCCATGCTGCTGGTCATCGGCATCATCGCCGGTCTCATCATGCTCCAGCCCAACATGTCCATGGCCGTGATCGTGGCCGGCATAGGCGCGATCCTGCTGTACGTGGGGGGCATGGACGAGCGATACATCATCGCCGTGGGCGTGGTGGCCGTGGTGCTGTTCATTGTGCTGGCCACCTCCGCCTCCTACCGGCTGGCCCGGCTGACCTCCTTCCGGGATCCCTTCAAGGACCCCCAGGGGGACGGGTACCAGCTGGTCCAGTCCTTCTACGCCATCGGCTCCGGCGGCTGGTTCGGCAAGGGCTTGGGGAACAGCTATCAAAAGCTTTTGTACATGACCTACGGCGAGTCGGACTTCATCTTCGCCATCATCTGCGAGGAATTCGGCATGGTGGGCGGGGCCATCGTCATCCTGCTCTATGCCTGGATCGTCTATCGGGGCATGCGCATCGCCATGAAGTGCCGGAACCGGTACGGGAGCCTCATGGCCGCCGGTATCTCCATCGTTTTCGGCCTTCAGGTGTTCATCAATATCGCCGTGGTCACGGGCCTGGCGCCCACCACGGGCCAGCCGCTCCCCTTCATCTCGGCGGGCGGTTCCTCCCTGCTGGTGTTCATGGTGTCCATGGGCATATTGCTGAACATCAGCCGGGACGTGGTCATTTAGCGTAGCACGGTCCGTTCCTTCGCCGCATATCATAGGATATGCGAGCAGGAGGAGGGGACCTATGGCGAAGCTCATCATCGAAGGCGGTCATGCCCTGAAGGGGCAGATCACCGTGCAGGGGGCCAAGAACGCCGCCCTGCCCATCCTGGCGGCGGCCATGCTGGTGCCGGAGCCCGTGCGGATCGCCAACTGTCCCCGGCTCACGGACGTGGAGCATATGGCGGGGCTGCTGAAGGCCCTGGGCTGCCGGGTGGCATGGGAGGAGGACAGCCTGCTCATCGACGCGGGCTGCGCCCGGTCCGCCCAGCTCCCGGAGGAGCTGGCGGGGGCCATCCGGTCCTCCGTGTTTTTGCTGGGGCCTCTCCTCGGCCGCTTTGGGGCGGCGGAAGCGCCCTACCCCGGGGGCTGCGACATCGGGAACCGGCCCGTGGACCTGCATCTGAAGGGACTGCGGGCCATGGGGGTCCGGGTGGACGAAGCGTCGGGGCGCATCCGCTGCCAGGGACGACCCAAGGGCGGCGTGGAGATCGCGCTCGATTATCCCAGTGTGGGGGCCACGGAGAACCTCATCATGGCGGCCTGCGGGGCCCAGGAGGATACCATCCTGGTGAACCCGGCCCGGGAGCCGGAGATCGACGATCTCATGGCCTTCCTCAACGGGGCGGGCTTCGAGCTGCGGCGGGAGGGCAGCTCCCGCATCCGCGTCCGGGGCGGGCGTCAGGGCCGAAGCACGGTCCACACCCTCATGCCGGATCGGATCGAGGCGGGGACCTATCTCGTCGCGGCGGCCGTCACCGGCGGCCGGCTGCTGGTCCGAGACGCCCGGAAGGAGCATCTTTCCGCCCTCCTCACGGCCCTCAGGGAAGCGGGCTGCCGGATACGGCACGAGGGGACGGACATCGACATCGAGGGCCCGGAGCGGCCCAGGGAGCTTCGGCGGCTGGTGACGCTGCCCTACCCCGGCTTTCCCACGGATATGCAGAGCCAGCTGTTCGCCCTGTGCACCGTGGCCAAGGGGACCTCCGTGCTGGAGGAGAACGTGTTTGAAAATCGGTTCCGCCACGGGGCGGAGCTTCGGCGCATGGGCGCGGACTGCGACGTCCGCGGCCGCGTCGCCTTGATCCGGGGGGTGAAGAGCCTTCACGGGGCCACGGTCCAGGCCCACGACCTTAGAGGCGGGGCGGCCCTGGTTTTGGCGGGTCTTCGGGCGGAGGGCATCACCGTGGTGGAGCAGGCCGAACGGATCGATCGGGGATACGCTGATTTGGCGGCCGCCCTGCGGAGCGTGGGCGGGGCCATACGAAGAGAGGATAGTTGATCAGGTGAAGGACGAAGGGCGCGAAAAGAAGAAAAAGAAAAAACCGGAAGGGTATATCGACCTGTTTGCCGAAGACGATGACGAGGAGGAAGCGGCCCCGGTAGGTTCCCTGTTCTCTGACGACGACGAGGAGGAAGAGGAAGTCAAGGAGGACGAGGAGATCGCTGCCGAGGACGAGGCGTCAACCGACGAGGAGGGACCCGCCGCAGACGAGGCGGAGCCCCTGCATGAGGAAGCGGCGGACGAGGAGGCTTTTCCTGCCCGGGACGAGGGGACGGAGCCGGTCCGGCCCTCCTCGAAGGAGAGCTTCACCTTCGATCGCTATGGTCGCCGGACGGGGAAGGTGCCCCAAAAGAAACGCTCCAAAGAGCGGTACGGCAAGCGCAAGCATGCCAGGAAGGCCTCCACCACCCTGCTTCTCAATGAGACCGAGGCCCGCCGGGAGCGGGAGGAGGCCCAGAAGCGGGCCAGCGAGCGGGACAAGCTTCGCCAGAAGCAGCGCAAACTAGAGGAAGCGCAGCGCAAGGCCCGCCGCAAGAGCGAGTTCAAGAAGCGGCTTTCCGCCCTGCTGGTGCTGGCGGGACTGGGGGTGCTGGCCCTGTTGGCCGGGTACTTTGCCTTCTTGATCCAGCATATCGACGTCGTGGGGCCCTATACCCGCTATTCCCAGGAGGAGATCATTGCCGCCTCTGGCCTGAAGCTCCATCGGCACATCCTCCTGCAGGACCTGAAGGAGGCCCAGGAAAAGCTGCGGCAGGATCCCTATCTTAGCGCTACAGTGAAATATGTGTTCCCCAACCGCATCCGCATCGACCTGTCGGAGCGGGGCCGGGCGGGAGCCGTGGCATGGGGTCCCAACAAGGAGTATATCGCGGTCATCGACAAGACCGGCATCGTCCTCGAAAACGATGCCAGCAACTACGCGGGCCTGCCCCTGGTCCAGGGGCTGATTATCACCGGCGCCAACAAGGGCGCCCGCATCGGCGACCCGGCGGACGAGCAGGTCCAGAGCATGCTGGACGTGCTCTCCACCCTGGACGAGCTGGGCCTGGCGGACAAGATCAAAACCGTGGATCTGACGGAGACCATGGGCATCAGCCTCTATACCCCGGAAGGGTACCGGATCGAGGTGGGGGACACCTCGGATCTGTTCACCAAGCTGAACCGCTTCAAAAAGAATTACACCGTCATCATGAGCAAGGCCCAGGAGTACATGGGCCGGGGCGCGGACAACGTGACGGTCTACCTCTACAGCAAGAACGGCGTGGTCATCTCTCCCCACGAGGTGGGCTATGTGGCCGCCACCGCCATGCCCAACGCCACCCCCTTCGTGCCCCTGGTCAACAACCCGGACGAGCCCGTGACCACCCCCGCGCCCATCGTTCCCGAGGAGCCGGACGGAACGCCGGGCCCGGATACCCCGCCCCCCTTCAATCAGGGCGGGTTCACGGGATAAAACCATGCCCCCCGCGGGGCAGAAAAATCCGGCTGCGGCGCGGGAAATCCGGCGGATGCCCGGGGAAGAATCAGACCGCGAAAATATAGCCTTTCAAAGCGCAAGAATCCATTGACATTTGGGAAAGAAACGGTTAAAATAATGCGTACCGTGGAAATGTGCGGGTGTAGCTCAATGGCAGAGCTCCAGCTTCCCAAGCTGGTCACGAGTAAGGTACCCGCTGACGCGGTGATCACCGTGCGGGGCAGGGAAATGCCCTATGCCGGGAAGGGCGGGCTGAAGCTGGAAGGCGCGCTGAAGGACTTCGGGCTGTCCCCGGCGGGCCGCGTGTGTATCGACGCCGGAGCGTCCACCGGCGGCTTTACCGACTGTCTTCTGCATTTCGGCGCGGAGAGGGTATACGCGGTGGACGTGGGCTGGGGACAGCTGGTTGGCCGCCTGCGCCAGGATGCAAGGGTGGTCAACTGCGAAAAGACCAATATATCCGACGAAAGCCTGCTTTCCCTGTCCCCAAGACCGGATCTTGGGACCGTGGATGTTTCTTACCTGAGTCTCCGGAAGGCCGTGCCGTATTTTTCACGGATCCTCCACGGCCGGGGGGATCTGGTGTGCCTGGTCAAGCCGCTGTTTGAGATCGACGACGCGGAAAGCCGCCGCACCGGCGTGATCGCGCCGGACCGGTATGCGCCGCTGCTGAGGCAGTTGGTGTCGGACCTGAACGAAATGCCCGGTGCGGTGTGTGTCAATGTGACCCACAGCCCGGTGACCGGGAACGCGGGCACCAGGGAATTTTTTATCCATGTACGGCTTAAAGGGGAAGAGGACGGGGCGTATCCCGATCTGGAGGAAAAGATACTCCTTGCGGACAGCAGGGCGGCCGCCCTTGAAGCATACAAAAAGCCCGGCTGAGGCGTTCCTTGCCGGCAAAAGGACCCGGCAGTAAGGGGAATGGATCTGATACACATCGCAGCAAGGGGGTTCGGACCGGAATATGAAGATCGCCGAATTGGAGAGGAAAAGCTATCAGGGCTTTGAATTGGTGGTATCCTGCGATACATCGTGTTATTACGGCCTTCGGGAACGCGGGGGCGGGACCATGGTGACCTATGAACTGGTCAGGACGGCCTGCCCGCGCCACCATATGGAATGGACCGAGCGCCTTTTCATGGACTGCTGGGACGATCCACATGTATACGGGGTATGGGACGGCGCGAACATGACCGCCCTGATGGAGGTGACTCCGGAAAAGCTCAAAAACCGGCTGCGGATCACCAGCTTGTATGTTGATGAAAAATACCGTCGGCAGGGCGTGGGCAGGATGCTGGTGACCCGGGCCATGGATATCGCCCGGGAGCAGAAACGCCGCGCCCTGGTGGCCCAGGTCCAGTCCGCCAACTGGGGAGCGTATTCCTTCCTGACCGAAATGGGCATGAAGGTCATCGGATTCGACGTGATGGGTTATACCAACGACGGGATGAAGGAACGCTCCTTTCCCATCCTGATGGGCAGGGAAATATAAAGTCGCGGGATCCGGGAACGGAACGGCCG
>JAFWMS010000035.1 GCA_017545535.1 Clostridia bacterium | reverse complement strand
TGGAGACCGCCCAGCAGAAGGGGTTCCGCTTCGTCACCGTGTCGGAGCTGCTCCTCTCGGGAGAGACCTCCATCGACAATAACGGCATCCAACAGGTAAAGAAGCGCCCCTGAGCCGCAGGCTGCTGTATAAGGCGGCAGATCGTTTGCGGCAAGGGGAAATAAAACAAACTGGCAGGAAGAAATGGCGCAAACCGCCATTTCTTTTCAATGGATGCCGCAAATTAGCCGTTTTTTCGACCTCTCGCGGTACATAGTACAGCTTCGGGTCGGAGAAAACGGCTTCAGAGAAGATTTGTCAAGGGATGTTTTCAAGTCGGAGGGCATGTAAGGTGAACTCCATTGAAACAAGGGAACGTGTGACTCAACGAAGCAGGAAGCCCGATCACTCGGGCTTCCTGCCTGTTTTGGAGGCTTTGTTTTCAGACCATGGGGAATTGCCCCACGTCACGTCATATACATCCGTCCGGCGGTTGCGGAGGGAGGGGATTTGGGCGCGGACAGCCTGGATGCGATCAAGGTCGATCTGAGCATAGAGGATGCAGGGCTCGCTGCCCGCCCGGGCCAGGATCTGGCCCCAGGGGTCGATGATCATGCTGTTGCCGTAGGCCAGGTACTGTTCCTTCTGTCCGGTTTGATCGGGGGCCAGGATATAGCAGAAGTTTTCGATGGCCCGGGCGCGCAGCAGGGGCTCCCAATGGGCCTTGCCCGTGGGATAGGTGAAGTTGGCCGGCGTGAAGACGACCTCTGCGCCTTGAAGCGCCATGGCTCGATACAGCTCCGGGAACCGAATGTCATAGCAGATGGACAGGCCCAAGCGTCCCAGGGCCGTGTCCACAGTGACGATCCCGGTTCCGGGACAGATGCGGTCGGATTCCCGGCACGCTGTCCCATCGGCCAGCGTGGCGTCGAAGGTGTGGAGCTTGCGATAGTGGGCGACGATCCGGCCTGCCGGGTCGATGAGGACGGAGGTGTTATAGGCCCGGGTGTCCCCGGGTATCCGCTCAAACAAGCTGCCGCTGTGAATATACAGACCGTGCTCCCGGGCCTTGTCCATCAGGATCTGGGTGGTATAACCGGGGATCGGCTCTCTGCCGCCACCCTCGCCCACGTTTTTTCCGTTCAGATTCATGACCTCAGGGAAACAGACCAGCCTTGCGCCCCGCGCCGCTGCCTCGTCGATATAACGGCAGGCCGCCTTCAGGTTGGCCCCCTTATCGTTTTGGCTGTCCATCTGCACGACGGCCGCCATGTATTGTCGGATGGGCTTCATGTTTTTTCCCTTTCCTCTGCAGTATCGTCAGCTATGTCCGGATGGTCGCCTTATTCCAGCTCGATAGTGGCCGGAGGCTTGCTGGTCAGGTCGTAGAGGACCCGGTTGACGCCGGGGACGGTGTTGACGATGCGGGTCATGCAGGCTTCCAGAAGATCATAGGGGAGCCGGGCCGCCGTGGCGGTCATGTAATCGGAGGTCAACACGGCGCGCAGGGCCACGGCGTAATCGTAGGTACGGTGGTCCCCCATAACACCCACGGAACGGAGGTTCGTCAGGGCGGCGAAGAACTGGCCCGCGCCGGTGTCGACGCCGAAGCGAGAGAGTTCCTCCTGGAAGATGGCGTCCGCCTCCTGAACCATGCGGACCTTCTCCGGCGTCACTTCGCCGGCGATCCGCACGCCGAGGCCGGGGCCGGGGAAAGGCTGGCGATAGACCAGCGCCCGGGGCAGGCCCAGTTCCAGGCCCAGCAGCCGGACCTCGTCCTTAAAGAGCATCCGAAGGGGCTCCACGATCCCTTCGAAGCGGATGCCCTTGGGGAGACCGCCCACGTTGTGATGGGACTTGATCACGGCCCCGTCGCTGCCGGCGCCGGATTCCACCACGTCGGGGTAGATGGTGCCCTGGGCGAAGAAGTGCATCTCGCCCAACCGGTTCGCCGTTTCCTCAAAGGTGCGGATGAACTGCTCCCCGATGATCTTCCGCTTCTGTTCGGGATCGACCACCCCCTTCAGCGCCCCGAAGAACCGCTCCCGGGCGTCCACGCCCACGAAATCCAAATTGAAGTCGCCGCCGGGGCCGAAGATGGCTTTCACCTGCTCGCTCTCGTTCTTGCGCAAAAGGCCGTGGTCCACGAACACGCAGGTGAGCTGCTTGCCGATGGCCCGGGACAGGAGAGCCGCCGTCACGGAGGAATCCACCCCGCCGGACAGTGCCAGCAGCACCCGCTTTTGACCCACCTTGTCCCGAAGGGCTTTGATCTCGGTCTGGGCGAAGGAGGCCATCTGCCAGGCGCCCTGACAGCCGCAAATGTCCCGGACGAATCGGCGCAGCATGGCCTCGCCCTCCGGCGTGTGGACCACCTCCGGGTGAAACTGGACGGCGTACAGCCGTCGGGAAGAATCCTCCATGGCGGCTACGGGGCAATTTGGTGTGTGCGCCGTGGCGCGAAAGCCCAGCGGCAGGGCCGTGATCCGGTCCGTGTGGCTCATCCAGCAGGTGGTGCTTGGAGGGACGTCCGAAAACAGGGGGCTGTCCGCCGCAAGGGACAAGTCGGTGCGGCCATATTCCGAGGTGTCGGCGGGTTGGACCCGGCCGCCCAACCGATAGGCCATGAGCTGGGCGCCGTAGCAGATGCCCAGCACGGGCACGCCCAAATCGAAGAGCTCAGCGGAACAGGTGGGGGCGCCCGGGGCATAGACGCTGCTGGGGCCGCCGGTGAGGATGATGCCCTTGGGCGCCCGCGCCCGCAGCTCCGCCACGGGCGTGGTGTGGGGCAGGATCTCCGAGTACACCTGGCACTCCCGCACGCGGCGGGCGATGAGCTGCTTGTACTGGCCGCCGAAATCCAGGATGAGGATGGTCTCCTGTTCCATAGTTTTTTCCTTTCTTTATTCCACGGTGACGCTCTTGGCGAGATTCCGGGGTTTGTCCACGTCCAGGCCCTTGGAAACGCTGGTGTAGTAGGCCAAAAACTGCAGCGGGATGATGGCGAGGCTCCCCATGAAATGGGGGTCCGTCTCGGGCACGAAGATGGAGAAGTCGGCGAAGGAGGCCACCTCCCGGCTGTCCTCTCCCGCCAGGCCGATGAGGTATGCGCCCCGGGCCCGGCACTCGGCCATGTTGCTGACGGTCTTTTCCAGCACGTCCTTTTGGGTCAGGGCGCCGATGATCAGGGTGCCGTTCTCCACCAGGCTGATGGTGCCGTGCTTCAGTTCCCCGGCGGCGTAGGCCTCGCTGTGGATGTAGGAGATCTCCTTCATCTTCAAACTCCCCTCCAAGCAGAGGGCGTAGTCCAGGCCCCGGCCGATGAAGAAGATGTCCCGGGCGTTGGCGTGACGGGCCGCGAACCACTGGATGCGCTCCTTGTTCTGGAGGGTTTTGGCCATCTTGTCGGGGAGGGAGAGGAGCTCGCCGATCAGGGCGGCATATTTCTCCTCGCCCAGCTTTCCCTTCACGGATGCCAGCTCCGTGGCGAAGGCGTAGAGGGCGGAGAGCTGGGCGCTGTAGGCCTTGGTGGTGGCCACGGCGATCTCCGGCCCCGCCAGGGTGTAGAGCACGTGGTCCGCCTCCCGGGCGATGGAGGAGCCCACCACGTTCACCACCGCCAGGGTGGGGACGCCCATGGCTTTCGCCGCCCGAAGAGCGGCCAGACTGTCCGCCGTCTCCCCGGATTGGGAGATGACGATGACCAGCGCCCCGGGGCCCAGCAGGCGCTTGCGGTAGCGGAACTCGCTGGCCAGCTCCACCCGCACGGGGACCTCGCACAGGTCCTCGATGACGTACTGGGCGGCCATGCCCACGTGCCAGGCGGAGCCGCAGGCCACGATCTGGATGCTTTGGATGGCGGCGAGCTGGTCATGGGAGAGGCCGGCCGCGGAAAGGTCCACCCGCCCGTCGCGGATGAGGCTGTTCAGGGTGTCCTGGACGGCCCGGGGCTGCTCGTGGATCTCCTTGATCATGAAGTGCTTGTAGCCGCCCTTTTGGGCGGCCTCGGCGCTCCAGGTTACGTGGGTCAGAGGGAGCTCGATCTCGTCCCCGTTCAAATCGAAGAAGTGGGCTTCCCCGGGCAGAAGGCGGGCGGATTGGTGGTTTTCGATATAATACACGTCCCGGGTGTGCTGCAGCAGGGCGGGCACGTCGGAGGCAAGGAAGGTTTCTCCGTCTCCCACGCCGATGACCAGGGGGCTGTCCTTCCGGGCGGCGTAGATCTCCCCGGGATAGTCCTTGAACATGAGGGCCAGGGCGTAGCTGCCCCGGACCCGGACCATCATCCGGTTGATGGCATCGATGGGCCCGATCTTATACTTCCGATAGTAGTAGTCCACCAGCTTGATGGCCACCTCGGTGTCCGTGCCGCTGTAGAAGCGGTAGCCGTTCTTCAAAAGCTTTTGCTTGATCTCGGCGTAGTTCTCGATGATGCCGTTGTGGACGCCCACCACCTCGGAGCCCATCTCGTCCATGGCGTTGGCGCTGATGTGGGGATGGGCGTTGGTCTGGTTGGGCTCCCCGTGGGTGGCCCAGCGGGTGTGGCCGATGCCGCAGCAGCCGGGCAGGGCGGCGCCGCCCTGGGTCTTTTCCACCAGATTCTTGAGCTTCCCCGTGGCCTTGACCACCGCCGTCTCGCAAGCCCCGTTTCTGACCGCCAGCCCGGCGGAGTCATAGCCCCGGTATTCCAGCATGGATAGCCCATTCAGCAGAATAGGCGCCGCTGCCCGACGCCCCGTGAATCCAACGATACCGCACATAGTTGTCGTTTCTCCCTTCGTTTCTGTACGAAAGTATATACTATTTCGCGAGAATAATCTACAAGAGTTTCGTCAGCCGCAGGGCCGCTTCCTCCGTGTCCTCTCGGCTCCCGAAACAGGATAGGCGCACATAGCCCTCTCCGCCCTGACCGAAGCCCTCCCCGGGAGTGACCACGATCTGGGCCCTTTCCAGCAGCTCCTGGAAGAAGTCCCAGCCGCTCTTGCCTTCGGGGCAGGGGAGCCATAGGTAAGGGGCGTTTCTGCCGCCGGTGAACCAGCGGCCGGCTCTGGCAATGACGTCCGAAAGGATGCGTCCGTTTTCCTGATAGCGGCGGATGGCCAATCTGTTTTGAACCATCCCCTCCGGTGACAGGGCCGCCGCCCCGGCTCGCTGCAGGATGTAGGAAACCCCGTTGGTCCGGGTGGTTCGATCCTTGATCCACATGTCATGGAGGGAGAAACCCTCCCGCACCAGCTCCTTCGGCACCACCGTGTACCCAAGGCGCATGCCCGTGAACCCCGCCGTCTTGGACAGGGAGCAGATCTCTATGGCGCAGGTCTTCGCCCCGGGCAGCTCATAGATGCTGCGGGGCACATCCCCGTCCTGGACGAAGGCTTCGTAAGCGGCGTCGAAGAGGATCACCGCCTGGCGGTCGTTGGCCCAATCCACCCACCGTTGGAGCTGGGGCCGGGTGTAGGCCGTGCCCGTGGGGTTGTTGGGGGAGCAGAGATAGACCAGATCGGCGTCCAAGTCGTCCCCCGGCAGGGGCAAAAATCCGTTCTCCCGGGTCCCCAACAGATGGAGGATCTTTCGGCCCGCCATGCGGCTGGTGTCCACGTAGGCGGGGTAGGCGGGCTCCGTCACCAGCACCCGAGCGGCGGGGGAAAACAGGTTCCCCAACGCCCCCAGATCGTCGGCGGCGCCGCTGGAGACGAAGATCTCGTCCGGGGAAAGGCTCACGTTCCGCCCCCCGTAATAGGCCGCCACCGCCGCCTTAAAAAAGGCCATGCCGGTCTCCGGCAGATACCCGTGGAAGGTCTCCCGGCGGCTCTGCTCGCTGACGGCCCGGCGCAGGGCTTCGATGACCGTAAGGGAGAGGGGTCCCGTCACGTCCCCCACCCCCAGCCGCAGCAGCCCCTTGTCCGGGTGAGCCAGCTCGTATGCCGCCACGGTATCGTTGAGCCGGGTGAAGAAGAAGGCGGGCGGCAGCTGCCCGTAGGCGGCGTTGACCATCGTCATGGCTCGATCTCCCCCTCGAACACGGTGGCGGCGGGGCCCTCCATAGATAGCTCGTCCCCTTCGCCCACGGTGACGAACAGGCTCCCCCCGTCCAGCTGCACTTCGATGGGCCGGCCCGGGGGACAATGCCCCTGTTTCACCGCCGCGAAGGCGGAGGCGCAGGCCCCCGTGCCGCAGGCCAGGGTGACGCCGCAGCCCCGCTCCCAGACCCGCATCCGCAGCTTTTCGGGGGACAGGACCTGGATGAACTCCACGTTGACGCCCCCGGGGAACCGGGGGTCCTTCTCGATCGGAAGACCGCAGAGCTCGATGGGCAGATGCTCCACGTCCGGGGAAAAGACCGCCACATGGGGGTTCCCCACCGAGATCAGGGCCCCCATGCCCATGCCGCCGGGCAGGGAAACGTTCGCCTCCTCCAAAATGGCGCGGCCCATGTCCACGGCCGCGGCGGTGACTTGCCCAGCCTCCCGTTTCAAGGTCACGGTCTTGACGCCGGACAGGGTCTCCACGGTCACCCGCTCCCCTTTGATCAGGCCCTTGTCAAACAGATACTTCCCCACGCAGCGGATGCCGTTGCCGCACATGCGCGCTTCGCTGCCGTCCACGTTGAAGGTGCGCATCCTGGCGTCGGCCACGGAGGAGGGCGCGACGAAGATCACGCCGTCCGCCCCCACGCCGAAGTGGCGGTCGCACAACCGCCGACACAGGAACGCAACGTCCCCGGGGACCTGGCCGTAGACGAGCAAGAAATCGTTGCCCAGGCCCTGCATCTTGGTGAATCGCATGGTTCTGCCCTCCCGTTCGTCCTTCTTTTCGTCAATAAACGATCATGTACCGCTGGGTCTCCCAGTCGGTGACCCGGGTCCGGTACTCGTCCCACTCGGCCCGCTTGCCGGAGACGAAGCTTTTGAACACGTGCTCTCCCAGGGCGTCGATGATGAGCCTGTCCTGCTCCAGCAGCTCCACCGCCTCCAGCAGGTTCCCGGGGAGGCTGGCGATGCCGTGGGCCTTGCGCTCCTTCTCGGTCATGGTGTAGATGTTCTCCGTGATCTCCGCGGGGGGCGTGAGGCCCCGCTCTATGCCGTCGAGACCCGCCGTCAAACACACGGCTAGGGCAAGGTAGGGGTTGCAGGCCGGGTCCGGGCAGCGGAGCTCCACTCGGGTGCTGTTGCCCCGGGCGGCGGGGATGCGGATCAGGGCGGACCGGTTGGAGGCGCTCCAGGCCAGGTAGCAGGGGGCCTCGTAGCCGGGGACCAGCCGCTTATAGGAGTTCACCAGGGGGTTGGTGATGGCGGCGAAGTGGCGCACATGCTCCAAAATGCCGGCGATGAAGCTGTAGGCCTCCCGGGACAGGCCCCGTTCCCCCTTGGGATCGAAAAAGATGTTCTTGCCGCCCTTAGAGAGGGACATGTTCACGTGCATGCCGCTGCCGTTGATGCCGAAGACAGGTTTGGGCATGAAGGTGGCGTGGAGGCCGTGGCTCTGGGCGATGGTCTTCACCGCCATGCGGAAGGTGCTGATGTTGTCCGCGGCGGTGAGGGCGTCGGCGTACTTGAAGTCGATCTCGTGCTGGCCCTCGGCCACCTCGTGGTGGCTCGCCTCGATCTCGAAGCCCATCTCCTCCAGCATGAGGCAGATCTCCCGTCGCACGTCCCCGCCGTGGTCGATGGGGGCCATGTCGAAATAGCTGGCGGCGTCGGCGGTCCGGGTGGTGGGGAGGCCCTTTTCGTCGGTCTCGAAGAGGAAGAACTCCATCTCCGGCCCCACGTTGAAGGTGTAGCCCAGCTTTTCAGCTCGCTCCAACGCCCGCCGAAGCACGTACCGGGGATCCCCCACGAAGGGGGTGCCGTCCGGGTTGTACACGTTGCAAATGAGCCGGGCGGTCTTCCGCTGGGCGGGCATCCAGGGCAGCACCGCGAAGGTGGAAAGGTCCGGATGCAGATACTGGTCGCTCTCGTGGATGCGGGTGAAGCCCTCGATGGAGCTGCCGTCGATCATGATCTGGTTGTTGACCACCTTTTCGATCTGGGATTTGGTCACGGCTACGTTCTTGAGCTGGCCGAAGATGTCGGTGAACTGGAGGCGGATGAACTCGACGTCCTCTTCGTTGACGATGCGAATGATGTCTTCCTTGGTGTATTTCATGGGACGCTCCTTTCAGATTCTGTGTCATGTTTGTGGTGTAGGGCCGCTTCTACCAGGCCTATGAACAGGGGGTGGGGTTTGGTGGGCCGGCTCTTGAATTCGGGATGGTACTGGACCCCCACATAGAAGGGCCGGTCCGTGAGCTCCGCCGCCTCCACCAGCCGCCCGTCGGGGGAGATGCCGGAGAAGGTGAGCCCGCCGTCCATAAGTTGCTGTCGGAAGGCGTTGTTGAGCTCGTACCGGTGCCGATGCCGCTCCGCCACGGCGTCCAGGGCGTAGTATTTGCGAAGCGTGGTGCCGGGCTGGATCTGGCAGGGATAGCTGCCCAGCCGCAGCGTGCCGCCCTTGTCCACCTCGTCGCTCTGGCCCGGCATGAAGTCGATGACCTTGTGGGCACTGTCTGGGTCGAACTCCCCGGAGTTGGCGTCCGCCCAGCCCAGCACGTTCCGGGCGTATTCGATGCACAGGATCTGCATGCCCAGGCAGATGCCGAGATAGGGGAGATCCCCTTCCCGGGCGCACCGAGCCGCCTGGATCATGCCCTCGATGCCCCGGCTGCCGAAGCCACCGGGCACCAGCACCCCATCCACACCCGCCAGGTCCGTCGGGACGAAGGCTTCCGAGTCGATCCAGCGGATCTTCACCTGGACGCCCCGGGCGTACCCGGCGTGGTGCAGGGCCTCCACGATGGAGAGGTAAGCGTCGTGGAGCTGGGTATACTTGCCCACCAGGGCGATGGTGACCTCCTCGTGGGAGGCATGGATGCGGTCCACCATCGCCTGCCAGGAGGAGAGGTCAGGAACCCGGCAGGGCAAGTCCAGTTTTTTGCAAACGATCTCGGAGAAATGCGCCTGCTCCAAATACAGCGGCGCTTCATAGAGCACCGGCAAGGTCAGGTTTTCGATGACCGAATCCCTGTCCACGCTGCAGAAGTTTGCGATCTTGTCGAAAATGCTTTCCTCGATGATCGGTTCATCGGTACGCAGCACGATGATGTCCGGGAAGATGCCCATGCCCTGGAGCTCCTTCACGGAGTGCTGGGTGGGCTTGGATTTATGCTCGCCGCTGGCTTTGAGATAGGGAACCAGGGTTACGTGGATGTAGAGGGCGTTGCCCCGGCCCACCTCCCGGCCCACCTGACGGATGGCCTCTAAAAAGGGCTGGCTCTCGATGTCGCCGATGGTGCCGCCGATCTCCGTGATGACGATGTCCGCGTCGCTGTGCTCCCCCACCCGGTAGATGAAGCGCTTGATCTCGTCGGTGATGTGGGGGATGGTTTGGACCGTCTTGCCCAGATACCCGCCCTGGCGCTCTCGCTTCAAAACGTTGGCGTAGACCTTGCCCGTGGTAAGATTGGAATAGCGGTTCAGATCTTCGTCGATGAACCGCTCATAATGGCCCAGGTCCAGATCGGTCTCCGCCCCGTCCTCGGTGACGTAGACCTCCCCGTGCTGGTAGGGGCTCATGGTCCCCGGGTCCACGTTGATGTAGGGGTCCAACTTTTGGGCCGCTACCTTGTAGCCCCGAGCCTTCAACAGTCGGCCCAATGACGCCGCCGTGATCCCCTTCCCGAGACCCGACACCACGCCGCCGGTGACAAAAATGTGCTTCATCTCTTCCTCCCCGATATTCCTATTCTAAAAGGAGAGGGCGTCCGTCTGAGGGGAGTTGTCCCCATCAGATGGACGCCCTGCGCTCATCCTGTTTCCTGCCTCGAAGAAGCCCTTCGATCCCTGTTTCCTCCGGCCGCGCCGAAATAATATATAATATATAAAACAACATAAGCGTAAGTATAACAGGCCGAAAGGCACCTGTCAACCCCTTTTGTCAAAATGAAGGCAACCTTGCAGGAAATGAAGCAAAACGAAGCTAAAAACGCAAAATGAGGCTCTTTTTTCCTGATATTTAGCGGAAACCGGTCTAAATTTGAAGGAAATATATTGCAAAGAATTCACACTTGATATACAATATGCCCATATTGTTGCATGACGTCTGTCGCAACAAATACACAAAAAAGGAGAAACATCATGAAAAAACTGCTTGCTATCCTGCTGGTCCTGTGCATGGTCCTGGCCGCCGCTGCCTGCGGCAGCAAGGAAGCCGCCGCCCCGGCCACGGACACCAAGACCGAGGCCGCCCCCGCGGCTGCTGAGGAGACCCTGAAGGACAAGGCCGCCAAGTTCGATCGGAAGAGCCAATTCCTCACCGTCGGCACCGGCCCCACCTCCGGCATCTACTTCCCCATCGGCGGCGCTTTCGCCACCGCGTTGAAGGACTACGGCTATCAGACCTCCGCTGAGGCCACCAACGCCACCGGTCAGAACATCCAGAACATCCTCAAGGGCGACTGCGAGATCGCCATCGCCATGCAGGACGCCGTCATGCAGGCTTACACTGCCTCCGGCGCCTATGAGGGCAAGGAAGCCGCTTCTGACCTGCGCGCGCTCATGCGCCTCTGGCCCAACTACGTCCAGCTGGTCACCACCGCCAACACCGGCATCAAGAGCGTGGAAGACCTGCGGGGCAAGCGCGTGGGCGTGGGCGCTTCCAACTCCGGCGTGGAGATCAACGCCCGCATGATCCTGGCCGCCTACGGTATCACCTATGACGACATCACCCCCGACTATCTGGCCTACGGCGAAGCCATCGACAACATGAAGAACGGCCAGTGCGACGCGGTGTTTGTGACTTCCGGTCTTCCCAACGCCACGGTCATGGAGCTGGGCGTCAGCTATGACATGGTGGTGGTTCCCATCGACGGCGAGGGCCGGGAGAAGCTGGTCAGCGAGTATCCCTACTACGCCAAGTCCGTCATCCCCGCGGGGACCTACAACAACACCGAGGACGTGGAAGGCGTCTTCGTGTACAACATCATGCTGGTCAGGAAGGACCTGCCCGATGAGATGGTCTACGATATGCTGACCGGCATCTTTGAGAACATCTCCACCATCAAGGCCTCCCACAATGCCGCCGACAAGAACATCGACATCACCTTTGGCGTCGATGACATCCAGCTGCCCCTCCATCCCGGTGCCGAGCAGTTCTGGAAGGACAACGGCTATATCAAATAAAAAGTAGACACAAAAGCAACGCGGAAGGCGTTCCCCGCCTTCCGCGGCTTTGATTTTATTCTTGGAACGTGAGCGATGAACAAAACGAAGCGCGGCATCCTTATAACCGCCCTTATCCTCGTTCTGCTGGGCGCCTTCGTCTATTTCGGCTTCTTCGCCCCCGTGGGCAAGGTGTTTCAGCTTTACGATCGCCAGCGGGAAACCGTGGTCTTCTCCGCCCCCATCCGGGCCGGGGACAAGCTAAGGCTTGAAATCGAGCACTCCTTCGAGCACATTCCCTGGTACGAGTTTTACACCGTCCGAGCGGACGACCAGTTCAATCTGGACGCCATCGCCGTGGCGGGCTACGGCGCGGGGATCCCGGCGGAGATGGACGTGCCCACCCGGGTGGAGGACGGCCTCGTCTGGATGGAGGAGATCAACAGCGTCTTTCCCCAGTTCTCCTGGATCACGTCCGCAACCTATATGAAGGGCCTCCAGATCAACGGGGTGGAGGTCTTCGACTTCCGCAGCCTGCCGGACGCCAGCAGGATTCGGGGGGAAATCATCACAGTTAGGGGGTATCTCACAGGTGTCTGATCTTGAAAAAAACGTCACAACGGCCCCGGCGGACGCTGCGCCGCTGGACGCCGCCAAGGGCGCGGAGATCATGGAAAAATTCGAAAAGGAATCCCGGACCCGCACCTTTGACAAATCGTGGCTGAAAAACGTCGTCTACTTCCTCTGCCTGGCCTTCACCGTATACCATCTGGCCTACGCCTCCGGTATCCGGGCCCTGCAGATGGTGAACATCAAGCACCACGCCATCCACGTGGGCCTCATCCTGGTGCTGGGCTTCGCGCTCTATCCCGCGTTCAAAAAGTCCAGCCGCAAGAAGATCGCCTGGTATGACTGGATATTCATCGCCCTGTCCATCGTCATGCCCATCTACGTCTTCGTCCGCTATCCCACCTTCATCTCCACCGGCTTCTCCGGGGAGACCGTGGACATCGTTCTGGGCACCATTCTCATCGTTCTGGTGCTCATCGCATCAAGGCGACTTTCCGGCTGGGCCCTGCCCATCCTGTCCGTCATCTTCCTGCTCTATGCCCTCTTCGGCCGGTCTTTCCCGGGCATCTTCAGGCACCGGGGCTACACCTGGCACAGGATCGTCACGTACCTGACCACCGATATCTACGGCATCTACGGCACGTCTATCAAGGTCTCGGCCACCTATATCGTTCTGTTCATTATCTTCGGTGAGGTCATGAACAAGTGCGGCATGGGCCAGTTCTTCAACGACATCGCCAACGCCATCGCCGGCCACACCAAGGGCGGTCCCGCCAAGGTGGCGGTGCTGGCCTCCGGCTTCCTGGGGTCCATCAACGGGTCCGCCGTGGCCAACGTGGTCACTACCGGCACCTTCACCATCCCCCTCATGAAGAAGACGGGCTATTCCAAGGAGTTCGCCGGATCCGTGGAGGCCACGGCCTCCGTGGGCGGACAGTTGCTGCCCCCCATCATGGGCGCGGCGGCCTTCGTCATGGCGGAGACCTTGGGCGTCAAGTACGGGGCCATCATCAAGGCCGCCGTCATACCCGCTCTGATCTACTACCTGGGCATCATCATCCAGGTCCAGATGCGGGCCACCAAGGATCACCTGAACGGCCTCCCGAAGGATCAGATGCCCAAGGTCAGAGACGTGATGAAGCAGCGGGGCCACCTGCTGATCCCCATCCTGTTCCTGCTGTACATGCTGATTTTCAGCGGCGTCACCGTCATCCGCGGCGCCTTCTGGACCATCATCGTCACCATCGTGGTGGCAGAGCTGCGGCCCATCAGCCGCATGAGCCTCAAGGACATCTGCGACGCCTTTGTGGCCGGGGCCAGATCCACCGTCTCCGTGGCCATGGCCTGCGCCTGCGTGGGCATCATCGTGGGCGTCTGCGGCATGACCGGCTTTGCCCTGAATGTGGCCCACGCCATCATCAGCATCGGCAAGCACAGCCTCATGCTGACCCTGCTCTTCACCATGATCACCTGCATGATCCTGGGCATGGGCCTTCCCTCCATCCCGTCGTACCTGATCACCGCCACCATCGCGGCTCCTGCCCTGGTGGAGCTGGGACAGCCGGAGATTGCGGCCCACATGTTCTGCTTCTACTTCGCCATGTTCGCCAATCTGACCCCGCCGGTGGCTCTGGCCTCCTTCGCGGCGGCAGGCTTGTCGGGAGGCAGCCCCATGAAGACAGGCTGGCAATCGGTGCGATTGGCGCTGGCGGGCTTCATCGTGCCCTTCATGTTCGTCTATAACCCGCCGCTGCTGCTGGAGAACGTGACCTTGCTCACGGGCATCCAGGTGGTGGTCACCGCCTGTGCCGGCGTGGTCCTCATCGCCGCCGCGGCGGAGGGGTATCTCTGCGGCCGTATGAACGTGTTCCTGCGGCTCCTGGCGGGGGTGGGCGCCTTCCTGCTCATCGACAGCAGCCTGGTCACCGACATCGGCGGCGCGGTCTGCCTGGCCGTTATCATCCTTGCCCAGAAGTTCATCTTCCACAGGAAGAAGGACACCCCACAAGTCAGCCCCGCCTGACCTCCCCTATGATGAAAAACAGCCGACCGGATCCCCGGCCGGCTGTTCTTTTGCTTTTAGAAACACATCGACAGTCTCCGTTGAATGCAATATGCATTGATGCATCATCTTTCCCGTTTCGCTGGATATTTCTTTCTTCTGGTCTTTTTCACGCCGGATACGCTCCAAATTGCACCTCAAATGTCTCTATCTTTCCATTTCTGCTAAATGCGATCGGTCTTTTATTGTGTTTTTCATTGGGTGTTTGAACTCATATTCTACCCGCAGCTCCGTCCTGAGCAGATTCAGCAGGCGCGGCGTATCCTTGCGGATGCGCTGGACACGTTTGACACGGTTCCGCTGCTCTGTGATCTCGGTCGTGATCGCCGCACGCTGAGCCCTGTTCACAGATAGAATCTGCGGATCGGTCTCGTGCCGGACCCGGTTGCGGAGCTTGCTGCGTTGCTGGTCCAGGGCAGCGATCCGGGATTCCGTTTGAGCAACCTCCTTTTCGAGATCGGCAACGGAGTGGAGCCTGTTGTCCTTGAGGAACCGGTAGTCGGAGTGAAACTGCGCCACATTCTGCAGTTCGTGCCGTAGCTCTGCCGTCAGGATCACCTCTTTGGTATAGTGGCTAATGAGCTCGATCAGGGCCAGAAGGATAACCAGAATGGCGTCGGCCAGGATCACGGCGGTGTCGCGGGTATGGTTTGCCTCACAGATCAGGCCATCCATGATCTGCTCCACCGGGGAGCGAGGATCCTTCCTCGGCTGGTACTCCCTATATGCCTGGGACAGCGGCAGCCTGGCCCTTCTCATTTGGTCCATCTCCACCACGACCCGCATCAGCACACCAGCGGAGCTGACATGGGGCTTGTGCTCCTGGTAGCGATAGCGAAACTCCGGGTCTTCGGCGTTTCGATCCAATCGCTCATCCAGATATTCATCCGGATACCCCAATCTGTCCAGTCGCACCGCCCGCTGCCAACCGTCCGCTTTGACGGACACGCGAGTCGGGTCGAAGGAATACCCTTTTGCGTTCAGCTGCCGGATAAACTGCTCCCAGTTGGAGCTGTATCGCAGGCAGTACTCAATATCCTCCTTCAGCTGTTGCCGATGGGTGGGCTGGCTCTTCTTTTCCTTCCAGTAGGCCCCCTTGGACTGGCCGCCGTAGAAGGGAGCGTCGGCGAGCACAGATAATCCATGTTCCTTGCAGATGGCGTCTGAGATCTCCCGCAGCTCCCGGTGCTGCTCAATGCTGTTTCTGAACTTGTGCCCGTCCCGGAAGGAGACGGAGTTGACCACAAAATGACAATGGAGGTTGTCCGTGTTCAGGTGGGTGGTAACCAGCACCTGGAAGTCCCTGCCCCACATGAGCCGCCTGGACGCCATCGCCATCCAAAAGGAGCTCTCCGATCTGGACGACATGCTGGAGGAGCTGACGGGCAAGCGCAGCACCCTCTTTCGGGCTCCCTACGGGGAGTACAACGACACGGTCATCCGGGCGGCCCACGAGGCGGGCTACGAGGTGATCCAGTGGTCCCGGGACACGGTGGACTGGAAGAAGGACCGCAGCGCCCAGACCATCCTGGACGGGGTGCTCAAGAAGCTGCAAAGCGGCGACATCATCCTCTGCCACAACAACGGCTTCAAGATCGAGACCTATCTGCCGGTGCTTTTGGAGACCGCCCAGCAGAAGGGGTTCCGCTTCGTCACCGTGTCGGAGCTGCTCCTCTCGGGAGAGACCTCCATCGACAATAACGGCATCCAACAGGTAAAGAAGCGCCCCTGAGCCGCAGGCTGCTGTATAAGGCGGCAGA
>JAFWMS010000034.1 GCA_017545535.1 Clostridia bacterium | reverse complement strand
GCCCGTCCGGGTGGGTGTGGGCATGGTCCCGTAGGCCTTGCCGTAGGTGACGGTCTTGGTGGTGGGGCTGACGCTCCCGCCGTTGGGGTTCAGGGTGACGGTGAAGGTCTTGGCCGTCCACCGGGCGTAGAGGGTGTAATTCCCCGAGGCGTAGCAAACGGTGGACGCCGTCACCTTCTTGCCGCCGCTGTCCTTGGCCGTCCACCAGCCGGCAAAGGTATAGCCCTTCCTCGTGGGCGTAGGCATAGTGCCGTAGGCCTTGCCATAGGTCACGGTCTTGGTGGTGGGGCTCACGCTCCCGCCGTTGGGGTTCAGGGTGACGGTATAGGTCTTCCCTGCCGTCCAGCGAGCGTAGAGGGTGTAGTTCCCGGAAGCGTAGCAGACGGTGGACGCCGTCACCTTCTTCCCTCCGGTATCCTTAGCCGTCCACCAGCCGGCGAAGGTATAGCCGCTGCGGGTGGGCGTGGGCATGGTCCCGTAAGCCTCACCATAGGTGACGGTCTTGGTGGTGGGGCTCACGCTCCCTCCGTTGGGGTTCAGCGTCACGGTGAAGGTCTTTTTCGGCAGGGTCGGGAAGGTATATTCCAGCTGCAACTGTTTGCCAATTAAATATGTTCTCGCTGCATGGCCGTTGATCGTCGCCGTCGCGTCACTCGCAAAGACATATGCATCCTTCGCTGTCAGATAGATGATGACCTTGTACGCGTATCCTGCCTTAAAGACAGCTGAATCCACAGGCAAGGCCTCGTTTAAGGATGCGTTGACCCAGCTGACGTCGTTTTCATAGATCTCGCTGGGATAGGTGTCCGAATAATACGGAGCACCTGAGCTTATCACGGTCGAGTAACTCGGTTTTTCACCTGCAGCAGGTTCCGTGATCGTCACGGAAGCAGAAGAGATCGTCCCCTGAACCGTATACTCTATGCTATAGGCCGTGATGTAGGAATCCGTCCCCATATACGTAAGGGAAGGATGGTTCACATTCCAGGACAAACCGTCGATCGACAAACTGACCGAAGAATTTGAGCTCAGCACGTAAGAGGAACCGTTGCTGCCGTCGATACGCACCTGGGCCACATACCGCCAGGTACCTGGGCTGAAGGTACGGTCTGCGCAGTATTCCCAGGAACTCCCCTTCTTTTTTTGCCAGTAGGAAGCGTCGTCGCTTGTGTTGATGTAAGCAGGCGCGCCCTGCGTGATGGTGAAGGTCGGCTGCTGGACCTTCCCGCCATCCACAAGGATATTGCTGATATTGGAGGTGCCCACAACGGCGGAAATCTTCGTTCGTTCGGCCGCCCGCGCTTCCCTGGACGGAATACATACTGCCAGCATCAACAGGCATAGAACTACACAAATAACTCGTCTCACGTTCATATCCCCCTTTCGGCCTATAAATATACTTTACCTCAGAATAAATATACCAAACTGATCCTCCGATTGCAAGCGGCTCGGCACTTGTTTCGCAGAAAAAAAGCCTTTCCGTATGGGAAAGGCTTTTGAGAACGATTCGAAGATCCTTTGGCTCACTCGTTCCAGGGCCGGCGGGCACAGACGAAGTTTCGCTTCCAGTAGGCGGACAGGGCGCGCTTGACCACCTTGCCGTTGCCGGAGGAGGCGTCGATCATGCTGCCTCCGCCCACGTAGATGCCCGTGTGGTTCACGTTCTTGTTGGTATCGGAACGGAAGAAGAGGATGTCGCCCCGCTTCAGGCTGCTGATGCTCTCGATCTTTTTCCAGGATCCCTTTTGAGAATAGCCTGACGCGTTGAGACGCTGGCCGCTGACCCCCGCCTGACGCAGGCAATAGTAGATGAGACCGGAGCAGTCGAACTTGTTGGGGCCCTTTGCACCCAGGACGTACTCACAGCCCAGCTTGCTGTTGGCCGCGTTGATGAATTTATCGATCCGGGTGTCCTTCTTCGGCGTGGGACTGGGCTTGGGCGTCGGCTTCGGGGTGGGCTTGGGCGTGGCCGTCTTCTTGGGCGTTGCCTTGCTGCCCTTCTTGGGGGTGGCCGTGGCTTTCTTCTTGGCCGCTTCCTCGGCGGCCTTCTTTTTGGCCGCTTCCTCCGCCGCCTTCTTCTTGGCGGCTTCCTCCTCGGCCTTCTTCTTGGCCGCTTCCTCCGCTGCCTTCTTCTTGGCCGCCTCCTCCGCCGCCTTCTTTTCGGCGGCAGCCTCCGCTTCCATCTTCTTCTGCATCTCCCGAGACATCTTGGCCTCGTCGGAGTACAGCAGTTCCAAAGTCTTTTCTCCAGCCAGGCCGTCCACATGAAGACCGTTCCTCTTTTGGAACGCCTCCACGGCGGCGATGGTCACTGGGCCGTAGATCCGATCCACCTCGCTGTCGGAAAGGTAACCCAAATCCACCAGCTGCTCCTGCAGGGCCTTCACGTCCTCCCCTTCTGCACCCTCTTTCAGCATATAGTGCTGAGCACTGTCGCTGTACAGAAGGAGCTGGGTCTCGTTCCCGGCCACGCCGTCCTGCTTCAAGTCATGCTGGCGCTGGAACAGGATGAGGGCCGATTCCGTACTGGAGCCAAAGTAGTTGGTGGGCTCGTCGATATCCAGATACCCCAGCTCCATGAGCCGGTACTGGAGGGTGGTGACGGCGTCGCTCTTGTCGTGCTTCTTGAGCTGGACATACTGGGGCGTTTCCTCCGGCTCCACGGGCTCAGGGGTCTCCTCCACAGGCTCGTCCTCCGGCTCCTCCGAGGGCTCCGGCGTGGGCTCCTCCTCCGGTTCGAAGGTGGGTTCCGGCGTGGGCTCAGTTTCCCCCACGGGCTCGTCTGCCGGCTCGTCCACGGGTTCGTCCTGCCCCGGCTCCTCCTCAGGCCCACTTTGCTCCGGCGCCCAGGTGGCATGGGAAGTCTCCACCACAGGGTCAGATCCGCTGAAGACTGGATGGGCGTCCGATGACACGCGGGTACCGTTCTGCTCCGCGTCCCCAGCCTCCACCGTGCCCCGGACTCTCGTCCGGGCGTTCAGTGTCACCGCCTCTGCCACCGTCTCGGCGTCCTCCCTATGGCAGCTGGAGATGCACAGGATGGACAGCATGACCACCAGGAGCAAAAAGATGAGCGCCAGGAAAAAGACCCGGCGACGGCCCCGGGCGGGCAGTCGGCGGAATCTCTCCCCTATCGCATCGAAAAAAAGCAATATCTGGTTCAAAATCGCCTTCAAGGTATCCATATTACCACTTTATCCGTTTATGAGGCGTCGCGCAAGAACATTGGGAAAAATGTTAAATAATGTTCTTTTTTCTGTTACAAGTGGCTCAGGGCTCGGGGATGATCTCCGCCTCGGGCAGCTCCTCCTCCAGCGGCGTTTCGTCCGGCTGGAGCAAGGCGGCAAGCTCCGGGTCCATTTCCGTCTCGACGGGGGCAGGCGGCACCGTTGGCCCACGATGCTCGTACCACCAGGCGATGATATCCTCGATCGCCACGTGGCTGGCGCTGCCGGAAAGGCCGTTGGGGATCATGACCGTCACCACGATCTCAGGGTCCGTCCGGGGCGTGACGGCCACGAACCAGCTGGTGTTCTCGATGTCCACGTTGTTGGTGGCGGAGGTCTGGGCCGTTCCGGTCTTGCCGGTGATCAGGGAAAGGTAGGTATTGGAAAACTCCTTGGAGAACACGCTGGACGCCGTGCCCCCGTCCTCCGGGGACACCACGCCGGCCATGCCCGCCAGCAGGGCGTCCCAGTATTCTTCGGGCGCCTGGACGTGGCGCACGATCTGAGGCTGGCATTTCTCGTACAGGGTCCCGTCGGGATAATAGATGGCGTCCAGCAGGGTGGCCTTGTGGACGTCGCCCCGGGTGACCACGGTGGCGGCGTACCGGGCCAGGGAGATGGGGGTCAGCAGGGAGACGCCCTGGCCGATGCCGCTTTGAATGGTGTAGGTGGGCTTCCACCGAAGCTCCTCCAGCCAGGTGGAGATGGTGACGACCCAGTCGGTGTGCAAAAGGCTGATCCCCATGGGGATGTTCAGCTCCTCGTAGAGGATGCGGCGGATGTCGTCGCCTCGCTCCCGCTGCTCTCCGTCCTGAAGCTTCAGCAATCGGATGGCGCAGGCAGACAGGGTCTCGTCGCTCACCTGCCGGTCCACCTCCTTGGTGACCCGCTTCAACAGGCCGAAGATCTCGTTGTAGATGAGCCGCGGAATGGAGGAGGTCTGCTGGGACAGGGGTTTGGTGTTGTCATAGCGGGCCTCCTGGCCGCCTACCTGCACGGAGAGCTCGCCGGGGAGCTCCACCCCCGTGGTCCCCTCCAGACCCAGCTGACCGGCCCAGTAGGCCAGCTTCTTGATGCCCACCCGGTCCGCCACGGTGAAGAAAAAGTAGTTGCAGCTCACGGCCAGGGCCCGGCTCAGATTCAAATTAGCATGTTTCCCGGGGGTGGTGGTCCAGCAGGAAGGGGCGTTAGCCGTGACCTTGGTGGTGGGATCGTCCACGAAATAGTAGTAAGGCGAGCGGTCGGAGATGGTGGTGGAAGTGGTGATGGCCCCCTCCATGAGCCCGGCAAAGCCCGTGGCCATCTTGAACGCAGAACCGGGGGCCGTGCGGATGGCGATGGCTCGATTCAGAGTGGGCTGGTTGGAGTTGTCCCCGAAGAGCATCTCCAGCTCCCGGGTGTCCACCCCGTCGGTGAACACGTTGGGGTCGTAGGTGGGATAGGAGGCCATGGCCAACACCTCCCCCGTCTTCGCCCCCAGGACCACGATGGCCCCGGTGGCGGCGGTGGCGATGGTGTTTGGATCCTCCCGAAGCTTCAAGTACTTCTTCCAATCCTTCTCCAGTCTCTCTTCCTGGGTGAGCCTGGTTTCCTCGATGTTGTGGACCAGGGCCTGTTCCACCACCTGCTGGAGCTCGATATCCAGAGTGGTTTGGACCGTGAGCCCGCCCTGGGGCACGGTCTTGCCCAGCACGTCCACGATGGAGCCGGTCCGGGTCTTTTCGATGGTGGTGGTCCCCTGCCGGGAGATGAGGTGACTGGTGAGGTAGGCTTCGCAGCTCTTTTCCAGGCCCGCCACCCCGATGAGGTCGGAGTAGGAATAGCCCAGCTGTAGCAGATTATCGGTCCTCTCCCCGTCCACGAAGGGGGCGAAGCTGTCGAAGGAATAGCCCAGGTTGGTCATGTCGGTGGTCACCTGCTTAGACATGTAGCCGATCAGGTGGCAGGCCGTGTCCTTGTAGGGATAGATGCGGCGGCCGGACATCTCCGTCTGGACCCCTACCAGCTCGCTTTGGAGCATGTCGAGCTCCGTCACCACCGACAGATTCACGTCATAGGCGATGACCACGCCCTCGTAGGCGTGCCAGCTGTTGAGGACCGCGTCCTGCCGGATGGACATGATCTTTTTGGCCTCATCGTAGGGCATGTCGTCGGGGATCTGCCAGCTTTCCCGGAGAATAAGATAGGCCCGCTCCGGGGTGATATCCGGGTCCGAGAAACGGCAGGCCTCCACGAAGTTTTTCTTGCGGGAGGCGATGGCCGACTCGCTGGTGACGCCGAAGTCGTAGCGGTAGGTGCCGTCGTTGTTGAGCCGGATATAGAAGTGTTCCTCGATGGTGCCCCCCGCCGCCTCGATGATGCGGATGGCCTCCATGAGGGAATGGGTATAGCGAGCGGAGTCCACGGGGCTGGTCTTGTCCGGGTCCCGGTAAAACTTCACGTTGTAGGTGGTCTCGTCATAGGCAAGGACGTTGCCGTATCGGTCGGTGATGGTGCCCCGGGTGCCGGACTGGTAGGTGGTGACGATGCTGGTGGCCCGGACCGCCGCCTGGTAGCTTTCCGTCTCCTCCACGGCCAGCTTGTTGAGACCCCAGCACAGATACCCGCCCATGCCCAAAAGGAGCAGCGCCATAAGGAGCAGACGAGCGTTCAGTTTCCAAGCGGGCTGTCGGGTCATGCTGCGTCCACCTGTCCTTTCAGAAGGGGCCTGAAGAGGGCCATGAAGAGCAACCCCCACAGGCCCGTGAGCAGGGCCCGGGGCAGCATGCCGTACAGGATGGAATTCACGAAGGGAAAGCGCATGCCGATGACCCATGCCGCCAGCGCCCGCAAAAGCTCCACACCAAAGGCCAGGGCCATGATGCACAGGGCCACCAAAATAAGCTTGGTGTCCTTATCCTTCACCAGTCCGTGCAGGATGGCCGCCGCAATGAGGCACAGGGCCGAGGTGAGCCCGATCATGTTTTCGCAGAGGACGTCCTCTAAAAGCCCTCCCAAAGCGCCGATCAGGATGGCGTCCTGCAGGGAGAACACGTGCGCAGCCGCCAGCATGACGGCCAGCATCACGAAGGGGACCAGATGGAACAGATTCCATTTGGGCAGCACCGCCGTATCAAGTAGCAGGGCCGCCAGGAAGGAAAAGACCAGAGCCGCGTACTTTTTCAGCGCCATATCAGCTCTCCTTCCCCAGGATGACGAGCACCTCCTCCAGATGCTCGAAATCCACGTCGCTGATGACGCAGGCGTCGTATTCCCCGTTGTCCTCGTCCGCCAGGAAGCTGACCTTGCCCACGTAGAGGCCCTTGGGGAAGATGCCGCCGAGACCCGAGGTCACGATGGTGTCCCCCACCTGCAGATCCGCGTCCTTGGGCAGATAATAGAGCTTCAGGCCGATCAGCTGGCCGTTCTCGATGATGAGGCCCCCCAACATTCCCTCGTCCCGGGTGCGCTCCACCATGACGGAGATGCGCATGTCCTCGTTCTGCATAGTGCGGATCTTGGAATAGGTGGCGCCCACCTCGATGACCCGGCCCACGATACCCTGGGCGGTGACGGCGGCCATCTGCTCAGTGATGCCGCTGCGGGAGCCGCCTCGGACGGTGATGGTGTCCACGTAGGGGTCCAGGTTCCTGGCCGTGACGGAGGCGGTCATAAAATAGAAGTTGCTGTTCGTGGAGGTGTAGTCCAGCAGCTCCGACAGCCGGGCGTTCTCCTGCTCCATGGCCTCATAGAGGATGAGGCGGCGCTCATAGGCGGCCACCAGCTTGGTGAGCCGCTCGTTCTCCTGCTGGATGGCGCTGGGATAGAAGACCCGGGTGAAGAAGTCCGTGACCTTATCCGTCACGGCGCTCACCGCCTCCTGGACGGGGCGCACGGCGGTGGAGAACATGTCCTCGGTCCGGGAGGCGGTCCGACGGCCCACGGTCAGCGCCGCCAGCACCAAAAAGAGGGCTGCCGCCAGCAGCGCGATGAGGACGGGTCGGTTTCTCCACAGCTTCTTCATGCAGACTTCTCCAAAGTTTATAATGCTACAAATACAGTTTACATCCGGGAAAAAGCGCAATCAACTGCCCGTCCGTGAACAATACGTTAAAAAACGCTCCCCGAGTGGGAAGCGTCTTATCCAGCCTTTCTATGGCTGCAACGAATGTACACTCCCTGTATGAGCAGCAGCTGCACCAGGGAAAAGAGGGCGAACAGCAGATAGGCGGGCACGTAGGAGCCCTTCGACAGGTCCGCCAGTATCCCCGGCAAAGGGGAAAAGAGCATGCTGCCGGCGGCGTAGCCTATGTTGAAGCGGCGGATGGTCTCGTCGAACCGGCCCTGGCCGCTCAGATCCCCCGCCCAGGCCGTGAGCCCCACGGTGTTCATGGACAGGCTGACGCCGTAGACGAGCAAGCCCACATAGAGCCTAAGATGGCTCCCCCGTGCGAAGCAGATGAGCAGCAGCCCCAGGGCGATGAGGCCGCCGAAGAGCCAGTTGCTGCGGAAGGTGGACAACTTCTCCGACAGGGCTCCGTAAAAGAGCTTGCCCACGATCAGGGCGACGCCGATCACGGTGACCCCCAGGGCTGCGGTGTGGGCGGAGAAGCCCTGCCCCTTGACGAGCACGGTGAGATGGGTGAACCCCACGCTGGTCACCGCCCCCAAAAGCAGGAGCATGGGCACCAGCAGCAGCCAATCCCGGCCGATCAGGGCCCCATCGGCACGGGCGACCGTTTTTTCCGTCCGTACCTCCCCCGCCCCGTACGGGGTCGTCCCCTTCTCCTCCGGAGCGCTGCGGATGAGCAGATAGCTGAGCAGACACAGGATAAGGACGGCGGCGGCGTTCACGAGGAAGGCGAACCGAAGTCCCTGGCGTTCGATGAGCTCGGTGAGGAGCGTAGGAATGCCCAGGGTGGAGATCCCGGTCACGGCGGAGCAGAGGCTGATGGCCATGGTCCTTTTTTGGACGAACCAGTGCTCCAGGACGATGGAGATGGGGATCATGGTCCCCACCCCGTAGGCAAGGCCGATCACCGCCCCGGACAGGCAGTAGGCAAAATAGGACCTAGACAGGGCGAAGAGAACGAAGCCTGCCGTCGTCAGCAGGCCTGCCAGACCCATGCCTTGCCGAAGGCTCAGATGCCGGTAGTATATCCCGGCCAGAAGCATGGAGAGGAGCGAAAACACGTTCCGCACCATGAGGATCATGGAAGATTGGGCGTTGGTGAAGTGATTCTGTTCCAGGATATAGGGCTGATAGACGGTGAAGGTGTTGACGCTGAGGCCGCTGGTGCAAAAGAGCAGCAGCGCACAGCCCAAACACACCAACCATCCGTAGTGGACCCTTTGGCGCGGTTTCATACCGGATCAGCGGAGGGCCGCCATGACCAGCAGACCGGTCAAGGCACAGATGAGTTGCACGATGGCGAAGCGGAACACCGTCTGGGTGTCGGACCAGTGGCGCTTCTTCCGGGCCTCGTCGTGAAGCGGCGTGAGCAGCCACATCATGAAGGTCTTGCTGTGGAAGGTGCGCATGACGGCCAGCTTGAGAAGGCCCAGCCCTCCGTCCAGCAAAATGACGATGGCAAAGGGCAGGCACAAAAGGAAGTTCCCCGTCTGAAGGACCAGGATGCCCATAAAGAGGCCGATGGCCCGGCTGCCGGCATCGCCCATCATGATGAGGCTGGGCGAGGCGTTAAAAAGCAGATACGCCAAAATGCAGCCCATGAGCACCAGGGCGCAAAGAGCCCACTCGCCCCCCTCGCAGAAGGCGTACAGGGCGTAACCCAGGGCGCCCAGGGCGATGAGGGACAGGGTGCCGAAGTGGCCGTCCACCCCGTCGGCGCAGTTGCAGCAGTTGATGAAGGCCCACAACAGGAACAGGACGATGATCCCGAAAATCCACCAGGGCAAAACCACCTTCCAGCCGAACAGGGAGAAGGCATATTCCGTATGGGTGTTCATGAAGGTGACCAGGGTCAAAAGGCAGATGGCCAGATCCAGCAGGCCCTTTTTAAGCTCGCCCCAGGGCAGGTCCGCCCGATCGTCCAGATACCCGGTCAGCATGGCGGCCAGGGTCAAAAACAGGTAGGCGCACCGCTCCCAGGAAAATGGCGCCGCCAACAGCGTCACCGCCGCGAACACGGGGATGAACACCACGCCGCCGCCCCGGGCCTTGCCCTTGGAGATCTGGCCGTTCACCGCGTAGGCCCGACCGTGATCCTGGGGAAGCTTGTCCTTCAACAGGGCAAGAAGCACCCCGCTCAGGACGAACCCGAGCAGCAGGCCCAGTAGAGCGCTCAAGGGGGAAAGAGCAAGCATGGGGCGCCTCCCGTGTCAGAACAGTTTCAGGGTGTATTGATGGGGGAAGGGCTTCAAATCCCAGATATCCCTGGCATAATCGAGGACCGTACGGTCTGAGGAGAAATACCCGGCGCTGGCGGTGTTCATAAGGGCCTTGCGACCGAAGGTCAAGGGGTCCTGGGTGTCGTAGATGGCGTCCAGCTTCCGGTCGATGTAGGGCAAGAGCTCGTAGAGAACGAAGTAATAGTCGGGCCGCTGCCAGCTGTTGCCGGAGACCAGGGAGTTGTAGAGGCTCCGGAACACGCCGGTGCCGCCGTCGTCGAAGGTGCCGTTGATCAGGGTATCCACCACCCGCTTTACCCGAGGCTCGTGGTCGTAGATGGCCTTGGGGTCGTAGTGGGGCCGAAGCTCGTTGAGGGTGTCCACGCGAGCGCCGAAGAGGTAGTTGTTCTCCTCCCCCGCCGCGTCCAGGATCTCGATGTTGGCGCCGTCATAGGTGCACAGGCTCACCGCACCGTTGAGCATCAGCTTCATGTTGCCGGTGCCGGAGGCCTCGGTGCCCGCCGGGGAGATCTGCTCGGAGATATCCGCCGCGGGGATGATGTGCTCGGCGTAGGAGCAGTTGTAGTTTTGGACGAAGACCACCCGCATCCTGTCGTTGACGGACTCGTCGTTGTTGATGAGGTTGGCGATCTCGTTGATGAACTTGATGACCGTCTTGGCGATGATGTAGCCGGGGGCGGACTTGGCGCCGAAGAGGAAGGCCGTGGGTGGGAAGTTAAGGATCCGGCCGTCCTTGATGCCATAGTAGATATCCAGAATGGCGAAAGCGTTCATGAGCTGACGCTTATACTCATGCATCCGCTTGATCTGCACATCGAAGACGAAGTTCTCGGGCAGGCGCACGCCCTCCCGGGCATAGACGTAGTCGGAGAGGGAGCGCTTGTTCTGCCGCTTGACCTCGACGAACTCCCGAATATCCTTGGAGGTCATGTGCTCCTTAAGCTTTTCCAGCTCGTTCAAATCCAACAGCCATCCGTCGCCGATGCGCTTGGTGATGTAGTCGGCCAAAGCCGGGTTGCACAGGCCCAGCCAGCGGCGCTGGGTAATTCCGTTGGTCTTGTTCTGGAACCGCTCGGGATAGAGCTCGTACCAGTTTTTCAGCACGTCGTTCTTCAGAATCTCCGTATGGATCTTGGCCACGCCGTTCACCGCATGGCTCACATATACGGCCAGGTTCGCCATATGGATCCGGTTGCCCTGAATAATGGCGTAGGAGGCGCAGTCGATGCCCTGGCTCATGAGCTCGCCGCAAAGCTTGGCGTTGATGCGGTAGATGATGTCGAATATCTCGGGGAGCAGCTCCCGGAACAGGTCCGCATCCCACTTTTCCAGGGCCTCCTGCATGACTGTGTGGTTGGTGTAGCCGAAGGTCTTATGGGCGATCTCGAAGCTCTGCTCGAAGGAAAGCCCCTCCGCCATGAGCAGTCGGATAAGCTCCGGGATGCTGACGGTGGGATGGGTGTCGTTGAGCTGGATGGCGTTGTGCGCCGCGAACTGGTCCATGGGCAGGTTTTCCCGCTTGAACCGGAGCATCAGATCCTGCAGCGAAGCGGAGGAAAGGAAATACTGCTGTTTCAGGCGCAGCTTTTTCCCGGCCCGAGTGGTGTCATTGGGATAGAGGACGCGGGTGATATCCTCCACCGCATTCTTCTCCTTCACGGCCTCGGCATACTCCTGCTCGTTGAACATCTGGAAGTCGAAGTCCTCCACGGCTTCGCTCTGCCAGAGGCGCAGGGTGCCGATATTGTCCGTATGATATCCGATGATGGGCATGTCGTAGGGCACGGCGCGGACCGTCTGATCCGCGAACTTCACCAGCACCTCGTGGGTGGGGCGCCGGCGGCTCCAGGGATCGCCGAAGCGCTGCCAATCGTCGGCGGCTTCGTGCTGATAGCCGTCCCGCCAGCTCTGCTTGAACAGGCCGTACTTATAGCGGATGCCGTAGCCGTCCAGGGGCAGATCGTGAGTGGCCGCGGAGTCCAGGAAACAGGCCGCCAGCCGGCCCAAGCCCCCGTTGCCCAGGGCACAGTCCTCGATCTCCTCGAACATGTTGATGTCCAGGCCGTGAGCAGCGAAGCTTTTCTTCACTTTATCCAAGATGCCCAGGTTGTAGAGGTTGTTGTAGACCATGCGGCCCGTGAGATACTCTGCGGAGAAATAGTAAGCGCCCCGGCTGCGTTCATGGAGATGGCGGCTCTCGTACCACGTATCCGCGATGCCGTCCATGACCAGCTTGCTCAGGGCGTCATGAATCTGATAAACGGTGGCCTCATTGGGGGCAACCTGATGATCCTGCTTCAGTCGCTGCTCAATCTTCTCAAAAATCTTATCCATGCAAAACCTTTCCTGTCTTTTGGGCGCACATGCCCAATATGAGCGGATTATACCATACACGCCTGCCCAATGCAATAGGAAAAGCACACCGTTGCGTCATATTTTGGCCGAAAACGTCCGTATATCACTTTTGAAATCGCTTTTCCAGCAGCGCCACGCCCCCATACATAAGGGCCGCAAGCAGGCATAAAAGGACCACAGAGGCCATGACCAGATCCAGCTGGAAGACCTGGCCTCCGTAGACGATGAGATAGCCCAGGCCGGACCGGCTCACCAGATATTCTCCCACGATGACCCCCACCCAACTCATGCCCACGGAGATCTTCAACGCGGACATCATGTGGGGCACGCCGGCGGGCAGCACCACCTTCAAGAAGGTCTGCCCCTTCCCCGCCCCCAGGGTGCGCATGAGGAGCTGCTTCTCCGCCGCCGCCGCGGTGAAGCCGGAGAGGACCGTCACCGTGGTCACCACCAGGGAGATGAGCACCGCCATGACGATGATGGAGCCCATGCCCGCCCCGATCCACACGATGAGCACGGGTCCCAGGGCGATCTTGGGCAGGGCGTTGAGCACCACCAGATAGGGATCCATGACCTCGTTCCAGAAGGGCAGCCACCAGAGGACCACCGCAAGGAGGATCCCCAGGGCCGTGCCCAGCAAAAAGCCCAGGACCGTCTCGTAGAGGGTCACCCCCACGTGGAGGAATAAGCTCCCCTCCCGCCACAGACGGCCGATGGTGGAAAGAACCCGACCGGGGCTGGAGAGGATGAACACATCGAACCAGCCCAGCCGCCCGCCCAGTTCCCACAGGCCCAAAAAGAGGACCAGCACCATGACTCGGGAAAGGCGCACCGCCCGGCGATGGGTGCGGATGGATCTGAGATACCGTTGATGCTCCTGGGAATAGTTCATCGTCCCAGCTCCTTCCAGATGGCGGCAAAATACTCCTGAAACGCTGGCTCTTCCCGGCGCTGGAGGGGCGTCATTCCTTTGGGAAAGTTCAGCGCGATCTCCCTTCTCAACGTAGCGGGCCGGTCCGTGAACACCAGCACCCGGTCCGCCATGCTGACCGCTTCGCCGATATCGTGGGTCACCAAAAGGGCGGTCTTCCCCTCCCCGTGGATGATGGAGAAGACCTCGTCGGCCAGGGTTAACCGGGTCTGATAATCGAGGGCGGAGAAGGGTTCGTCCAACAGCAGCAGCTCCGGATTCAGGGCCAGGGTGCGGATCAGGGCCGCCTTCTGCCGCATGCCGCCGGAAAGCTGGCTGGGATAATGGAACAGAAAATCGCCGAGCCCGTACTTTTCGAGCAGGGCCACGGTCCTTTCTCGGGTCGCGTTGTTCAGCTTGTGCCGGACCTCCAGGCCCAGCACCGCGTTCTTTTCCAGCGTTCGCCACTCCAGCAGATTGTCGCGCTGGAGCATATACCCCATGGGACATGGCCCCTGGGGGAAGCGGACCTCCCCCAGGGAGGGCGGGTGCAGCCCCATGATGAGGGACAGGACCGTGGTCTTGCCGCAGCCAGAGGGGCCCACTACGGCCACGAACTCCCCTTTCCCCACCGAAAATGAAAGATCCCGCACGGCCTCGGTCTCCCCCTGAGGCGTGTGATAGTACACGGACACATTTTCCACGGACAATAAGGCTCCTTCCATGGGCAGCCTCCTTCACAAAATGACAAGATACACTATCCTATGCCCGGCGACCGGAATCGGGAACCTTTCTCCGGGCGACTGCGTACCATGGAACAGGGGGTGCTTCCTATGAAAAGAGCCAAATGTTCCTTCGGCTGCGTCAACTGGCGCAACTTGATCCTCTATTGTTTGTTGTCCGTGCTGGCGGTGGTCCTCCTCTGCCTTCTTCCCCGGTGGGTGCTGTGCTTTTTGGTGATCGTCTTAGGCTGCATCTGCGGGGCCCTGCTGGTGCTGAGACAATAGCCTTCCTGATTCAGGCCCGCTACAGAAAAGAGACGCCCCGTGGGAGCGCCTCTTTTGAGATTAGGTATGTTCGACTTACTCCAGGTTGTCCAACTTCTTGTAGTAGTCGATCTTGTCGTAGGCTTCCCGCTCGGCCCGGGCAAAGAGCTCCGTGGCAATCTCGGGGAACTGCTTCTTGAGGGCGGCATAGCGGCCTTCGCCCAGGATGAAGTCCTGGAAGGAGGACTTGGGATCCTTGGAATCCAGGGTGAAGGGGTTCTTGCCCTCGGCAGCCAGATCGGGATTGTACCGATACAGGGGCCAGTAGCCAGCCTCCACTGCCTTCTTCGCCTCCAACTGAGAATGGCTCATGTTGATGGTGTGGTTGATGCAGGGGGCGTAGGCGATGATGAGGGACGGGCCATGGTAGGCCTCGGCCTCGTTGACCGCCTTCAGCAGCTGGGCAGGATCGGCGCCCATGCAGACCTTGGCAACGTACACATAGCCATAGGACATGGCCATGAGGCCCAGATCCTTCTTCTTGGTCCGCTTGCCGGCCGCCGCGAACTTGGCGATGGGGCCGGTGGGCGTGGCCTTGGAGGACTGGCCGCCGGTGTTGGAATACACCTCGGTGTCCACAACCAGCACGTTCACATCCTCGTCCATGGCCAGGACGTGATCGAGTCCGCCGTAGCCGATGTCGTAGGCCCAGCCGTCGCCGCCGAACACCCAGATGGACTGCTTGGTGAGCAGATCGGCATTCTCCACGACCTTGCGGGCCAGCTTGCAGGCGTCGCAATCGCAACCCTCGGTGATGCCGTCCTTGCAGGCGGCCAGGAGCTTCTCACCGGCGATACGGGAGGCCTCGGCCTCGTCCATGCCGGCCAGCCACTCTTCACCGGCGGCCTTGATTTCGGCGGTGGCCCAAGGCACCGCGATCAGCTTCTCCACATCGTCCTTCAGGCCCAGACGGCGCTGCTTGTTGGCCAGGTTGATACCGTAGCCGAACTCAGCGTTGTCCTCGAAGAGGGAGTTGGCCCAAGCGGGGCCCTGACCCTTGGCGTTCTTGGCGTAGGGCACGGTGGGGGCGGAACCGCCGTAGATGGAGGTGCAGCCCGTGGCGTTGGCGATGACCATGCGGTCGCCGAAGAGCTGGGTAAGGAGCTTGATGTAGGGGGTCTCGCCGCAGCCCGCGCAGGCGCCGGAGAACTCGAAGAGGGGCTTCAGGTACTGGGAGCCCTTGACGGTCTTCCGGTTCACCTTCACGTCCTTCTCGGAGAGGGAATCGGCATAGTCCCAATTCTTCTCGTCGGCCTTGGCTTCATGGAGCGGCACCATCTTGAGGGCCTTCTCCTTGGCCAAGCAGACGTCGATGCAGTTGCCGCAGCCGGAGCAATCCAGGGGGCTGACCTGCATGCGATAGGTGAGGCCTTCGAAGCCCTTGCCGGCCGGCTTGGTCACGAAGCCCTCAGGCTTGTTGGCCTCCTCCTCCGCGTTGAGCAGGAAGGGACGGATGGCGGCGTGGGGGCAGACCAGGGCGCACTGGTTGCACATGAGGCACTTTTCGGGGATCCACTCGGGGACCGTGACGGCGATGCCGCGCTTCTCATAGCGGGTGGTGCCGGTGGGCACGGTGCCGTCGGGGCTCATGGCGGACACGGGCAGCTGATCGCCCTCCTGAGCCAGGATGGGCTCGATATAGCTCTTGAAGTAGGGATCGTCGGTCACGGGAACGACCTTGGCGCCCTCCGTGGTGGTGGCCCAGCTCTCAGGATACTTGATCTCCTCCACGGCGTTGACACCGATGTCGATGGCGTCGTAGTTCTTCTGGACCACGGCGTCGCCCTTCTTGGCGTAGGACTTCTTGGCGGCGGCCTTCATGAAGCCGATGGCATCCTCCACGGGGATCACGTTGGCCAGCTTGAAGAAGGCGGCCTGCATGATGGTGTTGATACGACCGCCCATGCCCACCTGCTGGGCCAGCTTGATGGCGTCGATGTTGTAGAACTTCAGATGGTTCTTGGCGATGGCGTTCTTCAGGGACGCGGGGAGCTCCTCCTCCATCTCGGCCAAGGTCCAGGGGCTGTTCAGCAGGAACGTGCCGCCCTCCTTGATGCCGCTGGCCACGTTGTACTTGGTCACGTAGGAGGGGTTATGGCAGGCCACGAAGTCGGCGCTGTCGATGAGGTAGGGGCTCTGGATGGGGGTCTTGCCGAAGCGCAGATGGCTCACGGTGAGACCGCCGGACTTCTTGGAGTCATAGGCGAAGTAGCCCTGGGCGTACATATCGGTGTGGTCACCGATGATCTTGATGGAGTTCTTGTTGGCGCCCACGGTACCGTCGGAGCCGAGACCGAAGAACTTGCAGGAGATGGTGCCCTCGGGAGCCGCGTTCACGGTGGGGCCGAGCGGCAGGCTCAGGTTGGTCACGTCGTCGATGATGCCCACGGTGAAGTGGTTCTTGGGCTCGGCCTCCTTGAGGTTGTCATAGATGGCCTTGACCATGGTGGGGTTGAACTCCTTGCTGCCGAGGCCGTACCGGCCGCCGACCACAACCAGATCCTCCCGACCGGCTTCCCGCAGAGCGGTGCACACGTCGGTGTACAGGGGCTCGCCCAGGGAGCCGGGCTCCTTGGTGCGATCCATGACGGCGATCTTCTTGCAGGTGGCGGGGATGGCGGCCAGGAACCGATCCGCGGCGAAGGGCCGATACAGGCGGACCTTGATGAGGCCCAGCTTCTCGCCCTTGGCGTTCAGGTAGTTGATGGTTTCCTCGGTCACATCGGCGCCGCTGCCCATGATGATGACCACCCGATCCGCATCGGGCGCGCCCACATAGTCGAAGAGGTGATAGGGCCGGCCGGTGAGGGCGCTGACCTTCTCCATATAGTCCTCCACGATGGCGGGAACGGCCTCATAGTACTTGTTGGCCGCCTCGCGGTTCTGGAAGTAGATGTCCGGGTTCTGGGCGGTGCCGCCGAGATGGGGATGCTCGGGGTTCATGGCCCGCTCGCGGAACTTCTTCACCGCGTCGTAGTCCAACAGCTTGCCCATATCCTCATAGTCGATGGCTTCGATCTTCTGGACCTCGTGGGAGGTGCGGAAGCCGTCGAAGAAGTGGACGAAGGGCACAGAGGCCTTGATGGCGGAGAGGTGGGTCACGAGAGCCAGGTCCATGACCTCCTGGACGGAGGCGGAGGCGATCATGGCAAAGCCCGTCTGACGGCAGGCCATGACGTCGCTCTGGTCGCCGAAGATGGACAGGGCGTGGGTGGCCAGAGCGCGGGCGGATACGTGGAACACGCCGGGCAACAGCTCACCGCTGATCTTGTACATGTTGGGGATCATCAGGAGCAAGCCCTGAGACGCCGTGAAGGTGGTGGTCAGCGCGCCGCCCTTGAGGGAGCCGTGGACCGCGCCGGAAGCGCCGCCCTCGGACTGCATCTCGGCGATGCGGACCTTCTGGCCGAACAAGTTGATCCTGCCGTTGGCAGCCCAATCGTCGGCGACCTCCGCCATGGGAGACGAAGGGGTGATGGGGTAAATTGCGGCAACGTCGGAGAACGCGTAAGCCACGTGGCTTGCAGCGGTATTTCCGTCGATTGTCATGGTCTTTGCCATACCATAATCCTCCTGTTTTTATTGGGCACATAATCGCCCTTATAATCCGTTTATATTATAGGCATTCCCTCCCCCGCTGTCAAGGAAAGGCTGCTGGAATTTGTGGGAAGAAACGCGAAAAAAGCAGACGCCCAAAGGCGTCTGCTCGGTTTGTTGCCGTATGGAGCTTACTCCTCAGTCTTGAAGCCAGCGAAGAGGTCCGCGAGGCTGGTGGTGGTGCTGGTCACCGGGGGCAGATCGTACTCGCCATCCTCGCTGTTGCGGCGGCGGCGATCCGGCCGGGACTCGCGGCGATCATCGGCGGCGGGGCGCTCGCTGTTGGCGGGGCGCTCGGCGCGGGGCTTGCGCTCACCGGAGTTGTTCTGGGCGGCGTTCTCACGAGCGGCCTTGCGCTCCTGATAGATGCGCTCCTTCTCGGCCTTCTCGGCAGCCAGCTGCTCGGCGATCTCGGGATGCTCCTCCAGGATGGCTTCCTTCCGGGAGAGAGAGATACGCTTGGCCTCGGGGTTCACCTCCAGGACCTTGCAGCGGACGATGTCGCCGACCTTCAGCTCGTCCTCCACCTTCTCGATGCGGCGGGTGGCCACCTGAGAGATGTGGATGAGACCGTCGATGGTGGGCTCGAGAGCCACGAAGGCGCCAAAGGGCACGATGCGGACCACTTTGCCCTCCACGATGGAGCCCACGGGGTACTTTTCACCGGCCATGGTCCAGGGCTTGGGCTGGAGCTGCTTGTAACCCAGGGAGATGCGCTTCTTCTCCTTGTCGACGCCCAGGATGAGGACGTCGATCTCCTGATTGACGCTGAGCACGTCGGAGGGATGCTTGACCCGGCCCCAGGCGGCGTCGGTCACATGGACGAGGCCATCGAGACCGCCGATGTCCACAAAGGCGCCGAAGTCGGTGATCCGGCGGACGATGCCGTGGATCTTGCTGCCGACCACCAGGGAATCCCACTTCTCCTGCTCGCGGGCAGCGGCCTCCTCCAGAAGCACCTGCTTGATGGAGGCCACGATGCGCTTGCGCTGCTTGTCGATCTCCAGGACCTTGACGTTGACGGTCTTGCCCACGTACTCGCCCAGGTTCTCAACATATTTGGTGGAAACGTGCGAAGCGGGGATGAAGGTGCGGACGCCGCCCTCCATCTCGGCGATGAGGCCGCCCTTGACGACTTCCTTCACCACTGCCTCGAAGGTCTTGCCTTCGGCTTCCTCAGCCATGAGATCGTCCCAGAACTTCTTGCTCTGGACGTTCTTCCGGGAAAGAAGCACGTTGCCCTCGCCGTCGTTCACCTTGACGACCTCCACATCGATCTCCTCGCCTTCCTTCACGTCGATCTCGGCTTCGGGATCGGTGGAGAACTCGGCCCGGGGGATGTAGCCGTCGGACTTATAGCCCACGTTGACCAAGACTTCACTGTCGGTGATGCCGATGACGGTACCGGTGACGATCTGGCCGGGACGGATCCGGCGGATGGAGCTATCGATGGCCTGCTGGAAGTCCTCCGCGGCGTCCTTCACGGGCGCGACGGCTTCCTTCACTTCCTCAGCCACGGCCTCCACGGTCTCTTCTGCCTGAGCGACCGCCTCCTCGGCGACCTGCTCGACGGCTTCCTCTGCCTTTTCGACGACTTCTTCAGCCTTCTCCTCGGCAGCGACAACGGGTTCTTCGGCCGCGACTACAGCTTCTTCAACGGCCTTTTCAGTGGTTTCGGCGACAACCTCGGCGGGAGCTTCCGCTTCATTGGTTTCGATCGTCGTCTGTTCGAGTTCGCTCATTCCTTGTATAACCTCCCTAATCATGGGGTCTGGCGTCGATGCGCCTGTGACCAATCCTATTATATCATCCAATTTGAATAATTCAAGAGGAATTTTGCCGATATTTTCTAACATTTTGGTGTCGGGACAGTGTATTTTGCACAAATTCGCCAGCGCGACGGTATTGGCGCTCTGTCCGGACCCCAACACCAGCATCTTCGTGCAGCGCCGGGAAAGGGCCTCTGCCTCCTCCTGCCGGGTGCGGGTGGTGCGGCAGATGGTGTTATGCACCACGAGATTGGGGATGCGCCGCCGGAGGATGGCGGTGATCTCTTCGAAGAGGGATTCCGAAAGGGTGGTCTGGGCCACCAGGCAGCCGGCGTCGCCAGCTTCCACCTGCTCCGCGTCCTGTCGGGTCTCCAAAATGACGGCCCCCTCCCCCGCCCAGCCGGCGGTGCCGATGACCTCGGGATGAGTCCGCTTCCCGGCAATGAACACGGGAACGCCCGCCTGGGCCGCCCGCTGCACGATGGGATGGATGCGGGCCACGAAGGGACAGGTGGCGTCCACGGTGCGGATGTTTCGCGAAGCGCAGGCCGCAAACAGGGACGGCGGCGCCCCGTGGGCCCGGATGATCAACGTGTCCCCCGGGCTTAGAGTCTCCAACGAGTCCACCGGCAGGATGTTCTCCGCTGCCAGCTCCTCCACCACGGCGTCGTTGTGGATGAGCTTGCCCCAGGTATAGACCCGGCCCCGGGTCTTGGCCTCGCTACGGGCCATATCCACCGCCCGCCGGACGCCGAAGCAGAAGCCGGCGTTCTTCGCCACGATCAGCTTCATATCTTGCGCCTCTGCCCCAGGGGGACCATGGCCTCCACCTCCTGCCGCAAGGTGGCCAGGGTGTCCACGATCCGGTCGGTGAGGGCGTCCACCGGCTTCTGGCCGGGGCAACTCTCCTTCACCTCATTCGGGTCGATCCGCTCCCCCACCGTCACCCGCAGACGCATCCGCTTCCAGCTCAGGGGGTCCATATAGACCGGGATGATGGGCACGTTGGCCCGGAGGGCGATGAAGGCAGCCCCCTTTTCAAAGGCGTCCATCTCCGTGTACAGGGGGGAACGATGCCCTTCGGGAAAGATGCCGAAGGCGTACCCCTCATTGAGCAGAGCGATGGCCCGCTTCACCGGTCCCAGCCGGGAACCGCCTCCCTCCCCCGCCGGCAGCATGTTCAGGCTTCGGAAGAAGGCGTTGGCCAGGGGCTTTTCGAATAAAGACTCCAAGGCCATGAAGCGGATGCCCCGGGGACAGATGGCCGCCAGGGCCACCGCGTCCGCCAGGGAGAAGTGATTGCACAGGTACATGACCGGTCCCTGGGAACGGAGTCCCTTCCGATTATGGATGACCGGCCGAAACAGGAGCCAAAAGAAAGGCGCCACGACGATCTTCCCGAACCAGTACAGCATTTACTTCGCCTCCAGGGCCTTCAGGACCGTTTCAACAGCCTGGTCGATGGTCATGTGAGTGGTGTCGATGAGCACGGCGTCCTCCGCCTGCTTGAGGGGGGCGTAGTCCCGATGGCTGTCCTGATAGTCCCGGGCCTCGATATCCTTCAGGATCAGCTCGTAGTCCGGTTTCTCCCCTTTCTCCTCCAGCTGCCGGACCCGGCGCATGGCCCGTTCCTCAGCGGTGGCGGTGACGAAGAACTTGTAGGGGGTCTCGGGGATGACGAAGGTGCCGATCTCCCGGCCGTCCAAGACCGCGTGGGTCTCGTGGGCGATGTCCCGCTGCATGGACGCCAGCTTGTCCCGGACGCAGCGGAGCTTGCTGATGAGGGAGGCGCCCTTGCCGATCTCCTCCTCCCGCAAGCGACCCGTCACATCCTGACCGTTGACCAGCACGTGCTGGCCGTCTGGCTCATAGACCACCCGGATATCCGTCCGATGGAGGAGCTCGTCCACGCCCTCCGCATCCGTCAAGGACACGCCCTCCGAAAGGGCGCACAGGGCCATGGCCCGGTACATAGCGCCGGTGTCCAGATAGGGCAGCCCTAAGCGCTGAGCGATGATCTTGGCGATGGTGCTCTTGCCCGCCCCGGCAGGCCCGTCCAATGCGATGCCGTTGGTAAAGTTCATATGCTGCCTCCTGCCAATGCGCCTGTGGACCAGGCGATCTGTAAGTTGAAGCCGCCGGTGAAGGCGTCCACGTCCAATATCTCCCCGGCCAAGTACAGGCCGGAAATGAGCTTCGATTCCAGGGTGGAGGGCTTGACCTCCTTCACGCTGACCCCGCCCCGGGTGACGACCGCCTCAGAAAAGGGTCTGGCCCCCTTCACGGTGAGACGCATGCCCTTGAGGGCCGATACCAGGGATTGCCGCTGCTCCTTGGTGAAGGAGGAGGCGGGGGCCCAAGGCTGGATGCGGGCCTGATCGAAGACCGCGTCCAGGAGCCTGGTGGGCAGCACGCCGGAGAAGGCCCCGCCCACGGCCTTTTTGGGGTTCTCCTGGATGAGCCGCTGGAGCCGGGCGTGGAGCTCCTCCTCCGGGATGGCGGGCTTCAAATCGATGAAAAGGGATACCCCCGCCGGATCCTCGGCCATGTAGGCGGAGGCGGTGAGCACCAGAGGCCCCGACACGCCGAAGTGGGTGAGCAGCATCTCCCCCTGCTCGGCGTAGAGGGTCTTTTCCCCCCGCTTGGCCGTGAGGCGCACGTTCTTCAGGGTGATCCCCGACAGGGCGAAGGGCCAGCTTTCCACGGTCTCCAATGGCACCAGGGAAGGATACAGGTCCGTCACCGTGTGGCCCAGGGCCCTGGCCATAGAAAAGCCCGCCCCCGTGGAGCCGGTGGAGGGGTAGCTAAGGCCCCCGGTGGTCAGGATGACCCGATCGAAGGTCTCCGCCCCCCGGTCGGCATCCACGCCCGTCACAGCGCTGCCGGCGGTCCTTATCCCCTGCACGTCGGTGTTCAGGCGAATCTCCACGCCCGCCGCTTTCAGGGCTCTGTCCAGCGCCCGCTGCACGTCGCTGGATTTGTCGGATACGGGAAACACCCGCTGCCCCCGTTCCACCTTTACGGGGCAGCCGTTCTGCTCCAGAAAGGCCATCATGTCCCGCTCGTTGAAAGCGGCGTAGGCGCTGTAGAGGAAGCGGGGATTGCGGATCACGTTGGCGAAAAATCCGTCCCGGCCGCAGTCGTTGGTCACGTTGCAGCGGCCCTTGCCCGTGATAAACAGCTTCTTGCCCAGCTTTTCGTTCTTTTCAAGAATGGTGACTCTATGGCCGTTTTGGGCCGCCCGGATGGCGGCCATCTGCCCCGCCGCGCCGCCGCCGATGACCGCTACGGAAAGCCGGTTCATCGGTTGTCCCCTCCGTCGGTGAGATAGACCTGATCCCGGTTCCACACGTTCTCCAGCTCCCGAAGGTGATCCTGGACCTCCTTCTCGCTCTGCAGGCCCGCCGCCACGATGATGGCGTTGATGACCGAAAGAGGCGCGGTGAGGGAATCGGCGAAGGAGGCCATGTCGGATTTGGCGAGAAGGACCACGTCCGCCATGGTGCCGATGGGCGAATCCGGCTTGTCCGTGAGGGCGATGGTCCTGGCCCCTCGGGACTTGGCGTAGGCCATGGCCTCGGCGGTGCGGGAGCTGTAGCGGGGGAAGCTGATGCAGATGAAGGCATCCTGATCGTTCATGCGGACCATGGTCTCCCGAAGGTCCTGGATGTTGGCGGAGAAGGTGATCACGTCCCCGCAGATATAGTCGAGATAATAGGCCAGGAACATGGCCAGGGGCATGGCGGACCTGAGCCCCAGCACAAAGACCTTTCGGGCCTTTAAAATGAGGTCCACCGCCTGGTCGAACTGATCTTCGTCCGCCATCTCCATGGTGGTGCGGATGGAGTTCATGTCGGTGGTGAGCACGGTTTTAAAAACTTCGTTTTTCTTGATGCCGGAGGCCAGCTGGGCCCGCTGCACAGAGGTCAGGCGGCCCAAGACCATCTCCTGCATCCGATCCTGCAGGGCGGGATAGCCCTCCAGGCCCAAGGCGTAGGCGAAGCGGACCACCGTGGATTCGGACACGCCCACGGTCTCCCCAAGCCGTGCCGCGGTCATGAAAGCGGCCTGCTCATAGCTGTTGATGATGAAGTTGGCGATGCGCTGCTGGCCCTTGGAGAGGCTGGGCATGCGCCGGTGGATCTCTTGCAGGAGGTTGTTCATGATGGTATGCCTTTCAAATAGTCGTCGATGGTCTTTCTCGCCGGGACGGACAGGGACAGGGCGCAGTCGAAGCCCAGGGCCGTCACCGTGGCGTAGCCATGGGCAAGCCAGTATTCGTCCGTGTCCCGGGGGACGTCGTCGTTAGGGATGCGCTCCCCGCATTCGTAATAGGCCCGTTTGCCGTCCTCGTCCCCCTGAAGCTCGTAGGCCGCCTCATAGAGCACCAGGCCCAGGGGCGCGTAGCGAACGCCTTTGAGCCGGTCGAAGGGCAGGTCCGGCACATTGATGCTGTAATACCCGCCGAAGGGCAGGGGCTGCCCCTGCAGGAGCTTCAGGCCCAAGCGAGCCAGCCGGGCTGCGGTCTCAAAATGGACGAAGGGCCTGTCGTGCCGCCCGTCCAGGGACAGGGCCAGGGCGGGATGCCCGTGGATGGCCGCCTCCTGGGCCGCCCCGCAGGTGCCGGAGTAGAGCACGTCCGTGCCCCGATTGGGCCCCAGGTTGATGCCGGAGATCACCGCGTCCGGCTGCGGGAACAGGGCGCCGAAGCCCAATCGAACGCAGTCCACGGGGGTGCCGGAAACGGCATAGGCTACAACCTCGGGGTGATCGGCGAAGGCGAAGGGCTCCGCGGTCAAGGGTCCCCGGATGGTCATGGAACAGCCGGCGGCGCTGCGCTGCCGGTTCGGGGCGGATACGAACAGCTCGTGATCGCCGCTTAGCTCCCGTATCAGGGCCAACAAACCAGGGGAGCGAATGCCGTCGTCGTTTGTCAACAACACTTTCATATATGACTCCATTGTATAGGGACATGTTACCGCATGTTCGGCCAAAATGCAAGAGAGATGATAAAAACTTGCAATATGATTTTTAATTTTTTCCCAAACTTGGCCTGTTTTTCCGGTCTTTAGATCAAAAAATGCAGGACAAAATGCATCAAAGCGCCGATACTCCAGGCGAGAAGTACGTGTCGGAGCACAAGTGAGAGCAGCTGTTTTCGTCCCGCCTCCTCCCGGACAGCGGCCAGGGTGCCCAGACAGGGCGGCAGCAGCAGCGCCACGGTGCCCAGAACCAGCGTTTGCTCCACGGTCAAAGTCATGCCCTCCCCCAGGAGCAAAGCGGCGGCGGAGGCCATGGTCTCCTTGGCCCCCAGGCCGGAGAGCAGAATCACCCCCATGCGCCCGTCGGTTAGCCCCAGGGGACGCAGCAGGGGCAGTAAGAGCCTTCCCAGGGCGGCAAGTAGGCTCTCATCCCCCGGCCCCACCGGGCGCAGGTTTGGTCCCACCTGCAGGCTCAGCCAAAGGACCAGGGCCGCCGGCAGCAGCAGCTTTCCCGCCCGTCGGAGAAAGTGGTCCACATGGGCCCCCGTCTCCTTCACCACGCTCTGCCACCGGGGCATGCGCAGGGGCGGCAGCTCCAGATAGAAGCCTCCCTCCCCTCGATCCCCTTTGGTCAGAGCTCCGTACGCTATGCCCAGGCACAGGCTGAGCCCATAAAACAGCAGGGCGCCCCGGGCCGGATGCTCCGGCAGCAGAACGCTTCCCAGCAGCAGTAGGAAAGGCAGTCGGGCGGAACAGGGCACGAAGGGCAGCAAGGCCATGGTCCGTCGCCGCTTTCCCCCTTCGGGCAGGGTCCGGGTGGCCATCACCGCGGGGACCGTGCACCCGAAGCCCAGCAGCAGCGGCACGGCGCACCGGCCGTCCAGGCCCAGCCCCCGCAAGAAGCCGTCCAGCAGAAAGGCCGCCCGGGGCAGATACCCCACGTCCTCCAGCAGGTTCAAGAGAAGGGACAGCACCGTGATCACCGGCAAGAAGGACAGCACGTACCCCAGGCTCCCCAGCAGTCCCTCCTTCACCAGGGGCGTGTCCAGGATCGTTTCCGACAGGGAGGATTTCACCCCGTCCACCACCGCCTCCACCCCCCGGCCCAGCCAGGGCCCCACCCACTGGAAGGTGAGCAGGAACAAAAGCCCCAGGATCAGGCCGAAGACGGGCAGCCCCCAGAAGGGATGCAGCAGCAGCCGATCCGCGCCCCGGGGCCGGCCCCCGGTGTTCCCGGAGAGGACCGCAGACGCGATCCGTCCCGCCTCCCGATACAGCTCCTCCGGCGACGGAGACGGGCGTCGGGCGGATATCCGCCCCGCCTGCAACAAGCGGTCCACGTCCCCCAGCCCCTCCCCCGTTCGGGCGCTGACGGGGAAAACGGGGACCCCCAGCATCTTGGAAAGCCTATCCCTGTCGATGGCGATGCCCCGCTGCCGCGCCTCGTCCGCCATGTTGAGGAGTACCGCCGTGGGCCGTCCCAGGGCCAAAAGCTGCAGGGTCAACACCAGGCTCCGTTGCAGGGCGGTGCTGTCCACCACGTTCAAAATGAGATCGGGCTTTTCCGTCTCCAAAGCCCGCCGTGCCGCCTGTTCGTCGGGACCGCCGCCGGTCAGGCTGTAGAGCCCCGGCAGGTCCACCAGCTCCTCCTCCCGCCCCCGGAGCCTGGCACGGGCGCAGCTCACCGTCACCCCCGCCCGGTTCCCCGTGTGCTCTCGGCGGCCCGTAAGCCGGTTGAACAGGGTGGTCTTGCCGCAGTTGGGCTGCCCCGCCAAAAGAATCCGCATACAAAAAAGCCCTCCCCTTTTGGGAAAGGCTATGTTGCTTGATAGGGCCCTATGCTTCGCTTCATCGCGGCGTCGTCCTTCCGTTTCACCGAGGCCGTCATGGGTCAGGTGCATCGCTCAGCACGTATTTCAGCACGGAATCGACCCCGTTTTTGTAATCGTCCAAGGTTTGATAGACCAGGACATCCGGCATCAGGGCTGGATCGTCATTCCCCGGCCACCCATAGTAACAGTCGCGGGAAGCTACGTGAAATGCTATATGCTTGTGTGGCGAGGAATAGTAGCCACCTCTACAGAACACGCGGTTGGGCGGTTGCCCCGCAGGTGCGCCAACCAATGTGACACCTTCGCAGAAGCGCCTCAGAAAAGCCGGATGCAGCACCGCTGCGGAAAAGGAACCACCGTCGATCAAAACGTATTTCCCGCCGGGTGCGTCCAGGGAATTGACGGACCTGACGATATCTACGTTTGAACTGTTGTTGCCGCCGCCGTTGTTGCGAAAATCCAAAATCAGCTTTTCCACACCTCCGGCTTTTTCCGCCGCCACGACGGCTTCCTTAACCTTTTGATCCATATCGTTGGAACACTGTTTCAGGCGAATATACAGAATCTTGCCGCCGTCCAGGAATCGATGCCAGACAGCATTGTCCGCATCGGCATACAGCAGATCGAAGCTCATGCTTTCCGGTGCCTGGGCATCAGACAGGTATTTCACCATTTCCGGCATATTCCTCGCCTTTGTCCAGGGCAGCTCCACCTCCCGCTCTTCGCCGGATTCATCCGTCAGGGCGAACCGGGCCCTGTCCTCTTCCTCTCCGATAACGCCCATATAGCGCAGGATGCGTACATTCAAGAGGGGTGAATAGGGAAAATAGGCGTCGTCAAGCAGCAATGATTGGACCAAGGTCATGCTTTCGTGAGGTATGAATTCCCCTGCTTTTTCAAGGATCATAGAGATGGAAACGTCGTTGATGGCGTCCAGTCGGCACAGAAGCAGATCCTCCTGTCCCTTCGGCGCCCCGCAGATATAGGCCTGGGGCGTGCCGTCAGGTGTATAGATCGGAACCAGCCACAGGGGAAACAGCTCCCAGATCATCAGAGTGTCCGACGTAGTGGTATGGGCATCCTGGAGAAGGGCGGCTGCCTCCGCGACGCCGAAGAAAAGCTCGTCGTCGTTCTTCTCGCCGATGGACAGCAGCAGTTCGTTGACCCGGTCGATAAACGCCGCCCGCAGAGCAGGATCAAACAGGGACTCATACCGTACGTCGTAATCCGCATAGCCATCGCGCAGCTCGGTCACGTAATAGAGGGAGCAGCCTCTGTCCACCAGTTTGGGATGGCCCGTATATCGGTCCAAAAAAGTATTGGCAAAAAAGACGATATCCTCCTCCCACTCCCTGTCCCTTGGGTCGGCGGAGCGGTAGGTATAGGTCTTGCTATCGCCCGTGTAAGGCATTGCTTCCGGCGTCGGGGTGCTCTCAGCCCCCTGTGTCAAGCTGGTTTTCTCCGCAAAGGAAACCAAGGTAATGGGATAGCAGGCTGAGAACGTACTTAAAAAGATTACCGTTGGCAACAGGCACGCCAGAATCTTTTTTCGGATTGCTTTATGGAATGTGTTCATCAATTGTATTTCCTCCAAAAATCATGCAAGTCTGCTATCCCGTGCTTTACGTGGGCACCCCCTACAGGGGCCGTCTGTGAGTAAGTCAAGCCAAGTTCGGTTCGCATTTGTCAGGACAAGTGGTGCCGCCGAAACAACCATAGTCCGCGCACCCGCCCCCTTCCCAGGTATGGGGCGGCTTTAACAAATCAGTTGCACACGACATTGGCGTGTTCTCAGGCGGAACTATCTTTGCATTGATGATTTCCATTCTTTTCACCTCCTTTCCTGCAATGTTTTCTATGGATACTCGGCGTGGGCATGGCACGTTGACTTCATAGCAAATTACTCGGCAGAATCCTGCAAAACATAGTTCAAAACAGTATCTATCCCGTTCTTGTAATCCTCCAGCGTTTGATACACGAGGATATCCGGCGTCAGCGCCGGATCGTCGTTCTCCGGCCAGTCATAGTTGCATTCGCGGGGAGATATGGTCCAGGTTATGCGCTTATGTGGCGAGGTGTAGTAGCCACCTCTGCAGAACACTCCGTTGGGCGGTTCCCCCGCCGGAGCACCGACCAATGTGACGCCTTCGCAAAAGCGCCGCAGACAGGCAGGATGCAGCACCGCCGCGGAAAAGCATCCGCCATCGATCAAAACATATTTCCCCCCGGGCGCATCCAGGGAGTTGATGGACCTCACAATATCCACATTGGAAGGAATGGTGCCGCCGCCGTTGCCCCGAAAGTCCAGGATCATCTTTTCCACGCCCCCGGCTTTTTCCGCCGCCACAACGGCTTCCTTGACTTTTCGGTCCATATCATCGGAACACTGGAGGAGGCGAATATACAAGGTCTTGCCCTCGTCCAGGAATCTGTGCCAGACAGGATGTTCCACATCGGAGTACATCAAGTCGATGCTCGTGCTTTCATGCGCTTCGGCGGATGATCGCCATATGTCCATATTCGGCAAGTCATCAAACTTCACCCAGGAAAGTGCCGCCTCCCGCGTTGTGCCGGCTTCATCCGTCAGGGTGAACAGGGCCGTGTCCTCCTCCCCCATGACGCCGAGATAGCGCAGGATGCGAACATGTAACAGGCGCGGGAAGTCGTTGGATGTGTCAAACATAATAGCTTGAACCCTGGTCATGCTTTCGTGGGATATAAATTGCCCCGCTTTTTCAAGGATCTCAGCGACGGGAAAGCCGTTGATGGCGTCCAGCCGGCACAGGAGCAGGTCCTCGCTGCCCTTTGGCGCCCCAATGATATAGGCTTGCGGCGTGCCGTCAGGCGTATGGATCGGAATCAGCCACAAAGGGAACATTTCTGTGCCCATTGATATGGCTTGAAGTAAGTTGGTATGGGCGTCGTGTAGGAGGGCGGCCGCCTCCGCGGCCCCAAATAAAAGCGCATCGTCGCTGGCTTTTTCGATGGACAGCAGCAGCTCGTTGATTCGGCCAATGAACGCCTCCCGCAGCGCAGGATCATACAGGGATTCATACAGCACCATTCCTTCCCAATACCCGTTGCGCAGCTCGTTCGTATAACGGAGGGTGCAGCCTCTGTCCACCAGCTTGGGATGGCCCGTGTAGGTATCGAGAAACGTATTGGCAAAGTATACGATATCCTCCTCCCATTCGCGATCCCGCCCCTCGGTGGTGATATAGGTGTACGTAGAGCCGTCGCCTGTATAGGGCCTCTCGTCAAGCAGCGTGGGAGAAGGCTCCTCTTCCTTAGTCAAATTTGACTCCGGCACAGAGGTGTCCGCGATCGGGCTGCAGCAAAAAAGGACGGCCACAAGCACTGTGACCGCCAACAGACAAATCGTTAGATTTACTTTTCTACAGCAACAGGATGCCTTTTTCATGGTTTTCTCCCCTTTTTAAAAGAATGTCACTCCACCTTGATGCAAAAGATC
>JAFWMS010000033.1 GCA_017545535.1 Clostridia bacterium | reverse complement strand
TGCTTCAACACTAAGAGAGCCTCGCTAAAGAAAAGCGGGGTTTTATTTATTTCAAAACAAATATCAAAAGGAGATTTATTTATGGCATATGCAATTATGAGAATCATCCGCGAGGCGCGGGCGCGATGCCGGAAAGCTGGAACCGACCAGGGGTCTTGTTGTACTGGGCCATCTCCCGCTCGCCCTGGAGTACGTGGACCTCCACGGAGGTCTGGCCGTCAGCGGCGGTGGAGAATATCTGGCTCTTCTTGGTGGGGATGGTGGTGTTCCGCTCGATCAAGCGGGTGAACACGCCGCCCACGGTCTCGATGCCCAGGGAAAGGGGCGTCACGTCCAGCAACAGCACGTCCTTGACCTCGCCGCCCAGCACGCCGCCCTGGATGGCCGCGCCGATAGCCACGCACTCGTCGGGGTTGATGCCCTTGAAGGGCTCCTTGCCGGTGATGGTGCGGACCATCTCCTGGACGCAGGGGATACGGCTGGAACCGCCCACCAGAATGACCTTGTCGATCTGGGAGTTGTTGAGGCCGGCATCCTGCATGGCCTTCTGCACGCAGGCCTTGGTCTTGTCGATGAGATCGGAGATGAGCTCATTGAACTTGGCCCGGGTGATGGTCATGTCGATGTTCTTGGCGCCGGAGGCGTCCATGGCGATGTAGGGCAGGTTGATGTTGGTGGTGGTCACGCCGGAAAGCTCGATCTTGGCCTTCTCGGCGGCCTCCTTCAGCCGCTGGGTGGCGGTACGATCCTGCATGAGGTCGATGCCCGTGTTGCGCTTGAAGTCGGAAGCCACGTACTCCATGATCCGCTGGTCGAAGTCGTCGCCGCCCAAGCGGTTGTTACCCGCCGTGGCCAGCACCTCGAACACGCCGTCGCCGATCTCCAGGATGGACACATCGAAGGTGCCGCCGCCCAGATCGTAGACCAGGATCTTCTGATTGTTCTCTTTATCCAAGCCGTAAGCCAGGGAAGCGGCCGTGGGCTCGTTGATGATACGCAGCACTTCGAGGCCCGCGATACGCCCCGCGTCCTTGGTGGCCTGCCGCTGGGAATCCGTGAATTAGGCAGGCACGTTGATTACCGCCTGGGTCACCTTCTCGCCCAGGTACGCTTCCGCATCCTGCTTCAGCTTCTGCAGGATCATGGCGGAGATCTCCTGAGGCGTGTAGTCCTTGCCGTCGATGTGGACCTTACGGTTGCTGCCCATATCCCGCTTGATGGAAGCTACGGTGCGGGTGGGGTTGGTGATGGCCTGACGCTTGGCGATGGTGCCTACGAGGCGCTCGCCGTCCTTGAACGCCACCACGGAAGGCGGGGTGCGCGCGCCCTCGCTGTTGGGGATAACGACCGGTTCACCGCCCTCCAGGACGGAGACGCAGGAATTGGTTGTGCCTAAATCGATACCGATGATCTTACCCATAGTTTTCTTTTCCTCCTGATGAATGGTATAGTCTATGCTTTTTCAGCCTCGCCGTATCTTTAGGGTTCAGCTGTTTTTTCCTTTACTCGGACACCTTGACCATGCTGTGACGCAGGATCTTGTCGCCCATCCTGTACCCCTTTTGGAGTACCGCCAAAATCGTTTCGCTCTCCACCCCATCGGCCGCTTCGGAAAGAACGGCGTTGTGGAGATTGGGATCGAACTTGCCCTCCGCCTCGATCTCCGAAAGGCCCAGTTTCTTGAGCTCGTCGGTGAACTTGCGGTAGACCAGCTTCACGCCCTCCACCCAGGCTTCGTCCGCCTTATCGGCATTCGATACGATCCGATCGAAGTCGTCCAGGGACGGCAACAGCTCCGACACCGCGTCCCGCTTGCCGTTCTCATAGCTCTCGGCCCGGACGCTGTTGTTCCGGCGGCGGAAGTTCTCAAAGTCCGCCTGGTTCCGCTGCAAAAGGCGGATGGTATCGTCCAGCTCCTGCTGCTTCTTCTCCAGCTCCTCCTGAAGCTTCTTCACTTCCTCGTTCTCCACCGGATGCTCTTCGGGCGATTCCACAGGGATCTTGGTCGCCTTTTCGTCAGCCTTCTTCTTGTTCTTCGACATCAGTCTTCCTCCAAAAGATTCGTTAAGATACTGCCTAAGCTCTTACTCATGTAGTCCAGCACGGATACCACCTTGCCGTAGGGCATCCGGGTGGGTCCGATGACGCCCATGGTCCCCACGGGCATGGAGCCGATCCGGTAGGTGGCGGTGACCAAACTGCAATCGCTGAAGATGTCCTGCCCGAGCTCGCTCCCAATCTTCACGCAGATCTCGAAGGGACCGGCGTTCTTCAGAAGCCTGTACATGGAATCCTTCTTCTCCACCGCCGCCAGCAGCTGCCGTGCCCGGTCGATATCCGAATAGGCGGGATAGTCCAGCATGTTGTTGGCACCGGAGAGGGCGATCCGGTGGGCGTTGGCCCCCGGCGCACTTTCCATGGTGTCCACCAGATCCGTCAGAAAGGTGCCGCGATCCTGCAGCTCCATGGCCATCTCCCGGGTCATCCTCTCCCCCACCTCCACCATGCGGCAGTTATAGTACCGCTGGGAGATGCTGCGGGAGATGCGGTCCAGCTCGTCCGCACCCATGTCGGCAGGCACGTGGATCACGGAATCCCGGGCCACACCCGCATCCGTGACCACCACCACCAGGGCGTACCCCTCGGCGAGGGGCACCAGCTGCAGATGCCGCAGCCGGTTGGTGCCGCTCTCAGGCATCATGACCAGAGCGGTGTAGTGGGTGATGTTGGAGAGGACGCTGGCGGTCTCTCGCATGACGGCGTCCAGGCCCTTGACCTTATTCTGGCAATAGGCCGACATGACCTTCACCTCGTCCTCCGTCAGGTTGGACCGCTGCATCATGTTGTTGACGTAGAGGCGGTACGCCTTGTCGGAAGGCACCCGGCCCGCAGAGGTGTGAGGCTGCTCCAGATACCCCAGGTCCTCCAGATCCGCCATCTCGTTGCGGATAGTGGCTGAGGAGAGCTTAAAGGAGGGGTTCTGGCTCAGGACCTTGCTGCCTACGGGGGCGCCGGAGAGGATGTACTCATCCACGATGGCCCGAAGGATCCGCAGCTTTCTCGGGTTCAGGTCCATACCGTTTCCTCCTTTCTTTAGCACTCCATTCCTTTGAGTGCTAATCACTGTAGAGAATGTACCACCATTATTATCCAATGTCAAGCAAATGACCGGCTCACAATGTGAAATCAAGGTGAATTCAGGGGAACAAAAAAACGCCCCGCAGGGCGCTGCGCATCCACTCATGGAAAAGCTCTCATGAGTCATTTACCTGAAATAGCACAGGACGGTGTTGAGATAGTCCATTCCATGCTTCGTCAGGGCGTAATGGGTGGGACTGTCGGCCCACCAGCCGTTCGCCTGCACGTTCAGCCATGCGTCCGGGAAGGCCTGCTCCAAGGTCAGTCCAAAGCGGTTTAGAAAGGCTTGACGGGGGATACCCTTCACCTTTCGCAGGCCCAGCATGATGACCTCGAACAACTCCTCCTTCCTGTCGATTTGAAGGGTCTCGGCGGTGGGAAGCTTGCCTCGACGGAGCTTGCGCAGGTATTCCGGGATGCTTTCCGTATTGGACCAACGGAGCCACTCCCCCTCTCCCCGGGCGGAGGAATGGGCCGCCACGCCAAAGCCTAAATAGGGAGCATCATCCCAGTAGATAAGGTTATGGCGGCACTCATAGCCAGATTTGGCGAAGTTCGATACCTCGTAGCGCTCATAGCCCCGCTGTTTGAGAAAGGCCATGCCCGCATCCTCCATGTCCGCCACCGCGTCCTCGTCGGGCAAGGCTATCTCCCCTGCCCGCACCTGGGTATACAGGGGCGTGCCCTCCTCTAAAATCAGGGCATAGGCAGAGATATGCTCCGGCCCCAGGTCACAGACCTTTTGGAGGGTGTCCAGATAGTCTCCCTGGGTTTGGCCCGGCAGGCCGTGCATCAAATCCACGTTGATATTTTGAAAGCCCGCATCCCTGGCGGCACGAAAGGCGGTCAAAAACTGATCATAGGTGTGGATGCGGCCCACGGCTTTCAGCAGTTCGTCGTTGGCAGATTGCAGCCCCAGGGACAGGCGATTGAACCCGGCGGCGCGAAGCTTCACAAAATCGGCATAGGTGGCCGTGCCCGGGTTGCATTCAACGGTGATCTCTGCGTCGGAGCGGACCTCGTAGGTCCGGCGAACAGTTTCCAATATGCGTATCAAAGCCTCCGCAGGCAGGGCCGTGGGGGTGCCTCCCCCAAAGAAAACGGAAGGGACCGGCCCCTCGTAGGGCAGCCGATCCCGACTAAGCTCGATCTCGCGGCAGAGGGCGTCAGGATACTGCTCTGTCGTTTCGTCACGGGGCACGGAACAGAAGTCGCAGTAGGCGCACTTTCGCACACAATAGGGGATGTGGACATAGATGCCGGTCATCCGTTGATCCTCAGCACGCTCATGAAGGCGTCGCTGGGCACGGACACGGTGCCCACCTGGCGCATGCGCTTCTTGCCCTCCTTCTGCTTTTCCAGCAGCTTCTTCTTGCGGGAGATGTCGCCGCCGTAGCACTTGGCCAAAACGTCCTTGCGGACCGCCTTGACGGTCTCCCGGGCGATGATCTTGCCGCCGATGGCCGCCTGAACGGGGATCTCAAACTGCTGCCGCGGGATCACGTCCTTCAGCTTTTCACAGACTGCCCGGCCCTTGGGATAGGCCCGATCCTTGTGGACGATGGTGGACAGGGCGTCGCACATGTCGCCGTTAAGGAGGAAGTCCAATCGCACCAGATCGCTCTTCTGATAGTCCTTCAGCTCATAGTCAAAGGAGGCATACCCCTTGCTGCGGGACTTGAGAGAATCGAAGAAGTCGTAGATGATCTCGTTGAGGGGCAGGGTGTATAGGATTTTCACCCGGTCCTTTTCGATGTAATCCATATGCTCGAATATGCCCCGGTTGTTCTGGCACAGCTCCATGATGGGGCCAACATAGTCCGGCGGGGTCATGATGCTGGCTTTCACCATGGGCTCCTCCATATAGTCGATCTCGGAGGGGTCCGGCAGGCTGGCCGGGTTGTCGATGATCACGGTCTCACCGCTCATCATCTTCACCCGGTAGACGACCGACGGGCTGGTGGTGACGAGATCCAGGTCGAACTCCCGCTCCAACCGTTCCGTGATGATCTCCATATGCAACAGGCCCAAAAAGCCGCAGCGGAAGCCGTACCCGAGGGCCGCGCTGGTCTCCTTTTCAAAGGACAGGGAGGCGTCGTTCAGCTTCAGCTTTTCCAAAGCCTCCATCAGATCCCCATAGTGGGAGCCGTCCGCGGGATAGATGCCGCAAAAGACCATGGGGTTCACCTTTTTATAGCCGGGCAGGGGCTCCTGGGCAGGATGCTCCACGTCTGTCAACGTGTCGCCTACCTTGGTCTCCTCCACGCTCTTGATGGAAGCGGCCACATACCCCACCTCCCCGGCGGTGAGCTCCTCCACCGTCTTCCACTGAGGCGTGAAGACCCCCACCTCGGTCACGTCGAACTCGTGGCCCGTGGCCATGGACCGGATGCGCATGCCGGGGCGGATGGCTCCGTCGAACACCCGCACATAGGATAGAGCGCCTTTGTAGTTGTCATAGAGGCAATCGAAGATCAACGCCTTGGTGGGGCCGTCGGGATCGCCGCTGGGGGGCGGCACCTGGTCCACGATCTTCGCCAGGACCTCCTCCACGTTGAGACCGGTCTTCGCCGACACACAGGGGGCATCCTCGGCAGGCAGGCCGATCACGTCCTCGATCTCGTGCATGACCCGCTCCGGCTCCGCGGAGGGCAGGTCGATCTTGTTGATGACGGGCAAAACCTCCAGATCATTGTCGATGGCCAAATACACGTTGGCCAGGGTCTGGGCTTCAATACCCTGGGTAGCGTCCACCACCAGTACCGCCCCTTCGCAGGCTTTCAGCGCCCGGGAGACCTCGTAAGTGAAGTCCACGTGGCCCGGGGTGTCGATGAGGTTGAACATGTACTGCTCCCCATCGGCGGCGGTATAGAACATGCGCACGGCGGAGGCCTTGATGGTGATGCCCCTCTCCCGCTCGATATCCATAGAATCGAGAAGCTGCGCCTCCATATCCCGCTTGGCCACGGTATCGGTGAGCTCCATCATTCGATCCGCCAGGGTGGACTTGCCGTGATCGATGTGAGCGATGATGCAAAAGTTGCGAATATGAGACTGGTTCATACCATATATCTCCCTGAAAAAGGTATAGAGTATCATACCCTATCCCATGCAAAAAAGCAAGCGAAAGGGGCGCTCCCTTTCGGAAAGCGCCCCGCGATGGTTTATTCTTCGTAGTCGTCCTCATCCTCGTCGTCGTCCACTTCCACGATCTCGAAAAGCTTATGACGCTTTTTCTTGGGCTTGGCCTCCTTTACCGGCTCGTCGTCCTCGCTCCAATCCTCATCGTCATCGAATTCGTCCTCGTCATCGTCGCCCTCCAGCATCCGTTTGAACCAGCCCTTCTTGCGGGGCTTCTTGGGCTCGTCCTCCTCATCGTCATAGGCGGGCTTGGCAGGCTTCTTCGCCTCCTTGCGCACGGGACGGGGAGCTTCCTCCTCTTCCTCCTCCGGCTCAGCCACGGGCCGGGCAGGCTGCTTGGGCGCGGCGGTCACGGTATGGCGCTCCTCCATGGCCCGCTGCTGAGAGACGTTCTGCTCCACGTCCTCCTCCTCGAATTCGGGGGCGGGACGTACGTTCAGCTCCTCCCGGTTGGCGTTGAGCATCTTGATGTACTCGTTCATGTACCGCTGCACATCGGCCAGCATATCGTCCGCATACTGACGAGAGCCATTGGTGATGGCATTGGCGTTCTCCATGGCCTCATCCTGCATCTGTTTGGCGCGGGCGACCGCTTCCTGATACACGGATTCCTGGGAGACGAGGGCCTCATACTCCTGAACGGACTGATTGTAGACCTTCTCCGCCGCCTCCTGGGCCTGATTCATCAAATCCTCTGCATCGGCCTTGGCCTTGCTGATTGTCTCCTCCGCCTGCTCGTTGGCGTCGGCGATGATGTTGCTCTCCTCGGCGATGATTCCGCTGGCCCGGCGGATATCCTCGGGAATGGTCACCTTAAGATCGCCTAACAGATCGAAGAGCTCCTCGACCTCCACGATCTTCTTATTCCCGCCGCCCAGCTTATATTTGGGGCTGTCGTTCAGCACCTGTTCGATACGGGAGATGATGCTGTAGATCTTCATCGTTTGTGCGCTGCTCATTTTTTTGCCAACCTTTCACGAATTATCTCTTCATTCACAGAGGGTACGAGACCCCGGATGCTGCCGCCCCAGAGGCCGATCTCCTTCACGTTGCTGGAACTGAGGAAGGAGTGGCCGGGAGAGGCCATAAAATACACCGTTCTCAAGGAGTTGTCCAGATGTCGGTTCACCGCGTCGATCTGAAACTCATATTCAAAATCCGAAGTGGCCCGCAACCCTCTCACGATGTGGGTGGCCTTCACGGACCTGGCATATTCCACCAACAGCCCGTCGAAGGTGCCGCACCGCACATTGTCGAAGTGCTCGGCCGTCAGAACGTTTTGGATCATCTCCATCCGTTCCTCTATCGTAAACGCGGGCCGCTTGTCCACATTGTGCAGCACGGCCACGTATACCAAATCGAAAAGGCCAGCCGCATTGGTGAGCACATCCAGGTGCCCCACCGTAAAGGGATCGAAGCTCCCCGGATACACGCCGACGGTCATTCCTGCCCCCTCCAAATCAATGTCGTAACCCCGCAGATCCCGTATTTCTTAATCCGTGCGATCTGCCAGGGGCCTTCTCCCAGCCCAGGCGGCTGATCAAAGGCGTGTTCCACGATCACCGTGCCGCCCCTTTGCAGCAGTCCCTCCCGGAAAATGCGTTCGACCGCACCCAGCGCATAGTCTGAAGCGTAAGGCGGGTCCAAAAAGACCAGATCCACCTTTCTGCCCAGGGATATCATGGTCGAAAGAGCCGTGTCATAATCGGCGCAAAGCACATGCAGCCCGTCCGTAAGCCCCAGTTTTTCGCCATTTTGACGAATCAAGGCGGCGCATTCCGGAGAAGCGTCCACGCAGTACGCTGCGGCAGCCCCCCGGGACAGGGCTTCCAGCCCCATGTTCCCGGACCCGGAGAACAAATCGAGAACCGTCGCCCCAGGCACCTGGAACTGGATGCTGCCAAAGATGGCTTCCTTCACCCGATCCAGCGTAGGACGAGTATCCCGCCCCCGGGGCGCATCGAAGCTTCTTCCCTTCGCGGAACCGGCTATGATCCGCAATCTGATCCCTCCGACATTTGGTTTCGGGTACGCCCGAAAACCACAAGATATTGTGGAACAGGGTTATTCTAACACCATTCCCTGCCGTTGGCAAGTATTTTTGAATAATTTGTTAACAGTATTTGTAAAAATTTTTAAGGTATCCGCACGAATTGTTGGGGAGAAAGCACTCCAGAGACTCGAATTCGCGTTCTCGCTTGGTCGGTATGCGCGAAGAGGTATCTCTCAGGGACTCCTTTCGCTGCGGCTCAGGCATGACGAAAGGGGATGCCGCACGCCGGCATCCCCTGACACACTCCCTTCGAGTTCTTATCCTATTTCCATAATGAAAGAAGGATGCCAAATGGCATCCTTCTTTCATTGGTACCCCCTCAGGGACTCGAACCCTGGACACCCTGATTAAGAGTCAGGTGCTCTAGCCAACTGAGCTAAGGAGGCATATGCTGGAGCGGGAAACGGGGCTCGAACCCGCCACCTCAGCCTTGGCAAGGCTGCGCTCTACCAAATGAGCTATTCCCGCAGGCGCATGGGTTATTATAACAAAATTTCGCCGGTTGTCAATGGGTTCATAAAAATTTTTATGAGCCCCTTGCCGAAGGATCGCTCCTGCAGGCGGACCGGCAAAAATTGGAGCAGGTAACGGGACTCGAACCCGTGATCTCAGCTTGGAAGGCTAATGTGTTACCGCTACACTATACCTGCCTGGTGCGGGCGAAGAGACTTGAACTCATACGCCTTGCGGCACTGGAACCTAAATCCAGCGCGTCTGCCAATTCCGCCACGCCCGCGCTGCAAGAAGCTGGTGACCCGTCGGAGATTCGAACTCCGGACCCTTTGATTAAAAGTCAAATGCTCTGCCAGCTGAGCTAACGGGTCAGGTTGGCTGGGGTGGCGGGATTTGAACCTGCGCATACAAGAGTCAAAGTCTTGTGCCTTAACCGCTTGGCGACACCCCACCGCTGTTCATCCGAAAAAAATGGGGTGGGCGACGGGATTCGAACCCACGACCTTCAGAGCCACAATCTGACATTCTAACCAGGCTGAACTACGCCCACCATATAGCTTTTTCGGATGAACTCCCCCGCACACGCATGCGCTCGCCGATCGTCTCCTCCCGGCGAGCACCGCGTTCTTGGCGCGTCTGCAGGGATTCGAACCCTGGACCTACGGCTTAGAAGGCCGTTGCTCTATCCTGCTGAGCTACAGGCGCATTCAGGAGTTCCAGTCACACATTTTAACAAGGAATGGCGCTCCTGTCAACTTCTTTTCGAAGAATCCAAAAAGTTTTTTTCGACCGGTTTGAAAACCTCCTCCCTTTCTATCCCTCTGACGATACGCAGATAGTTGCAATACACCGTCTGGTTGGTGAACCCGTTGTTCTCACGGATCAGCTCGTTGGCGCCGTTGTACTGGTAGGTGACGGAAGTCGTCCCCTGGGTGATCGAGGTCATGTTCCCATTGTCATTGTAGGCGTAGGCGTACGCGTTATCGCTCCCATTCTGGGATGTTTGGAGCTGAAATTGGAGATGGTTAGCATGTCAAATGAGTTTGTCATGAGAACCTGTCCCCTTGGCCCTAGCCTTCAGGCATTGATCGCTCTATTCCTCCGCATTGTGTTACCAGCTATTATCTTTAAATGCAAAACAGCGGAAATAAAGAACGGGAAGAGCAGTCCTGCCATCGCCCAAGAAGTATACATCCATAGTTGTACTACTATCAAAGAAAACATAAAATATGCAATAGTGACAGTACTCATGCCTATAGCCACTAAAGAAAAAACAATTATCGCAAGCAACGAATAGAACTTTGGCACTGTTCTACTCTTTACGTGCAAGAAAACCAAAAGAGCGATTGCAATCCCATATATGCAAGGGATAATGGAATAAACAATCAACATTGTCTCATACAATACAGCCGTATGAAAATTATATAGTTCGTCGAATGCTGTGCTGCTATACGGCACTTCTTCCATAGCAATCATGTTCATCAGTATAATAATGCTGAACATCAACAATAACATGATAACAATTATTATAGGTATGATATTTCTCTTCATGCTTTGTTCCCTCATCTCAGTTCATCTTGTTGCTTCTCTATTCTCAAATAGTGATACTTTGTTTTGTATTTAGTTTGTTCTTCCTCCCAAATTTCTTTGCGGTTTTTATGATTAATGTGATAAGAAAGCCATCCCAAAGTTAAAGGGTATTGCTTTGGATAGCACCATTGTAAGTATTTTTTTACTCCTTTTTTGATTGCCTTATATGTATCCTGATTGTCTCCCCTATAAGAAGGGGTATAATAGATTCCTTTGTTGTCTAGTTGTCTATGAATCTCATCTTCAATAATGTGACACGAGTAATCTAGATCAGCAGCCTGTGTCATGTTATGTAAGGAGGATGCACATTCATTCAAATTAATACTAATAGTAATACCACCCTGGTTTGTTACATTCACTGTAACTGCTTTTTCGACATCTGCGCTAAACGCCCTAAATGCATCTCTAAAGCCTTCTTTTGATGGATCATAATCGCCACCAAAATCAGGAATAATTAGATATGTAACATTTCCTCCTTCATCTATTCTATTAATCGGATTATTGAGACAATATGCATAACAGTTATGTCCCAAGACGCCCTGGCCGGTGGACAAGTAGACATCCGCGGAGATAAATCGGCAGGTCTCTGGGTCGTAGTAACGGGACTTCAGGTAGTAGAAGCCTGTCTCCTCGTCGTAAACGTAGCCCCGGTAGCGGAAGGGGTTCAGCTTCCCCAATGTGGTTGCCAAGGTGCCTGTGCAGCTGAGCTTCTTCCCCCAGCTGTCATAACTGTATTCTACCTTAGCCGCGCCTGTCCCGTCAATGAGCTTGACTATATCCCCCTGCCCGTTCCGCAGATAGAAACATCAAGGGAGGCCGCAGTGGTCCCCCTCCTGTTCTTATTTGTTTTTGCCGCAGCAGTTCTTATACTTCTTTCCGCTGCCGCAGGGGCAGGGATCGTTGCGGCCCACCTGGACGGGAGCCACGAAGATCTTGGACGCCCGATAGGCCTTGGTGATCTCGTGCCGCTTCTCCTCGGAAAGAACGTCTTTCCACTCCGGCAGATTGAAGAGCCAGTCGGCCTTGGCTTCGTGCATGTTGAAGAAGAGCTTCTCAAAGTCGAAATTCAGGGTGACCTCGCTCTCCTCGGTCAACGCCTCCAGATCCTTTTCGCCATCGGCGAAAGAGGTGTTGGCCCCGTCAAGATATCCCATGAAGGCCACGGGGTCCATACCCACCTGCTCGCTAAGATCCTTCACCGTTCCGGCGAGGGGCTTGTCATGATTTTGCAGGACTTTCTTATATACCTCGGTCTCCTGAGAAAAGTAGTTGCTCCAATACTGCTGATAGGCGGCGTCGCTCTCAAGATTCTCCGCCCGTGCTTTCCAATCGCTGTATAAACTCATATCATTCTCTCCCCTTTTTCGTTTGACCTATTGTAAGATGAATTTGGGTTTTAGGCAAGCATTTTTCTCCACGGTGGCCTGAAGATCCTGGTTCCACAGCAGCAGAGCCCCCTCCCCCGTGTCCTCATAGTACCGCTTGCGAAAGCCCTGCTTTTCAAAATCGAAGCTGTAATAGAGGTTCTGGGCCCGCACATTGGTCTCCCGTACCTCTAAGGTCATCTTGTCCGCCCCATACTGGAGGGCCTTCTCCATCATGCCATAAAAGAGGTATCGGCCCAGGTGCTCCCCCCGCCGCTCCGGCGCGATGGCCACGTTGGTGATATGGGCCTCATCGAACAGAACCCACATGCCGGCATACCCGATGACGCGGCCCTCCTCCGCCGCCACGCAATAGTGGGCCACATCGTTGTGCAGCTCCCCCAGCAGGGAGAGCTTGGACCAGGGGGTGCGAAAGCTCTGTACCTCGATCTCATAGACCCGGGCGATGTCCCGCTTGGTCATGGGCCGCACGATCATCATGCCTTTTGCTTCCTTTCTGCTTGGGAAGGCCGCAGATACAGGGGCTGAGCCGCCTTCTCCCCCACCCGCCGGGCCGCTATCCGGGCGATGCTCTCCGCCAGGGGCAGGGCCCCGTCCGCCTCGGAAAAGCCGGTGCCGGTCAACAGAGCATCCTTCGGAAGGGACTGCAAAAAGGGTTCTATCTCAATGGCGCATGGCGGCAGCAGAACGGCGCCGTCGGGCCCATAGAGCGCCCCATAGCCGTTGCCGTTGCGGGCGTCGATAATGGCCGCCACGGGCCGGGAACCGCCCAGCAGGGGCCAGGCCAGAGCCTCCAGAGCATTTACGGACACCACGGGCACCCCCAGGGCCAGGGCCATGGCATTGCCGTGACAGACCCCGATGCGGACCCCTGTGAAGGAGCCTGGGCCAACGTCCACGGCCAGGGCGGCGAGGTCGGCCGGGGAAAGACCCGCCACGGAAAGCAGCTCATCCACCGCCGGCATGACGGTCTCCTCATGCCGGAGGGGGCTTTCGATCCGCAGTTGGCGGCAGCCATCGTCCGTCAGCAGGGCCACGGAGGCCACCTTATCCGTGGTTTCCAGGGCAAGAATGTTCATAGTGCCTTCACCAACCCTTCGTAGTCTTCACCGTGAGGCATCAGCCGCACCCGGCGAGGATCCGCGCCGCTGCCCACGATCTCGACGTCCAGCCGCGCCCTTGGCAGGGCGCTCGGCACCCGGTCCGCCCATTCCATCAGGATAAGGCCGCCCCGGTCCAAATAGTCCTCATAGCCCATGGCATAGAGCTCGTCCTCGTCCGCCAGCCGGTAAGCGTCAAAATGAAAGAGGGGCGGCGCCGTGGGATACTCCTGGACGATGGTGAAGGTGGGGCTGCTCAATTGATCGAGGCACAGGGCCCGTCCCGCGCCCCGGCAGAGGACGGTCTTCCCCGCCCCCAGGTCGCCGTAGAGGGCCACAAAGCCCCCAAGCGGCAGGGCACGGGCGATGCGCTCCCCCAAGGCTTCCATCTCTGGTTCCGTTTTCAACATCAGCGTGCGTTCCATCAGAACAGCTTAACCTCCAAAAGCTCCCTTGCAAAGTCGCCGAACCGGTCCTCCGCGATGGCTCGGCGGATATCCGCCATGAGCCGCACGGAGAAGCGGATGTTATGCATGGTGATGAGGGTGCCGGAGAGGATCTCCTCCGCCTTGATGAGGTGGCGGATGTAAGCCCTGGAAAAGTTTTGGCAGGCGTAGCAGTCGCACCCTTCCTCGATGGGCGAGAAGTCCTCGGCATAGGTCTGGTTCCTGAGCATGATCCGCCCCTTTCGGGTGAGGGCGAGACCGTTGCGGGCCGCCCGGGTCTGGAGTACGCAGTCGAACATGTCCACGCCCCGCAGCACCCCCTCGATGAGGCAGTCGGGGCTGCCCACGCCCATCAAATACCGGGGTTTGTTCTCCGGCATGTAGGGCCGGATGGCGTCCAGCATCTCGTACATCTTTTCCTTAGGCTCACCCACGGAGAGGCCGCCGATGCCATAGCCGGGGAAATCCATGGCCGCCAAGGTCTTGGCGCTCTCGATGCGCAGATCTTCATAGACACAGCCCTGAACGATGCCGAAGAGGGCTTGGTCGGGCCGGGTATGGACCTCCCGGCAGCGCTCCGCCCAGCGGTGGGTCCGGTCCATGGCCTTCACGGCGTAGCGGTAGTCTGCCGTACCGGGCGCGCACTCGTCGAAGCACATAGCGATATCCGCGCCCAGGGCCTGCTCCACGGCCATGACGCTCTCCGGCGTAAACAGGTGCTTGCTGCCGTCGATATGGGAGCGGAACAGGACGCCGTCCTCGTGGATATCCCCCTTCTTGGCCAGGGAAAAGACCTGGAAACCGCCGCTGTCCGTAAGGATGGGCTTTTTCCAGTGCATGAACTTGTGAAGCCCCCCCGCCTGCTCCACCAGCCGATGGCCAGGACGCAGATACAGGTGGTACGTGTTGGACAGGAGGATAGACGCCCCCGTCTCCTCCACGTCCCGAGGCGTCATGGCCTTCACCGTGGCCTGAGTGCCCACGGGCATATATACCGGGGTTTCGATGTCTCCGTGGGGGGTGTGGAGGCGACCCAGGCGAGCCCCGGTCTGCTTGTCCACATGCAGCACTTCAAACTTGAAATTCTCGTTCATATCCTATCCTTTTATTCAAACAAGCACGCGTCCCCGAAGCTGAAGAAACGGTAGCGCTCCTCCACGGCGTGAGCATAGACCCGCAGGACCTCCTCCCGGCCCGCGAAGGCGGAAACCAACATCAACAGTGTGCTCTCCGGCAGGTGAAAGTTGGTGATGAGGGCATCCACGGCCTTGTAGCGGTAGCCGGGGGTGATGTAGATGCCGGTATAGCCGCTGCCAGGGTGAACCACGCCGTCGTCGGTGGAGACGCTCTCCAACGTGCGTACGGAGGTGGTGCCCACGCAGACGATGCGGCCGCCGGCGGAGCGGGCGTCGTTGATGGCCTTTGCGGCTTCCTCCGTCACCCGATAAAACTCCTCATGCATCTGGTGATCCTCGATGTTCTCCTCGCTCACCGGGCGGAAGGTGCCCAGACCCACGTGCAGCAGCACGTCCACGATCTTCACGCCCTTGTCCGTAATCTGCTGTAACAGCTCCTGAGTGAAATGGAGTCCCGCCGTGGGGGCGGCGGCGCTGCCTCGGGTCACGGCATAGACGGTTTGATACCGCTCCTTATCCGCCAGGCGCTCCGTGATGTAGGGCGGCAGAGGCATCTGCCCCGCCCGATCCAGCACCTCCTCGAAGATGCCGTCATACAGGAGTTCCACCCGCTTCCCCCCATCCATGGGGGCGTCCCCCAAAACTCTCACGGAGAGCTCAGGCGTTACCTCGTAGACCGTGCCCACCTTGGCCCTTTTAGCGGGCTTGCAAAGGCACTCCCAGGTGTCGCCTTCCAGCCGGCTCAACAGCAAAAACTCCATGGTGCCCCCGGTCTCGGGCCTGTGGCCGATCAACCGAGCAGGGATGACCCGGGTGTTGTTCCGCACCAGCACGTCCCCTGGATGGAGATGATCGATAATATCCGTAAAAACGCCGTCGGTGATGGACCCATCGCCCCGGTTATAGATCAATAGCCTGGACTCGCTCCGCACCGGCGCCGGCGTCTGAGCGATCAGCTCCTTGGGCAGGTCGTAGTAAAAGTCGCTTGTCTTCAAAACGCACCTCTGAAAACAGATTCTTCCCTATTATACATAGCGAATCCCCCCAGCGCAACAATAAAAATCTGTTCACATTCCACTGGCTTTCCTTTTTGCGGTCCATATGGTATATTAATGATAATATGAATGAGTTTAACAAACAACGGGCCATGATCGCGGGCAAGGTGCAGGAAAGCATCACGTCGGTGCTGCCTATCCTCTGCATCGTGTGTTTGCTGTGCCTGTTCGTGACGCCGCTGCCCACAGGGCATATGCTGTCCTTTTTGGTAGGCTCGTTGTTCGTGGTGGCGGGCATGGGCCTCTTTACCGTGGGCGCGGAAAGCTCCATGACCCCCATCGGAGGCAGGATCGGCTCTACCCTGACCAAGTCCAAAAATCTGCCCCTTATATTGATAATCAGCTTTCTGTTAGGTGTGGCGGTCACCGTCTCTGAGCCCGATCTGCAGGTTTTGGCCAACTCTGTGCCCCACATCCAGACCGTGGTACTTCTCGTCGTGGTGGGCGTGGGCGTGGGGCTGTTTCTATCCCTCGCCATGCTCCGCATCATCACCGGTGTCAAGCTCCGGTATCTATTGCTGGGGCTATATGGTCTTATCTTTATTCTTTGTGCGTTTGTGGATAGAAGCTTCCTCTCCGTGGCCTTCGACTCCGGCGGCGTGACCACCGGACCCATGACCGTGCCCTTCATCCTGGCCATGGGCGTAGGCGTCAGCCATATCCGCAGCGACAGCAATGCGGAGTCGGACAGCTTTGGCCTGGTGTCGCTGTGCTCCGTTGGGCCCATCCTGGCGGTATTGGTGCTGAGCCTTTTTTACGGTCAGGGCGAGGGGGCCGTTTCCACCGCTGCGGCCGCCCACGAGACCACTACGGAGCTGGGGTATTCGTACCTATTCGCTTTGCCTGATTACCTTAAGGAGACCGCCGTGGCCCTGCTGCCCATCCTGTGCATCTTCCTATTGTTCCAGGTCGTTTCCTTCCGCATGAACGGCAGGAACTTCTGGAAGATCGTGATGGGCATTGGGTTCACCTATCTCGGGCTGGTGCTGTTTTTGACTGGGGTGAACGTGGGCTTCGCCTCTCTGGGCAGCGTCTTGGGCGCGGCGCTGACGCAGGGGGCTTTGCGGTATGCGCTGGTGCCCCTGGCCATGCTTCTGGGCTGGTTCATCATCTCCGCGGAGCCCGCGGTGCTGGTGCTGCAAAAGCAGATCGAGCAGGTGAGCTCCGGGGCTATCTCGGGCCGATCCATCAAACTGGGGCTGTCGGTGGCCATCGCTCTCGCCATGGGCGTGTCCATGCTGCGGGTGCTGACGGGGCTTTCGCTCCTCTATTTCTTGATCCCCGGCTATGTGCTGAGCCTGGGCCTTTCCTTCGTCGTGCCGGACATGTACACCGCCATCGCCTTTGACGCGGGCGGCGTAGCCTCCGGGCCCATGACCGCCGCCTTTATGCTCCAGTTCATGATCGGCGCCAGCAGCGCCTTGGGCGGCAACGTGCTCTCCGACGCCTTTGGTATCGTGGCTATGGTGGCCATGATGCCCCTCATCACCATCCAGCTTCTCGGCGTGCGAGCGACCATCTCCGAACGACGCACGGCTAAGCAGACTGAGGTCTATGGCGAGGCGGACATCATCGAACTGTGGGAGGCAGCCGCATGAACTACGTGTTCTCCGTCATCAACCCCTATGGGGCCAATATCATGAAAAAGATCTGCGAAGAGCTGAACCTGCCCATCGTCTTATCCACCCCTTGTAAAGGCACGGCCACCCGGTCCATGCTGGATCTTTTAGGCATGGAATCCCGGGATCGTCGGCTGTTCATGACCGTGGCCAGCCCTGATCAATCGAAAAAACTTATCGAGGAGCAGCGCAAACGGCTGTATATCGACGCCCCCGGCAACGGCGTGACCATCAGCGTACCCATCAAAAGTGTAGGAGGCAGCAAGACATTGGCATTCTTATCCAACGGGCAAAACGTGAAGGGAACGCCCACCCTCAATTATGACTACGAGCTCATCCTGGTCATCGCCAACCAGGGCGCCACAGACCAGGTCATGGACGCGGCCCGCTCCGCCGGAGCTCGGGGCGGCACGGTGGTCCACGGTCTCGGCACCGGCAGCAAGAATGCGGAGAAGTTCTACAAGGTCTCCATCGCTTCGGAGAAGGAGGTCGTCCTCATCGTCTCTGCCGCCGATCAAAAGGCCGCCATCATGAAAACCATCATCGAAAAAGCCGGCCCTGATACCAAGGCCGGCGCCATCACCTTCTCCCTGCCCGTCAGCGATATCGCTGGGTTCGGAATCGCGTAGCATTCGTTAGATAAAAGTCCTTTTATTCCCCGCGCCCCGTTCGGATAAAGTGACCTTCCTGGATAGCGGCGAAAGTGGCGGCGGCACATAGGGGTATGGCCGTGTATTTCAATTCAATACAGGACAACGTCAGCGGCAGGAGAAACAGCAAAGCGCCTGTCGCTTTGTTCATGGGGGTATGGAGCGATACGAACCCCTTCTTTACCACATATCCGGACACGATGTTTACGACCTTTATCAGGGCGATGAAGGCGATCCAGCCATATAGCCACCCGGGAAGGTCCAGGATCGGCAAAAGCTTACAGAGGCAGACCGCTGCCAGGGCAAAATCCGCTATGGTGTCCAGCTTCGCCCCAAGGTCGCTGACGGTGCCGGTCCTTCGCGCCACAAATCCGTCCAGCGCGTCCGTGATCCCGGCGAAGATGTACATCGCAAAAAAAGCCGGCGAAAGCGCCGGACAGAAGAGCAGCGCCGCGCTGGCCAGGATGCGGAGGATGGTGATGAGGTTCGCCATGAAAAACGATCAGTTCTCCCGGGCGCTTCTGAGCAGGTTCCGGGCGTGCTGGATAGCCAAGGGATCGTTGACACTGCCCATGATGCGCGCGAGCTCCGCCGGACGCTCCTCCTCCGAGAGGGGCTTCACTGCGGACCGGGTGCTCTCCCCCAGGGTCTCCTTGTAAATATAGTACTGCCGATCCGCCCGAGCCGCGATCTGAGCGAGGTGGGTCACGCAGAGAAGCTGATGGGCCCGGGACAGCTCCTGCATCTTCTTGGCCACGGAATTGGCGATGAGACCGGAGATACCGGTGTCGATCTCGTCGAAGATCAGGGTGTCGATGGCATCCGCGTGGGACAGGGCCACCTTGAAGGCGAGCATGACTCGGGAGATCTCTCCGCCGGAGGCCACCCGGACCAGAGGCTTCTCCGGCTCGCCCTTGTTGGCGGAGAAGAGGAAGGACATCTCGTCCACACCGTTTTCAGAAAGGTCCTCCGGTGAAAGGGGCGAAAAGCCCGCGGAGAAGGAGGCAAAGGGCATCCCCATGTCCTTCAGGTTCGCCTCTATGGCCTGTTTCAGCCGGTTGGCCCCCGCCTTGCGACGCTCCGACAACAGCCGGGCATCCGCCGTAAAAGCCGAAATGGCCGCCTGTTCCGCCTGCTCTAGCTCCGTTAAGCGGTCCTCGCCGCCCAACAGCTCCGCCTGCTCGGCGCGCAAGGTTTCCCCGTATTCCAATATTTCTTCGATGTTGGCCCCATATTTGCGCTTGAGCTGCTCGATCTGATAGAGCCGGCTCTCGATCTCGTCCAGGGCGTTGGGGTCGAAGGAAAGGCCGTTGAGGGCGTCCCGCAGGGAATAGGCCACGTCCTCCAGGGAGTAGTAGGCCTCCTCCGTCTGCTGGGCGGCAGCCTGATATTCCTCCCCATACTCCCCCAGGGCAGACAGACACCGTTTGGCCTCGGAGATCTGGTTCAGGGCCCCCTGTTCCTCATACAGGGCGTCGTACGCCGCCTGCAGATTCTCCTCGATGGCGGCGAAGTTCTGCAGCTGCTTCTTGCGGGTCTCCAGCTGCTCCTCCTCCCCCGGCTGAAGCTGTGCAGAATCTATCTCCTTCAACTCATAGGCGATCACGTCGAGACGGCGTGCCCGTTCCTTTAGGCTGCTCTGCAGCTTCTCCCGGGCGCTGCGGGCGTCCAGAGCCTGCCGCCGCTCCTGCTGCATCCGGGTCAACAGACCGTCCCTGTCGCTTTCCGCAAAGGCGTCCAGCAGCCCTAGATGGGTCTTGTCGTTCAGCAGGGATTGATGGGCGTGCTGGCCGTGCATGTCCACCAGCAGATCCCCCACGGTCTTCAGCTCCGCGGCGCTGACGAGGGTGCCGTTGATCCGGCAGACGCTCTTGCCGCTCATATACAGCTCCCGGTAGAGGACGACCTCCTCCCCGTCATAGAGCTCATGCGCCAGGAGATATTCCGCCGCCGGCGTCCCCTCCTGTACCGTGAAGAGGGCCTCCACCGAGCCTTTTTGAGCTCCGGTTCGAATGCTCTCCCGATAGGCGCGCTCCCCCAGAGCCAGCCCCACCGCCTCGATAAGGATGGATTTGCCGGCGCCGGTCTCGCCCGTCAGTGCAGAAAAGCCCTCCTCGAAGTCCAGGGAGAGCTTGTCGATCAATGCGATATTGGATATGGTCAGGTGCCTGAGCACGGTCTATGCTCCTTTATTTCATCATCTTCTGAAAACGTTTGATGATCTCAGAGGTATTCTTCCCTTCTCGGACCGCCACGAAGATGGTATTATCCCCGGCGATGGATCCGGCGATCTCCGGCCACTTCAAAGAATCGATGGCCTCGCCGGCCACGGAGGCGCTGCCCGCGATGGTCTTGATCACGATCAGGTTCCCGGCGTTGGTGATGGACACGACGCAGTTGGAGAACAGACGAATAAACCGCTCCTGCAGATCGGATTCCGCCTTTTCCACGGTGGCGTATTTATAGTTACCCTCGCTGGTAAGGACCTTGATAAGCCTCAGCTCCTTGATGTCGCGGGAAACGGTGGCCTGGGTGACCTGAAAGCCCTGTTCCCCCAGGAGCCTTGCCAGCTCCTCCTGAGTCTCTACATCTTGGGACGCGATGATCTTGATGATCATGGCATGTCGTTTCGTCTTCATGGTTTCTGCCTCGTTTGTTTCAATTTATGTCAGCCGCTCACGAATGCGGCTATAAAGATCCATCTGTCCGAACCGAAGCAAGGACACCCTATCCTTGGAACCTGTGATCAAAAGGGACTCCCCTTTTGTCACCCGGCACACCCTTTGACCATCCACTGCGGCCATGCCCTCGTCATGCTCCACAAGCTCGATCTGACTGTCCGACCGGACCACAACTGGCCGGGCGTGGAGCTTGTGGGGGCAAATGGGCGTGATCACCATGGCGTCCAGCCCTTCCGGAACGATGGGCCCTCCCGCGGAGAGGTTGTAGCCGGTGGAGCCGGTGGGCGTGGCGACCATGACCCCGTCAGCAGCAACCGTCCAAACCGGTTTGCCGTCGATCCGCACGCCGATCTCCGTAACGCCGGAGAAGGAAAACTTATAGAGCACCGCGTCGTTGAGACAGCGGTAAGTCCGCCCCGTGCTCACCCGGCAATCCAGCATGGCTCGCCGCTCCATCCGGTAGTCCCCGGCTCGGAGCCTGGGCAGGGCCTGCAAAAAACCCTCCTCCGTCAGTTCCGTCAAAAAACCAACCCGTCCAAAATGGACACCCAGGATGGGCAACCCGGCGGACAAAGCTACCGGAACGTGGCGGATGATGGAACCGTCGCCGCCGATGACGACGAGTATGCCGTCCTCTCCCTCTGCCGGAGCATGCTCCTCCAGCTCAGCGCATAAAAAACCATAGCCTGTCGCTGCATCCATCATGCGCTTGCGGGCGTCATAGGTGGCCGGTTTTTTAGGATTCGCCGCGAAGAAAAGGTTCAAATCATTGCCCTCGGATGAATACTGCAGTCGTATTATACAGTATGTTTCCCGAAATTTCAATACAATTATGAATATTTTTTTAACAAATTACATGAAAATTGTGACTATCGTCTACGATCGAGGCGATTTTCGCCTCGAAATCCCAAGATCCGCCAGCTGAGATCGCCGTCCTGTTGCACAAAAACAGCAGAAACTCAATATTTCCTTTGGGTCCGGTGATGGGCGAAAACGAAAGGTCTTCCACACTGTATCCGATCTGTTGGGCAAAGCGCATTATGTTTATACATACATCCCGATGGATAGACGCCTCCCGGACCACCCCATTCTTGCCCACCTGGCCCCGGCCCGCCTCGAATTGGGGTTTGATGAGAGCCACCACCTGTCCCTCTGGCTTCAAGCATGCCTTAAGAGGCGGCAGAATAAGCTTCAGGGAGATGAAGGAAACGTCGATGGACGCAAAATCGAAGGGACCGTCGAACCAGGCGGGCTCCATGAACCGGGCGTTGCGCCGCTCCATGACCGTGACCCGGGGATCGTTTCGAAGCTGCCAGGCCAGCTGCCCGTAGCCCACATCCAGGGCGCATACATGCTTCGCGCCGTTCTGCAGCATGCAGTCGGTGAAGCCGCCGGTGGAGGCCCCCACGTCCAGACAAACCTTATCCTGCAGGGAAAGGGGGAATACCTTCAGCGCCTTGTCCAGCTTCAGTCCGCCCCTGCTCACAAAAGGGATGGGATCGGACTGAACCTTCACCTCATCCTCAGAGCGCACTTCCTCCCCCGCCTTTTCCGCCTTGCGGCCGTTGACATAGACCTCCCCGGCCATGATCATGGCCCGGGCCTTTTCCCGGGAGGAGGCCAGACCCGCCTCCGCCATATACACGTCGAGACGCTTTTTCTCCATCATAACGCCCTCATCTGCTGCACGGCCCGCTCCATGGCCGCCTCATCGATGCCGCCCAGAGTCCTTTGCCGGCCCACGGAAGCATGGGGCATGGACCCGTCCGGCAGGCACAGCAGCCGCACCTGCAGCTCCGGACAATAGGCCGCCACATAAAGGCCCAGAGCCGCCACGTTCTCCTCCGCCACGACGAGCTTGCACCCCTGTTCGCGGAGGCGGTTCAGCAGATCATGATCCAATGGTTTCAAGAATCGGGCTTCCACCAGCCCGCAGCCGGTCCTTTCCGCCACCTGGCGCGCCGTCGGCACCAGGGTGCCCGCGGCGAGGATGACCACGTCCGTCGGAGAGATCAACGTGGCCCACCGCCCATAGACCACGGGTTCTTCCCCTTCCCCCTCAGGCAGCGTGCCCCGGCAGTAGCGGATGGCCGCCGGCTCCTGTCGCTCCACCGCCAGGCGGACCATGGCCCTGAGCTGGCTCAAGGTGGAGGGTTCATACACGGAAAGGTTGGGGATGGCGCAAAGCAGGGCCGGATCATAGATTCCCTGATGGGTCTCCCCGTCCTGTCCCACCAGGCCTGCCCGGTCCACACCGATGACCACGGGGAGTTTTTGCAGGCATACGTCATGGCAGAGCTGATCCACGGCCCGCTGCAGGAAGGAGGAATAGATGGCCGCCACGGGCCGCAAGCCCTCCGCCGCCATGCCAGCGGCCATGGTGAGAGCATGCTCCTCCGCGATGCCCACGTCGAAGGCCCGATCCGGGAAACACTCGAAGAATGGGCGCAGGCCGGTGCCGTCCCGCATGGCAGCGGTGATGGCGACGATGCGCTCATCCTCCTCAGCAAGCTGGAGCACCGTATGGCCGAACACCTCCGAGCAGGAGACGCTTCCGGCGGAAGCGGTGACTCCCGTATCCGGAGAGAAGGGTGCGATCCCATGAAATTTTTCCGGATTTTGCTCCGACAGGCCGTAGCCCTTGCCCTTTTGGGTGAGGACGTGGACCACTACCGGTCGCTCCAGAGCCCTGGCTTCCTGCAGCATGGAGATCATCTGGGGGATATCGTGGCCGTCGATGGGCCCCAGGTAGGTGAAGCCCATCTCCTCAAAAAAGGTGTTCTGCAGCACGAACCGCTTGATTCGGTTCTTGAATCCCTCTATCCTGTGGGACACACGACGGCCCATCACGCCCGTTTCCAGCACCCGGACCACGAACCGCTTCAAGCGGTTGTAGCCCCGGCTGGCCCTGAGGCGGGACAGGCTTCGACTCATGGCGCCCACATTTTTGGAGATGGACATCTCGTTGTCGTTGAGCACCACCACCAGGGGCAGCTTACTGTCCCCGCCGTCGTCCAGCGCCTCGTAGGCAAGGCCGCCGGTGAGCGCGCCGTCGCCGATGACAGCCGCCACGTGACCGGGCTCATGCAAAAGCTGTTTTGCGCGCACCATGCCCAAGGCTGCGGACAGGGAGGTGCTGGCGTGACCGGTGTTGAAGGCGTCGTAGGGGCTCTCCTCCCGTTTGGGGAAGCCGGAAATGCCCCCCTCCTGCCGGAGGGTGGTGAAGGCGTCCCGCCGTCCGGTCAAGATCTTATGGGCATAGGCCTGGTGACCGACGTCGAAGATGATCCGATCCTTCTCCTCCGTGTAGACCCGGTGCAGAGCGATGATCAAGTCCACCGCCCCCAGGCTGGCAGCCAGGTGTCCCCCATTTTTGGACACGCAATCCACCATATAGCCCCGCACCTCCTCCGCCAAAGCGGGGAGCTGCTCCTCTGGCAGGGCCATCAAGTCCTTGGGTCCGTTCAATTGTTGCAAAAGAGGATACTCTTTCATGCTTTTCTAGTAGAAATCCGATCCGTCAGCGTCAACAGATAGGTTGCCGCCTCCCCTTCATATCCGGCCAAAAGGGCGCGGATATCCTGCGTCAATGCTTGTATTTCCTGCCGGGTCCGTTCTGCCCCCAGCAGTGTCACGTAGGTGAGCTTGTCCTCCGCCTCGTCCTTCTCCTGATCCAAGAGGTCGTCGGTCATCTGGAACAACAGCCCCAGCTTGTCCGCAAAGGTCCGCAAGCGGGATGCGTCCGCCGCATCACAGCCCCCTCGAAAGGCGCCAGAAAGGCAGGCCGCCCGAAAGAGGGCCCCGGTCTTGAAATCGTGGATCCGCTGCAAAGACGCCCTGTCCCGGGCGGTCACGTTAAGATCCAGGCTCTGCCCCGCCGCCATCTCAAGCGCTCCCTGAAAGATGGCCTTCTTGGCCGCTTCCTGCCCGGGGACGTCGCACAAAAGACGCATGGCCATGGTGAGCAATCCGTCCCCCGCCAATATGGCGTTCCCCTCCCCGAAAGCCTTATGGCTGCTGGGCTTGCCCCGCCGCATATCGTCGTCGTCCATGGCGGGCAGATCGTCGTGGATGAGGGAATAGGCATGGATCATCTCCAGCGCCGCCGCAAAGGGCAGAGCGTCCTCCGCCCGGCTGCCAACAAGCTCGCAGCAGGCCAGACACAAGCAGGCCCGGATGCGCTTTCCGCCGGAAAGGAGGCTGTAGCGCATGGAGCGAACGAACATTTCCGGCAAATCAAAGCTGCCGCTGTACCGGTCGAGGGCTTCTTCAATGAGGGGCAGATAGTCCTTCATTGGTCTTTCCCCGAGGCCTTGAGCCGCTTTTCAAAGGTCTCCAGCTCCTTGGCGCAGCTGTCGTACAGGGCCATACCCCGCTCGTGGAGGGAAACCATCTCTTCAAGGGGCACGCTGCCGCTTTCCAGCTTTAAGATCAGTTCCTCAAGCTCAGCCATCTTTTCTTCAAAGGTCTTCTCACTCTTTTTCATACAGATCCTTTCCCGTCACGTCAGCCCGGACGCGACCGTCCCGGAAGCGAAGGACGATCCCCTCGCCAGCGCTCGTATCCGCCGCACGGCGGATAAGGTCATCCTGTTTTCCATAGACCAGGGCGAACCCCCGGTCCAGCGCCCCCAAGGGATCGGCAGCCGTGAGCCGGGCCTTCAGGGTGATCATACGATCCCGCTGCTTTTGCAGCAGCCCCTCGATCCCCTCCTCCAAAGCCTCCCGGCACTGATCGAGCCGCTGCTGCTCCTGCTGGAGCCGCTGCTCCGCCAGCATCCCGCCCCGGCGATGGACGATGAGTTCCAATCTGTCCTTCTTCCGCGCGATGCCGTTGAGCAGGGCAGAACGAAGCCGATCGTGATCCTGCGCGAGGCGATCGGAAAGCGTTGCATACTCAGGCACCGCCAGCTCCGCCGCCGCAGAGGGGGTAGGCGCCCTCAGATCCGCCGCAAAATCCGTCAGGGAGAAATCTATCTCATGGCCCACGGCGGAGATCACCGGCAGGCTGCACGCATGGACCGCCGCTACCACGATCTCCTCGTTGAAGGCCCACAGGTCCTCCAGAGAACCGCCGCCCCGGCCTACGATGAGCACGTCGCAGCGCTGCTCCTCGTCCGCCTTTCGGATGGCCGCCGCGATCTCCCCGGCTGCCTTCTCCCCCTGGACCGATACCGGATACAGGAGGATGGGCATGTTGGGGAATCGGCGGGAGATCACGTTGCGGATGTCCTCGATGGCCGCTCCGGTGCCGGAGGTCACCACCCCCACCGCCCGGGGCAAAAAGGGGATGGGCTTCTTCAAGCTCTCCTCGAACCAGCCCCGCTGCCGCAGCTCCTCCCGCAAGGCCAAAAACTTTTGATACAGGGCTCCATCCCCGGTCTTTTCCATGCGCTCGGCATAGACTTGGAAGGAGCCGTCCCGGCTGAAGAGCCCCGCCCGTCCCTCGATGCGGACGGACATGCCGTCCTTGGGAAAGAAGCTGAGTCGGAGGGCGTTGGGGCGGAACATGACGCAGCGCACGGACGCCGCATCGTCCTTCAGCGTAAAATACAGATGTCCGGAGGTGTGGCGCTTGAAGGCGCTGATCTCCCCCGTCACCGTCAACTCTCCCAGATAGGGATCGTGGGCAAGAGTCAAATTCACATATTCGTTCAATTCGGAAACGGTAAACACCGGCTTTAGCTCCGTCATTGGCCCACCTCCCGATCAAACCCCAGGGCGGCCACGCCTACGGCGTTGTCGCTGCTGTAGCGGCTCTCCCCGAAGAAGAGCGGCCGGTCGCACCGTTCATGGAGCAGTTCCCGCAGCAGCTGGCTGGATGCCACGCCCCCGCACAGGAGCACGGGCCGTTCCCCCAGCCGACGGGCTGCGGTATCAAGAAGCTTCGTCAGCGTTCTTGCCAGCAGATCGTAGATGCCATAGGCTACCTCCTGGGCTGCCCGGCCCCGTTCCAGCTCCCGCAGGGCGGCAGATTCCGCCCCGGAAAGGGAGCAGGTCAGCTCCCGCACGGAGGCAGGTATCTTCACATCTTTCGTGACAGCCTTCCGGGCCAACGTCTCCAGTTCCTTCCCCGCCGGAAAGCCGCAGCCCAGATGAACGCCCACCCGGTCCACCAGCTGGCCGCCGTGCAGGTCCTCCGACCGGCCCAGGGGCTCGATGGAAAGGGCGCCGGGCGCCTTCATCCGGACGGACAGCAGATCGGTGGTCCCGCCGGAGATATGTACGGCGTAGAAGGGCGCTTCCATAAGCTGCTCATTCCCGATGAGGGCGGCCCGGATATGGCCGCTTTGATGATCGAGAGGCAGCAACGGCACCCGCAGGGACGCCGCCAGGGATCGGGCCACCCCCATGCCCGTCAGGAACACGGGCATGTAGGAGTCCTCCCGGCATACCGGCGCGCGGCTGCAGGCAACGGCCCGGATCGAATCCGGTGAAACGGTCTCGAACGCCGCCTCGACCAGGGGCGGCAGCTGCCGCGTATGCAAAAAAACGCCCTCGGACTGCCGCAAGCCCCGGCCGCCCTTCTCCACCGGGAGAACCGTTCTCCCGTCATAGAGGACGCCCGGATCGCCGAAGCAGGCGACCGAGGTCGTGTAGCAACTGGTATCGATGCCCAGCACTGCACCTTTCATTCGCTGCAAAGATCCCTGGCCACACTCCCCAGGATGCCGTTGATGAAGCCGGAGGACTTGTCCTCACAGAAGCGCTTAGAAAGCTCCACTGCCTCGTTGATGGTGGCACCCACGGGGACCTCGGGCATGTGCAGCAGCTCGTAGACCGCCATGCGCAGGATGGTCAAATCCACCTTCGCCAGCCGGTTTAGCGCCCACCCCTGGGCGTATCTGCCGATGATTTCATCCAGCTCCTGCTGACGGTCCGTCACGCCGGCCACCAGATTTTCCAAAAAGGTCTTGTCCGCGCCGGAAAGGGTATCCGCCTGTTCCGACTGCTCCAAAACCTGATCCATGGTCTCACCGCCGCCCAAAGAGGCGGCGTACAGCATCTTCATCCCGATCTCTCGGGCCAATGAACGATCCATACTCTATGCTTTACCTTTTTTGAAAGATGGCGGCAAAGAAATCCTTCACCGCAGGCCAGCCGCCCCTGTCCAAGATGCTTCCCATCAACACGCCAACGGCCACCAGCAACGCCAGCAGGAGCGTCCGCCAAAAGCCGATGCACAAAAAGAGGATGCCCAGCACCAGGGCTGCGGCGGCCAGGATGGTGAGCCACTTATGCTCACCGTAAAACTGTTTGAGCCATTCCTTCATAGCTTGTCCCTTTACTTGGTCTGGCCAGGCGGCAGCTGCTCGACTACCGGCTGCTTGGGGGGCTTCGCCTCCGAAGCGGCCTCCACCAGGATGCCCACCTTGCCGACATGTACGCCGGTCATTTCAAACACTCTGTTCTTCAGCTGTTCCTGGAGCCTTGCCGCCATGGGCGCCACGGCCACGCCCGGATCAAGGGCCATCTCCAACTCCACGTCCACGCCGGCACCGTTGTTCATCACCTTGCTCCTGCAGGCACGGACCCCCTCCTGATCCTGGGCGATCCGCTTGGTCATGTCGCTGAGTACCTTCATGGAGACGAAAGCGCTGCCGTTTTCCCCTTCGCTGGCCAGAGCAGCCTCCTCCTTCTTGCCGGAGGCGCGCATAAGATGCAGCGCCACCGTGCACAGGATGCTGAGCAGGGCCAACACGCCCACGGCGATCCGGACCGCCGGCAGCTGCAGCCAGGTGAGCGATGGGAACAGGACCAGGATGAGAAGCAGCACCCCCAAGGCGACGCAGAGCAGGGAAAGTACCCAGAACAATATCCGTTCCAACAGCTTCATAGCAGGCTCCTTACTCAAATCGGCAGGAGCCCGCGCCGCAGGCGGGCTCCGGTCGATCCATGGGTTTCGATTTACTTTACGCGGGGCGCAGGCGCGGGCTCGGGCTCGGGCTCAGGCTCTTCCACGACGGGAGCCGGCGCGGGAGCAGGCGCAGGCGCGGGTTCTTCCTTTTTCTCCGGCTCAAAGTAGATGCTGTTCACGTTCACGTTGACCTCGACCACCCGGAGGCCGGTCATGGTCTCGATGGCGTTTTTGATCTCCTCCTGGACCTTCTGGGCCACCGCCTGGATGCGATAGCCATATTTGACCACGATGGTGATATCACAGGCGCACTCCTCCGAGCCGACCTCGACCTTCACGCCCTTGGTGTAGTTCTTTTTGCCAAGCATTTCGCTGAAGCTGGTGGAGCCGATCAAAGCATGGACGCCCTCCACCTCGCCGGCTGCCAAATACGCAATGGTCGCCACCACGTCTTCGGCAAATACGATCTTCCCGCCTTGGTTGATTTCAATGTTGGTATCGACTTCGCTCATTGTGTTGACCTCCTTGTGGTTTTTGGGCACGTTGATACGGTATTAGTATACCAACTTCCGTCGAAAAAGGCAACCCGTTATTGTGCGGTGGATACCTTGATATTTTCAGCCGTTTCCCCCGTCTCCCGCAGCACGATATCCAGTATTTGGGCCACCTGCTCGTCGGTAAGAGCATCGGCGTCCACGATCACGTTCACGGACCCGTTGTGCATGGATACGATCACCTCCTCGAAGCCCTTGGCGCGGATGAGGTTTTCCGTGTTCAGCTCCGATTCCATGCAGCTGACCAGGGTCATCTTCTGCTTTTGGGCGTCGGAAAGGGTGCTTTCATCCCCGCCTTGGGCCACGATGGCGTCGAGATACGCCAGCTCCTGGGTGCGGACGCTGTCCCGTTCGCTGCGGTACGCGTCGAAAAAGGTCCCTCGTCCGCCGGGGGCGGACACGCTGACGGCGGCGGTCTGTGCCTCCGCCGCCCTCTGTTCGTTTCGGTTCATGATGATGTTGGCCGCCACGGCGGCAAGCAGCAGCAAACAGACCCCGAAGAGGGTCATGGTCCGCCGGTTCAGCAGCTTCTTCAGATCTTGGGTCGTAAGTCTCATGTTCTTCCTCCTTATCGAATCGTGTCGTTTTAGGTCTTTCTATCCTATGGTCCATCCTATGTGAGATAGTCCATTTCAAACACTTCAATGCTGGAAAGAGGCACACCGGTCACCGCCTGGACCGCCCGCTGCAGGCTCAAGCGGACGGTTGGATCCGCCGCACCCTCCGCCACCACGATGACGCCCCGGATCTGGGGCTCCCGTTCCACTAAGATGATGGGGCTCTGGCCCCCTTCGGTGGTCACGGTGGCGGGCTGGTGCATCTGCCGGGACTGCTCGCTCCGAGTGGCCGAGGCGCCGCCGGTGGACTCGGACACGCTTTCATCCAGGGTGCTGACGGTGGCGGCCACCCGTTCCCCCGCCGTCTCGTAGGTGATGAGGACCCGGACCCGGCCCGCCCCGCGCATCTCGGTCAAGATCCCCTCCAGCCGCGTCTCCAAGGATTCCGCGCCGGAGGAAGCTGGCCCATCCCGGGACGCCCCCTGGAACCAGCCGTCGCCGATGCCGTACAAAAGGACGGCCAGCAGCAAAAGCGCGCCATACAGGGCGACAGGAATGGCGCGCTTCCGTTTCCATCTCTCCAAAAGTTCCTTTCCACATGGCCAGTTCACCCCGTCAAACCTCCCTTCCCCATTCCCATAAGCAGCCGCACCACTTCCAGCAGATAGCAGACGGACACCGCCCGCCGTCCCGCCGATCCCGCTTCTCCGGAGGGGAACAGCTGCAGTATCAGCCCCGTAAACGCGCCGCACAGGCACAAAGCCGTCACTGTCGATTTCATTGGCCACCTCCCAAACACCCCGCCACGCCGCCCACGGCCACGCAAAGCATGGCCCCGGCGGCCAGAACCAGCGCCCCCAACTCGGTGAGCATCTCGCCGAGAGCTGAAAGAACGGTCCCCATCTCCGGCTGCTCCAAAGGCTGGAGCAGGGACGACGATGCCCGCAAGCTGAACCCGTACAGAAGCAGTGTCACCGCCGGCCCCGCCGCCTGGAACAGGACCAGCAGCATCCCCGTCCAGCCCAGGGCCCTCTTGACCAGCCCCAGGCAGGCCACCGCCGTCCCCAGGGAATCCGACAGAACGGAGCCCACCAAGGGCACGCTTCCGGCGGCCACCCGGCCCGTCCGCAGCAGCAGCGTATCCATGGCCGACGCGCCTCCGCCCAACAGGGCGGCCACCAGCATATAGCCGATACAAAGGGCCCGTACGCCCCATCGGGCCACGGAAAAGAGCAGGCGGGACACGCTGGACAGAACGCCGTCCCCCATCAGATCCGCTGTCTTCAGCACCCCCGCTGAGATCACCAGGGGCAAAAGGATATCCTCCATCCACCTTAGGCAGGAGAAAAGCAGCAGCTCCCCTGCCGTGCCCATGGCGGCAGCCCCCTGGGGACTGCCCAGCAGAAGCAGCGATGCCGTCATCAGCGGCACGGTCCTTTCCCCCAGGGCAGCGATGCCCTGCATGCATGCCATGCCCCGATGGATAAGGGGCACCAGCCGCAGCAGCACCGCCGCGGAAAGGCCTATGGCCAACACCCGCCGGGCGGGCAGCGCCCCCGTTTCCAAAAGAACGGTGTAGAGGGCGGACAGCACCCCCGTCGCTAAGGCGAGCAGCAACAGAGCCTGGGCCCCGGACAGGCCCTTCACCGCCTGATCCTTCAGCCACCCGAGCAACTCTGCTCCGCCGGACGTCTTCCCCTCCGCCAAGCGTTTGATCAGCAGGGATGGTTGTTGCCAGGGCTCCGTGTCCTCCAAGCCGAAAAAGAACTGGTCCCAGCCGGTCAGATCTACGGCGTTCAAAAGATCCTCGATCTCCGTTTGCGGCGGCTCCGTAGGCTCGGCCCCGGGGATCACAGGCGACAGCAGCAGACAGCAAAGGAGCAGTGCCCTCATCCGGACAGCTCCCCCAGCACCGTCCTCGTCACCTCAAGGAGCTCGCGCAGAGCGGGCAGCATGGCGCACAGCATCAGGACCCGGCCGCACAGCTCCACCTTGAGAGCGATGTTTCCCTGGCCTCCGTCCCGGCAGATTCGGCTCCCCGCTTCCGTCAGGCAGGCGAGCCCCAGCACCCGGATCGCCCGGCCCGTATAGGCGGCGGACAGGCTCCCTTCCCCCGCCAGCTCCCTGAGAAAGCCCCCCAGCTCCTCCGTCTGTCCCAGCAGCATGACCAGGAGCAGGCAGCCCGTGGCGAGCCCCACCAGCAGACCGTGGGTGCCGTTGATCCTGGAGAGGGTGACGGCCAGGAGCGTGCCTACGACGCCCACCCCCAACACCTGCACCATGTCCATGGCTGACCTCCTTTCAGTACAGGGAGAATACCCGCCGGATGGTCTCCACCAGGGAGGAGACCGTCTCCAGCATCAGGTAGGTGCCGATGGCCAGCCCCACCACCACGACCAAAGCGGAAAGCTCCTCCCGGCCGCTCTGCTTGAGCAGATTGGTGATCACCGACACCAGCAGCCCCAGTCCGGCGATCTTGATGAGGATATCGATCTGCATATCAAAGGACCAGCAGCAGAACGGCCATCCCGGTCAAATACCCAACGGATCGGTAGACCTGGCCCTTCTGCTGCAGCTCCTGCCGAGCCCCTTCCGCCGCTCTGTTCAGCAGGGCAAGGAGTCCGTCCCGTTCCCGTTCCAAATCCGCCGTGGATCGGCTGTCCCGACGTGCATAGGCTAAAAGGTGCTTTTCTTCCTCCGGTGTAAGGGGCATGATCCCCGCTGCCTGTCCCCCGGCAAGAGACAGCAGATAGTCCCGCTCCTGCGAAGGGGGGCAGCCCTGCGCCGCTTTTGCAAAGCAGATCAGTTCGCTGATCTGCCGATCGCTGATCTGCCGGATCAGGACTCCCAGGTTGGAAAGGGCCCTTGCCCTCCGGACCAGACGGCGGCTCTTTTGCTCCCCCGCCAAACCGCACAGGAGAAACAGCACGATCCCCGCCGCCAGCTTCATAGGACCGTCCCCTCCTCGTCCCGTATTTCGTCCACCGCACCGCACCCCACCAGCCGCACGTACCGCTGGAAGGTCCGCGCTCGAAACAGTCTTTTCATCCCCTCCCGTCGGAGCAGCTCCTCAAAGGTGCCGCCGTGGGCCGTGCAGAGGACGGTCACCCCCCGGCTCTTCGCCTCCAGGACCGAAGCCACGTCCGCGGACAGGTTCAGCTCGTCCGCCGCCAAAACCTGAGGACTCATGGTAGCCAGCAGCCGCAGCAGCCCCTCCCCCTTGGCCACGCCGGAAAGCACGTCCGTCCGCTCCCCCAGATCGAAGGCAGCGCTGCCTTGACCGCCGATCTCGAACCGCTCGTCCACCACCCCCACCCGATGAGGCGCCGCCCCGCAGCGTCCGTCAGAGACAAGACGGATGATATCCCGCAGCAGGGTGGTTTTCCCGGCGCCAGGAGCGGAAAACAGGAGCGTAGAGCGCATGCGCCCCTCTGTAAGGAGGCTGGGCAGCACCCTCTCCCCGCAGCCCACCACGGGGCGAAGGATACGGATGCAGAAGCCGGTCACCACCGCAGGCGTTCTCGTTTCGGCCGAGATCCGGCCGGCGATGCCCACCCGGCACCCATTTTGCAGGGTGATGAATCCATGCCGTATCTCCTTTTCCCAGGCGTAGCGGGCATGGCCGCAGAAGGCGGACAAAAGCTCCTCCTGCTCCCCGTCCCGAAGCATGGGCCTGCCGTTGGGGGCGTACAGGAGCCGGCTCCCTGCGGGCGTCACCAGCTCCATGGGCCTGCCCAACCGGAGCCGGATCTCCGTGACCTTTGACAGCTCCAGGGGCGCCAGCGCCTGCCGCATGTCCTCGGTCAGCAGGGGCAACAGGCTGTGTTTCCAATTCATGTTTTCATCCATGGTCCACTCTATGACCTGTCCACGGTGCCCATGTATAGGCAACAAAAAAAGCGGCCCGCCGAGGCGAACCGCCGAACAATATGTGGATTTATAACAGGGTGCGGAATGCGAGCCCGCTGGTTCGATCGAACCAGGGTGCTTCGCCCCGCCGATAGCCCTCGTACACCCGGCGGCAGGCTTCCCGATCCTCCGTGGTGAAATAGAGGGTGACGAAATCGAAGGGCGGCAGAGACTTGTCCCCTAGATACAGGGGCACGGAGTTGAGAAGGGTCGTATACCGCCTGTCGTGGCAGATCATGGGGAAGATCACGCCCCGCCGGTCCACCAGTTCCGGCCGGCCGGCACAGCTCCCGCAGCCCTTCTCCCCCCGGGCAGGGCAGGACCTGAACTGCATGAGGGGCAGCCGTCCATAGACGAGGATGCCCCGAGGCTTTTTGCCGCCCAACTTCGCCCCCATCTTTACGGGCAGCTCAAAGGACAGCGTGGTGTCCGCAAGGCCCAAATCCTCATAGGTTTTCAACGACAGGGTGTTGGTCACGTTCAGGGTGGGCCCGCCATGGACGATGAGGCCGGCCTGTTGCGCCATGACCAATTCGCATACGTTCCCAGCCACCCCGTCGGTCAACCCTTTTTCCTGCAGGGCGATCAGCCGATCGAGGATCGTCTTTTCCTCCAGGGGCCAGGCCAGCTGGGGCAGCTCCGCCCAAATGGGCGTCTCCCCCTGGAGCAGCTCTGGATGGCGTTCGATCTGTTCGAAGGGCAGCAGGATCGCCTCCACGCCAGGGGCGAAAAAGACCTGCTCCGCCCGCTCAAAGCGCAGCCGCAAGCCCTGTTTCCCGGCGGCGTAGGGCTCTATTTCGGGCGATTCCATGGACAGCAGGGCGTAGCCGTTGCCCCGGCTGCGCTGTTCCAGCAGTTTCTCCAAAGCCTCCCGCCTGAGTCCGTTCAAAACGGAACCGGCTACGGGCAGGCCCTCCGGGAGCTGGATGCGACAATCCTTCAACGTGAACGGGGTGCCCCCCGTCTTGCTCAGATTCCGCCGGGCAATCTCTTCGGTCAAAGGCGCCATGTCCCCCGCCGGAAGCGGCATAGCGGCCGTGGCTGCGCGACCCGCTTCATCCTCCGCCCGAAGGGAAAGGGTATTGTCTGTGGCGGTCAGGGTCATCCGCACGGGCACGCCGGGATACTCCCGCCGATACAGTTCCGCCAGCTTCCCAAAGACAGTTTTGGAGGCGGCGGCATCCTCCACGGTCCGCACGCCGAACATGCGCACGTTCCGCCGCCCCGTGAGATACCCGTCGGTAAATCCGCTGCGGGAGAAGACAGCCTGGAGAGTGGCCATATCCGGCTCCCTTCCCTCCAAGGCGGTCCGGACGGCCGTGACGGCGGCGGCCACATACTCGGGCCGCTTCATGCGCCCCTCGATCTTCACGGAGCAGACCCCCGCCGCTTCCAGCTCCCGCACATGCGGGATGAAGCTCATGTCCTTCAGAGACAGGGCATAGGGCCGCCCGTTGCAGGAAGAGTTCAACCGACAGGGCTGGGCGCACAGACCTCGATTGCCGCTCCGTTCCCCCATCATGGCGGAATAATAGCACATGCCGGACACGCTCATGCACAGGGCCCCATGAACGAACGCCTCCAGCTCCGCCCTGGTTTCGGCGCGGATGGTCCGAATCTCCTCCAAGGTCAGCTCCCGGGCCAGCACCACCCGGGAAAAGCCCATGTTCTCCAGGGCCTTCACCCCGGCGGCGTTGTGAACGGACATTTGGGTGGAGCCTACCAAAGTCAGCTCGGGGCAGATGGTTTTAAGCACCCGGACCACGGCCAAATCCTGAACGATGACCCCGTCGGGCCCTGCCTGGGCTACCTCCCGGGCAGCGTCCAAAAAGGCGGGCAATTCCTCGTCCCGGATAAGGGTATTTAGTGTGACGTAGACCTTCACGCCCCGACCGTGGCAGTAGTTCACCGCTTCCGTAAGGCTGTTGTCCTTAAAGTTGTCCGCGTTGCGCCGGGCGTTGAAAGCGCCGGTGCCCAAATACACCGCGTCGGCGCCGCTGCGCACGGCGGCGATCAGGCTTTGTTCGTTTCCGGCCGGAGCCAATATCTCCATGGCAGGACCTCCCCTTTGTTTATATTATAGCGATACAAATCCCTCCTTGCAATCGCTCTTTTGACTGGGTATACTATTGAAAAAAGGTATGGAAAGGCGTGGCGAAATGGAAGTCAAGGAGTTCAGAAAAAAGTGGGGCGATCGTAAGGACGGCCGCCGGGTGCGGAGTTTGACCGCCATGTCCATGGTCTCGCCCTATATAATGGTGACGCGAAACACCTCCAGCAACTTCTTCCGAGACACGGTGGAGATCACGGAGATCGAGAAGTATATCCGTCAAAAGAGGAAGGAAGGCCTGTCGAACTTCGGCATCATGCACGTGATCATCGCTGCCTATGTGCGGGCACTTTCCCAGCGGCCTGCCATCAACCGGTTCATCGCAGGGCAGAAGATCTACGCCCGGGACGAGTATATCGAGATGTCCCTGGTGGTGAAGAAAGAGATGTCTCCCGAATCCCCCGACACCTGCATCAAGCCCATTTTGGATGCCCACGATACAGCGGCGGAGATCTACCGCAAGATCAACGCCCTCATCGAGGCGAACAAGGCCACGGCGGAGCTGAACAATAACTTCGACAACGTAGCTAAGCTCTTCTCCTTCATCCCCGGCGTGCTGTTGAAGTTTGCCGTATGGTTGTTGAAGCTTCTCGACTATTTCGATCTTCTGCCCCGAAAGCTGACCATGGCCAGCCCCTTCCACGCCTCCTTCTTCATCACCTCCATGGGCTCGCTGGGCATCCCGCCCATCTACCATCACCTGTACGACTTCGGCAACATCCCTGTGTTTTTGGCCTTTGGGTCCAAATATCGGCGGAACGAGGTGAACCCGGACGGCACCGTGTCCGAGAAAAAGTATATCGATATCACCGCCGTGACCGACGAGCGCATCTGCGACGGCTTCTATTACGCCTCCGCCTTCAAGCTCATGCGTGGATATCTGAAAAATCCCTCGGTGCTGGACGAGTCGGTCCAGGGCCCTGTGCGAGACGTGGACTAAGCCATGGCTCGTCCAAAGCGCAGCAAAAAAGGACGCGGAGCAGCCACCTATGTGCTGCCCATTCTGTTTTGCGCCCTGCTCATCCTGCTGGCCCTGGTGCGGGGGCAGCGGACGGAGGCGCCCACCAAGGCGGTCCTTCAAAAGAGCGAGCCTTTGACCCTCACCCACCAAGCCATCGAAAACTATCTGTATTCCGCCGGGTTCACCCTGCAAGGGGATGAGCTCCTTGACGCGGAGGGTCAGGAGGCAGGCAGCCTCGTCATTACAGAGGACAGCGCCATCGAGGAGATGACCCTCACCTTTTCCCTGCCGCCCCGGATCGACGTGGAAACGGGCACGGACGTCTTCGCTTCCCTGAACGAAGCTCATGACAAGGCCGCCCAGGAGGGCAAGAATATGTTCCTCTCCCTCTTCGACGCCATCGCCGTCACCGACGGGCGAGTGGCGGGCCGCCGGGACAGCGCCCTTGAAAAGCTGCAGCAGACCATAGATACCGGCAAAAGCTCCACTCAGTCTGCCTACAGCTGGCGGTTTGACTTCTCATCGACCTCGGGAGAGCCGGAAGGTACAATCACGGTCCAGTTCGCACATGTCCAATAATCTTTTTCCGACTTGCCAAATGCATATAGGCATGATAGTATACAAGATATCACTTCGTTCTGGAGGCGATAAACGTTGAATAAGCTTAAAAAATCCCTTTGCATACAGGAATGGGGCAAGGACCTGCTGATGGACGTTCTGGGGGCGCTGCTCTATGGGGCGGGGGTATATGTGTTCGCCGTGAACGCCAACTTCGCGCCGGGCGGGATCACGGGTCTCGCCATCTTGGTGAACCACTTCTTCCCCTTCCTGCCCATCGGCACGTTGACCGTCCTCATCAACATCCCGGTCATTTTGCTGTGCTACGCCTATTTGGGCAAGAAGTACCTGCTAAAGTCCATCGTCTCCATGGGCATCATCGCCTTCGTGCTGGACGTGATCTACCCCCACATGCCCGCCTATACCGGCGACCCCCTTTTGGCGGCCCTGTTCGCGGGCGTCCTTTCCGGCGTGGGCCTGGCGCTCATCTACGCCCGGGGCTACTGCACCGGCGGATCCGACTTCGTCATCATGGCCATCCGCAAGAAGTTCCCCCACCTGTCCGTGGGCTCCATCACGCTGCTCATCGACGGCGCCATCATCTTGGCGGGCGGGTTTGTGTTCGGCCGGGTGGACGCGGTCTTGCAGGGCATCGTCATGACCGGGGCCAGCACCGTGATGATCGACAAGATCCTCTACGGCACCGGCTCCGGCAAGCGCATCACCATCATCACCGACAAGGGACAGGAGGTGGCGGACGCCATCGGGACGCAGCTCCATCGGGGCGTGTCCATGATGAAGGTGATCGGCGCCTACTCCGGGATGGAGCACACGATGCTCCTGTGCGCCTGCTCCAACTCCGAGGGGTACCGGGTGAAGAAGCTGGTCTACTCCATCGACCCCAAGGCCCTCATCATGATCTCCCCCAACGACGAAGTCTTTGGCGAAGGCTTCAAGAGCCCCGAGGATTGATCCTACATCACTGCATAAGGAGGCAGAAAAATATGGCCCACAGCGAAGCCTTTTACAAGAAGCCGGAGGAGTGCCACTACTCCTTCTTCCAGCACAAGGAGTGCGAGTTCTTCCCCTGCCACCCCACGGAGCATCCGGAGGATTTCAACTGTCTGTTCTGCTATTGCCCCCTGTATGCCCTGGGGGAAAGGTGCAAGGGGAACTTCCGCTACACGGAGAACGGCGTGAAGGACTGCTCCCAGTGCATGGTGCCCCACAACCGGAAGAGCTACAGCTATATCATCTCCCGCTACCCGGAGCTGATGGAGCTGGCGAAGCGGAAGGACGAGTCCCGTGAATGAGACCATCCGCCTGCTGAACGAGCGCAAGTCCGTTCGGGTCTATGAGCCCGGCCCCCTGCCCTCCGAAACCAAAGCGGCCATTCTGAACGCCGCCCTTCAGGCCCCCACCGCCGGGAACATGACCCTCTACACCATTTTGGACATCACGGACCAGGCGTTGAAGGATCGGCTGAGCGAGACATGCGATCACCAGCCCTTCATCGCCGCGGCGCCGCTGGTGCTGGTCTTCTGTGCGGACTACCACCGCTGGTTCACCCTGTTTGAAAAGGATGACCCCGCCACCCGCCGGCCCGGGGAGGGGGATCTGTTCCTGGCTATGTCGGACGCCCTCATCGCCGCCCAAAGCGCCGTCGTCGCCGGTGAGGCCCTGGGGGTGGGCTCCTGCTATATTGGCGATATTTTGGAGAATTACGAGATTCACAGGGACCTGCTGCAGCTTCCCGCCCATGTTCTGCCCGTGGCCATGGTCTGCTTCGGCGTGCCCACGGAGGAGCAGAAAACCCGTCAGAAGCCGCCCCGGTTCCGGGTGGAGGACGTGGTCTGCGAAAACGGCTACGCGGAACGGGACCTGGCCGCCATGCTCATGGAGCGGCAGGGCCGGACTCCGGAGGAATTTGCCCAGTGGATCACGAGGTTTCGCAACTTCAAATGGGATTCCGATTTTTCCAGGGAGATGACCCGGTCCGTTCGGGCCATGCTGGAAAGCTGGGACCAGGGAAAATGACAGCAGGGTTTTTTAAAAAAACTCTTGCATTCTAAAATGAAATAGTGTAAGATGTCCCACGGACGTTGTGCAGAGATGGCTGAGCTGGTCTAAGGCGCACGACTGGAAATCGTGTATACGAGGAATCGTATCGAGGGTTCGAATCCCTCTCTCTGCGCCAACAAAAGAAGCACCCAATTTGGGTGCTTATTTTGTTACATGAATTGGAAGGGATTTGAAAGGCGGGTGTAAGCAAAGGCCACAGTGCGGCCTTTGCCCCCGCCTCGACCAAGGCCGTCGAGGCCGCGAAGAATCCCTTTCTCTGCGCCACCCTGAGTTCCAGGCGTGCTCAATCCCGGTCAAAGATCGGGTGGCCGGTAACGTCCTCACGGGGAAGCCGATCAAACACCCGCCCCTCCACATAGGTCATCATCCGGTTGCGCAGGGTCAGGTATTGGACGATGGCCACAAGGGAACACAGGATATATGCCTCTGTGGGCCGTCCGCGCAAGGCAAGAGCGATCACGAGCAGGGCGATGACGCACACAATGAATACAGGCCAGTGCTCCTTTATCCACTTCCTTTTGAAAAATGCCATCCGCTCCTGCACCGAAAAGGCGCTTTGATGCAGGGCAGACTTGATGTTCTCCTCCGCCTTTTCCCGGTAGTCTTCCGCTGTGAGCCGCTCTCCGCTCAATATCTCATTGATGGAGACGCCGTATCGTTCGCTCATGCGCTGCAGCATCTCCACCGGGGGCAGATAGGTGCCCGTCTCCCAGCGGGATACGGTCTTGTTGGAAACGCCCAATACCTTTCCCAACGCCTCCTGCGTGAGACCATTTTCCTTTCGCAGTTCCGCCAGAAATGCGCCGATGCGAGTCATATCCATGTTCTATTCCTCCTGTTCCTATGGATAGAGTATAACACGGTGTTTTCAGAATGTCCTCCCCATAAACAGCGAATCAAGAGAAAAGCGCCATGTTCAGCGCTTTTTTACTCTTATTTCTCCCTCACCCGCTCCGGGAAATACTGATAGAAGGTGCAGGGCAGGCCCCCGTTGCTGAGTTTGCGGCGCTTGTCCGCCCGCTTGCCGTACACCTTCTCGAAGTTATCCATGCCGGAGATGATGCCGACGTTCCAGCCGGGAAGGGTATCAAAGACGCGGCGCATGTCCCGATAGAGGTCCGCAGCCTCCTTGCCGGTCAGCATCCGTTCCCCATAGGGCGGGTTGCAGAGGAGGAGTCCCTTCTCGTAGTCCGTCTTCAGCTTCTGGACGGGCCGCACCTCCCAGTGGACCTCCACCCCCGCCTTCTCGGCGTGACGGCGGGCCACGGCCACGGACCGCTCATCGATGTCGTAGCCAAAGACAGGCAGCTTTTCGTGGCGCTCCTCCTCCCGGGCCCGCTCCCGGGCGAGGGACAAAATTCGGCTGTCCAGAAAGGGCCAATCCTCCGCGGCGAAGCGCCGGTTCAGGGAGGGGGCCTTGTTGTTGCCGATCATGGCCGCCTCGATGGGCATGGTGCCGCTGCCGCACATGGGGTCGATGAAGGGTGTGTCGGGCCAGTACCGACTCAACAGGATCAGCCCCGCCCCCAGGGTCTCGCTGAGGGGCGCCGCCACGTTGTAGGTCCGATACCCTCGCCGGGACAGGCCCGCCCCGCAGCAATCGAGGGCCACGGTGACCCTATCCCGAAGCAGGCCCACCTCCACGATGACCTCCGCCCCGTCCTCGGGGATACGGTCCGTGTGATAGGCGGCCTTCAGGCTCTCCACGATGGCTTTCTTCGCGATGCTCTGACAGTCGGACACTGAAAAGAGGGTGCTCTTGGCGCTCTTCCCGTTCACATGGATGCGGCTATGGGGCGTCAGGTACGGCTTCCAGTCGATGGCCTTAACGCCCTCGAACAAGGCTTCGAAGGTCGTCGCCTCAAAAGAACCAACCTCCAGCAGCAACCGTTCCGCCGTCCGCAGGTACAACAGCGCCCAGGCCATGTCCTCGAAGCCTCCGGAAAAGCTCACGTTGGCGTCGGCGCTCTGCACGTCGTTCAGGTCCAGCTTCTTGAGCTGGAAGGCGGTGACCGATTCCAGGCCAAGTTTTGTAGTGGCGATGAATCTCATTCTCGGCTCCCCTCCTCCAGGGCGGCGAAGATCACCTTCAAAGCGTTGTTCAGCCGCCGGGTGGTGATGGAATAGGCGTCACACAGCACTTCCTCACCGATCTGTTGCTTCTGGGCGTGGATCGCCATGAACACGAAGGCAGCCACAAAGGCGTCCTCCTGAAGCGGCGAGATGCGCCGGTACTTTCCCTTTTGGGAGAGGACGAAATAGTAGAAAGCCCGCTGAGCGAACTCCGACGTCCGCTCCCCGCACTCGATCTCCTCCGCGCAGCGGGTGAGCCGCTGGAACACCGTCCGATAAGCCTTGGGCAGATCCGGCGGCAGGGTGGCCTGCCGGAACTCCCCATACTGCCAGAGCCCGTCATAGAACATGGCGTAGGGCTCCGCACCGTCGAACATGTGCAGCGCTCCAAAGGCGATCTGCTTGTTGTCGTCGGCCTGATCGGTCCGAAGGAGGAAATCCCGGAGCAGCCGCTCCGCTTCCCGGTCCCCCACCGCGGCCAAGATGGTGATGACCCCCTGCTTGGCGGGTGAATAGGGCGAATAGAGAGCCCATTCCACCAGCTCTCGGAAGGAAGCGTCCTCCGCCCACCGCTTCGCGATGGCGTCGGGCCCCTTGCCGTAGGCTTCGCCCAGTTTCCGAAGCCGCTCCACGGCTACCCTATAAGGCACGTCGTATTGGACTGTCCAGCCCTTGCCCCCCTTCTTCGGATCTGGCTCCTCCTGGGCGGCGGCAAGATACCAGGCCGCCACGGTGTCGTGGGGGTCCATCTCCAGGATGCGGCGATATATATCGATCGCCTCCGACGTTTTGCCCAGCATGTATTTCGTGTACCCCAGCTCGTGGAGCACCAGCGGGTCATAGGGCATGAGCCCGGCCAAAGTCTCGCCGCAGGATTCCGCCCGGACGAGGTCCCCCAGTTCCAGGAGCATCACGTTCAGGTTCCCCAGCTCCTCCGTGGTCCCGTCCGCAGGGATGGGGATGGAGTCCAGCATCTCCTGTGCCTCCCGTTTCTTCCCCTCTCCCTCCCGGAGCAGGGCCAGCAGGCACTTGGCCCGCACGTAATTCCTGTCCTCCTTGAGGATGTTGAAAAGCCGCTGCTCGCAGGCCTCGTATTCCTCCACGCAGTATTCTGAAAGGGCGATGTCCATCTGAAGCCACAGGGACTTGGGGTACCGCTCCTCCAGCTGCTTCAGATGCCGCAAAGCTTCCTTATCCCTTCCCGACACATGGAGGACCTTGGCATAGTGGATGTGGGCGATCAGGTCGGTATCCTCCCCCTCGTCCAGGCCCAGCTGCCAGTCCATCTCCGGCTCATCGTCCATGAGATCCAGATAGTCCTCGGCATCGGGGGCATAGACCCCATCCGGCGCGGCGTGAAGATAGTACTCAAGGCACACCCGGGCGGGCCCGAATTCCTCCAGAGCGATGAAGTTGCTGGCCAGGCCAAAGAGCCCGTCCGGCGACAGCTCCTCCAGCCGGCCCAGACTCATGATGACCCGGATGCTCTCCTCGAACCGCTGCATCCGGTTCAGCACCTCCGCCAGGGCGATGGTGATCTGTGCATCCTCTCGATCCTTCTCATGGGCCGTGCGCAGGTGCGCCAACGCCCGGACCAGGTTCCCGGCCTCCGCCTGACGGCGTCCGGTCCGAAGATAGAACCCAGCCCCCTGATCGAAGGAGAGGATGTTGTCCCGTTCCTGCTTCACGCACCGGCTCCTTCCCGCAGAATGGCTTCCAGCTCCGCCTTGGTAAAGGTATATCTGCTGTTGCAGAAGTGACAGCTGAGCTCCGCCTGGCCGTCCTCCTCGATGATCTCTTCAAGATCCTCCCTGCCCAGGCTCATAAGGGCTCGCTCCATCCGCTCCCGGCTGCAGTCGCACCGATAAGCGGGGACCAGCTCCTCCGTAAAGGTCACGTCCCCCTGGGGGAACAGGGAGAAAAGGATGTCCTTCAGGCATTCCCCTTTGGAGAGGCGCTCGGTGAGATGGGGGATATCGTTCGCCTTGGCCATGACATAATCCACATTCTCCGCCGGACAGTCGGGCAAGGGCTGGATGAGAAGGCCCCCCGCACCCAGGACCTGGCCGGAGACAGGCTCCAGCCGGACGCCCAGATAGACCAGGCTGGGCTGCTGCTCGGAGGCGGTAAAATACTCCGCAAAGTCCTCCGCAATCTCCCCGGAAACGAGATGGCACATGCCCACGTAGGGCTCCTTCATGGAAAGGTCCCTGACTACGGTGAGCTTGCCGCTGCGGCCCACGTAGCCGCCCACATCCAGCTTACCGTTCTCCTTGGGCGGCAGCTCACAGGCCGGATCTCCGGCGCAGCCCTTGACGAAGGGGCCTTTCCGACCCACGCAGACAAGATTCCCGCCAGGACCGCCGCCGGACAGGATGGCGGAGACGGAGTCGGTGTCGTTCTTGAGCTGGCTGGACATCATGGCCACCATCAAAAGCTCCCTCCCCAAGGCGGCGGTAGCCGTGCGGCTCAGGCTATGGATGCGCCGGGCCTCCGTCACCAGCTCCCGGCCGGTGATGGCGGCAAATCGAATGGTTTTATTCTTCAATAGTCCCTGCAGGATCTGATCGCTCATATACATTCCTTTCGTGCCGTGAATTGAAGCCGTTCCGCCGTCGGCGCAGGCTTGTTCCGAGTGAAGGCTTCATACACCCGGACCTCTTTGAAGCCGCAGCCCTCCAGGGCCGCGGCAAGCTCCGTCTGCCCATACGCCCGCTGGACATGACGCTCCTCAAAGCGGGCGTATCCCGTCCCCTGCTTCAAAAAGCCGGTGAGCAGCATATCCACCTGATCGAGCCGCGGATGGTACTGATTCTCCCAAATATAGGCCCAATCCGCGCCGGTGGCGGCAAAGGTGTTGTTGCCCAGGATGGTGGAAAGTTTATAGGCGGAGGAGATATCGAACAGCAGCAGCCCACCGGGTTTTAGGGCCCTATAGGCCGCCCGGAAGAAGGCTTCCGCCCCACCCAAAAGATAGTTCACCCCGTCGCAGGCGCAGATGACGGCATCCACCGGTTTATGCAAGGCGACGTTCCGCATGTCCTGGCAAACGAAGGGCAGCATCCGAAGCCCCGCATCCAGGGCCTTTTTCCGGGCCACCATGAGCATATCCTCGGACAGGTCCGAGCCGATCATGCTGTATCCCATCTTGCCCAGCCGGACGGTGATGCTCCCGGTGCCGCAGGCGCATTCCAGGACCGACCTCGCCCCCGCTTCCCGCAACAATCCGTCCAGATACTTAGCCCAGCCGTCATAGTCCACGTCCCCCATCATGCGGTCGTAGCCGGCGGCAAAGGCGCTGTACGCTTCGTTCATATAAGACCGTTCTCCAAGTCCTGGGCATACTCGATCAGCCGGGTGAGCCGATGGTTCATGCCCGATTTTTTGATATCCGCCATGTCCGCCAGCTCCTGCAAGCTGGCGTCCGGGTAGTTTAGCCTGAGCTCCGCCGCCTCCTTGAGGGCTTTGGGGAGCCGCTGAAAATGGCCGTGACGCAGGATGGTGTTCACCGCCTGCTGCTGCTTGACGGAGGCGGCCACCAGCTTGTCGAGATTGGCGTACTCGCAATTGGTGGTCCGGTTCACGTAGTTCCGCGTCTCCTTCTCCGCCCGCACGTTTTCCAGATCCAGGGCAGCCATGCTGGAGCCGATGAGGGCCAGGAAGCCGGTGATGCTGTCCCCGTCCTTAAGATACACCACGTACCGGTTCCGCCTGAGGGCGTACCGCGCCGTGAGCCCGTATTCATTCAGCAGGTTGCAGAGGCCCAAGGCGAAGCCCTCCGCTCGGCAAAGGATCTCCAGGCTGTACTCTCCCTGAGGATCGGAGCAGCTGCCCGCCCCCAAAAAGCACCCCCGCACGAAGGCGCGGCGAGCCTCCTCTTCTCGGACCAGGTCCTCCGGCAGCCGGGACAGCAGGTGGACCCCCTCCTCATCCGTGACCAGGACGCCCGTATCCGAAAGCATCTCCCCTGCCCTGGGGCCGCTCATGTTCACCACATAGAGGGGGGCGGCCTTGCGGTGCTCCCGCACCCGCTCCTCCATCTCCACCTCCAGGCCATAGAGGGCCGTGCCCAGGGCAGCGATGTGTTTGCCCACCTCCCGGTTCTCTGTCCGGTAGCTGATCGCCTTTTTCCGGCCCAGCTTCAGATTTCCGCAGGCAAAGGTAAGCCCGGACAGCTCCGAGAGCTTCACAGCCCCGTCCCGCGCCCGAACACGGACCACCTCATCCTTGATTTCCGAAGCAAAGCTCATTTAATGCATCATCCTGCTTTCGATGTCCGCCGCCTCGATGGACAGATCCCTATGGTAGACCCGGACGGGGATGCCGTCCTCTCTGAGCCGGTTGGCCACCGTTTCCGCGGCATAGACGGAGCGATGGCGGCCGCCGGTGCAGCCGAAGCAGAGGCGAAGCAGGTTCTTCCCCTGCTGCTCATAGTAGGGCAGCGCCTTCTCCACCAGGTTCACGGCCCAGTCCAGCACGTCCGCCATAAGGGGCTTGTCCTTCAAAAAGTCCTTCACCGGCTGATCGAGGCCGGATAGTCTGCGAAGCTCCGGCACATAGTATGGGTTCTCCGCAAACCGGGTATCCAGCACGATATCCGCGTCCACGGGCACCCCCCGCTTGTAGCCAAAGCTGCAGATGACCACGCTCATGTGGGGGCTGCCGATCTCCGGCAGGAACTTTTTCATCAACTTGGGGAAGTTTCGCGCCGCCACGTCCGAGGTGTCGATCACATAATCCGCGTGAGCCAGCATGTTTCCCAAAAAGGCCCGCTCCTGGCGCACGCCGGAGGCAGCGTCGCCGCCCTCGCCCAGGGGATGGCGCCGCCGGGATTCGTTGTATCGCTCCATGAGCACCTCGTCCCGAGCATCAAGGAACAGGATCTCATACCGGCAGGAAAGGCTTTTAAGAGCGTCCAGGGCGTCCTCTGGCCCGGCGGACAAAAGGCTTTCTCGGCTGTCCACCGCCACCGCCGCCCGTTCGATGGCGGGCTTGGCGTTGCCGCACATCTCCACGAAAGCAGGCAGCATGGGGGACGGCAGGTTGTCCACGCAATAGTAGCCCAGCTCCTCCAGAGCGTTTAGAGCGGTGCTTTTGCCGGCGCCGCTCATGCCCGTGACGATCAAAAGATACATGATAGCTCCTCCAGTCTTTTTACTTCAGGCTCCAACAGCACGCCCGTCTCGCTCAAAACGGTGGTCTGCACCCGTTTCATAAGGGAAAGGATATCCGACGCCGTGGCGCCGCCTCGGTTCACGATGAACCCGGCGTGGAGTTCGGACACCTGTGCGCCGCCCTCGGAAGCGCCCTTCAGGCCGCAGCCCTCGATAAGAGCCCCGGCGAAGTGGCCCTCCGGCCGCTTGAAGGTGCTGCCAGCGGAGGGCAGGGACAGCGGCTGCTTCTCCCGTCGCCGCCGCATGCAGTCGGCCATGGTCTCGGCGGCCGTGCCGTCGTCGGGCTGCAAGCACAGCTCCACCCCGGTGACGATGGTCCCAGGCCAGGTATAGGGGCTTTTGCGATAGCCCATCTCGTCCAGATGGGCATCCTCCCAGAGGAAAGCTCCGTCCCGCCAGAGCCGGACACGGCGAAGCACGCTCTTGATCTCCCCGCCGTAGGCCCCTGCGTTCATGGCCACGGCGCCGCCCACGGTACCGGGAATGCCGCAAAGTCGCTCAAGGCCCATATAGCCTCGCTGTACGCTCTCCTTGGCGAGGGCCGTCAAGGAATAGCCCGCCCCCACGGTGACCTTCCCTCCCTCGAAGACGGGGGCGTCGTTGTCGCCGCTCATCTCAATGATGAGGCCGTCGAAGCCCTCGTCCGGGGGCAGGACGTTGGTGCCGTTGCCCAGGAGGATGACGGGAACGCGCTCCTGTTTACACAGGGTCAGGGCATAGCCCAGGTCCGCCTCGTTTTTCGGCTGCAACACGAAGGCCGCAGGGCCACCCACCCGGAAACTGACCAATTCCGAAAGGGGCACGTCCTGCCGGGCGCCGATTTTTTTTAATGCTTTGGACACATTTTCTCGATTGTATACCATGATGTCAGTATAGCAAATTCATGGGCCGATTACAATGGCGAGTCGCTGAAAAAAGTTGTTTTTTGCAGCCTCGTCCCCCTTGAGGGCAGCCTCGGCCTCCTCAAGAAGTTTTGCCCTGTGGACATGATAGCGGAAAGGGTCCGGCACCGTCACGGCCTCGTAAGATCTGTCCAACTTTACCAGCAGCCCGTCGCCGTAGGGGCAGGGCGTGTCCGAGCGGACGGAGAAGGCTCCCAGGGCGGGGAGCATGCGCTGAACGGGCTCTGAAACCAGAAAATCATAGAATTTCAGGCACCATTCCGCCTTTTCAGGGGGCGTGTTCCGATCCACGCCCAGATAGCATACCTGATCGGTGAAAGAGCCGGCGAATTCCGCCTCTCCCCCGGCTTCTCCCGCCCGCTGGATGTCCCCCCAGGCCCGCAGGTCCAGGACCGCCCCCGCTGCACCGTTGGCGAGGGCGGCGACAGGCGAGGTCTCCCCCTCGCTGACTTGCACGTAGCCGGAGAAAAACCAGGGCGCGGCGTAGGACGTGACGACAAGGCCCGGGCGCAGGGGCGCATCGGGAGCGAAGGTCGCCGCCTGCAGCAGTTCCTCATACAGGGCACCGGAAAAGAAGGAGTACATGTCCGCCCTGCGGCCGTAGGAAAGCCGCTCCAAGAAGTCCTGCTCCCCCATGCCCTCCACCGCGATCCTGACGCCGAAGTGCCGTTTGTTGAAGGCCTCCGCCCGCTCCTGGAGAAAGGCGGTGACGCTGCCCTGGTAGGTCCTGTGGGTGACGATGTGATAGAGGTTGATCGTGCCCACATAGTCCGGCGCGGCCGGCAGGCGGTTTTGTACATAGAAGCTGTCCCCCGCCGCAGCCCCCACCGTGGGCCCTACGCGGACGAGGAACGCCAGGATCAGCAGGGCCACGGCGGCCCGCAGCAACAGTCCTTTTCTCATGATACAGGGTATTCTCCAAAGGTAGTCATCATGCCCCAAAGCTCGTCCACATTCGAGACAGGAGGCGGCCCGCGCCCCGCCGTATCTATTTTGGACAGCCTACGCAAAGGAGTTACGCTATGGAGATAAACGCGAGCAAACGAGGCCCCCGGCTCCACGTGAAGCTGAGTGGGGAGCTGGATCATCACAGCGCGGAACAGACGCGAAACATGCTGGACACCCTGTTGAAGGACATCACGGTCCGTGATCTGACGCTGGACCTTTCCGGCGTCACCTTCATGGACAGCGCAGGGCTCGGGGTGGTCCTGGGCCGATATCGGATCTTGAGCATGCGGGGTGGGCATCTCACCGTGACGGGCATGTCGGGGGCCATCGACCGGATCTTCCGCATGTCGGGCATCTACGCCATCGTGGACAGGCAATAAGGAGGCGCATATGGATAATTGGATGGAGCTGACCTTTCCCTCCCTCTCCGTAAATGAGGGATTCGCCCGGGCGGCCACCGCTGCCTTTGCATCCCTGCTGGATCCCACCATCGACGAGCTGTCCGATCTTAGGACCGCGGTATCCGAGGCGGTGACCAACGCCATCATCCACGCCTACGGGAACGACAGGAACGCCATGATCACCCTGCGCTGCGAGGCGGAGGACCATCGGCTCAGGATCGTCGTGAAGGACACGGGCTGCGGCATCGAGGATATCGAGCTGGCCCGACGGCCCTTCTATACCAGCAAGCCGGAGCTGGAGCGGTCCGGCATGGGCTTTGCAGTGATGGAGGCGTTCATGGACAGCGTGACCATTGAATCCGCTCCCGGCGAGGGGACCGCCGTGACCATGGAGAAGCAGATCGGCAGCGCCTGTGGAAGCTGAGGCCTTCACCGCGTGCATCCGACGGCTGCAGGCCGGGGACCGAACCGTGGAGGGGCAGCTCGTTGCGGAGAACATGCCTTTGGTAGCCGCCATCGCCCGCCGATATAGGAACTGCGGCCTCGTACAGGAGGACATGCTCCAGCTGGGCAGCATCGGGCTGCTGCAGGCCCTGCGGCGGTTTAACCCGGACAGGGGGCTGTGCTTTTCCACCTATGCCGTGCCCCTCATCGCCGGGGAGATCCGCCGATTCCTCCGGGACGACGGAATGGTGAAATTCTCCCGAGAGGCAAAGTCCCTTGCCATACAGATCGAACGAGTTCGCCGGGAGCAGGGGGACTTGACCGTGGAGCAGCTCTCGGCCCGGCTGCAGGTTCCTCTGGAGGACATTACGGCGGCCTTGGCCTCCCGGGAGGGGGCCCTGTCCCTGGACACGCCCACGGAGGAGGATGGAGCCGACCTGCAATCCTTCCTGGGCAGCGCAAACGCTGACACGGAACGGGACGCCCTCCAACGGGTGGAGCTGAAGGAGCTGTTTTCCCTCCTTACGGTACGGGAGCGACAGGTGCTGTTTCTCCGCTATTTTCAGGACAAAACTCAGTCGGAGGTGGGCAAACGCCTGGGTCTTTCCCAGGTTCAGATCTCCCGCATCGAAAAAAAGGCCCTGCTGCGCATGCGGCAACAGGGCGATGGCGGATAGTTTTGTTTTTCGCACCTTTTTCTTTTCGGAGAAAAGAAAAGGCCTACTTCTCCTTCACCATCTGCAGCCCCTCAGCCCCGACGGATGAAACCAGCTTTTCGACCCCGTTCAGGTGAAAGCCGCATTTCTCATAGAAGCGGACGGCCCGGCCATTGCCCTTCACGAGCCACAGGCAGATCCTGGGATAAGCCGACAGTTTCTCCATGGCCGAGTCCATCAGCTGCCGCCCCACACCGGTGCCATGGTACTCCGGCAGCACATATAGCGCGAACACCTCCCCTGTGTCCGCTTCGCTGCTCTTGCCATAGCCCACGAAGCCCACGACCCCGTCCCCGTCCTTGGCCACCAGGATGTTGTCCCGCCATTGGAAGGCCTTTTCCTCCGTCTTTTCCAACGTGAGATTGTCCAGGTATTCCTGGCTCACGAGGCCGGGATACACCTCCTGCCAGCACTTCCAATGGACGAAGGCCTTGCCCCTGATCTCTTCGTCGGTCTCCATGGGTTTGATGCGGATGGACACGAAAAAGCCTCCTTCAATAGTTGATGGTGCCCTCGGTGCCGGCGATGATGCGCTGGATATTGGACCGATGGCGAACGACGATCACGATGGTGCACAGCAGAGCAAAGAGCCAAAGCCAGGGCCGCTGGCCATGGTTCACCAGGCACAGGATGGTAAAGAGCAGGGAGCTGGTCATGGACACCAGAGACATCATGTGGCAGAAGAGAAACACCACCAGGGCAAAGACGGCCGTGATGCCGCCGCCCAGAGGGAAGGTCAAAAACATGAAGGCGAAGAAGCAGGCCACGCCCTTGCCGCCCCGAAAGCGATACAGCACCGGCCAGCAGTGGCCCAGCACCACCCCCAGGCCCCCGATATAGGCGCCCAGGGCAAAATCCATGGCGCTCTTCTGAACGGCGATGCCCCACCACCGGCCCAGATACGCCCCCAGGGCCACGCCCAGGAAGCACTTGAAAGCGTCGCCCAGGAAGGTGAGCACCCCCCACTTAGTACCGAAAACCCGGGTCATATTGGAGGCACCGGGGTTGCCGCTGCCATGCTGGCGCACGTCGTCGTGAAGGAATCGTTTGGAGAACAGCACCGCCGTCTGGAAGTTGCCGATGAAGTAGCTGAGGACCAGGATGATGGCCACGGTCTGTATTTGAACGACATTCAACATACCTTATTCCTCCTTTCCCCTGTTGCGGAAGATGATCTGGATGGGCGTGCCCTGGAAGCCGAAGGTTTTTCTAAAATAGTTCTCCATATACCTCTTGTAGGAGAAGTGGACCAAGCTCTCCTCGTTGACGAAGATGACGAAGGTGGGCGGCTGCACGGAGACCTCCGTAGCATAGTAGATCTTGAGCCGCTTGCCGGACATGGCGGGCGGTTCCGTCATGGAGATGGCCTCGTTGACGATGTCGTTCAGGGTGCCGGTGGTGATCCTGCGAACGGACTGGGCGTAGCTCTCCTTGGCGGCCGAGAGGAGCTTGTTCACCCGCTGGCCGGTCTTGGCGGAGATGAACAGGAATGGAACATAATCCATGAACGCCAGGTCTACCTGCATGTCCTTTTTGAATTTGTTCATGGTGTTGGTGTCCTTCTCGATCAGGTCCCACTTGTTGACCACCAGCACCGAGGGCTTCCCCTCCTCATGCACATAGCCGGCAATCTTCACGTCCTGTTCGGAAAGGCCCTGCTCCGCGTCCACCACGATCAAAACCACGTCCGCCCGGCGCACGGCGGCCAGGGAGCGGATGACGCTGTATCGCTCGATGGTCTCGTCCTCCACAGCCCGCTTCCGGCGGATACCGGCGGTGTCCACCAGCACGAAGGGCTCGCCGTCCACGGTGAAGGGCGTGTCCACCGCGTCCCGGGTGGTGCCGGGGATGTTGGAAACGATGCACCGCTCCTCCCCCAGCAGAGCGTTCACCAGGCTGCTCTTGCCCACGTTGGGCTTGCCCACCACGGCGATGTTCAGGGGATGCTCCCCCTCCTCCGCCGTTCCCTCCGGAAAGTGGGCGCAGACTTCGTCCAACATGTCGCCGAGGCCCAGCCCCTGGCCGGCGGAGATGATGATGGGGTCCCCCAGGCCCAGGGCGTAGAATTCGTAGACGGCGTCGTTATACTTCGGCGCGTCCAGCTTGTTCACCGCCAGGACCACGGGTTTGTTGCTTTTACGCAGCATGGTGGCCACCTCCTCGTCAGCGGCGGTCATGCCCTCCCGTCCATCCACCAAAAAGAGGATTACGTCCGCCGTCTCAATGGCCAACTCCGCCTGCCGTCGCATCTGTACGGCGATGATGTCCTCGCTGGCTGGCTCGATGCCGCCGGTGTCGATAAGGGTGAAGCTGTGAGTGAGCCACTCGGCGTCCGCGTAGATGCGGTCCCGGGTGACGCCGGGGGTGTCCTCCACGATGGAAAGCCGCCGCCCGATCAGCTTGTTGAATAGGGTGGATTTGCCCACGTTGGGCCGTCCCACGATGGCTACCAAAGGTTTGCTCATAGTTCGTCTCCAAATACCAGGTCGATAAATTCCTTGCCGCCGCCGAAGGGCAGGATGCGGCGTCCCATCTTTTGTTCCAGCTCCGCGAGGGTCACGCCGTCCAGAAACACGCTGTCCTTCTCCCGGAGCATATTCCGGGGGATCAGGATAGGCTCCCCGCCTATCTCTGGGAAAATGCGCATCAGGTCCCCCGCCGTCACCAGTCCCGCCACATGGACGTTGCCGCCGAAGAAACGATTCTCCACGGGGATCACGTCTGCATAAATATTATAATTGCATAAACTTTTATACAGTTCTTTGAAGAAGGGGTTGGCTGCCACGCCCCCGGCCACGGTGATGCGGCGCGGTCCCGGCAGAGGTGTTTTTTCCGCCAACGCCTCCCGAAAATCCAGTTCGAAGAGCCGAAGCAACCCCACGCCGTTCTCGATCTGGGGAAAGTCCCCATAGCTCTCCGTGGGCGGCAGAGGCAGGTCCGCCGTGAGATACCACTCGTCAGAAAGATAGAAGAAGGTGTCGTCCCACTCCCTTTGGTACTCCGCCTGCTTCCCCTCCCCGTAGGCGATCAAGGCCCTGGCCTCCTCCGCCGTGTAGCCCCGGAGGGGATACAGCCCCTCCCGAAACTTTGTCAGCCCCACAGGCACGGCGGCAACGGAGGCGCAATAGGGATAGAGGGAAGCAAGATCAGCCAACGTCTGCTCCAAGGCGGCCCCGTCGTTGAGCCCGGGACACAGGACAATCTGGGTGTGGAAGGTGATGCCCGCATCCTTCAGCGCGGTGAGCCGCTCCATGATCCGGCCCGCCGTGGGGTTGCTCATGAGCTTCACCCGAAGCTCCGGATCCGTCGCATGGACCGACACGTAGAGGGGGCTCACCCGGCGCTTCAAAATACGTCCGAACTCCTCCTCGGACACGTTGGTCAAGGTCACGTAGTTGCCCATGATGAAGGAGAGCCGCCAGTCGTCGTCCTTCACGTTGAGGGAGCTGCGGATGCCCTTGGGCATCTGATCCACAAAGCAGAACAGGCACCGGTTTTTGCAGGTCTGCATCCGGTCCATGAGGGTGGTCTCGAAGCACAATCCCAAAGGCTCCCCCACCTTTTTGCGCACCAGGTAGCGAAGCCGCTCTCCCCCGCGCTCCACTTCCACCACGAGGCGGCCGCGGACGGACAGGGCTTCATAGTCGATGAGATCCTTCACCGGCTCCCCGTTGACGGACAGCAGCAAGTCCCCGGTCCTGAGCCCCTCCCGGGCCGCCGGGGAATCCGCATCCACACGGGTGATCACTTTTCCCTGCGCATTCCTATCCATTATGTGGTATAGCGTATCATATGTTGGGCTTTTTTTCAACCGAAAAAGCCGAAGGTGCCTACTTGTTCAAATAGGACCGAAGCCGGGGCAACTGGTTCAGACAGTCGTTGTAGCCCAGGGCATACAGATCCAGAAGCTTGTCCACGTCCCCCTCGATCGTCCCCACCTGAATAGGCTGGGAAGGGGTCATGTGCAGCAAGCGGCCTTCTGAATTAAGCTTTTCCAGTTCCTCGCACTGCTGATTGTACCGAGCAGGGCCTGCCTCCAAAGCCGCCATCAGGGCGGGATACTCCCGATAGAACCGGCGCAGGGCATTCTGCTCCCGGCAGGCGATCTGCTGGTCAAGAAGCGGATAGGCTCGATAGATGCGCTTGGCCACGGGAAGTCCCCGCTTGGCCATCCGCTTCATCAGCTTGGGCGGTTCCCGGCGGGTCCTTCCCCGATCCCGGAAGGCCGCGTCCCGGGTGCGGATGACGACGATCTTTTCATACCCCTGTTTCAACGCCCAGGCATAGGGGATCTTGCAGGCGCAGCCCCCATCCAAATAGGGCACGTCCTCCAGCATGACCATGGGCGAGATGAAGGGCATGGTGGCAGAGGCCCGGGCTTCCGTCATGATGTCCGGGCAGAAGCCCTTTTCAAAATAGGCCGCCTCTCCCGTGCGGCAATCGGTGGCCACGGCCACATACCGCTGGTCCGGACGATCGAACCTGTCCCGATCCAGGGGCTCCAAAATACCCCGATCCTCTGTGAGAAAGCCCACGTCCAGGATGCTGTGGCTGCGGAGCAGGGACTTGGCCCCCACATATCGGCTGTCGTGGCGGAAGGTCAGGTTGGTCCGGGCGGAGCGGCCGATCTGCCCCGAAACATAGTTGATCCCTGCCAGGGCCCCGGCGGACACGCCGATGACGCAGGAAAGGTTCAAGCCGTTCTCCATCATGGCGTCCAAAAAGCCCTGGGTATACAGGCCCCGGAAGGCGCCGCCTTCCAGCACCAGACAGCCCTCCACCAGCTCCGGTCCCGCCTGGCCCCGGGGAATATCCTCTATGCGTAAAAACTCCTTCATGCGGCTTTCTCCTTCATGTACAACGGGCCATAGTATATCAGATGCCGGGCCCTGATTCAACCTTTTGCTATTGCAAAGCAAGGTGGTTTTTTGTATACTGCGGAAGGAGGCAAGCAACATGAAACCGATCCGAATCGAAACAGAGCGACTGACGATCCGTCCCCACGAAGCGGCGGATTTCGACGCCTACTTTGCCTACATCATGGACCCGGAGCTGCAGGACATGCTGGGGCTGCATGGGGTCACGGACCGGACATCCGCCTGGGAAACCTTTCAATGGCTCCGGGAGAACACCATCTTTTTGGCTCTTGTTCCAAAGGATAGCAGCCAGACTTTGGGCCACATCGCCCTGCACCCGCCCTATGAACGGCTGGCGGGGGATCCGGCGCTCAAGGAGCTGACGGGCCTCTCCCTTTCCTTCGCTGTCGCCCGATCGGAACGCAGAAAGAGGCTGATGTTCGAGGCCCTCTCCGCCCTTATTCAGGAGCTGTTTGCCCACCGGGGCATCGACTTTTTGGACTGCGAAACAGAGCCCAGAAACGTCGCCTGCCGCGCCCTGCAGGAGAAGCTGGGATTTTCCTTCTGGGGTACCGACCGATTCGGCGACACGGAGCTTCTTATCCACCTGCTCAAAAAATGAAGGAAAACCCATCAAAAAGGAGGAGCCGTTGAGGCCCCTCCTTCCGTCTTTTGGTTTAGATCAATACATGTCGCCGCCGCCCATGCCGGGTGCGGGGGCCGCAGGCTCGGGCTTGGGGATGTCGCAGACCAGGGATTCGGTGGTCAGGACCATGGCCGCCACGGAGGCCGCGTTCTGCAGGGCGCAACGGGTCACTTTGGTGGGATCGATGATGCCCTTCTGGAGCATGTCGCCATAGGTGTTGTCAGCGGCGTCGAAGCCGTAGCCCAGCTTCTTGCTGCGCTTGATGTTCTCCACGATGACGGAGCCCTCTTCGCCGGCGTTCTTGGCGATCTGGCGCATGGGGGCCTCCAGGGTGCGGAGCACGATGTCCACGCCGGTCTTCTCGTCACCGGTGGTCCGGGCCTTAAGGGCTTCCACCTGCTTGGTGACGTTCAGCAGCGCCACGCCGCCGCCGGCCACGATGCCCTCTTCCACGGCCGCACGGGTGGCGGCAAGGGCATCCTCGATGCGCATCTTGGCTTCCTTCATCTCCACCTCGGTGGCCGCACCAACGGAGATCAGCGCCACGCCGCCGGCCAGCTTGGCCAGCCGTTCCTGGAGCTTCTCCTTGTCGTAATCGGAGGTGGTCTCCTCGATCTGGGCTTTGATGGACTTGATCCGGTTTTTGATCTCTTGGGGATCGCCTGCGCCGCCCACGATGACGGTGTTCTCCTTGTTCACCTTGACCTGGCGGGCGGTGCCCAGCATGTCGATGGTGGTGTCCTTGAGATCCATGCCCAGCTCATCAGAGATGACCTGACCGCCGGTGAGGATGGCGATATCCTGGAGCATGGCCTTGCGGCGATCGCCGAAGCCAGGGGCCTTCACGGCCACGGAGTTCAGCACGCCACGGAGTTTGTTGAGGATCAGATTCGCCAGGGCGTCGCCCTCCACATCCTCAGCGATGATGAGGAGCTTCTTGCCGCTCTGAGCGATGGGCTCCAGAATGGGCAGAATGTCCTGGATATTGCTGATCTTTTTCTCAGTGATAAGGATGTAGGGATCGTCCAGAACCGCTTCCATTTTGTCGGTATCTGTGACCATGTAGGCGGAGCAATAGCCCCGGTCAAACTGCATGCCTTCCACCACGGAGAGCTCGGTCTTCATGGTCTTGCCCTCTTCCACGGTGATGACGCCGTCGTTGCCGACCTTCTCCATGGCGTCGGCGATGAGCTCGCCGATCCGCTTGTCGCTGGCAGAGATGGAGGCCACCTGAGCGATCTCCTGCTTGGTCTCCACCTTCTTGCTGTGAGCCTTAAGGCCTTCTACCGCCTCGTTGACGGCGGCCTCGATGCCCCGGCGGATGCCCATGGGGTTGGCGCCGGCGGCCACGTTTCTGAGGCCCTCATGGACCATGGCCTGAGCGAGCAGTGTAGCAGTGGTGGTACCGTCGCCGGCCACGTCATTGGTCTTGGTGGCCACTTCCTTCACCAGCTGGGCGCCCATGTTCTCAAAGGGGTCTTCCAGCTCGATCTCCTTGGCGATGGTCACGCCGTCGTTGGTGATGAGGGGCGCGCCGAACTTCTTTTCCAAAACCACGTTGCGGCCCTTAGGCCCCAGGGTGATCTTCACGGTATCGGCCAACTGATTGAGGCCACTTTCCAGCGCTTTGCGGGCGTCTTCGCCGTATTTCAACTGCTTTGCCATAGCTTATTCCTCCTTATTTCACGATTGCCAGAATGTCATTCTGCTTGAGGATGACGAACTCCTCGTTGTCCAGCTTCACTTCGGTGCCGGCGTACTTGCTGTACACCACCTTGTCGCCGGCCTTGACCTGCATGGCGACTTCCTTGCCGTCCACCATGCCGCCGGGGCCTACCGCGATGACCTCTGCGAATTGGGGCTTTTCCTTCGCCGCGCTGGTGAGGATGATGCCGCCCTTGCTGACCTCCTCCGTCTCCACCTGCTTCACGACCACACGGTCCATCAAAGGTTTCAGTTGCATGATTTAACCTGCCTCCTGTTGATTATTTAGCACTCAAATAGCCTGAGTGCTAATTTCTGGAACCTATTATACCATCGATTTTATCCCTGTCAAGCGAAGGCTATGCCCGCAATTGCAACATCATTGTGAAATCAAAAGCAGGCCAAAAAATTACAAGTAATTTACACGGGGCACAGGGATAAGCCTGTATAATGAAAGCAAGAAAACCCATTCATTGGAGGGACAAACGGTGTATCGCGTCTTTGTGATCGAAGATGATGAAGCCATCAGCCGACTGCTCTGCATGAATCTTTCCATAGCCGGCTATGAGCCCGTCCCTGCCAGAGACGGACAAGAGGCCCTTAAGATGATCTTAAACGGCGATCATTTTGACGTGGCCCTGCTGGACGTGATGCTGCCGGGCATCGACGGATTCCAACTGATGGAGCCACTCAAAGCCCACAGCGTCCCCGTCATCTACCTGACTGCCAAGAACGATCTTGAGAGCAAGCTCACCGGCCTCACCTCCGGCGCGGAGGACTATATTGTCAAGCCCTTTGAGATCATGGAACTGCTTGTTCGAATGGAAAAAGTCCTTGCGCGGCACTGCAGCGGCGGCGTCGTCACTTTTTCCGATTTCACCATCTTTGTGGAGGAACGTACTGTGCTGAAAGGGGACCGCCCCATCGTGCTCAAGCCGCTCGAGTTCGATCTGCTCCTGTTTTTTATCCGCAATCAAAACATAGCCCTGTCCCGGGAGAAAATTTTAGCTGAGGTCTGGGGCATGGATTTCTACGGGGAGAGCCGCACCATCGACATCCACGTGTCCCAGCTTCGAAAAAAGACCGGTCTCTCCATCGTATCCATCCCCCGCATCGGGTATCGGCTGGAGACGGCACCATGAAGATCCGCCACCGGCTTTCCTTACTGTTCGTCCTCTGCTCGACGATAAGCCTCCTGCTGTGCGGGACGCTTCTTTTGCGCGCCAGCGCCAAAAGCACGGTCCGCTCTGCCCAGGACAACGCCCTCTCCGAGCTGGCCATGCTGGAGACCTCCTTCTCCTCGGTTGTGGCCAAAAGCATGGGCACAGAAATTGCAGATGCCGCTCGGCGAAGCCTTCTGGTGTATGTGTTCCAAAGCTATGCCGAAAATACGTTCAGCGGATCCCAATACGTCCTCAAGCACGGAAGAGAAACGCTGTACAACAACAGCGGGTATGCCCCGGACGCGATCCTCGGGGATCTGGAACGGAATACGGTGACTTGGCAGAAAGAGAAACTGTTTGCCGCCGTGACCGAGACGGAGCTGCTCAGAGAGCGATATCAGATATATCTCGTCCGAAACATGACTTCCGTGTACGATTCCATTGAAAAGCTCCAGCTTCAGTTCGCCGTCATCTGCCTCCTCTCCGTTCTCGTCAGCGCTGCCCTGATCCTGCATGTCACTTCCCGCACCCTTTGTCCCCTGAAGCAGCTGGAAAAAGGCGCCGCCGCCATGGCTGCCGGGGCGTACCATGCGCGCATCCCCCTTCCCGAGAGCGTTTTGACCCGAATGGACGAGATCGCAACGGTATCGAAAAGCTTCAACCACATGGCGGATGCGGTGGAACGGCAAATCGAAGCCGTGACTGCGGTAGCGGAAGAGCGAAAAATGCTGATCGGCGCGCTGACCCACGAGATGAAAACGCCCATGACAGCCATCATCGGATACGCGGAGTCCCTGGACCGGGCCAAGCTGACGGAGGAGCAGAGGGAAGAAGCCGTCTCCTTTATCCATCGGGAGGCGAAGCGTCTCGAACGGCTCACCCAGAAGATGATGCAGCTGATCACTCTGACCGACGGCGAGGACATAGTCCTTCAGGACGTATCCGCCCGTCAGCTGTTCGATGAAACAGAAAAGACCCTGGAGGTGGTCGCAGACCGATATGACGCCGTTCTGCGGTACATGGAGAATGGGGAGCACTTTGCCGCGGATGCTGATCTGATAGCCGGTGTGCTCATCAATCTGGTAGACAACGCCTGCAGCGCCGGGGCAAAGCACATAACCATTTCCGCGGAAGAAAATGTCCTATCGGTTTCGGATGACGGTCGCGGCATCCCACAGGAGATCATCGGCAAAGTGACCCAACCTTTTTTCCGGGCAGACAAAGCGCGAAGTCGAAAAGGCGGACACGCCGGACTGGGGCTCGCCCTGGCGGCGCGGATCGCCAAACTGCATCAGGCGCAGCTGATCATCGAAAGCACAGAAGAGAAAGGAACGACCGTATCCTTGATCTTCAGTCGATAAGGAAACTTACAACTTGCTTACATCCCACTGAGGACTTGCTTACATCCCTTGCGGTAAGGTAAAGGAAACCAACGAAGGGAGAAAAAACGAATGAAAAACAGACGGATACTCAAAAAGACTCTTGCATGGATCACCTTGACCGCCATCCTGGTATCGGGAGTGGGCTGCTCCAAGGCGATGCGGGTGGACATCACAGAAAAAACGAACACTGAACGGCTGGAGGACACGGCGATCGTGACCTTATCGGCGTCGTCCGACGCCCAGCCGGTTGCAGAAGAAGCGAAGCCGGCCGCTTCCGAAACGATCGATTTTAGAGGCTGTAGGTTGGACGAAGTCTCCATCCCCTCCAGTCCCCTATATGACCTGCTTGGTGCGTCCACCCGCTATAGCGTGGATCTGACGCCCAAATCCGATATCGTCAAAATCATCGTGGACGCCGACGTGTACCTGCCGAACACCCTCGAAATGCCCACCCTGCACGTGGAACCCCGGGATTTCACCCAGGAAGAGGTCACGAAGCTCTTTAATGCCCTGTGTGGGGACACGGTCATGTACAAGGCTCAGGAGCAGATGACGAAGGCTGAGATTTCTGAGCGGATCGCAGACGTGGAATCGGAGATGCAGACCGCCACCGACAAGGACCGCATCAAAAAGCTGGAATCCAACCTGGCATGCTGGAAGGAAGAATACGAGAAGGCTCCGACGACCGTCGAAAAGCAGATCAGTGACGGCACCCTTGAGGAGCGTCAGCTGGGGGTCGGGGAGTATCTGGGCAAGTATAAGGCCCTGGACGCCTACGAGCGTCAGGAGAATTACTACACGTATGCAGGCAAGGCCTTCCACGTCCACGGCCAGACCTACGATAAAAACACCAAGTCCAGCTACGATTTCCCCATCGGCGGCAGCATCTGGTATATCCGGGATCAGTCTTTCGGACAGTATCTGAACTACAATGTACGGAAATGGATCGTTGACGAGACCGTCGTGCCGGCGGACGCTGTGGGGCTGAACATGACCCCCGCCGAGGCGAGGCAGCTGGTGGAAACCTTCTGGGCGGACAATGGCTTTGAGGGCATGTTGGTGACCGGCGTGTATCTCACCCAAAACAGCGATACCGGGGACGGCGACAGGAAAGTGCCTGATCCCTATGGGGACAACTCCGCCTACGTGGTGGCCTGCGGCAAGTCCATCGACGGCATCCTGCCGCCCCCGCCCTGTTCCGGCGATCCTCACTGGGGTTTCGAGAGTTGTACTTTCACCATCACGGATAACGGGATCGAGAACTTCTATTGGTTTTCTCCCTATGCCTATGGTGAATACGTCACCCAAAGCAGTGCCCTTATGACCTTTGACAAGATCGATGAGATCTTCCGGAAAATGATGCTGGTGAAATATGACATGGACAACAGCAACGACCTCACCTCTGCCACCTATCGGGTGGACCGGGTGGCCCTGGAAATGTCCCGGGTGACCAACCGCAAGTCCAGCGAAAAGGGGCTGCTGGTCCCGGTTTGGAACTTCTACGGCAGCTACTATTTCACCTATGAGGACGGCCTCAACTTCGGCAGCGACGATCGGGAAGGCTTTCCCAGCCCCTTGCTTCGCATCAATGCCATCGACGGCACCGTCATCGAGCCGAGATATGGCGTCTGAGTGCGCATCTGCAGAATAAAGAAAGGAGGGAAGATTCCCTCCTTTTTTGCTCATTCAGATCAAGGGGCCTATGGATCTGTCATACTCACCTTCGATCCAAGCAACCCTCTCCCCCATGGTCTGGAACCCGGCGGCATATTTTCGATTCTCCGCCTTGAGGAAGTCGGCGGTGCAGTACGAATCGTCCATCCGACTCTCGATATCGAAGCTGTGGGTCAGGATCTCATCGAAATGATCGTCGATGTACCTGTCAGTCATAGCGAGGCAAATAAAGCGGATGGCAGATAGATACTCCTCAGAAAAGTCCTTTCGCCAATGAAAGGGCACGTAGCAGCCCTCCACGATCAGGTTTTGCTTGTTCTCAATGGCGGTCTTGACCATCTCCCGCAGGATGGGCCAAAGGTACGCCGTCAGCTCCTCGTCGTCCTCGGGCGTGAGCCTCGTCTGCCCGCTGCGGATCAGGCCCATCTTCAGATGGTCCATGGATAGATAGGGATACCCGTACCGTTCCAGCATCCGCTGGGCCAACAAGGTCTTCCCCGTGTGGCTTGCACCGGTGATCAAGATGACCATATATACCTCGCTTATATCTTCATATCTCCAAAGGCGTCGGACATAGCCGACACCAAATGCCATTGTCGCTTCATGTAGTCTTGCAGGGGGCGTGCGGCGGTCGCATATGCGGAAAGGACTGCCTTCGGATCGTCGAAATGGGCCTCCATGGCCTCCCCCAGCAGGTGCCCGCTTTCGATGGCCGAGGAAACGCCCTCGCCCATGGGGTTGAGGAAGCCCGCCGTTTCCCCGGCAAAGAGGACCCGCCCCACGCCGTGGTCGATGGGGCAGCCGGGCCGGACCCGATGCATAAGCCAGCGATCCTCCTTCAGCTGCTCATGGATGCGCAAGTCATGCTCATCCTGCATATATGCAATGAAACGAGAGAAATATTCATCTATCCGGCCACTGTCCCGGACGGACACGCCCAGCACCAGCTGCCCGTCCTTCACGTTGAACCAGGCGTCGTACTGGGACAAATCCGGCTGCAGCCAGGCATAGAAGAAATGGGGGTCAAGGTCGATGCTGCCCCGGTTGTAGGTTTGAAACGTGGTGACATACTCCGGCTCCTTACCCATCAGCTTTCGCTTCAGGGCACCCGTCACGCCCTCGCAGTCGATTAGATATGGGGCCTGTTCGGTGTAGGCCTTTCCGCCGGATTTCAGCGTGACGGTCACCAACTCCTCCCCCGCTTCGCAGGCGATAGCCGCCGTATCCTCCCGGACCTCTGCGCCAGCCGCCGCAGTCTTGTCCGCCAGCCACTTATCAAAGGCGCTGCGCCACACGTTCCGCCCGTTTTGCTCGAAGCGATAGGCGTTCCCCTTATCGTCCGTCAATATCACGCCTCTGTTTTCATAGGGCGTGCACATGGTCGATACGGGGACCGGCTCCCCATAATAAGCTTCCACCAGGTCCAATGTCTTTTGAATAAGCTGACCGGAGCAGGACTTGTAGCGGGGCATCTTGAACCGCTCCACCAGCAGGACCCTTCGGCCCTTCTCAGCCAGTGTTTTGGCGGCGGTGCTGCCTGCGGGGCCCGCTCCGACGACGATCACATCGAACATGGATACCTCTTGTTACTTCTCAGCGCTGTACTTGTCGAACCAGGCCGTGATCTCCCGGAGGCGACGGAGGCGGTGGAGGGGCTTGCCGGAGCGGCTGAGCTCGTGGTTCTCCCCATGGAAGAGGCAAAGCCGGGCGGGGATGCCTCGATCCACGAGAGCGGAGTACATCTGCAGGCCCTGCTCCAGGGGGCAGCGATAATCCTCATCGGAATGTATGAACAGGGTGGGCGTTTTCACGTTCTTGGCGTACTTCAGGGGGGACTGGGCCCAGAGGGCGGTTGGGTCGTCGTAAAGATCGCCGCCGGTCTGGTCGGGGGCAAAGTAGTTGCCGATGTCGGAGACGCCGCAGAAGCTGAGCCAGTTCGATATGGACCGCTGGGACGCGCAGCAACAGAACCGGTCCGTATGGCCGATGATCCAGTTGGTCATGAAGCCGCCGTAGCTGCCGCCGGTCTCGCAGACCCTTTTGGGGTCGATGGCGGGATAGGCCGCCAGGATCGCGTCACAGAAGGCCATGAGGTTCTTATAGTCCACGTCTCCATAGCCGCCCCGGATGTCGGCAAAGGCGTTATCGCCGCCGTCGCTGCCCTTGGGGTTGCAGAAGAACACGAAATAACCCTTCCCCGCCCAGTACTGCATCTCGTGGTAGAACACGGGGCCGTAGACGGTCTTGGGTCCGCCGTGGATATCGAAAACCGCCGGATACCGCTTGGCGGGATCATACCCGAAGGGCTTGAGGACCCAGCCCTCGATGGTGAGGCCCTCACTCTTTATGGAGAGGGGCTCCGGCTGGGCGATATAGCGGTCTTCGATGGCGGAGCCATTGAAGTCGGTGAGGCGCTTCGCCTCCCCGGTGGCGTAGTCGCAAAGATACAGCTCCTGGGGCCGCATATCGTAGAGGCCCACGCAAAGGGCCTTCCCGTCCGCCACGTCAAAGCAGTCCATGGCGCCTGGTTTGGTGAACACGGGGGTATCGGTCCCGTCCATGTCCAGGCGATAGAGGACCGCGTCCCCGCCCCGGGTGATCAGGTGGTAGAGGCTGTCCTCCGCCGTCACGCACTCCCGGCCGCCGCCCAGACGCGCGTCGCTGCCCACGCTGTTGTACAGGCTGTATTCCGCCGCAAAGAGGGTCTTCCGCTCGCCGGTGACCGGGTCGATCTCATACACGTAGTCGTTTTCGTTGAGGCCGTAGCGCTTTCCCTCGCCGCCGAAGAGGAGCAGATGATCCCCTACGGTCTCCAGATGGGAAAGCATGAAGGAATCCGTGTGGAACACATCCCGCGTTGTCCCAGTCTTCAAATCCCGTGCCTTAACGGTGAATTCCTTCAGCAGCATCTTGGGTCCCCGTTCCTGGACGGCGTAGAAGACCTCGTCACGGAGCACCGCGAAGCCGCCCATATCCTCCCCGGGACCGGAGACATGCGTGACGGTCAGCGGGTCCAGGGTAATGAGGAACAGTCGCCGACGTTGGCCGTTGACGACCCCCGCCCCGTTGGACCAGAAGGGAAGCTCATCGAAGACCTCGTAGTCTTTGTCGTCCTCCTTCTCCTTCAAGATTTTCCGACGGGTCTCCTCATCCGCGGCATAGAGATCGGGATGATCCTTGTGGAAGCTGCCCACCGCCAGGAACCGCTTTTCATCCAGGACCTTCAGCTCGCTGACGGCAAAAGGCACCGTGAAGAAGGGCAAAGCTTCGCCACCCTGGAGATCCAGCACGTAATAGGATGTGAAGGGTTCCTTCGCTTCCGCCCGCTTCTTCTCTGCGGCAGAACGAACGGCAGGAAAGATGAGCCGATCGTCGTCCAGCCACAAATAACCCCGCTCCTTGCCCAGATCGGTGAGCTGCTTCACCGCGTCGTTTTCATAGAGCCACAGCCGGGATTCATAGCCATTCTCCGTTTCGTTGGCCGTGGAGACCACGAAGGCCGCCCGGGTGTGGGCCGGGTTATATTGGGGATCCGACAAAAACCGATAGATCAGGATGTCCTTTTGTTCGATGGGTTTCATGCTCATGTCCTTTCGCGCATTGTTTTATAGGAAACACTATACCCTACCGTTCCCCAAAGCACAAGGCAAAAAGTCCTGAAAAAAAGATGAAAATAGGGCTTGCATTTTTGAAAGTCTTTATGTATAATAGCGTAGTTCGTGTAAAGGACAATATCTATAGGGGGTAAATGCTGTGGCAAACATCAAATCTGCTATCAAGCGTGCAGGCACCAACAAAAAGGAGAATCTTCGCAACCGCGAGGACAAGTCCGTTTTGAAGACCGCTCTGCGTCGCTATGACGAAGCGCTCCAGGGTGAGGATAAGGAAGCCGCCGAGGCCGCTTATCTCAAAGCCGTGAGCACCGTCGATAAGGCAGCTGCCAAGGGCGTCATCCATAAGAATGCCGCCAACCACAAGAAGGCTCAGCTGGCCGGCAAGCGCGCGTCCGCCAATTAACCCCAAACGTATAGATTCTGTTCGGCCCCTTTCCTTCATGTCAAAACAGGAAAGCGGGCCGTTTTTTTGTGAATCAGGGAGGAACTGATCATGGCTATGGACGGTCTTTCCCTCCACGCCATGCTGTGGGAGATCCGAGGCCTGTTGGGCGCCCGGGTGGACAAGGTGCAGCAGCCGGATAAGGACACGCTGCTCCTCTCCTGCCACGGCAGCGACTGTGGACGGGTGAAGCTCCTCGTCAACATCCATAACGAAAACGGGCGCATCGCCCTCACCCGGGACACAGCGGAGAACCCTGCCGCCGCGCCCGCTTTTTGCATGCTCCTCAGGAAGCGGCTCATCGGCAGCCGGATCACGAAGATGGAACAAACGGGCCTTGATCGGACGGTCCGCTTCCACTTCTCCGGTCGGGACGAGCTCATGGACGAAGCTGTTTGCTCCCTGGTGGTGGAGCTCATGGGCAAGCATGGAAACGCCTTCCTTTTGGACGAAAATGACCTCATTTTAGATTGCCTTCGGCACATCGGCGTAGGAGCAGAGGCCCTTCGGGTGTGCTTGCCAAACGTGAAGTACGAAGCTCTGCCCCTTCAGGAGAAGCGGGACCCTCTTTCAGCCTCTTTGGAGGAGCTATCTGGGGTGGACTCCCCCCGTTCCCTCATGAACGGCTATATGGGCGTCTCCCGGCAGATCGCCACTCTCCTGCTGCCAGATGGTCTTTCCGACGAGCAGCGGGGGCCGTATCTGTTCGATACGCTGCAAAGCCTGAAGGAAGGAAAGCTCTCTCCCTGCCTGGTGCCGGGGGTGGGGCCCGCTCCCTTCCGGCCCCTGGATCGAAGCGACGCCGTGCCCTTCCCCACCCTGTCGGAGTGTTACGACGCCTGGTACCGGGAGCGGGACGTGCGCATCCGGATGCTTCGAGAGACCGGCTCCCTCCGGGCCACCCTGGAGCACGCCCTGAAGCGGTGCGAAAACAAGATCAGCGCCTTCACCGGCGATCTTTTGAGCGCGGAGGAGGAAGGTCGGCTCCGGCTCTGCGGGGAGCTGCTCCTGTCCTTCCATGGGGATCGACCCAAGGGCGCGGACTCTGTGGTGGTGGAAAACTACTATGAATTTCCGCCCGTGAAGGTCACGGTGCGGCTGGATCCGGCCCTCTCCGTGGCAGAGAACGCCGCCCGGTACTTCAAGCGCTATCAAAAGCTGAAGGCCGCCCGGGCCTATGCCGAAGGCGAGATGGGGAAACTGAAGGAGGAGCAGCTGTATCTGCAAGGCCAGCTTGTGGCTCTCAACACCTGCGAGAACAGTGACGACATCGCCGAGATCCGTCAGGAGCTTATCCGGGAGCGGTATATTCGCCCTTCCCCCGTCAAGGGAGCGGCCCGGCCCAAGGCGGGCCGGTCCATGCCCCTGCACTTTCTGTCCTCCGCGGGCTTGTCCATATACGTGGGCAAGAACAACGAGCAGAACGACCGTCTCACCCGCAACGCTCCGGCGGACGCCCTGTGGCTCCATGTGAAGGACGCCGCCGGGTCCCACGTGATCGTGGACAGCAAGGGAATGCCGGACCAGCAGACCCTTCTGGAGGCGGCCAATCTGGCGGTCCACTTCAGCAGCCAGCGAAACGGAGCCTCCGTCCCCGTGGATTACGTGCCCCGGCGGTACGTGAAGAAGCCATCCGGGAGCAAGCCCGGGTTCGTTCTCTTCACCAATCAGCGGACGGTGTTCATCACCCCCGATCCGAATCTGATCAGCACCCTGAAAAAAGGAGTTAAAGAATACTGACATGAAGCTTTTGATCGCATCCAACAACGCCCACAAGGTCCGGGAGATCAAGGAGATCCTTTCCGATTATTTCGACGAGCTGATGACCATGCGGGAAGCGGGACTCGATATCGACGTGGTGGAGGACGGCAAAACCTTCCGGGAGAACGCCGTGAAAAAGGCTATGGAGATTTTGGAGAAGAGTGGTTTTGACGCCACGCTGGCGGACGATTCCGGGCTGTGCGTGGATGCTCTGGACGGCGCGCCGGGGGTATACTCCGCCCGCTATGCCGGAGAGGGCCACGACGACAGAGCCAATAACGCCAAGCTCATGGAGGACATGAAGGACGTGCCCGACGAAAAGCGTACCTGCCGCTTTGTCAGTGCGGTGGCTCTGGCCCGCAGAGGACGGCCAGTGCTGGTGGTGGAGGGCAAGGCGGAGGGGCTTCTTCTCCGAGCCCCCGCCGGAGAGAACGGCTTCGGCTACGACCCCTATTTCTACTACCCGCCCCTCGGCAAGGCCTTTGCGGAGCTCAGCGCCGAGGAGAAGAACAGCGTCAGCCACCGGCGGGCATCCCTGGATGCCCTGCGCAAGGCCCTGGATGCCGAGGCGGCGAGCCGATGAGGATCGGCGTCTTCTCCGATAGCCATGGGGACGTCTCCCCCGCCAAGCGGTTCTACGACCGGCTCACGCCCCTCGATTGTATCTTTCATTTGGGGGACTACGCCGCCGATGGGGAAAAGCTTGCCAAGCTCTTTGCCTGCCCCGTGTATGCCGTTCGAGGGAACTGCGACTATCGTTCGGACGCGCCCTTAGAGCTGACGGTGGATCTGGACGGAAAACGATTTTTGCTGCTGCACGGCCACCAGTACTATTTCTCGGACGCCCTGCTGTATCGGGGCGGGGAGGTCCATGCGGACATGGTCCTCTACGGCCACACCCACATGCCCGATCTTAGCGCCAACGGGCCAAGGCTCCTGCTGAACCCGGGCTCCCTCTCTCGTCCTCGGGGCGGTTCAGCCGATAGCTGTGCCCTGATCGTGACAGATGGAGGCGATCTTCATGTCCGATTCGTCAACGCGGACAACGCTCCCGGCGTCCGATAATAAAATGTTCATTTTTCCGGCACAAAAGTTTGCCCTCTGTGCCATTGACAGCCATAGGGTGCCGGGGGTAAACTTACTACATGTTTTTAACCCATGAGGTGTATATATATGTATAAACGCGCTGTCGCCTTCCTTCTGTCGCTCCTGATCCTCATCCTGTTGGTGCCCGCCCCCTCCGCCCATGCGGACGGGTTCGATATGAGCACCCTGCGGGAGCGGTACGTCATTTTGGTCAATGCGGACGATCCCACCACCGCTCTGTACGGCATCGAAAAGAACGCCGACGAGCAATGCTCCACCGGCAGCACCATCAAGATCCTCACCTGCATGCTGGCCATCGAATCGGGACGTCTGGAGGAGGAGGCTACCGTGTCTGAGGCGGCGGTGAACTTCCGCAAGCAGTATAATTCCCTCATGGGGCTGGAAGCCGGGCAGACCTGGCGAATCCGGGATCTCCTCTACGGTCTCATGCTCCCCTCCGGGAATGATGCGGCCATTGCCATCGCCGAGCATCTGGCCGGATCCACCAAGGCCTTCGCAAAGCTCATGAACGAGAAGGCTCAGGAGCTGGGCATGACCCACTCCCACTTCACCACTGTCCACGGCAAGGACGACAGCGGCAAAAATTATTCCACTGCCCGGGATATGGCCCTTTTGACGGCCTGGGCGCTGCAGAACGAGACCTTCCGCCAGATCGTCAGCACCACCACCTACACCTGCACCGACACCAGCGGCACCACCGCCATCTCCCTGCAGAACACCAACCGGCTGCTGATCGATGCGGAATCTGACGGTACCTACACCCCCATTTCCTGCCTGTATCCCGATGCCATCGGCGTGAAGACCGGGGATACCAACCTGGCGGGCAAGTGCTTCATCGCCGCGGCGACCCGGGGCGGCGTGACCCTCATCGCCGTGCTTTTGGGCGGGACCCTGGACGATCCGGACTACCTGGCGCGCTCTGCCAACATGAACGCCAAGACCAAGGACCCGTACAACGCCCAGCGGTTTGAGGACGCCATCGCCCTGTTCGATTACGGCTTCAAGCAGATGTCTCAGATCATCACCGTACAGGAGCTCATCGACATGGGCATGCCCGTGTCCTTCCCCGTCCAGGTGCAGAACGCCTCCAAGAACGACCCGGAGAACGGACAGCTCACCGTATCCCCCCGGCTGGACGTCAACCAGCAGATGCAGCTCATGACGCCCTTCATGGAACAGCTGAAGGAGGTGGTGACCACCATGGCCGAAACCAAGATCGGCACCCTGGTGGCCCCCATCAACAGCGGGGACGTGGTGGGTACCGTGGAATATAAGGTGGGCAACTCCATCCTGTTCACCTCCAACCTGTACGCCGACCGGGACGTGAAGGAGGGGATCTTGAGCAACGAGCCCGCCGTCAGCAGCGAGCAGCCTCAGCCCCAGGTTTCTGCCGGAGCCGTCACCCTTATGGGCACCGCCTCCACTCTCTCCGGCGAACCGGTAAAGGAGAGCAATGCCAAGCGAATCATCCTGATCGTGGCCATCGTGCTGGTTGTGCTGATGGTCGTGGCCTTCGCCGCCTTCATGATCGTGGTGCGTATCCGTCGGGAACGCCGCCGCAAGGCCAGGGCCGCTGCCCGCCGCCGCAGAAAGATGCAGCAGCAGCGGATCGCTCGGCAGCGGGCCGCCGAGCGGGATAGAACATGAGCCAAGCTTCCATAAGAATCCATTTGCGCCGTCTGGCGGCCCTGATGGCCGTGATGACGGCGCTTGTCGTTTCGGTGCCGACGAGCTTCGCCGTGGATCGACCGGATCTGTCAACCTTTCCGGAAAGAAACGTGATCCTGGCCTACGGCAACGACCCTACGAAAAGCGTGGACGGTCTTGAAAAGAACGCAGACGAGAAGGCCTACCCCGCCAGCATCACCAAGATCATGACTGCTCTGGTCGCTCTGGAGAAGGGCAACATGGAGGACTTGGTGACCATCTCCGCCCACGACGTGGACCTGGCCAGCGCCAACACCAAGATCGGCGTGAAGGAGGGCGAGGTCTACCGGCTGGGGGACCTGATGTACGGCATGCTCCTCCCCTCCGGCAACGACGCCGCCCGGGCCGTGGCCGAACAGGTGGGCGGCACGGAGGAAGGATTCGCCGAGCTGATGAATGCCAAGGCCCGGGAGCTGGGCATGACCGACAGTCACTTTACGAACGCTTCAGGTCTCCACGACGACGACATGTACACCACCGCCCGGGATCTGTCCCGGCTCGGGGCCGCTGCAGCCCAAAACGATGCCCTGTGCGAGATCTTGATGACGCCAAACTACACCCTTACGGAACAGACCAGCAAGCGGACCGTCAGCGTGCGAAACATCGACCGGCTGGTGAACGAGCCGCGGCCCGGGGACTATAAGAAGGTCTCCGCCCTGTACACCTGGTGCATCGGCGGCAAGACGGGCAGCACCAACGCGGCGGGCCGCACCTATATGGCCATGGCCCGGTACAGCGGAGTCACCCTGGTCTGTGTGCTTTTAGGGGACAAGGTCCCCACATCCGGCACCAAGGGCACCAAATACGACAAGATCATCGCCAACCGCTTTTTGGAAGCGAAGGCCCTCTTTGAGTACGGATACTCCTACCTTTTCCCCATCGTGAACGTGCGCACCCTGGCGGGCGAGGGATTGGAAACGGAGTTCCCGGCCACCGTCCAAAAGGGCGACGAACAGGTGCCCCTCCCCGTCACCGTGGCGGACATCGACGCCGCCGTGTCCGTGTATCTGCCCGCCCGACTGGCCCTTCAGACAGGCAAGAAGCTCCGCACGGAGGTGTCCCTGCTGGAAGTCTCCGTGCCTGTCAAAGCCGGGGAACCGGCAGGCGAAGTCTCCTATTTCTTCGAGGACAGGCTCCTCTTCTCCCTGCCGCTGGTGTTCCAATACGGCCTGGAGCCGGACCCCACCCCCACGCCTGAGCCCGTGTTGACCGTGGAGACGCGCCCCCTGCCCTCTCCCGGCGAGACCGCGGCCCCCGTGCAGGAGATCTCGTCAGAACCTGAGACGCCCCCCTCCCAGGGCCAACCGCAGCTCCTTTGGTACGTCCTCTCTCCTCTGGCCCTGATGGGCGGCCTGTTCGTGTTCTTCCTGCTGAAGCGGAAAAAGATCAAATAAAACGGATATAACAGAAAAGAGACCGGGAACATTCCCGGTCTCTTCTATGTTTGTTCAGCTTACAGGTTGAACTGCTTGGTGATGATGTCCACGATCTCCTGGCCGATGCGCTTCTGGGCTTCCACCGTGGAGGCGCCGATGTGGGGCGTGCAGGACACCATGGGGTGGCTGTAGAGGGCCTTATTCTGGGCGGGCTCGGAGGCGTACACGTCGAGGCCGGCGGCCCGGACCTTGCCGGACTCCAGGGCGGCCAGGAGGGCGTCCTCGTCCAGGTTGGCGCCGCGGCTGGTGTTGATGATGCACACGCCGTCCTTCATCTTGGCGATGGTGTCGGCGTTGATGATGGCGCCGCCGTCCACCGCGGGGGCATGGACGCTGATGAAGTCAGACTCCTTGAGGAGCTCGTCCATCTCCACGTAGTTGATGCCCAACTGCTCCTCGATGCCGGGGATATGGAAGATATCGAAGGCCACGACCTTCATGCCGATGGCCTTGGCCATGACGCCCAGGTGCTGGCCGATGCGGCCGAAGCCGATGATGCCCAGCGTCTTGCCCTGAAGCTCGATGCCCTTGGCGTAGGCTTTCTTCTCCCACTTGTCCTCACGCATGGTGTGACCGGCGATGGACAGGAACCGGGCGCAGGCGAACATGTGGCCCATAGCGAGCTCCGCCACGGACTGGGAGCTGGCCCGGGGGGTGTTGCGGACGGTGATGCCGTTCTCCTCGGCGTACTTCACGTCGATGTTGTCCACGCCGACGCCGCCGCGGATGACCAGCTTCAGCTTGCCCGCTTCCTTGGCCGCGTCGATGTGGGGGACGCGGACCTTGGTGGCGGAACGGACCACGAGCACGTCGTAGTTCTTCACGGCTTCCTTCAGAGCTTCGGGATCATAGAACTGCTGATCCACCTGGCAACCCTTGGCTTCCAGCGCGGCCACCGCGCCCTTTTCCATACCGTCAGACGCAAGAATCTTGATCATTTCGAATGTTCCTCCTTACGCGTTCTCCGCTTCATACTTCTTGAGAAAGTCCACTAGGGCCTGAACGCCCTCGATGGGCATGGCGTTGTAGATGGAGGCACGCAGGCCGCCCACGCTCTTGTGGCCCTTCAGGTTCTCGAAGCCGGCCGCCTTGGTGGCAGCGACCACCGCCGCATCCTTGTCCTTGTCGCCGGTGATGAAGGGCACGTTCATGAGGGAACGATCCTTCTTCTCCACGGTGCCGTAGAACAGCTTGGAGGAATCCAGGAAGTCGTACATGACCTTGGCCTTCTCCTCGTTCTTCTTAGCCATGGCCTCGAGGCCGCCGTTGTTCAGCAGGTACTTGAAGACCTTGCCGCAGACATAGATGGCCCAGCAGTTGGGGGTGTTGTACATGCTGCCGTTCTTGGAGTGGGTGTCATAGCGCAGATAGATGGGGGTCTTGGGATCGATATCTTCCCGGATCAAGTCCTCCCGAATGATCACGATGGCAAGGCCCGCGGGACCCACGTTCTTCTGGACGCCGCCGTAGATGAGGCCGTAGTCAGAGACGTTGCAGGGCTTGGAAAGGAACATAGAGCTCTGGTCGGACACCAGGATCTTGCCCTTGGTGTTGGGCAGCTGCTGATAGGTGGTGCCGTAGATGGTCTCGTTCTCGCAGATGTAGACGTAGTCGGCGTCATCGTCGATGGGCAGATCGGACACGTCGGGGATGTAGGAGAAGTTCTTGTCCTCGCTGGAGGCGACCACGTTCACCTTGCCGTATTTCTTCGCCTCAGCCGCGGCCTTCTTGGACCAGGAACCGGTGACGATGTAATCGAACACACCGTTCTTACACAGGTTCATGGGGATGGCGGAGAACTGGAGGGTGGCGCCGCCCTGGATAAAGAGGACCTTGTAGTTGTCGGGGATATTCATCAGGGTGCGCAGGTCCGCCTCAGCCTCGTCGATGATCTGCTGATAGACCTTGGACCGGTGGGACATTTCCATGACGCACATGCCGCTTCCGCGGTAGTTCATCATCTCGTCCCGGATCTCCTCCAGGACAGGTTCCGGCATGATGGCGGGACCGGCAGAAAAGTTATACACACGACCGTATTTCATGATAAGACCTCCTGTATTTTTTTGTACCAAATTAAAGTATACCACTTTTTTCCAGCGCGTCCAGTGTTGGCGCACAAATATATGGTTTTCCGGCCGCCTTTAAGGCATTTGCCGTGTCCTTGAGGCCGCTGCCCGTGCTGATGACGGTGACGGTTTCGGTGGAGCGGATGATCCCCTGCTCGATGGCAGCCTTTACGCCTGCCGTGGCGGTGGCGCCGGCGGGCTCGGAGAACACGCCCTCGTTCCGGCCCAGGAGCCGCATGGCGTTCAGGATATCGTCGTCGGAGACGGCGATCCAGCGGCCATCCGAATCGTAGACCGCCCGCTGGGCCTTCTTCGGGTTCCGGGGCACGCCCACGGAGATGGAGTCGGCCAGCGTCTCCTCCGGGGTGGGGACCAGCTCGTGGCCCGGCACCTTGTCAGCGTTGACAAAGGGGCAGCAGCCTGTGGACTGGACGCCCAGGATCCGGGGGATCCTGTCGATGAGGCCCAGCTCGTAGAGATCCTTGAAGCCGGTGTACACGCCGCCGATGGTGCAGCCGTCTCCCACGGAGCAGGCCACCCAGTCGGTCACGTTGAAATGGAGCTGTTCGGCGATTTCCATGGCCACGGTCTTTTTCCCCTCGCTCATGACGGGGTTGATGCCCGCGTTCCGGTTGTACCAGCCGTACTTCTCGATGGCGGCGCGGCTGAGCTCGAAGGTCTGCTCATAGTCCCCATCCACCACGACCAGTTTGGCGCCGAAGATCATGAGCTGTGCCACCTTCCCCTGGGGGGCCCGCTTGGGCACGAAAATGACCGCTTTAAGGCCCATCCGGGCGGCGCTCCCCGCGCAGGAGGAGGCCGCGTTGCCGGTGGAGGAACAGGAGATGGTGTCGTAGCCCAGCTCGATGGCCTTAGCCACAGCCACCCCCGACGCCCGGTCCTTCAAAGAAGCGGTGGGGTTGATGCCGTCGTCCTTGATGAACAAGGCCTTGACGCCCAGTTCATCCCGGAGCTTCTTCGATTCGTAGAGGGGGGACCAGCCGATGCGGAGGAAGCGGCTCACGTCCGTGGTGTCCGCCACGGGCATGAGGGCCCGATACCGCCACATGCTGTTGTCCCGGTTCTGCGCCAGGGTCTCCCGGGTCAGGACCTTCCTCACCTCGCCATAGTCATAGACGATGTCCAGAATCCCCTTTTCCCCACAGTGAGGGCAGGTGTACCGCTCCGGCTCAAAGGAGAACTCCCGGCCGCAGATGGTGCAGCGATAGCCTAAAACCCGCTTCATGGCCCTTACAGCTCGGCCAGCACGCCGGTCTTCTCGTTGAAGGCGTTGATGAGCTTGTCCAGATCCGCCGCCTGCTCGTGCATGTCGGTCCAGTAATGCTCATCATACCACTGCTGGTTGATCTCCTCGTAGGTCTTGCCCTGCTGCTCCACCCAGGTGTAGTACTTCAGGTTGTGGATGCGCTTGCGATCCTGGTAAGAGAGCTCCAGCATGGCGTCGGTGCGGACGCCCTGCAGATGCTTGGCAAAGTCGTAGGCCGCGGCCAGCTCGGAATAGGCGCCCTGCTGCTCGTCCAGCTCCTTGATGCGGCTCTCGTACATGATGGCGGAGTCGGTGCAGACGGTGGCCACCACGTCATGCTCGGTGAGCTCATAATACTTGGCCATCTTGATGCAGCAAAGCATGTTGGCGATGCCGGAGATGCCCATGAGGGACAGCTGCTCCACGGTCTTGGCGGGAACGCCTGCCTCCTCCACCAGATACTTTTTGCCCTCCTCGCTGTTGAAGAGACGCAGCAGGTTCTGGGAATCGTCGTCGTCGATGTCGATGACCATGTCGGTGTTCTTCACGTTGTGGATCCAGGGCACGTGCTTGTCGCCGATGCCCTCGATGCGGTGACCGCCGAAGCCGTTCTCCAGGAGGGTGGGGCACTGGAGCGCCTCGCCCACGGCCAGCTTCAGATGGGGGTACTTCTCCTTCAACAGGTCGCCCGCGCTCATGGTGCCGGCGGAACCGCTGGTGAAGCAGGCGCCCGCCAGACGGTCGCCCTCGCCCTTGATGCTTTCAAAGGCTTCGGCGATGGCGTTGCCGGTGACCTGATAGTGCCAGATGCAGTTGCCCATCTCTTCGAACTGGTTGAAGATGACCACATCGTCCCGGGTGCGGCGCAGCTCCCAGGTCTTGTCGAAGATCTCCTTCACGTTGCTCTCGCAGCCGGGGGTGGCGATGACTTCGCCGGCGATGTTGGAGAGCCAGTCGAACCGCTCCTTGCTCATCTCGGCGGGCAGAATGGCCACGCTGTCACAGGCCAGGAGCTTGCTGTTGAAGGCGCCGCCCCGGCAGTAGTTGCCGGTGGAGGGCCAAACGGCCTTGTTGTAGGTGGCGTCGAACTGACCGGTGACCAAGCGGGGCACCAGGCAGCCGTAGGAGGCGCCCACCTTGTGGCAGCCCGTGGGGAACCACTTGCCGATGAGGCAGATGATCCGGGCCTTGACGCCGGTGAGGGAGCTGGGCAGCTCGATGAAATTCACGGGGCCGTACTGGCCGCCGTCCATGACGGGCTCGTTGTGCCAGGTGATGCGGAACAGGTTCAGGGGGTTCACGTCCCAAAGGCCCACGTTCTTCAACGCTTCTTTCACCTTCTCAGGGACCAATTCGGGGTGCTTCATCTGCTCGAAGGTGGGCAGGATGATGTGGTTCTTGCGAGCGACTTCAATGTTCCGCTCCAAAGCTTCCGGATGGATGGTAAGATCGATCATATTCGTATTCCTTTCAGAAATTCATTATGCGTTCCAGCGGGGGGTGCTCTTCTGTTCCAGCTCCAAGAGCTTGGCGGCGGGGTCCTTCACCTTGGCGAGGAAGATCATAGCCGCGATGATGTAAGGCTTGAAGGAGGCCTGCTTGTAGAGGGGATCGCGATAGCGATCGAAGACGGAGGCGGCCACTTCGCCGGCCTCGCAGGAGACGTCGGTGATGTCCGCAGGCAGGCAGTGGAGGTACAGGGCCTTGCCGTCCTTCGTGAGCTTCATCATCTCCTCGGTGCACTCCCAGTCCTTGTGCTCCGCGTTCTGAGCCAGGAGCCGCTTTTCCAGGGCCTTGATGCCCTCGAGATCGCCGTTCCCGTAAAGCTCAGTCCGCTCCTCCATGGCCTTGAAGGGGGCCCAGGACTTGGGATAGACGATGTCCGCGTCCTTGAAGGCTTCCTTCATGTCGTGGGTGATGGTGAACTTGGCACCGGACTTTTTGCAGTTCTCCTCCGCCACCTTCACCACGTCGTCCATGATCTCATAGCCCTCGGGATACGCGAGGGTCACGTCCATGCCGAACCGGGTGAACAGGCCCGCCACGCCCTGAGGCACGGACAGAGGCTTGCCGTAAGAGGGGCTGTAGGCCCAGGTCATGGCCACCTTTTTGCCCTTCAGGTTCTTGATGGCCTCGTCAAGGTCGTCGCTGCCGCCCAAGGTATGGATGCAGTGGAGCATGTCCGCCATGCACTGAGTGGGATGGTCGATGTCGCACTGGAGGTTGACCAGCGTGGGCTTCTGCTCGAGAACGCCCGCCTTGTTGCCCTCGGTGACGGCGTTCACCACGTTGTGCATGTAGGTGTTGCCCTTGCCGATGTACATGTCGTCCCGGATGCCGATGACGTCCGCCATGAAGGAGATCATGTTGGCGGTCTCCCGGACGGTCTCGCCATGAGCGATCTGGCTCTTGCCCTCGTCCAGATCCTGGACCTCGATGCCCAGCAGGTTGCAGGCGGAGGCGAAGGAGAAACGGGTGCGGGTGGAGTTGTCGCGGAACAGGGAGATGCCCAGGCCGGAGTCAAAGATCTTGGTGGAGATGTTGTTCTCCCGTAGATGACGCAGGGCGTCGGCCACGGTGAACACTGCCGCGATCTCGTCGTCGGTCTTTTCCCAGGTCAGGAAAAAGTCGCCATTGTACATGTTGTCGAACTTCAACTGGTTCAGTTTGTCGGTGTACTTTTTGACGTTGCTCATGATGCCTCCTGATATAATGTATTTTAGAAAAAATGCTTAGTCGTTGGCGAACTTGGTGTCGGTCTTGCCGGCCCGGAAGACGGTCACGTCGCCGGTAGCGTTCTCGGGATGATAGTTCATGGGCACCGCTGCATAGAGGGCGGCGCAGGTGACCAGATCCTGCTTCCAGGTGATCTCGTTGGGCGCATGGGCCTGTGACTCGGCACCAGGGCCGAAGCCCACGCAGGGGATGCCGTAGCGGCCTTGGATGGACACGCCGTTGGTGGAGAAGGTCCACTTGTCGATGAGGGGACGATGCCTAAGGTGCATGGCGCTTTCGGAGCCAACGCGCTCCTCCCCAAAGAGGGCCTTGTGGGCGTCCGCGAGGGCCTGCACGTGGGCGGCAGTCTCCTTGTTGATCCAGGTGGGGAAATAGCACTCGGTCTCATACTTAAGGCCGGTCCAGGCGGGCCGGTCGTACATGTACATGGAGACCTTTACGTCCTTGGCGTACTTCTTGCAGGCAGGAAGGTTCCGGATCTCCTCCAGGCAGGAATCCCAGGTTTCGCCGGCGGTCATGCGGCGATCCAGGGATACGGCGCAGGAATCGGCCACGGCGCAGCGGGAGGGCGAGGTGTAGAAGATCTGGGAAGCGGTGATGGTGCCCCGGCCCAGGAAGCGGGCGTCCTCGTAATGCTCAGGATTGTACTTGGGATCCAGCATCTTCACGAGACCCTTGATCTCGTCGGCGTCAGTGGCGGTGTTCTCGTTGAGGGCGCGCACATCCTGAAGGATGTCGGCCATCTTATAGATGGCGTTGTCGCCCCGCTCGGGTGCGGAACCGTGGCAGGAGACGCCATGGACGTCCACCCGGATCTCCATGCGGCCCCGATGGCCACGGTAGATGCCGCCGTCGGTGGGCTCGGTGGAGACCACGAACTCGGGGGTGATGCCGTCTTCCTTATGGATATACTGCCAGCAGAGGCCGTCGCAGTCCTCCTCCTGCACGGAGGCCACCACCAGGATCTTATATCCCTCGGGAATGAGGTTCAGCTCCTTCATGATCTTGGCGCCATAGACGGCGGAAACCACGCCGCCCTCCTGGTCGGAGCCGCCGCGGCCGTAGATGATGTCGTCGGTCTCGTAGCCCTGATAGGGGTCGTGCTCCCAGTTGGCGATATTGCCGATGCCAACGGTGTCGATGTGGCCGTCAAAGGCGATGATTTTTTCACCCTGGCCCATCCAGCCGAGGGCGTTGCCCTCAGGGTCGATCTCGGCCTTGTCAAAGCCCAGCGCTTCCATCTCCTGGATGGTGCGCTTCATCACGCCTTCCTCTTCGCAGCTTTCGCTGGGGATGGCGATCAGGTCCCGGAGAAACTTGGTCATGGCCGGCAGATACGCCTGGGCCGCTTCTTTGATCTTTGTGTAATCCATAGAAACCTCCTGCCTTTTTTCTCACTTGCAGTATAACACACCTGCAGGGAAATGCAATGCAAAATCCAAATATTTTTAGGGTAACCAAAAATATTTTTGTTTCTCCGGCATGACTTGAATTTTAGGCTTGCTTGTGGTAAACTATGCACATAAAATGAATAATTTTACGGCTGTAAGGGAGTGCTTCGCGCGCGGGCTGTCAAACCTTTGGTTTGATCCGCGCTGTTTTTATAGAACACGAATAAAGGAGGCTGTCATGATACTCATTACCAACGGAAAGGTCATCACCAGGGACAGGGACTGCCCCTATCTTGCCGATGGAGCGGTGCTGGTGGAAGGCCGGCTGATCCAGGCCATCGGGCCCCGGGCGGAGCTGGAGGCAGCCTACCCCAACGCCCGGCGGGTGGACGCCAAGGGCGGCGTCATCATGCCCGCCTTTATCAACGTCCACTCCCACATCTACAGCGCCCTGGCCAGGGGCCTGTCCATCAAAGGCTTCAACCCCACCAATTTCTATGAGATCCTGGACGGGCAATGGTGGGCTATGGACCGGAATCTGACCCTGGCGGGCACCCGGGCCAGCGCCTATACCACCATTATCGACAGCATCAAAACGGGCTGCACCACCCTCTTCGATCACCACGCCAGCTACAAGGCCATCACCGGCTCCCTCTTTGAGATCGAGCAGGTGGCCAAGGAGCTGGGCATCCGGGCCTGTCTCTGCTACGAGGTGTCCGAGCGGGACGGGGAAAAGAAGTGTGACGAGGCCATCGAGGAGAATGCCAACTTCATCGCCCACTGTGAGAAGGACCCCGATCCCATGATCGCGGCCATGTTCGGCGGCCACGCCCTGTTCACCATCTCGGACAGGACCTTCGAGAAGATGCAGAAGGCCAACAACGGCCGCACGGGCTATCACATCCATGTGTCCGAGGGGCTCAACGACGTGTACGATTCCGCCCTGAACTACGGCACCCGGCCCGTGAACCGGCTCCTGAACAACGGCATCCTGGGTGAAAAGACCATGCTGGGCCACTGCATCCACGTGAACAGCGGCGAGATGGACATCCTTCGGGACACGAACACCATGGTTTGCAACAACGCAGAATCCAACATGGGCAACGCCGTGGGCTGCTCCCCCATCCGCCAGATGATGGAAAAGGGCATTCTCGTGGGCATGGGTACGGACAGCTACACCTTCGACATGCTGGAAGCCCTGAAGGTGAGCCTGATCATCCAGCGGCACAACGCCTGCATGCCCAACGTGGCCTGGGGCGAGGTGACGAAGATGCTCTTTGAGAATAACGCGAAGATCGCCGCCAAGTATTTCCCCGACCGGCTGGGCCAGCTGAAGCCAGGCTACGCGGCGGACATCATCATCATGGACTACAAGCCCTTCTCTCCCTTCTCCGGCAACAACATCGACGGCCATATGATCTTCGGCATGACGGGGCGGCAGTGCGAGTTCACCATGTGCGCCGGCCGCATCCTCATGCAGGATCGAAAGCTGGTGGGCATCGATGAGGAAGCCGTCAATGCCCACACCATGGAGGAGAGCATCAAGCTCTGGAAGGCTCTGGACAGTTATAACGGATAATCGCATCAGGAGGCAAAGACTATGAGCGAACGGATGAACCCCATTCCCTTTGATAAACTCCTCGACCGGGTGTTGAAGGAGTATGCCCAGGAGGGCACCGTCTTCGGCGTCCACGCCAAATTCGAGGCAGATCGGCCGGGCCTGCCCCTCTTCGGCGGGCGGATAGAGACCCCCTTTGGCCCCGCCGCCGGGCCCAATACCCAGCTTTCCGAAAACATCATCGCCGGCTACTTCACCGGCGCTCGGTTCTTCGAGCTAAAGACCGTGCAAAAGATGGACGGCGAGGACCTGGCCAAGTGCATCAACCGGCCCTGCATCAAGGCGGACGACGAGGGCTATAACTGCGAGTGGTCCACGGAGCTCACCGTGCCCCAGGCCTTCACGGAGTATGTGAACGCCTATGTGATCATCAAGATCATCTCGAAGCTCTGGCATCTCGGTGACCCCAACGGGTTCATGTTCAACATGAGTGTCGGGTACGATCTGGCCGGCATCCAAACGAAGAAGATCGACACCTTTATCGAGGGCATGAAGGACGCCTCCGGCACGGAAGCGTTCAAGAAAGCCATCCAGGAGGCCAGGAAGCAGCTGCCGGAGCTCAGCGACTATATCGACGGCATCGACCCCCGCATCTGCACCAGCGTGACCATCTCCACCCTCCACGGCTGCCCGCCGGAGGAGATCGAGAGCATCGCCAGCTATCTCATCACCGAGAAGAAGCTCCACACCCTGGTGAAGTGCAACCCCACTATCTTGGGCTACGACTTCGCTCGGAAGCGCTTGGACGAGGCCGGGTTCGACTATGTGTCCTTCGACGATCACCATTTCAAGGAGGACCTGCAATATAAGGACGCGGTACCCATGTTCCATCGTCTCTTGAAGCTGGCAGCGGAGAACGGGGTCTCTTTCGGCTTGAAGCTCAGCAACACCTGCCCCGTGGACGTGAAGGCAGACGAACTCCCCAGCGAGGAGATGTACATGAGCGGCAAGTCCCTGTACCTCTTGACCATCGAGATGGCCGCCCGCATGGCGGAGGAGTTCGACGGGAAGCTTCGGCTGTCCTTCTCCGGCGGCGCCGACGCCTTCAACATCAAGGCCCTGTTCAGGGCCGGCATCTGGCCCATCACCGTGGCCACCACCATCTTAAAACCTGGCGGCTATGACCGGTTCCGGGAGCTGGCGGACGAGGTCGCCCGCTGCGCCTACAAGCCCTTTACGGGGGTGAACCCCGCCGCGGTCAGGGCCCTCTCCGACAGGGCCGCTCAGGACGTGCATCACCGCAAGCCCATCAAGCCCCTGCCCAGCCGGAAGAGCGACGAGCAGGTGCCGCTTTTGAGCTGCTTTACGGCCCCCTGCCAGGGCGGCTGCCCCATCCATCAGGACATCCCCGGGTACCTGGCCCTGAACGAAAAGGGCAAATACCCCGAGTCATTGAAGCTCATCACGGAGAGGAACGCCCTGCCCTTCATCACGGGCACCATCTGCGCCCATCCCTGCATGAGCCGCTGCACCCGAAATTTCTACGACGAAAGCGTGAACATCCGCAAGGCCAAGCTCACCGCCGCCCGCAAGGGCTTCGGCGCCCTCATGGCCCGGGGCGTGAAGAAGGAGCATCTGACGAAGGCCAAGGTGGCGGTCATCGGCGGCGGTCCCGCGGGCATGGCGGCGGCCTTCTACCTCACCCGGGCGGGGGCCAAGGTCACGGTGTACGAGAAGGAGAAGGAGCTGGGCGGCACGGTCCGCCACGTGATCCCCGCCTTCCGCATCCCGGCGGCGGCCATCGACCGGGACGTTAAGCTTATCTCCTCCCTGGGTGCCACCCTCGTGCTGGGCGCTCCCGCCCCCACTCTTGCCGCGCTCGAAAAGGAGTACGACTATATCCTGCTGGCCGTAGGCGCCGAAAAGGCCTCCCGGCTGGACATCGGTGGGAAGGAATACAACGCCATCGAGTTTTTGAAGAAGCTGAAGCGGAACGAGCCCCTGGATCTGGGGGAGCACGTGATCGTCATCGGCGCGGGCAACACGGCCATGGACTGTGCCCGGGCGGCTCTCCGAGTGCCCGGGGTGAAGGACGTGTCCATCGTCTACCGTCGCACCAAGAAGTATATGCCCGCCGACGAGGAGGAGATGCTCCTGACCCTGAAGGAGGGCGTCCAGTTCAAGGAGCTGCTGTCGCCTGTGAAGGCCGACGGTGAATCGCTCCTCTGCCACAGGATGGTCCTGGGCGAGCCGGACGCCTCCGGCCGCCGGTCCCCAGTGGACACGGGCGAAGAGGTTTCCCTTCCCTGCTCCTCCCTCATCGCCTCCCTGGGCGAGAAGGTGGATACGGACCTGCTCCTTGCCTACGGTGCTGCCCTGAACGAAAAGGGGCGGCCCGTCCTCCGCAGCGGAAAGGTATTCGTGCTGGGCGACGCTCGGCGGGGCCCGGCCACCGTGGTAGAGGCCATGGCGGACGCACTGGCGGCCACGGAAGCCATCGTGGGCGAAGCCAGGACCTACGCCCTGCCCAAGGGTGTCGAGTCGGATGAAGCGGCCCTTTTGGAGCGCAAGGGTCTGGTGAAGCTTGACGGCGACCCGGAGGACGTGTGCCTGCACTGCAACGAGCTCTGCGAGAACTGCGTGTCCGTGTGCCCCAACCGGGCCAACGCCGCCGTTCGTATCCCAGGGAAGAAGGAGTCCCAGATTTTGCATCTCGACTACCTTTGCAACGAGTGCGGCAACTGCGCCTCCTTCTGTCCCTACGCCTCCCGGCCCTACAAGGACAAGTTCACCCTGTTCGAGAACGAAAAGGACTTTGCCGAAAGCGCCAACCAGGGCTTCTGCGTGACGAACCTGAAGAAAAAGCAGGTGAAGGTCCGGCTGAACGAGAGGGAAAAGAAGTACGACCTTTCCAAGGCGAATGACCTGGACAAGGACATCGAGATGCTGATCCTGACGGTGCTGAAGGACTACCCCTATCTGCTGGTCTAAGAGGAGAACCATGGCGACATTCTATGTAAACGGAAACTCCGTCACAGTCCATAAAAATCAGACCCTGCTGCGTTTTTTGCGAGATGAGCTTCACCTCACCTCCGTGAAGGACGGCTGCTCCGAGGGCGCCTGCGGGGCCTGCACCGTGCTCATCGACGGGGAGCCCTGCCGGGCATGCGTGCCCAGGACGGACAATCTGGAGGGCCGGCATATCCTCACCGTGGAAGGGCTTTCCGACTTTGAAAAGCAACTCTACACCTACGCCTACGGGGAGGCCGGGGCCGTCCAGTGCGGCTTCTGCATTCCGGGGATGGTGCTGTGCACCAAGGCGCTGCTCGACAAGGTGGACGATCCCACGGAGGAGCAGATCCGCTACGCCATCCGCAACAACTATTGCCGCTGCACGGGGTACGTGAAGATCATCAAGGCCATAGAGCTGGCGGCCAAGCTGAAGCGAGAGGGCGTGATCCCCGCCCCCTCCGAGACCGACTGGAAGCTGGGCAGCAGCGTCCATCGGCTGGATGTGGAGGAGAAGGTCCTGGGCTACGGCAAATACCCGGACGACTGGTATTTGCCCAACATGACCTACGGTTCCGCGGTCCGCAGCCAATACCCCCGGGCCCGGGTGCTGGATATCGACATGGAAAAAGCCAGGGCTCTGCCCGGCGTGGTGGCGGTGATCACCGCCCAGGACATCCCCGGGGAGAACAAGGTTGGCCACATCAAGCACGACCAATACTCCCTCATCCCCATCGGCGGCCTGACCCACTGGCTGGGGGACCCCATCGCTCTCGTGGTGGCGGAGGATCAGGAGACCTTGGAAAAGGCCAAGAAGCTGGTGAAGGTCACCTACGAGCCCCTGCCCCCCGTCCACGGTCCCGAGGAGGCCAAAGCCCCCGACGCTCCCAAGGTCTTCGACGAAGAGGAAAACAACGTTCAGGCCTACAAGCATGTGTCCCGGGGTGACGCCGCGGGGGCCATCGCCCGGTCGAAATACGTGATAGAGAAGCACTTCGAGACCCCCTGGACGGAGCACGCCTTCCTGGAGCCGGAATGCGCCGTGGCCTACTGGGACGAGGACGGCTATGTGCGCATCCTCTCCACGGACCAGTCCTCCCACACCACCCTCCACGAGTGCAAGCTCCTGCTGGGCAGCGAAAAGGTTCGGGTCCAGAACCAGCTGGTGGGCGGTGGCTTCGGCGGCAAGGAGGACATGACGGTCCAGCACCACGCGGCCCTCATCACCTATCTCACCGGACGGGCGGTGAAGGTGAAGCTGAGTAGGGCGGAAAGTCTGCTCATCCACCCCAAGCGCCACCCTTTCTGGATGGATTTCACCATCGGCTGCGACGAAAACGGCATCATCCAGGGCGTGAAGGCCTCGGTCTATTCCGACACCGGCGCCTTTGCCTCCCTGGGGGGCCCCGTGCTGGAGCGGGCCTGCACCCACGCCTCTGGCCCCTACAACTATCAGAATTTCGAGATCGAGGGCACGGCCTACTACACCAACAATCCCCCCGCCGGGGCCTTTCGGGGCTTCGGCGTGACCCAGACCTGCTTCGCCATCGAGTCCCTTTTGAACGAAATGGCCGAAAAGGTCGGCATCTCCCCCTGGGAGATCCGCTATCGAAACGCCATCCGCCCCGGTCAGGAGCTTCCCAACGGCCAGATCGTGGGAGTGGAGACGGGCCTTGTGGAGACGCTGGAGATCATCAAGCCCTTTTACGACGCTGCCGTGGCCGCCGGGAAGCCGGTGGGCCTGGCCTGCGCCATGAAGAACTCCGGTGTGGGCGTGGGGCTCCCCGACTGGGGCCGGTGCAAGCTGATCGTGGAGAAAGATGAAAAGGTCCACATCTACGCCGGCGCCTCCTGCATCGGCCAGGGATTGGGCACCGTCCTCGTGCAAATGGTGGTGACCAACACGCCCCTTGAGCGGGACGATGTGGTCTACGAACGCTCCAACACCTGGATCGCCCCCGACTCCGGCGACTCCTCCGGCTCCCGCCAGACCCTGATTACCGGGGAAGCCTGCCGCCGGGCCTGCGAGAAGCTGACGGAAGCCCTCAAGGAGCACACGCTGAAGGAGCTGAACGGCGAAGTTTTCTACGGCGAGTATCTCGCCAAGACCGACAAGCTGGGGGCGGACGTGCCCCATCCCGTGTCCCACGTGGCCTACGGCTACGCCACCCAGATGTGCATTTTGGATAAAAAGACGGGCCGGATCGAGTCCATGGTGGCGGTCCACGACGTGGGCAAGGCCGTGAACCCCCGCTCCTGCGAGGGGCAGATCGAGGGCGGCGTGGTCATGAGCATGGGCTACGCCCTGCGGGAGCAGTACCCCATCGACGAGAACTGCAAGCCCATTGACAGATTCGGCAAGTTAGGCCTGTTCCGGGCCCACGAGATCCCGGACATCCAGGCGATAGTCGTGGACAAGCCGGGCCTGGACGTAGCGTGCGGGGCCATCGGCATCGGGGAGATCACCTCCATTCCCACGGCCCCGGCCATCGCGGAGGCCTACTACCAGCTGGACGGGAAACGGCGGACCCGGCTGCCTTTGGAAGACACGCCCTATGAAAGGAGGGACCGATAATGGAAAAACGGTTCGCCTTGGTGGCCTGCAACGGCGGCTGCCGAAACACGGACTGCGGCTATGGCTGCCTTGGCTGCGGCATGTGCCAGGCCATTTGCCCCTTCGACGCCATCTCCCTGAACGACAGCGGCGTGGCGGAAGTGGATGAAACCAAATGCCGGGGCTGCGGCGCCTGTGTGGCGGAATGCCCCCAGGGGATCATCCGTCTGCACGGGGCGGGCTACCCCATCGTGGTGAAGTGCTCTAACCAGGATCTAGGCAAAACGGCCCGGGCCGCCTGCGAAGTGTCCTGCATCGGCTGCGGCATCTGTGAAAAGGTCTGCCCCTCCGGGGCGGCCAAAGTCACGGACAACCTCTCCGCCATCGATGAGGCGCTATGCCTCTGCTGCGGCATGTGCGCGGTGAAATGCCCCCGAGGCGCCATCCGTGACCTAAGAGGGGTCTTGACAAGCCGGAGCTAAATATTATATATTATTTAAGAATGATTTAAGGTTTCAGCGGTACTCTATCCCTAGAGAAAGTGATCAGCTGAAAAAGCTTCTTATCCCAATACCCTCTCTCCCATGCAAAAGGAGCGGCTTGCCGCTCCTTTTGCTATGCTTGATTCTGTTGTCTTGACTTACTTCTCCAGCAGTCGGGCTTCCAGGTAGTACCGCTTCTCGGCGGCCTCGCCCATGGAGAAGGTCTTGCGGGGCAGGGCGCCGTCAAAGACCACGGTGGAGAAAAGCTCGCCCTTCTGCATGGTGGGGAGCAGGAAACCGATGGCGTTGGGCTTCTTGGAGAGGTCCTTCACCACGTCGTCGCCGTGGATGTAGTCTACCTCACCGCCCAGCTCCTTGAGCACGGCGTCGATGGCGTTCTGCAGCGTCCCCACGGCCAGCTGTGCCGCAGGCTTACTCACCACCAGGGTACCCTCGGCATCGCCGTAGAAGAAGGGGATCACGTGCTTTTCGCCCCCCTCGGCCTTTTTGGCCCCGGGCAGGACCTGTACGGCCCCGTTCTGCTCCGCCAGCTTCTTTTGGAGGGCGTCCAGAAAGGCCTTCCCCTCCACGCCGAAGACCACCCGATGGATGGGCTCGAAGATGATGCCCTCGTCATGGACGTTGTTGAGCTCGATGAGGGCGTACCGGGCGGGATGATCGGCCCGCTCACATTCGGGCAGGGTGGCCTTGATCTTCTCCCAGTTAGCCTTGGCGGTGGCCAGGCTGTGGTTCCCGTCGCCCATGGCGAAAAGGAGCACGGGATGATCGCCGTACTTCTTTTCAAAGGCGGCCTTGTCGGCCAGCTTGGTGAGGGCGGAGAGCACGTTCACCACGTCCCCCTCCCCCGCCACCAGACGGCCGGAGATGTGGCCGCCGCCCAGCATGAGGTCGGTGTCGTAGAGGCAAGGGAGCTCCGCCGCCTTCTTCACCAAGGGCTCGATGACGGTGCGCTCGGGATCGTCGATGAGGACCAGGATATGGGGCAGCTCCACCGCGGCGCCCTCCCGGATCTTGAGGCGCGGCGGGATGCGGGAGACGATGGTCCCTTCGGTGGCGCGGATCAGGGTGCCGGAGCCCTTGGAATAGTCGTATTCCTCCAGATCCAGGGCCATGACCAGGCCATGGCGAGTGTTACCGTTGGCCGTCCGCTCCACCAGCACGAAGCCCTGGGGCTGCTTCTGAAGGATGCCCCTTTTCAAATACTCCTTCATGTTGGCCTTGATCGCCGCGATGCGCTCAGGCTCGTCGGGGCTGCCGAGGTACGCTTCGGGCAGGATGAGGTCCAGCGTGGAGGGCGCGTCGCCGATGATCTTGCGCGCCTCCTCCCAGTATTCCTTCTGGGAGGTGAACTGATCGCAGGCCACCACGGCCCACTTCATCATGTCCGTTCCCTTGGGCGGGAGCATCACTTCCGGGACGAGAACGCCGATAGAGTTGGTGTACTTTTGATTCATGATCACTGACCTCGCTTCATGTTGATAAAATACAGGCACAGGCCTTAAAAGTATTGTACCTTCCTGCAAAACGTTTTGCAACCATTTCTTGTCATGGCAGGCATTATATACGAACGAAAAGAAAAAGCGCCCCTTTCTTTTGTCCGTCCATCACACTCCTAAGAATAAAAAATATCTATTGACAATAGATTTTTCGCCTGTCAAAGAGGTATCTTGCTCGTTTTTCTTCGCTTTTATATGAAATCGGGGGCTGGAAAGCGGGAAAGAAATATGGTAAGGTATGGATGACACCAACTGCAAAGGAGGCCTCTACATGGAGACCGTCACCCTGTTCGCTTTGATCCTCTTTGCCGTCACCTATATCGTGATGATGGCTTTTCAAAAGATCCGGCCCCACGCCGCCGTGATCTCCGCCCTGATCTTCGTGATCGTGGGGAATCTGGGCGTGTTCCCCGGCTTCTCCTATTCGCCCCTGGAGGCCCTCAAGGAGATCGACTGGAACGTGATCATGATGATCGTAGGCACCATGGGCACGGTGTATCTGTTCATCGAGTCCAAGATGCCCCAGCTTATGGCGGATGTGCTGGTGGACAAGACCCCCAGCGTCAAGTGGGCGGTTCTTTCCCTGTCCCTGTTCGCGGGCTTCATCTCCGCCTTCGTGGACAACGTGGCCACGGTGCTTATGATCGCCCCTGTGGCCCTGGCCATGTGCAAAAAGCTGAATATCTCCCCTGTGGCCCCCATCATCTGCATCGCCGTCTCCAGCAACCTGCAGGGAGCGGCCACCCTGGTGGGCGACACCACCAGCATCCTCCTGGCCAAGGCGGCAAATCTGGACTTCTTGGACTTCTTTGTGGATGAAGGCCACATGGGCATGTTCTTCGTGGTGGAGCTGGGCGCCCTTGCGAGCGCTCTGGTGCTGCTGTTCATGTTCCGCCACGAGAACGAGCCGGTCAACATGCACGAACGGACCAAGGTGCAGGACCTGTTCCCTACCTGGCTGCTTCTCGGCACCCTGGTCTGCCTCATCGCCGTTTCCTTCATCCCCTACAAGACCGGCGCCAAACCCGGCCAGTTCTATAAGCCGGACATCACCAACGGCCTCATCTGCGTGGGTTTCTTCGTGATCGGTCTCCTCCGCGATCTGCTGAAAAACAAGAACTCCTCCACGGTGAAGGGGGCATTGAAGGAAATCGATTATTACACCATCATCCTGCTCATGGGCCTGTTCGTGGTCATCGGCGGCATCTCCCGGGCGGGGGTCATCGACCTGTTGGGCCAGACCATCGCCAAGCTGAACGGCGGCGGCACCCGGGGCGATCTGTTCCTGGTGTACAGCGTGATCGTGTGGGTGTCCGTGCTCCTCTCCGCCTTCATCGATAACATCCCCTATACCACCACCATGCTGCCCGTGGTGGCGGTGTTGGCCGCAGATCTCTCCTCCGCAGGCGGCGTAGCCATCAGCCCGAAGCTCTTCTACTACGGCCTCCTCTGCGGCGCCACATTGGGCGGGAATTTGACCCCCATCGGTGCCTCCGCCAACATCGCGGGCATCGGCATCCTCCGCCGGGAGGGGTACGAAGTGAAGGCCGGGACCTTCATGAAGTTCGGCGTTCCCTTCACCCTGGCTGCGGTGATCACAGGCTATCTGCTGATCTGGTTCATCTGGGCATAAGGAGCGCAGGATGCTGGATACCAGGGGATTCGATCTGTGGGCTGACGGTTATGATGCATCTGTCGGCCTTTCTGATGAGAAAAACACCTATCCCTTTGCCGGATACAAGAAGGTGCTGGGCAATATATTCCGGAAGATTATGGAAAAGCAAAACGCCGTCGTGCTGGACATAGGGTTCGGGACCGGCACGCTCACCTCGAAACTATATGAGTATGGCTGCACAGTATACGGCCAGGATTTCTCCCAGAAAATGATCGAATCAGCCATGGAGAAAATGCCGGGGGCTCATCTGTATCAGGGGGATTTCTCACAGGGCCTTGTGGAGCCGCTCAATCGCCAAAGCTATGATTTCATCGTGGCGACCTATTCTTTGCATCATCTGACAGATGGGCAAAAGATTGCATTCCTTCGCACGCTCCTCGATCGATTGAAGGTGGGTGGGCGGATACTGATCGGCGATATCGCCTTTGCCACCCGCGAAGAGTTGGAGAAATGCCGGCTGGCCGCAGGAGAGGAGTGGGACGAAGAAGAAATCTATTTCGTTGCCGATGAATGGAAAGATGTGTTCCTTTCCCTATACTTTGAACCCGTTTCCCACTGCGCGGACATCCTGACCCTGGCCCCCTAAACTAAGTCCAATCAAGCCTCCCACTGGGAGGCTTTCATGTTTACAGTGCCATTTTGGAGAAAGGCTACACCCTCCTGTTGCAGTCGTTCTCGCTGCTCCGGGAAGTGGGGCGCCAGGCGGCCGGAATGATTCACTACCCGATGGCAGGGATAATCGCCGAAATACTCGGAGATGCTCAGCACTTTGCCCACCAGGCGGGCATTTTTCTCCCGACCGATGAGGCGGGCGAGCTGACCGTAGGTGGCCACCCGCCCGGGTGGGATCTCCGCCACCAGGGACAATATCTCATAGATCAGCGCTTCGTCCATGGCCCATTCTCAAGGGGTATATTTGTCCACCAGCTCGTCGATCTCGCTCTGGCTGAGCTTGAAGTAGGCGCGCAGGTTGTCGAGGGCGTATTTGGGACGCTGCTCCATCCAGCGCTGGAGCTGATTCACCTCGGTCACCCACTTGTCGTAGGAGGAGGGGTGCTTCCAGCGGGCGATGTGCCGCCTCATCTCTGGCGCCATCTCCTCCCGAAGCTCGTTCAAAATGGAGGTGGCCCGCTCGGGGGCGAAGGTGGTCACGGTGAGCTCCACATACCGCTCGATGAACCGCTGCCGCCAGCCGGGATTATGGACCAGGGCCGCGGCGATGTGGGTATAGACCCGGGAGGTGGCGGTGGCGGTGCCGTTCTTGCTGAAGAAGTTGCCGATGATGCTGCGCTTCACGGAGCCGTCGTTATAGCCCATGCCGTAATCGAAGTCATAGAAGATGGCCCGCCAGCGGACGGTGTTGTCCGTGGTATGCCAATACTTCTGGTTGGCCATGTCGCTGTTGCAAAGGTACATGGAGCAGACCAGGTAGTCGATGAAGTAATCCGGGTCCACCCACTGGGTGAAGGTCTCGTAGACCTCGTCCTTGGAGAAGTCCTTTGTCTTGGCGTAGTTGATGACCCGCTTCCAGTCGGCGTTGCTCCCCTTGACCACCACGGTGTTGAAGCGGATGATCTCCACGTCGTCCTTGTTCACGCCGAAATGGGATTCCAGATAATCGTCGTTCTGGTCCTCGTTCAGGTCGTAGAGGCCGTAGTACTTGCCGTTGATGTACACCGCCACGGGACGGGTGACCGCCACATCGATGTTGAGGCCGTAGCAAAGGCGGCTGGCGTAGGAGTCACGGATGCGGGCCTGGCCGTTGTCCTGGCCGGAGTTTCGGATGCAGAAGGAGGAGCCCTCCCGCCAGCCGTACTCCTTGAAGAAGGGGTAATTGACGCTGCTCACGCCGTACTTGCCCCGAAGATGGATGGACAATGACGCCTGGGCGTATCCCAAGGTGCCTGCGCCCTTGGTCTTGAAGTCGGAGGGGAACTCCGTGGAGAGCTTCCCGTCCTCATAGTAGCTGAAATAGCCCTTGCGCTGCTTCTTGCTGCTGGAATCCTTGGACTTACCCGACCAGAGGGCGTCCTGATCCTTTGGTTCGAAAGCGAGGCAGACCACAGGCAGCTCGTGGGGCTCTTCAAAGAGGAAGGTGTAGGTGACGATCTCGCTGTCAATGAGCCCATCCTCCTGGGCAAAGGCCCGGATGACCGTGTTCTTGGTGATATGGATGGGCCCGTCATAGAGAGTGGACGAGGCCGTGGGCTCGCTGCCGTTGGTGGTGTAGCGGATGGTGGCCCCCTCGCCGGAGGTCAGCGTCAGCTGGAAGGACTCGGTTTGATACAGCCCCGTTTCGGAGAAGACGGGGGCCTTGGCGTAGCCCAGGGCGTATTTATCGCTGTTCCTTCCCCCCTTGGTGGGTTCCCGGAAGAAGACCCGGGCCACGTTGCCATTGCCCTCCTGTCGGCCGGAGGTGACGCCCACCTCCAGGGCACCGGTGGCGAACTCATCCCGCAGGCCGCCCGTTTCGTCCACCAGGTACAGGGTCTCCCCGCCCATGGACAGGCCAAAGGCGCCTACGCCCGGTTCTTGCCGCTCCGGGTGGGAGGTGGTCTCGAACACGGCGTACCCGTCGGGGGCAATGGTCCCGGAAAGGAGAATGGACTTAGTCCCCTCCCTATCCTTCATGAGCCGCCAGCCCTCCAGGGAGATCGCTTCCCCCGTGGCGTTGTACAGCTCGATCCAGTCGTTATTCCCCGCTCCGGCATAGGCGCAGACTTCGCTGATGAACACGCCGTCATACGTATAGCAGCCCCCGTCGGCGGCTGTGTAGGAGGCGGGGCCGTTGGCCCGACCCGGGGTGGGGCAAAGATAGTATTCCCCCTTCGGCCCAACGGACACGTCGGACCGGATCCTCCCCGGCAGGGTGAACACGGCATAGGCCAGGGCGTTGCCGTCATAGATGACCAGGCTTTCCCGGCGATTCACCGAGAAATCCGCCTCCAGAAGCCCATCCGTCCGGGGTTCGCCTTTTCCTCCCAGCAGGACGAGCAGATACCCGTCGGCGGGCACGGTCACCTCCGGGAAGGGCCACTTCTCCGGATCGTCCTCATCGTCGGACAGATACCAATTCTGAAGGGAGATAGTCTCCCCCGTGGCGTTGTGCAGCTCCACGAAATCTTGATAGCTCCCGTCAGGAAGGACCGAGGCATACCTGCCGTCGATGAGCAGCTCCGACACGCTGAGGGCCAGAGCTTCCACCTTCACCGGGTCCAAAGAGGCGAAGATCTGTCCATTCGCCCGGCCTGGGGTGGGTTCCGTGCAATAGCCCCAAACGCCGTCCTTCTCCGCCCAGCTTAGATCGCTCCCCAAGGGCGGCACGGTCACGCTGCAGACCTCCTGCCGGTCTCCGGCGAAGATGTACAGGGTCTCGCCGCTGCGGGCGATGCCCATGGACACCGAGGGATGATCCTCCCGTTCACAGCAGCAGATGGCCAGATACTGGCCCGGCTGGAGCACCACCTGCGGCAGAGGGCGCTTGTCGGGCTTCTCCGGCTTATCGGTAATGAACAGGCGGCCCAGGTCCACTTCCTCGCTGCCGGGGTTATAGAGCTCGAACCAATCCTCTCCCTCACACCCCTCATAGGCCCCCGTCTGGGAGCCGGAGGAGCGGACCTCCGTGAACCGAAGCTGGATGCCGCTGGCCGTGGACAGGGGCGCCGCCGTAGGCGCCTCTTTCGACTCTGTCAGCACGGACGTGGGAGACGGCACCCGCTCGTGGGTGGTCTGGGGAAGGGGCGCGCTGCAGCCGCCCGCTGCCATCAGCAGCAGGAGGAGCAGGGCTATCCCGCTTTTCAGAGCCTTGTTCACCGTCTTGTCCCTTCCCTTCTCGATACAAACTTTCATTCTTTATTCTTCCCCGGGAAACAGCCGTCCCAGGGCCGTGAACACCTCGTCCCGTGCGGCGTAGGGATGAAGCACGAAGCGGCGGTCCCCCGCCAGCATGGCCGAGAGACGCCCCCGACGGATATCATAGAAGATATGGACGGGCTTCCCCATGTCCCGGGCCCGGGCGAGCTCATACCCCACGCCGTGGGAGGGCGTGGTGCACTCCGCCACCACCATATCGCTATCCGTGAGCCAGGCCATATCCCGCCGGAAGATCTCCTCCTCGGTCATGGTCCTTTCCCCCTCCGCCTGGAGGGACTCGAGGCCCACGTGCTCCGTCAGCACCCGGCAGCCCCGGGCCTCCATATAGTCGATCATCTCCCCATACAGGGCCGCGTCCTGACGGCCGCCCCGGATGGAGCCGGCAAAATAGACTTTTTGCATCCTATGCCTCCTATCTGCCCTGCAGAAGCCGTATCCTGTCCTTATAATCGGGCAGGACGCTGGCCACGAACCCGTAGAACCCGCGGCCGTGATCCTTGTAGCGGATATGGGCCAGCTCGTGGACCACCACATAGTCGATGGCCGCCTCCGGATAGGCCATGAGCCGCCAGGAGAAGGATAGCCTGTTTTTGGCGGAACAACTGCCGAACCGGGTCTTGGCGGAGGTCACGGTGAGCCCCGTGGGCTGCACCTCCATGATCCGAGCGTAGCGGTCGATCTTCTCCGGCAGAATGGCCTTGGCCCGCTTTACATAGAGGGGCTTGTCCTCCTCCCGGATGTGGGGGAGCTTGGCTTGCCGCCGTGCCTGCCGGGCCCTGGCCTGCTCGATCCACGCCCTGCGCTCCTCCACGAAGGCGTCGATCCTCCACCGGGGCGTGAATCGGGGCACGCGGACCCGCACATGGCCCTCTGTATCCACCTCCAGGCCCATGGTCCGCCGATCGGACCGGATGAGCTCATACGCGATCTTCTCCATAATAGGGGTAGTATACCACATGTTTTCCGCTTCGGCAATCTGGACAAATCTCTTTTTCCCGGGTACAATACACAAAAAAAGAAAGGGGCACGGCATGGTAAAAAGGGAAAAGGCCATACTTTTCGATCTGGACGGTACGCTTTGGAACAGCGCCCACGAGGTGCTGCTGTGCTGGAATCGTGTCCTTTCGCCCCTTCACCGACACATCACCGAGGCAGAGATGGACCGGCTCATGGGCCTCACCCCCCGGGAGATCGGCGACATCCAGTTCCCCGACCTGCCGCCCGCGGAACGGTATGCCCTTACGGACCGCTGCCTCGACGCAGAATCGCCCTATCTTTTTGAACGGGGCGCCCGGCTCTATCCCCGGGTGCGGGAGACCCTGGTGCAGCTTCGACGCCGATACTTTCTCGGCCTGGTGAGCAACTGCACCGAAGACTACGCCCTCTCCTTCCTCCACGCCCACGGGCTCACAGACCTGTTCGACGACCATGAGACGGCGGGCCGGACCGGCCTTGGCAAGGCCGAGAACATCATCCTTGTCCTGAAACGGAACCAACTAAAAAAGGCGGTCTACATAGGTGACACCGCCAAGGATCAGGCCGCCGCTTTGACGGCAAAAATTCCCTTTCTCTACGCCAGCTGGGGCTTTGGAGATATCCGGAACTATCAGCCCACGGCGGGCGCATTCTCGGAGTTACCTGCGCTGGTCTGTACCGTGCTGGCGGAGTAAGTCTCCTCCGGCGCCTGGAAGTGGATGACCCCATCCAGTTTATACTCGGCATACAGATCGGTAAAGGCCGACAGGGAGCAGACGATGGGCTCCCCTTCTTTGTATTCCACGTCGTTCACGATGCGGGCGGAGCTGTCGGAGTAATAGACGAGGCCGCCTTGGATGCCGTGGATGAAAAGCACGTGGCCGTACTTCCTTCCGGACTTGCTGATCCCCCGCTGGAACCCCACCAGAATGTTCCGTGGCGCAGGATCCTCCCGCTGGATCGCCGAGAGCGCCTCCCTCAGGGAGTATTTTTTCCCGCTATACGACCGGACCCGGTATCCGCCGGTGGTATACTCCAGTTTGCAGTACGCGTCGTAAGCGTTCTTCCCGTTGGCGCCCACGTAGGTCTCGTTGATACCCAACAGGACCAGCTGATTTGCCACATAGGCCCCGCAATAGCCCCTGAAGGAGGAGCGATGGGCAAGCTTTTTGGCCGCCCGGTAGATGGTCTCGATCTGACGGCAAAGATCGTCGTCGCGGACGGCGCGATGCGTTTTGCCCGTTTCCCGATCCGTCGTCACCGACTCGGAGGGCGCGGCCTCCTCCCCGCCGCCTTCGCCGAAAACGGGGGCGGAGGGCAATAAAAGTAGCAGAAAAAGAAGAAACGCCGCGACACGTTTCCAAAAGGGCATGGCTGTCTCTCCTTTCCCATTTTTTTGCATCCTACCATAGAGATTTATTTTTTTCAGTGTTTTCGACGTTTGTTTATAATCTATTTCAAAAAAGTCCGATTGTTCATGCTTTGGCAATAAAATGTCCGGTTTTTCGACATTTTTGGGGTTCTCGCCGAAACAGGGAGGCCCTTGTCAGCCAGATAAAAAGATGGTATGATGAGGTGGATTCCAATGACAAACAAATACTTATTGTAAAAGGAGAAAACGTATCATGGCAGTTGATCTCAAAGGCCGTTCCTTCCTCACCATCATGGACTTCACTCCCGAAGAGGTCCGGTATATGCTGGACCTTGCCAAAAAGCTCAAGGCCCAGAAGAAGGCAGGCATCAAGGGCACCTCTCTCACCGGAAAGAACATCGTGCTGCTCTTTGAAAAGACCTCCACTCGGACCCGCTGCGCCTTTGAAGTGGCGGCCATGGACGAGGGCGCCGGCGTCACATTCTTGGATTCCAAGTCCTCCCAGATGGGCAAGAAGGAGTCTTTGGCCGACACCGCCAAGGTCCTCGGCCGGATGTTCGACGGCATCGAGTATCGCGGCTTCGACCAGAAGGTTGTGGAAGACCTGATGAAGTATTCCGGCGTGCCCGTATACAACGGCCTTACCGACGTGGACCATCCCACCCAGGCTTTGGCTGACATCCTCACGCTGGAGGAGAACGTGGACAAGCCCCTGAACCAGTGCAAGCTGGTCTTCTGCGGCGACACCCGGAACAACGTGGCCTACTGCCTCATGTACATCTGCGCCAAGCTGGGCATCCACTACTGCGGCTACGGTCCCAAGGCCCTTGCCCCCGCCCCCGAGGTGCTGGCCCGCTGTGAGGCGGCGGCCAAGGAGAGCGGCGCCATCATCGAAGTGAGCGACGACCCCGCCATCGTGGAGGGCGCCGACGCTCTGTACACCGACATCTGGGCCTCCATGGGCGAGGAAGCGCTGATCCCGGAGCGGGTGAAGCTGCTGACCCCCTTCAAGGTCACCAAGGAACTGATGGAGCGGACCGGCAACAAGAAGTGCATCTTCCTCCACTGCCTCCCCTCCTTCCACGACTTCAACACCACCATGGCCAGCGAGCAGATGAAGCTGGGCTATGACATCCGGGAGGTCACGGACGACGTGTTCCTGTCTGAGAACAGCAAGGTCTTCGACGAGGCCGAAAACCGGCTCCACACCATCAAAGCCGTGCTGGTGGCCACGCTGGGCAACATTTGAGTGACAACCTGAACGAAAAAACAAGTTCAAAAGGAGGAATTATGCCAAACGCCTATTTCACCATCACCCGCCCTGAAAACGACGCTTTCCGTGGATATCTCCCCGGATCAAAGGAACGTGCGGAGTTGAAGGCAGAGCTTGCCCGTCAGTCCGCCGAAATCGTGAAGATCCCCCTGATCATCGGCGGCAAAGAGATCTTTACGGAGAAGACCATCCAGGTGACCATGCCCCACGATCATGACCATGTGATCGCCGAGTGCTCTATCGCCGGTGAAAAGGAACTGACCATGGCGGTCGACGCAGCGCTGGCGGCCAAGAAGGCCTGGGAGGACATGCCCTGGGAGCATCGCTCCGCCATCTTCCTGAAGGCTGCCGATCTCATCACCGGCCCCTATCGGAAGGTCCTGAACGCCTCCACCATGCTGGGCCAATCCAAAACCGTTTTCCAGGCCGAGATCGATATCGCGGAGCTGGCCGACTTCTTGCGCTTTGGTGTCTGGTCTGCCCAGGAAATCTTCAAGGATCAGCCTGCCTCCGTTCCCGGCATCTGGGATCGCCAGGACTACCGTGCGCTGGACGGGTTCATCTGCGCCATTACGCCCTTCAACTTCACCTCCATCGGCGGGAACCTGCCCACGGCGCCGGCCATCGTCGGCAACGTTGCGGTCTGGAAGCCTTCCCGCACGGCGGTGCTTTCCAACTATTACTACATGAAGCTGCTCATGGACTGCGGGCTTCCCGCCGGCGTCATCAATTTCGTGCCCTGCAACGGCACCGACATGGCCAAGTACGTCCTTTCCCGGAAGGAGCTGGCCGGCTTCCATTTCACCGGCTCCACCGAGGTCTTCCAGGGCGTCTGGAAGCAGATCGGCGAGAACATCGCCTCCTACCGCAACTACCCCCGCATCGTGGGCGAGACCGGCGGAAAGGACTTCATCTTTGCCCATAAGAGCGCCAAGATCCGTCCTCTGGCGGCCGCTCTCGTTCGCGGCTCCTTCGAGTATCAGGGCCAGAAGTGCTCCGCCTGCTCCCGCGCCTTCATCCCGGCCAGCATTTGGCCCCAGGTCCTTTCGACCATGAAGGAGATGATGCAGGAAGTCAAGATGGGTGACGTGCAGGATTTCGATACCTTCCTGGCCGCCGTCATCGACAAGGCCTCCTTCGAGCGCTGCAAGGGATATCTGGACCGTGCGAAGCAGAGTCCGGATTGCGAGATCGTGATCGGCGGCAACTGCGATGATTCCAAGGGCTGGTTCGTGGAGCCCTCCGTCATCCTCTGCAAGAAGCCGGATTACGAATCCATGGTCAAGGAGATCTTCGGGCCCATCCTCTCCGTATACGTCTATCCTGACGAAGCTCTGGAAGAGACCCTGAAGATCTGCGACGAGGCTTCCCCCTATGCCCTGACCGGCGCCATCTTCGCCCAGGACCGCGAAGCCATCGTCATGATGGAGAAGGCCCTGCTCCATTCGGAAGGCAACTTCTATATCAACGACAAGTGCACCGGTGCGGTGGTCGGTCAGCAGCCCTTCGGCGGCTCGCGTCAGTCCGGCACCAACGACAAGGCTGGCACCGCTCTCAACATGATCCGCTGGATGAGCCCCCACTCCGTGAAGGAGACCTTCAATCCCTCCGAGGCGATCGTCTACCCCTATATGTCCGAAAAATAATATAGAATCAGGAGAAAGCTATGCATACTTCAAAAGAGATCATCGAGCAAACCAACAAGTACGGCGCCCACAACTATGCGCCCAAGCCCGTCGTCATCGTGAAAGCCGAAGGTGCCGTCGTCACCGACCCTGAGGGACGGCAATACTTCGACATGCTGTCCGCCTATTCGGCCCACAACTTTGGTCATCGCCATCCTGAGATCGTCGCGGCCGCCAAGGAGCAGCTGGACAAGTGCACCCTGACCAGCCGTGCCTTCCACTGTGAGAATCTCGGCGCGTTCTATGAGAGCCTCACGAAGCTCACGGGCAAGGATATGGTCCTGCCCATGAACACCGGCGCGGAAGCGGTCGAGACCGCGTTGAAGACCGCCCGTCTTTGGGGCACCAAGGTGAAGGGCGTCGAAAACGGTAAGCAGGAGATCATCACCTGCGCCAACAATTTCCACGGCCGCACCATCGCCATCATCAGCTTCTCCACCGACCCCCTGGCCAAGGACAACTATGGTCCCTACTGCCCCGGATTCAAGACCATCCCCTATGGCGACGCCCAGGCGCTGCGCGATGCCATCACGCCGAACACCGTCGCGTTCCTGGCCGAGCCCATCCAGGGCGAGGCCGGCATCATCGTGCCTCCGGAGGGATGGCTCACGGAAGTCCGCCAGATCTGCACGGAGAACAACATCCTCTTCCTGGCCGATGAAGTCCAGACCGGCTTTGCCCGCACCGGCGACATGTTCGCCTGCTGGCACGAGAACGTGATCCCGGACATCTACATCATGGGCAAGGCTCTGGGCGGCGGCGTCATGCCCCTGTCCGCCATCGCGGCGAACGAGGACATCCTGGGCCTCTATACGCCCGGCTCCCATGGCTCCACCTTCGGCGGCAACCCCCTGGCCTGCGCCTGCGGCATCAAGGCTCTGGAGATCCTGCAGCGGGACGATTATCCCCGGCTGGCCCGCGAGAAGGGCAAGTACTTCATGGATGGTCTGAAGAAGATCCATAACCCGGAGATCAAGGAAGTCCGCGGTCGCGGTCTGCTGATTGGCGTCGAGTTCTACGGGGACGCCTTCGACTACGTGAAGGCCTGCATCCACGAGGGCGTTCTCTGCAAGGAGACCCACGACCACACGATCCGCTTCGCGCCCCCCATCCCCGTCACCTACGAGGAGCTGGATGAAGCGCTGGTCCGCATCACGAAGGCGCTCAGCAAATAATTTGGGGTTCAAACCACAAACCAATCTTCCGTATGCAAAAAGCCCTCCGGGGCTTTTTGCTTATTTCAAACCTGCTTTCAAATCGGATACGGACAAAGACTCGCCATAGGCAAACGAATCGGTACGGTGCATTTTTCCTGATAAATTGTAAAAAAAAAGCAAAAAGCTTGATTTTTGTGTGATTGTTAATATTTTGTTCATACTTTTGTTGAAAAATATATACGTTCATGTATACAATAGGAATTGTACAGGAAACACACAGAAAGGGAGGAATCAAACAATGAACGAAGAGATGGAAAAAACTTCCTTGATGGACAAATACATTAAGATTCGTTTGGGCGGCGCCGCCTATCGGGTGCGGCTGATGACGCTGCTGCTGTTCGCCGCGGCGGCCATCATCCTGATTGCGGCCATCCTGATTTTGGCCTTCTCCGGCTCCTGCGCCAAAAGTAAGGCCAAGGCAGCCGTTGTGGAAGCCACCGCCACGGCCACCATCGAAGCCACTTCGGAGCCCACGGCTGTCCCCACCGATACGCCGGAGGTGACCAACACGGACGCTCCCGAGGAGACCCCAGAGCCCTCGGCGGATCCCAACGAGACGCCCGCTGAGTTCAAGACCCTGGAGGTGGGCGGCACCAACGACGGCGAGACCGTGAAGAAGGTGCAGCAGCGGCTGGTGGACCTCCACTACCTCCCCTACCCTGAGAAGGACGCGGAGGGTAAAGGCGTGGTGACCACCACCTATGGCTCCATGTGTGCCAAGGCCATCACCAAGTTCCAGGAGCGCAACGACATCAAGCAGACCGGCAAGTGCGACAAGGCCACCTATGACAAGCTCATGTCTGACAACGCCACGGCCTACACCATGAAGGAAAAGGACAAGCTTGACGTGATCAAAACCATCCAGGACGCCCTCATCAAGAAGGGATATTTGAAGGGCAAGTCCACCGGCTACTGCGGCACGGACACCGTGGCCGCCGTCAAGGCCTTCCAGAAGGCCAACAACCTGACCGTGGACGGCCAAGCCGGGACCAAGACCCTGGAGCTGCTGCTGGGATACTAAACCGGGTATAGCACAAAACCGCCGAGATATCGGCGGTTTTTTATTGCACACAAAAGAAGATCAGCTGCGGGCCTTCCTGGCGTGGAGCAGGAAGCAAAGGACCATCAGCGCTTCACCGATCATGCCGATGAGGAAGATAAGGTCGATATTCCCCGTGGCAGGCCCAAGGGCCGAGAAAGCGAACATGAACAGGCCGCTGAGGAACAGAAAGGGCCCCTTCTTCTTGATCATGAGCCAAATACCCGCCAGGATCAGAGGGATCACCATGGCCACCGACAGGATGGACAGATACCTGTCCGCCCAAAAGGGCGTAGCAGCGGAGGCGGTACAGCGAAGGAACCCAGCGAAATTCACTACCTCCAGCTTGGTCAAAAGGCCCGAAAGAGCGCCCAGCGCCATGAGTACGGCGGCTATGATCCAAAACGCCTTGGCCGCCTTTCCCTTTGCCCCAAGGGCGTATGCGGAGATCATCAGCAGCAGAGGCATGCAGAGCCCATGGAACAGGAACCTGCCCATGGACAGCACCCGGAGCAAGCCCTCCGGCAGCCACCAGCCCAGCAGGATCACCGCCCCGTCAAAGAGCAGCCCCGCAGTCACCAGCGCCATGCACAGCACCATGGGTGCCCTTTGGCCATTGTAGAGCCGCAGCAGCCCCACCAGCACCGCCGCCTCCACGAGCAGCAGCACGCCCACCACCAGAGGACCGTTTCCGATCAAAAAATCACGCATATATACACCTCGTCATTGCTTTTCTCACTGATTGTAGCGGATGGGGCAAAACCTGTCAAGCGATCCCCTTTTTTGTATTTCTTGCGGAAAACAGCTTGACTTTTAAGCGTCGATTTGCTATGATAATCAGGCTTCGTAAGAGGCGTGCCAAATTAGCTCAGTCGGTAGAGCAGCGCATTCGTAATGCGCAGGTCGTCAGTTCGAGTCTGACATTTGGCTCCATGAAAAAAGGGTCTAAGGTCGGCCTTAGTCCCTTTTTTTCGGGGCGTAGCGCAGTTTGGTAGCGCGTTTGGTTCGGGACCAAAAGGTCGTGGGTTCAAATCCCGTCGCCCCGACCAATAAAAGAGACCATCCAACGGATGGTCTCTTTTATTGCTTTTTTGGAAAAGACGGGATTTGAAGCCGCGTTCAGAAAAAGCCGCAGTGCGGCTTTTTTAGCGGCAAGGGTTCAAATCTGAAAGATTTGAAGGGCGCGGGAGTGAATGAAGCCCCGATGGGGCTTCAGAGCCGCGCCCCGACTAAGCCCGCAGGCGCGACAAATCCCGTCGCCCCGACCAAGAATATGGACCATCCCTTGCGGATGGTCCATATTCTTATGTTTGAAGAAGCGACGGGATTTGAAGCCGCGTTCAGAAAAAGCCGCAGTGCGGCTTTTTTAGCGGCAAGGGTTCAAATCTGAAAGATTTGAAGGGCGCGGAAGTGAATGAAGCCCCGATGGGGCTTCAGAGCCGCGCCCCGACCAAGCCCACAGGCGCGACAAATCCCGTCGCCCCGACTCTTTTGGGGCTTTTCAAGGAGTGAGGTGTATGGTATGATGCTTTTGTATAGTATATCTTTTTCATGTGACCGAAAAGGAGGAAACCCTATGAACGCGAAACGAGTTTTTGCCCTGTTACTGACTTTGACGCTTCTTTTGGCCCTGCTACCTATGCGTACAACAAAGGCATATACATCAGGGCAAGCCTGCCCGGACTGCGGAACGGGCATATTAATCCCGATAGTCAGAAATTCTGAGCAACACGCTCTTTCATGCTCCAATACCGGTTGCATGCATTCTACATCCTCTGGCTATATCTGGGAAGATCATCACGGTGGCAACGCCTGTACCGGCCGCCCCCGCTGCGAGGTATGCGGGCAGGAATACGGCAGCGTTTTGGGTCACAGTTGGAGCACCGAATGGAGCTTTGACGCGAACGTGCATTATCACAAGTGTCTGAACGGCTGCGGTGGGAAACAGGACGAAGCCGCCCACGACTGGGGCCCGTGGACCCCTGACCCGAACGATGCCACACGCCATTACCGCCTCTGTCAGCAAGACGGCTGCGATGCCAAGGAAGAAAACGCCCACAGCTACGGCAATTGGACCTATGTGGACGACAACACCTGCAAGGGCGTGTGCGTCTGCGGTGCGGAGAAGACGGACGCTCATTACGACCAGTATGAAAAGAGATGTGACTACCAGCCTCACTGCGAGAAGTGCGATCATGACTACGGCACGATCTCCTCGCACGAAATGTGGTATGATCTCCGCACCGCTACAGAACATAAGCCTTACTGCTATCACTGCGACACCGACTTCCCTCTGGAAGCCCACTCTGGCGGCAAGGCCACTTGTGTACAAAAGGCCAAATGCGAAAAATGCGGAGCCGAATACGGTGATTACGGGCAGCACAGCGGCGGTACAGCCACATGTGCGGAACAGGCAGTTTGCGAAATCTGTGGCCAGAAATACGGAGAGACGAATCCGGATAATCATGACCTGATCGACCAAGAGGCGAAAGCCCCCACCTGTACGGATATCGGCTGGGATGCTTACCAGACCTGTTCCCGGTGCACGTACACCACCTATGTGGAAAAAGCCGCCCTGGGTCACAAGTGGGACGCCGAATGGAGCTATGACGAAAACGGCCATTACCACAAGTGCCTGAACGACGGCTGCACAGCAAGAAGCGATGAAGCCGCGCATTCCGGCGGCGCAGCCACCTGCACCGAGAAGGCCAAATGTGAAACCTGTGGGCAGGAATACGGTGAGCCCGACACTGAGAACGGTCACGACTGGGTCACGGACAAGGCTATGGCCCCCACCTGCACCGCAACGGGCCTTACCGAGGGGAAACACTGCTCCCGCTGCGGAATGGCGGAGGAACAGCAGATAATCCCACCCAAGGGTCATACGGAAGTTGTAGACGAAGCCAAAGAACCTACCTGCACCGCAACCGGCCTCACGGAGGGCAAGCACTGTTCGGTCTGCGGAGAAGTGTTGGTGAAGCAGGAGGAGATTCCGGCGAAGGGCCATACGGAAGTTGTAGACGAAGCCAAAGAACCTACCTGTACCGCAACTGGCCTCACGGAAGGGAAGCACTGCTCGGCGTGCGGAGAGGTGTTGGTGAAGCAGGAGGAAGTGGTGGCTCTGGGGCACACCCCCGAGACCGTGGCGGGCAAAAAGCCCACCTGCACTGAGGAGGGTCTTACCGAGGGCAGCAGGTGCTCCGTCTGCGGCGAGGTCCTAACGAAGCAGGAGACCATAGACGCCCTGGGCCACTCCCCCGGCGAGACGGTGAAGGAGAACGAGGTAGCAGCCACCGAAGCGGAAGAGGGCAGCTACGACGAGGTGGTCTACTGTACCGTCTGCGATGCGGAGCTGAGCCGGGAGAAGAAGACCATACAGAAGCTTTCCCACGTCCATACCGAGGTCACCGACCCAGCCGTGGCGGCCACCTGTACGGAGACGGGCCTCACAGAGGGCAAACACTGCTCGGCCTGCGGCGAAGTGCTGAAAGAGCAGGAGACCATCGAAGCCCTGGGGCACGACTGGGGCGGATGGGAAGTCACGAATGAGCCGCAGGTCGGCATGCCGGGCGTGATGACCCGCGTCTGCGGCCGCTGCGGGGAGGCCGAGACGGCGTCGGTCGATCCGCTGCCGGAGCCCGAGCCGGAACCCGAGCCGGAACCCGAGCCGGAGCCCAAGCCGGTGCCGGGACCGGAGCCTGCGCCTGCGCCCAGGCCCCAGCCGGAGCTTCCCTTCACCGACGTGACAAAGGATATGGACATCTATGACGACGTGAAGTACGTCTATGAGAAAGGGATCATGGACGGCATGAGCGACACTCTGTTCGGGCCGGAGTTTCCCATGACCCGCGGGATGATCGTCACGATCCTCTATCGCATTGAGGGCGAACCGGCAGTCCCCTACTCCGGCGCGTTCTCCGATGTGCCGGCTAGACAGTGGTATTCGGACGGCGTGGAATGGGCGGCCTCCGCTGGCCTCGTGCTCGGTTACGGCGACGGAACCTACGGTGCGACTGACAATGTGACCCGGGAGCAGCTGGCGGTGATCCTATACCGGTACGCAGTATGGAAGGGATATGCGGTCAAGACGGCACATCCGGTTTTTCATGACTCCGAAGACGTTTCCGCTATGGCCGTTGAAGCAATGGATTGGGCAGTTGCGAACGGGATCCTCCGCCCGGATGGAGACCACAATATCCGCCCGGGAGCAGACGCCACCCGCGGAGAGATCGCGACCGCAATTCATGCGTTCTTTGAAAACGTGGCAAGATAACAAAAGAATACACTTTTAAGTGAAAATGGCAGCCCGACAACAGAGCAGACATACAAAAAGCAGCCCCCGCGCGGGGCTGCTTTTTCACGTATCCACGGACCCCCGGAAATCCGGGGGTCCGATTCGTTTTGGGTTATTCCAAAAAGTCCTTCAGCTTCTTGCTGCGGGAGGGATGACGGAGCTTTCTAAGGGCCTTGGCCTCGATCTGACGGATGCGCTCCCGGGTCACGTTGAACTCGCGGCCCACCTCCTCGAGGGTGCGGGCCTTTCCGTCGTCCAGGCCGTAGCGGAGCCGCAAGACCCGGGCCTCCCGGGGCGTCAGGCTGGAGAGGACCTCCATGAGCTGCTCCTTCAAGAGGGTGCTGGCCACGGCCTCCGCGGGGGCGGGGGCGTCGTCGTCGGGGATGAAGTCGCCCAGATGGGAATCGTCCTCCTCGCCGATGGGGGTCTCCAGGGACACGGGCTCCTGGGCGATCTTCAGGATCTCCCGGACCTTCTCCTCGGAGATGCCCATCTCCTTGGCGATCTCGTCGGGGCGGGGATCCCGGCCGTACTCCTGGACCAGCTGCCGGTTGACCCGGATGAGCTTGTTGATGGTCTCCACCATGTGGACGGGGATGCGGATGGTCCGGGCCTGGTCCGCGATGGCGCGGGTGATGGCCTGGCGGATCCACCAGGTGGCGTAGGTGGAGAACTTATAGCCCTTGCGGTAGTCGAACTTCTCCACGGCCTTGATGAGGCCCAGATTCCCCTCCTGAATGAGGTCCAGGAAGAGCATGCCGCGGCCCACGTACCGCTTGGCGATGGAGACCACGAGACGCAGGTTCGCCTCCGCCAGCTGGTGCTTGGCCTCCTCGTCGCCATTGGCCATGCGGGTGGCGATCTCCACCTCCTCCTGGGGCGTGAGCAGGGGGACCTTGCCGATCTCCTTCAGGTACATGCGCACCGGGTCGTCGATGTTGATGCCCTCGGTGACGGAGAGGATGGTCTCCACCTCGGCGATCTCCTCGTTGATATCCTCGGGGACCTCCACCTCCTCCACCACGTCGATGTTCTGCTCCTCGATGGTCTCGTAGAGCTTCTCCACGGCCTCCTGGTCCAGCTCCAGCTCCTGGAGCGCGTCCATGATCTCCTTGTAGCTGAGGACGCCCTTTTGCTTGCCCGTTTCCAACAATTCGTTGATGCGCGCCTTGGGATCCTTGGTGGGGGTGGTCTTCTTGTTGGTTTCGCTCATGTTCGTCTCCTTACTTTTTTGCCCGTATCAGATTTGTGATCTGTTGGAGAAGCGCGGCGCGCTCCCCCTCAGAGAGGTCGGTCCGTTTCAGTTCCCGCTGCAGGTCGGAGAGCTTGTCCTCCTGGTCCAGCTGCTGCAGCCGTTTTAAGCAATCCAGCGCCGTTTTTTCCGGCTCCACCATGTTCTGCTCATCTCGTATGAGGGCAGTGAGCTTTTCCGCTTCCTGGCGCTCCTGGGCCCCCACATAGGCCGCGAAGGAGAAGCCGGGCTCGTTGAGGGCGGCGAACAGGGCCTTGTATGGCTCGGTGAGCATCTCCCCCGCCCCCGCCGTCTTCAGGGCGGCCAAGGCCTTTTTATCCTTCACCGCGCAGGTGAGCATGGTCCGAAGGAGCAGCTCCTTCTGGTCCTCGTCCTGGGCGCTGCGGCGGCGATAGGTGCCTCGGGAGAAGCGCAGGGGCTTTTCGGTGTACCCCTCGCCCCGCTTCCCCTGCTCCCGCAGGGATTCTATCTCGTAGCCCGTCTTCTGGGCGATGAGCTTATAGTATCGCTCCTGCTCCACGGGTTGGAGCGTGCCCACGAAGGCGCAGGCCTTCACGGCGAATTGCTCCCGGCCGTTCTCGTTGCCAAGATCGTACTGCCGGGCCATGGCCTCGATCTTGAAGGCGTGGAGAGAATAGGCGTTGGCCTTCAGGGCGTCGAAGCCCGCCTTGCCGTAGATCTGGACGTACTCGTCCGGGTCGAGATCGTCCGGGAACACGATGACCCGAACGGACAGCCCCTCGTGGGAGAGTATCTCCAACCCCCGGATGGTGGCATTCTGGCCGGCGGCGTCCCCGTCGTAGGCGATATAGACCGTGTCCACATATCGCTTGAGGAGCCGAGCCTGCTGCTCCGTGAGGGCGGTGCCGAGGCTGGCCACGGCATTGGTGACCCCGGCCTTGTAGAGGCCGATCACGTCCATGTACCCCTCCACCATGATGAGGTCGGCAAGCTTCATGCCCTTCTGCAGATACAGGCCGTATAGGTTGTTCCGCTTGTTATAGATGGGCGTGTCGCCGGTGTTGATGTATTTGGGCTTGCTGTCGTCCAGCACCCGGCCGCCGAAGCCCAGCACCTGGCCCCCCACTCCCAGGATGGGATAGATGAGCCGGTTCCGGTAGGCGTCGTACACCCGGCCGGAGTTGGGGTTCTTCACCAGCAGCCCCGCGTCCAGCAACTCCTTTTCGGAAAAGCCCTGGGCCGTGAGATGCTTCATCAAATTGTCCCAGCCCTCCGGCGCGTAACCGATGCCGAAGCGGAGGATGATATCCTTGACCAGGCCCCGCCGCTGGGCGTAGTCTCGGCCCGGCTGGCCGTTCGGCCCCAAAAACTGCTCGCAGTAGAACCGGGCCGCCGCCTTGTTGGCCGCGTAAAGCCGCTCCCGATAGGCCCTGAGCCGCAAGAGCTCCCGATCATTCTTCTCCTCGGGCAGCTCCATGTGGGCCCGCTCAGCGAGGAGCTTCACCGCCTCCAGGAAGGTCAGATGCTCCATGTCCATGATGAACTGGATCACGGTGCCGCCGGCGTGGCAGCCGAAGCAATAGAACAGCTGTTTATCCGGGGACACGGAAAAGGAAGGCGTCTTCTCCCCGTGGAGCGGACAGCAGGCCCAGAGCTTGCGGCCCTTGGGCTTGAGCGCCACATAGGAGGAGACCACCTCCGTTATCTCGTTCTTGGACAGAAGCTCGTCCATCCATTCCTGGGGAAACGCCAATCCTTGCCTCCGAAATCTATGGGCGGGCCTTAGTTCCAGGCCGCCGGCACGAACAAACGCTGATACTCGTGGATGGCATAGGTGTCCGTCATGCAGGCGATATAATCCGCCGTGATGCGCTGGGCCCCGTCCTCCTCAAGATGGAGCAAAAACTCCTTAGGCAGCAGCTCGAGATGCTCGAGATAGTATGCGTAGAGGGCTTCCACCACGCCCCGTGCCTTTTCGTCCTCCCGCTTGGCGATGGGATTGAAGTACACGTTCTCGTACATGAAGTTCCGCAGCAGGTCGAACTCCTTGGCCGCCTCCTCCGTGAAGGTGACGGTGGGCGTATCCAGGCTGGCCCGGAGCACGTCCAGGATCATGCTGTTGATCCGCTCGCTGTGGGTGTTGCCGAACCGCTTGCGGCAGCTTTCCGGCACGTCCTCCGCCTTCAGGACCCCGGCCCGGACGGCGTCGTCGATGTCGTGGTTCACGTAAGCGATCCGATCCGACAGGGACACCACCTTCCCCTCCATGGTGGCGGGATGGCACTTCTTGGGGTGGTTCACGATGCCGTCCCGGACCTCAAAGGTGAGGTTCAGGCCCTGGCCGTCGTTCTCCAGCTTGTCCACCACCCGCAGGCCCTCCGCATTGTGGCTGAATCCGCCGGGGACCAGGCGATCGAGAACGCCTTCGCCGGTGTGACCGAAGGGGGTATGGCCAAGATCGTGGCCAAGGGCGATGGCTTCGGTAAGGTCTTCGTTGAGCCGCATGGCCCGGGCGATGGTCCGGGCGATCTGGGACACCTCCAGGGTGTGGGTGAGGCGGGTCCGGTAATGGTCGCCGAGAGGAGCCAAAAAAACCTGGGTCTTGTGCTTGAGGCGGCGGAAGGCCTTGCAGTGCAAAATCCGGTCCCGATCCCGCATGAAGCAGGTCCGGATCTCGCAGGGCGTGATCTCCCTGGCGCGGCCCTTGGAGTTTTTCGACAGGGTGGCGTAGGGAGAGAGGGTCTGCTCCTCCCAGGCTTCCCAGCGGGCCCGAATCGTATCCTCTGCCATGCTTGCCTCCCGAAAAGTTCACTGTTGATTCTTATACGCCGGTTTTGCCCATTTTCCTTTTTGATTTTCGGATTTTTGCCAAAATGCCGCAATTCCCGCAAAAAATAGCCGGAGCGAAGCGCTCCGGCTGGGGGAAAATGAGGGGTCATACCTTCGGGATATAGTAGATGTCGTGGTTCCGACGGGTCTGGCCCATGCCCTTGTCGCTGACCAGCTTGCCGTTGAAATACATGTCCGCCGTGCCGCCGCCGTCCAGGTTGTAGGCCCGTACGCAGCCCAGGGAGGCCATGAGCTTTGCTAGGCTCTCCATGTCGAGGCAGGTCCTGTCCTTGCGGACCTTATAGGCCGGCACGAATACGAAGCAGTAGTGCCCCGGCTCAAAGTAGCCCACGGCGTTGCGGATATTGGCCGGGCTCACGCTTTTTGGATCGTTGAAGCTGGTCTTGGGCTGGCCGTCTTTATCCAACAGCTCCGGCCCGAAGCCCAATATCTGCCACACGTTGGGATCGCTGGTGAGCTCCGCCACGGGCGTATCCTGCGCGGTGAAGGTCTCCATGTGCCCGTCCAAATAAATCACGCCCACATCGTACTTTGGATCATGCTCGGCCCGGAGCACCTCCCCGTTTCGGGTGACTAAGCCCTGTTTGCGGGTGAGGGTGAAATCCCCGGACACGGCAAAGATGGCGTTGTTGCTTTTGGCGATGTTCTTGAGCCAGTCCTGGCCGGAATCCCACTTCTTCTCCCAGGATTTGGCGGGAGCGCTCCGAAGGTCCTCCATGTTTTGAAGATACACGTCCGCCATGAAATAGTTGAAGGTATGATCGGCGATGGTCTTGGAATCGTCCACCACCCGGGTGATGAAGATGGCCACCCGTTCGGACTGATAGCTGGTATCCGTGAGCACCGGGGCCCCGGTAACGAACTTATCGCTGAACTTTCCATCCAGCACTCCCAGCTTGGGCACGGGGGTGGCCGTGGGCTCCGGCGTTGGCTCCGGGGTCGGGGTGGCGGTGGGCTCCGCGGTGGGCGGCGGAGTAACGGGCGGGGCCGTCACCTGGGCGTCCGTGGCAAAGGAGAGGCTGATCTGCTTCTCCTCCTGGGTAGGCGGGGCCGTGTCCACCGGAGCGATCTCAAGCGGCACCTCCGCCTCAGAAACGGGCTGGGAAACGGCGCTGCCCTTGCTGCAGGCAGCGAGCAGCAGGGCGCATAGCAAACACAGGAGCAAGGTTCGTATCTTCAACAAAGGAATCCACCTTTCGGCATAATCATGGGGCTATTGTACAGGATATGTGCAACAAAAAAGCGGATAAGATATGAACAAGTCGTAAATAGTGAGGGCCCTGCCGGGATTTGGCAGAGCCCTTTCATCGCTCATTCCAGCGTCACCTTATAGATGGTGTATTCATTGGTGAAGGTGTAGCGCCCGGCTTCCACCGAATAGGGGCCAAGTACGTTGGTATGGAAGCACAGGATGTAGTCCCCCGGAGGCAGCTCATCGATGACGCCGATGTCGGCATCATTATACAGCATGCTCTTTAAGTCGTCGGTGAACACCTCCACGCTCCCTACGCTGACGGCATCGGAAACAGTGAGCAGATTCAATGGCCGTTCCCACACGGTCCTCACCTCGGGAAAGGGCATGTTGGTCAGCGCCGCCAGCAGGGGCTTCCCTTCCGCCGACACGCCGTCCTCGTTCAGGCTTTGGATCAGAGTCGTCACCGTGCCGGGATAGATGACCCCGCCGCTCTCCACCGCCATGGCGGGCACAGGCTGGGGCGAAAGGACGTTGACCCGGCTGAGGGTGTATTCGCGAGTCGTTCCGTTCACCTGCGCCGCAATCGTCGCCGACTTCACCTCGTGCTCACTTGCGTCCATCCAAAGATAACATTCCCGCGCCAAATCATAGTAGGGGCCGCCGGTGATGCGCTCCCGAATCTCGTCCAGCGCCAGCACCGGGAACAGAGCATCCGAGCCCCCATCCTTCAACACCACTTTGCCATATGTCATGGCCAGGGGCTCCCCGTCATAAGCCGGGGATATGCCGAAGACGATGGTGTTCCCGTTGTGATGGACCACGTTGATCTGCTCTGAATCCGCGCCAATTGTCCGCCAAAGGATCTGCCCGTTCCGATAGAAGAACAGCTCCGGACCGGGCTCTCCATCCCCCACATTCAGGGCCAGCACATAGGCATTGTCCGGCGTTGCGCCATCCTCGCTCTCCCCATCGTAGTCGACGCCGCAGATCCATATGCCCCCCGAGCGAACGCTCTCCCCGCTGGTGCTCAGGGCGCGGCGGACGGCCTCCCCATATTGCTGAACAATCTCAGGGCCATACTTATCGTCGGTAAGATCCAGGACCATGGGCTGATTCTGGCTCAGCCAGTACTCCACGCCACGGGTTTCTGCATTCTCAATGTCCAGGGAGGTCTGGGAACCGAGAACAGTCGCCACCAAAGGCAGCTCCGTTTTCATGTTCACATCCATGTTTCCCTCCTCCGTCTCAAAGCGCAGGATGGGATTCTCCATAACCCCGTCCCAGTCGTGGTCGGAGACGGTTACCAGGAAATACTCTCGTGCCATGTCCGCGTGTTGACTCTCCGTCAGCCGTTCACTCAGATTGGGGAACCAGGCCAGCATGGAGAACTCGATGTCCGTCTTCTCCTTGAGGTTCGTGCCCACCAGCGCGCCCCGGGTCACATGGGCATCGGTGAAGGCCATGCCATAGAGAAAATGGCCGTATCTGGCGGCGCCGTCCTCTGCCGGACGAACGGCATGGTTGGGGCCACGGCTGCTGCCCTCCGTGGCCCAGAGGACATCAAAATCCTCCGTCAGGCAGTAGAGCTCCGGGCCGTCCGTCCCGCCGAAGCTGTGTTGGGCCAGGACATAATATCCGCTCAAATATTCGTCCGCCCGGATGCCGGTGTCCTCCTTCACATAGCGGCTCTTGATGGCGCAGAGCCACAGCTCGTCGGGCTCAGATTCCCCCCGCTCCTTCAGGAAGGAGAGGATGCCCGTGTACAAAGCCTGGAATTTTTCCACATTTTCGAATTCAAATCCGGTGGACAGGGTGATGATTTTGGGGTTCCAATCCCAGGTGTAGGGCGCTTCCGTGATCCCGGGAGTGGACTGAGCCATCGGGGGCGTATCCGAGGCTTCCCCCGGGGCCGCGGCCTGGGATTTATCGCTCCTGCCCCCGCCCATAACACCGATCATCACAATCAGCAGGCAAGCGGCTGCCGCCAGAAGGCTGACGGCACCGGCGAAGATACCCGTGGCCGTGGGCCGCTTCTTCGTGCGGACGCCCTCGTGCTCCATCGCTTTTTTCAGTCCGCTCTCAAAAGAAGCGGGCATTTCGGGAAACAGATCGTTCTGCAGTCTGTTGTCAAAATCGTTTTTCTTCATTGGGCTGCCTCCTTTTCCTGCAGCATGGCGCGAAGGCTGGACCGCCCCCGGGAGAGGCGGCTGCGGACCGTCCCCTCGCTGACCTCAGTGAGGGCGGCGATCTCGCGAGTGTCGTAGCCTTCGTAATAGTAGAGAGCGATGGTGAGGCGCTCCTCGGGGCTGAGCCGATCGAAGGCCCTATTTAGGTCCAGATCCGGCACGGCCATCTCGTAGCTCAGCTCCCCCTGCGTGTCCACGTCCATCAGGGGACGACGGCTGCGCAGCATGTCGAAGCACTCGTTCTTTAGGATACGGATAAGCCAGGTTTTGAAATAGCTGCGCTCCTTCAACGAGCTGAGATTGCGGTATGCCTTCAGCACCGCGTTCTGAGCGGCGTCCTCACAATCAGCCCGGTTGCGCAAAATGGCAAAGGCGACGCGAAACAGGGTCGGCCCCATCTTCTCGATCTGCCGGGCAAACCAGGTGTCGTTTTCGTGGCTGCTCATACGCGCTCCTTTCTGCTTGGATGATCATCTACTGATTAGACGAGCGGAGGCGCAAAAATGTTGCGTGAAATCAAATATGTTTTTCGGCATAGGATAGCAGCGCCGCCCTTTCGTTGGGCAGAGCGCCGTCCACCACCTCGATCAGCATGTCGTTCAACAGCTTCCCCATCTTGGGGCCGGGGACCATGCCCAGGGAAAGAAGATCGTCGCCGGAGACGGCCAGATCCTTCAGGGAAAGGCAGGGACGCTTGGCTAATACACTCGTCAAAAGGGTTTCCCATCGGTCTATGTTCGCGAGAGCCGGGCCCTGGGCGGCGGGGGCGTGGGCGAGGGCGTCGCAGCGCTGCACTACCAACAGGTCTCGGACCCGGGCCGGGTCCTCATGGAGCAGGAAGCGGCGCATGCTCTGATCCGTGCCTGGGAGCCAGGTGTCGTGCTTCTCCACCAGATACAGAACCCTGTCCAGCGTGTCGTTGTCGCATTTGAGGCGGCGCAGGGCCCCTTCCGCCAGCTCCCGGCTTCGTTTCGGGTGTCCGTAAAAATGGCCCCGGCCGTTCTCGTCTATGGTAAAGCAATCGGGCTTGCCGCAGTCGTGAAAGAGCAGAGCCAGCCGATAGATCGGGTCCCGGGGGCTGGCCTCCAGAGCCCGGAGGGTGTGCTCCCACACGTCGCTGTCGTGGTAGGGGCTGTGTTGCTCGAAGCCCGCCATGGGGGCGAGCTCCGGCAAAACGATGAAGATGACGGGGGCGAATCCGCGCAGAATCCGGCCCGCGGCGGGACCGGTCAGGATGCCCTTTAGCTCGGAAAAGATGCGCTCAGCGCTGATGTTGTGAAGCAGGGCCCGCTCGTCGATCATGGTCTGGGCGGTGGCGGGCTCCACGGCAAAGTCCAGCCGGGACGCGAACCGAAGCCCACGAAGTATCCGCAATCCGTCCTCCCGGAAGCGGGCCGCGGGGTCGCCCACGGTACGGATTATACGGTCGGTTAGATCCGCCTGACCGCCGAACAGGTCGATGGGCCCCTCGTTTTCGTCAAGAGCCATGGCGTTGACAGTGAAGTCCCGGCGGGCCAAATCCCCCTCGAGGCTGGTCAGGAAGGTCACCGCCTCCGGGTGCCGGTTGTCGAGATATGCCCCGTCCGTCCGAAAGGTGGTGATCTCCACGAGCTTGTTATCCACGACCACTGCCACGGTGCCGTGCTTCTTGCCGGTCAAAATTTGAGGGCAATCAAAGAACACCCGCTCCGTCTCGTCGGGCAGGGCGGAGGTGCACACGTCCCAGTCGTGGGGCGCTTCGCCCCGGAGGAGGTCTCGGACGCAACCGCCCACGGCATAGGCCAGGAAGCCCGCCTGGCGGAGCCGGGAAAGGATGAAATTGACATGCTCGGGTATCATAGTCCTATTATGGGCAGGGCCGGCCCCTTTTGTCAACGGATGGGCTGGATTTTGGGCGGTTCCCATAGTATACTGATGCCATGCACGAACGAATGAAACCGATCCTTGCCCGGGCGGACCTGTTCCGCTGCCCCCTGTGCCACGGCCGGCTGACGGCCGGGGAGACCTCGCTGCGCTGCGAAGGGGGCCACGACTTCGCCCTCTCCAAGAAGGGGTACGCGGATTTCTGCCCCTCCGCCAAGGCGGGGGCCTATGACGACGCACTCTTTGACAGCCGGAGCCGGTTCATCGCAGGCGGGTTCTACGGGGAGCCGATCGAAAGATTGAAAGTGCTTCTGGATACCTACGCCCCGGAGGGTCCCATCCTGGACGCAGGCTGCGGCGAGGGAAGCTTTTTGAAGGCCCTGGTGCCTGAGCCCGCGACCCGACCCTGCATCGGTCTTGATCTGTCCCGGCCCGGCATCCGGCGGGCGGCCCGGGGTGGCGGCGGCTGGCTGTGGGCGGTGGGGGACCTGAGCCGATTGCCCTTGCAAACAAGCAGCATGACTGCCATCGTGAACATCCTCTCCCCCGCCAACTACCCTGAGTTCAGCCGAGTGCTTCGGCCCGGTGGCGTGGTGCTGAAGGTGGTGCCCGGGGAACGGTATCTATGCGAGGTCCGAGCCCTGGTGAAGGATCTGCTGCGCCACGAAGCATACAGCAACGAGCGGGTGGTGAAGCTGTTCAAAGACAACTTCGAGATGCTGGGCTCCTGGGAGCTCTGCTGCACCCGGTCCCTTTCCCCCGCCCAGGCGGCGGACCTGGTGGCCATGACGCCCATGACCCAGGGCATACAAAAGGAGCAGCTGAACACAGCTGCCCTTGATTCCGTTACGATCCATCTGCATATTATGGCGGGGCGGCCCCGATAGGCTATCGGCCCGCCGCCCGCTTAACCAGGCTGTTGTGCTCCACGTCCGCCATGCCCAGCACATGGGAGGTGCTGCCCTGGAAGTACACGTGGGCGGCGGCGTTGTCGAACTGCATGGAAGCGGCCACCTTCCTTTCGCCGATGTCTACGGTCACAGCGACCTTATAGTAGCTGTTGCTCTCCCCCAGCCACTTCTTCACCATTTGAAGGTTGGAATACTCCGCCGCCGGGGTCATATGAGCGTGGTTCTCCCCGTCCCTGTAGACCATCTGGCAGCTCTCCCCCGTGGCACAGTTGGTCACGGTATAGGTTTCCCCTGTCGTCAGCTGCGTTTTGACCTCGGCCCAATCCCACAGCTCCCCCGTCACCACGAAGGGCGTGGTCTGGGCAGTGAAGGTCAGGGGGATATAGGCCGTATAGGGAGCGCGAACGGCCAGGGAAGAGAAAAGCTCGTCCTGCTCCTGGGGCGTGATGCGCCCGTCCTGCCGGGCGTTGGCAGCCCGTTCATAGGCCATGGCCGCCCGCCGGGTCACCGCCTGATAGCTACCCGTGGGCTTGTAGGCGTAGAAGCCCAGGTCCATGAGCCGCTGTTGGACGCGCACCACCAACTCGCCCTTGCTGCCAAGGGCGATGGTCTCTCTTTCCTTTTCCTCCGCCAGGGCCGACGCGCCGATGGTCAGGCACACCAGGGCCAGCAGGAGCATGAGTGTCCGTTTCATGAGGGCAGTATATCATGTTCCTTGTGCCGGGGAAAAGGGTGTGGTATACTGAATTTACAAAAGATACGCAAATGGAGGGAATGGATATGCGCTGCAGCTGTCGGGTGTGCGGCACCTATATGGTCCAGCGGGAACAGGGCGTGGAGAGCGGCTGCGTTTGCCCGGAATGTTTCTATACCTGTTCTGCCTGCGTCACCCCCGAGGGTGGAAGCCCTCTGAGCCCGGATCAGCTGCGCTCCGTCCTGTTGAACCGCCAGTTCCTGGACCGGGAGGAGGACGGCTATGCGGATCCCTTCCACGGGCCCATGAAGCCAGAGGAGTACGAGGATTAAGGATATGATCCTGTTCAAGAAATACACCATCAATATCCTTTGTACGAAGGAGCAGTTTTTGCAGGTGCTCCAGCATAACGTCTATCCCTGCAGCATGGCTCGGTCTATAATCCCCATCAAGGGTATTCATTCTGAAACGCTGATCGGATCGATAAAAAACGACAAAGTTGTACTCCGTTTTCAAATAGCAGAGCCATGGTCCAAATGTTTAGGCTGGTATCGGAGAACCAACGGCGTTTTGTTCAATGGCATCCAACCGATTTTACACGGAAAGGTTATCAGTGCCGGTAATGACAGTTGTACTTTCGAGTATCGTTTTTTCCCTGACAGCTTTCTGTTCCCGTTTATGATAGTATGGTGTATCGGTGCATTGTCTGTCATATGGACACACAAGGATTTATTATTCCTGTTGCTCTCTCTGACACTTGGACCGATCGTTTTTTTCTTCATACTAACACCTATATACTCGATCTGCACGAATCATACTATAAAACTGCTTAAGGATCTGATCAAAGCCATATGAGAAAGCAGGGAGCCCGAGTGAACGACTCCCTGTCTTTGTTTTTTGTTATTTTCCTACACAAAACCGGGAAAAGATGCGGTCGATCAGATCGGCGTCCACGTCCCGGCCGGTGATGGCGCCCAGGTGATGGAGGGCGTCCCGGACGTCGGTGGCGATGAGGGTCAGTTCATGCGCTGTGCGGGCGTGGAGCAGGGCCGCGCGGGCGTTCTCCAGGGCTTTGATATGGCGCTCGTTGGTGATGGCCGCCCCCTCCCTGGCCCCTGACAGGGCCACGATGCGGCGCTTAAGCTCGTCCAGGCCCTCGCCCGTTTTGGCGCTGACGGAAAGCTCGCCGAAGTCGTCCCGGGCTTGGAGCAGGTCCCCCTTGCTGCGCAGGACGAGACGGTTCTTCCCCGCCGTAAGGGCCAGCAGCCGCTGGTCCTCCTCCGTCAAGGTCTGGGTGCCGTCCAGGAGCAGGACCGCCACGTCCGCCCGATCCAGGGCGGCGCGGGCACGGTCGATGCCGATTTGCTCTACCAGATCCCCGCTCTCCCGAATGCCCGCCGTGTCCACCAGCCGCACAGGCACGCCAAAGAAGCTGGTTTCCTCGTCCAGGGTGTCCCTCGTGGTGCCGGGCAGGTCCGTGACGATGGCCCGATCCGCCCCCAGCAGGGCGTTCAACAGGGAGCTCTTGCCCACGTTGGGCCGGCCCACCAGGGCCACGTAGACCCCTTCCCGCAGGGCCCGTCCCTGCCGCCCCTCGGCGATGAGGGCGTCGATCTCCCCTTGCGCCCTATCCAGGCTCTCCGGCAGAGTCGCGGACACATCCTCCTCCACCTCGTCGGGATAGTCCACCGCCGCGTCGATGGCGGAAAGGCTGTCGATCAACAGCTCTTCGATGCCATATATCCGCTTGGACAGCTTTCCGTGAAGCTGTTCCAAGGCCGCCTTCAAGCTCTCCTCCGCCTGGGCGGAGACCACGTCCATGACAGCCTCGGCTTCGGAAAGGTCCATCTTCCCGTTCAAAAAGGCCCGCTTGGTGAACTCCCCCGGCTCCGCAGGCCGGGCGTCGGCCGCAGACAGCCGTTCCAACAACCGGGCCACAGTCCGGCTGCCCCCATGGCAGGAGAGCTCCAGCATGTTCTCCCCGGTGTAGGTCCCGGGTCCCGGCAGGAAGCAGGCCATGCCGTCGTCCAGCACCTTTTCCCCGTCCATCACGCGGACAAAGCGGAACATCCGGGGCGTTTGGGTCACGTCCCGATCCAGCATGGCCCGGGCGATGTTTGGGCACAGGGGCCCCGACACCCGGATCAGGGCGATGGCTCCGCCGATGGCGGTGGCGGGGGCGTAGATGGTGTCTGCTTGCATAGCAATGCCTTCTTTTTTGGAATTTAATAAAGCGGACACCTTTTCTTGAAAGAAAAGGTGTCCAAAAGAACTTTAAGAAGGGGAATGATCGGGTTTCGATTATGCTTTTCCCATCTTAAGCTTCTCTTTTTGGGCACCTTTTTCTCTTCACCGAAGAGAAAAAGGTGCAGCCCCATCACTCTTCCGGGGTGATGATGACCCGGCGATTGGGCTCCTCTCCCTCGGAGTGGGTGGTGACGCCCCTAAAGCTCTGGAGCGCGGAGTGGATGACCCGGCGCTCATAGGGATTCATGGGCTCCATGGCGAAGGAACGGCCGGATTTGGCCACCTTCAGGGCGTTGCGACGGGCGAGACGGCGGAGGGTGTCCTCCCGGCGGGCCCGATAGCCCTCGGTATCGATGGAGATGCGCTTATAGCCGTTCTCCTTCCGATCCTTGTTCTCATAGAGGGAGACGATGTACTGCAGCGCATCCAACGTCTCGCCCCGACGGCCGATGAGCAGCCCGTCGGTATCGGAGTCGATCTTGAGCTTGATCCCCTCCTCGTTCTCGAAGGCGGAGACGGTGCCGTTGACGTTCATCTTGTTCAAGAGCTCCTGCAGGAACTTGGCGGAATCCAGCTCCTCCGCCAATTCCTTAGAATAGGGGATCTCCTCCACGGGGGCGGGGGCCACCTTCTCCTCCCGGCGGCGGTCGGACCGCTTGTCGCCGCGGCCCCGGCCCTCACGCCGATCCTCCTTGCGGTCGCGCCGCTCCCGGCGCTCCTCCCGCTGCTCCCGACGCTCCTCGTTGATGGCGGTAAAATCGGGGACCACGGGGGTCTCCCGCTCCACCAGGCGCACGATGGCGTTGCGGGCGCCAAAGCCGAAGATGCCCTTGCTCTCGCTCTGGACGGTGATGATGTCCACCTGGTCGATGGTGACACCCATTTCATTCAGGCCGTGGAAGATGGCTTCGTCTACGGTCCTGCCGGAAAATTCCATACTTCTCATGGATCAGTTTCTCTCCTTTATCAGCTTAGCTTCCCGCTTCTGCTTGTCCCGTTCCAGGATGGCCGGAAGCTTTTTGTTCAAGATGAAGTTGATGCACACGGCGATGACGTTGCTGATGATCCAGTAGACGGAGAAGGTGGCGTCATACTGCCAGCAGAAGAACACGGACATAAGGGGCATGACGTACATCATGCCTTTGCCCATGCCGGCCGCCTGGGATGCCGCGCTGTTGCTGTCGTCGCCCTTCTTGTTCTTGTTCTGCTGCTGCATGGACACCCAGGAGAGCAAAAACGAGGTCGCGCCGGCCAGGATGGGCAGGATGGCGTAGCCGTTCACATAGCCCTTGTAGGCGTCGATGCAGGGGCCCATGATGGTTTCATAGGAAGCCAAAAAGGCGGTGCTGTCCTCTGCCAGGGTCAGGGCGCCGGCAGCGTCCTTCACGAAGAAGCCCATCCGAAGCAGCAACTCGTCCAACACCTGCTGATGCTCGATATAGTAGATGAACTTATCGATATACGTGGCCTTGGACATGGCGAAGGTACGCCAGAACTGCTCGCCGGTGAGCACGGCGGAGCTGGTCAGGTTGTCGGGCCGCCAGATGTTGAGGATCCAGAAGAACTTGTACTGGTTGAAAAGCTGGACGCCGGCCTGGGGGTCCTTGTCCATGGTGAGGAGCAGGGAAAGCATCTGCTCGTTGGACCAGGCGCGGAAGGCGTTGATGAACATGAAGAACAGCGGCATCATGATGAGCAGCGGCAAGCAGCCGGACAGGGTGCTGACGCCCCGCTCCTTCATGAGCTTGCTCCGCTCCTGGTTCATCCGCTTGGGGTCATTTTGATACTTCTTCATGATGCGATCGATATCCGGCTGGATCTCCTGCATCTGCATGGAGGACTTGCGGGACTTGATATCGCTGAAGATGGACAGGGAACGGATGGCCAGGGTGAAGATGAAGATGGTGAGGACGATGGCATAGGAGGCCTGCATCCCCGTGCCGGAGAGGATGGTCTCGTACAGCCACCGCATGCCGCTAAGCAGCCACCTGGTGAGAACGAATGAGTTAGTCAATGTGGGTCTCCTTTATAACCTGTGCCGACAGTTAGGGAACGGGGTCGTAGCCGCCCTTGCAGAAGGGGTTGCAGCGGAGGATCCGCCAGATGGCCAGGCCCGTGCCCTTCAGGGCACCGTATTTCGTGATCGCCTCCCAGGCATACTGGGAGCAGGTCGGTGTGAAGCGACAGTGGGCGGGAAAACAGGGAGAAATATGCCTCTGATACAAACGGATCAGGGCCAGCAGGAACTTTTTCACGGAGCCGGCACCTCCATGGGCTTAGGCGCTTCTTCAAAAACGCCCGCCCGCTTGAGTGCGGACACCATGCTCTTTTGCATGGACAAAAACGGCGCCGTCAGCGATTCCGAACGGGCGATGAAGATCAGGTTGTATCCCGGCTTCACCTGGGGGAGCAAGGGTGAAAAGCAGGCCTTCAGCCGCCGCTTCGCCCGGTTGCGCATGACGCTGTTCCCGATCTTTTTGGATACGGAAAAACCGACCTGGACCTTTCCCTTCCGGTTCCGGGCCGTCACCAGTACGAAGCTTCCCCCGCCGACCTGACGGCCGGTCCGATAGGTAAATCGAAACTCCTTATGCCGTTTCAGGGAATATGTCCGATTCAAAGGCCGATCAAAAGTTCCCTAAATAGCAACGCACGGCAAGCCATAGCCTGCCGCAACGCTACAAAGTCTGCGGCGTATGCCGCCGCGTCGCGGGAGCCAAGCCCCCGCCTTCCGCCTCTGGATGATGCTCTGATATGCTCAGGCGCTCAGCTTCTTGCGGCCTTTGGCGCGCCTGCGCTTCAACACATTGCGGCCATCGCTGGTAGCCATGCGTTTACGAAAACCATGGACCATGCTCCGCTGCCGTTTCTTCGGCTGGAAAGTGCGTTTCATGCCATACACCTCACTTAGTTTATGATATCTTCATGGAAAAAGCGCTTACCGCGCTATCCTCCAAAATGAACCTGCTCCATTATACGGGAAAGGTCCTCGCCTGTCAAGAAATATTTCAAAAGAAAATGCGGCTTTTCGCCGCACCCCTCTCTTGCCTTTCGCTATGCTTTACGCCCCGCCTACCAAGGGCAAAAACTCCTCCTCGCCCCGACCGCTGGAAGCGGACAGCTCCGCCACCAGAACCTGACGGGCGGTAAGATACATCTTCCGCTCTCCGGCGGAAAGGCCCCGCTCCTGATCCCGCTTCATGAGGCACTTGACCACATCCGCCACCACAAGGGCGTCGCCCTGCTTGAGCTTGTCGAGGTTCTCCCTATAGCGTTGGTTCCAGTTGTCGCTCTCCGTAGAGCAGTCCCCGGACTTGAGATACTCGACCACCTTCCCGCAGGTCCCCTCGTCGATCAAAGGACGCAAGCCCACGGTATGAGCGTTTTTGACCGGCACCAACGCCGTCATCCGCCCCATGAGAAAACGGAGCAGATAATACTGATTGGTTTCACCTAAAACATTCTGCTCCTGGATCGCTTCCACCCGCCCAACGCCGTGCATGGGATAGCAAACCAGATCGCCCACCTGAAACACGTGCAGCTCGCCTCCTTCCCCTTCTTGTTGGATTAAGTATAGCACAGACAGGGAGGGATTGTCAAAGGAAATATTGATACAAAAATTTGATATTATAGTACAGTGCAATAGGCATGTCAAGTACTTTTTTTGCCCTGATTTGCCCTTCACGGCCCCAAAACGCAAAAACAGGACGCTATGCCGTCCTGTTTTCACTTGAGTTTTTTCGGGCCCGATCACGGGGTGCCGCTGCCCGTTCCTTCGGTGGTCGAAGGGCTGATCGAGGGGCTGATGGAACTCGATGCCATGGGCGTCGCGCTGGGCGTAGGAACGACCGTAACGATCGCCGTGGCCACGGGCGCCATGGTGGCCGTCCGCGTGGGCGCCGTGGTGGCCATGGGCTTCACGCTGGCGCGGCAGGTACAGCCGCTGATCAGGCCGACCGCCGTCAGCACCGTCCCGAGCAAGATCCGGATCTTATTTCGTTTCAAGGGGCATACCTCCTTTTTTCAAGTGATGCCCTTATTCTGCTCCCGCGGAAACGAAAATATCCATACCAGGCTTTGCCAATTTTTTGGCTTCCAACAGCACCAGCTTCCCTCGCTTGGCCTGCACCCGCAGCTCCAGCTTTTTGGGCTCCAGCCGCTTCTCCCGCAGCAGGGCCACCAGATCCGCCAATCCGTCCGGCCGATAGCAAAGGCAGAGACGGCCCCCGTTGTTCAAAAGATCGAAGGCAGCCTGCACAAAGTCGGCCAGCCTGTCGGAATGCCGCTGCCGGGCCCGTTGGGGATCCTCCCCGGCGGAGGCGGCGGAATAGTAGGGCGGGTTCATGGTGACAAGATCGAACTGGCCGTAGCCCAGAGTCCTGGCCGCTTCAGATACGTCCAGACAATAGAAGGGGATGGCCTGGCCGTTCCGTTCTGCGGACATGCGGGCCAGGCTCAGCTGCCGATCGTCCGTATCGAGTCCCGCAAAGGGACAGCCATAGAGGGCGTTGGCGTACAGAGGGATGATGCCGTTGCCCGTGCCCAGATCCAGGGCCCGCTCGGTGGGCTTGGCCTCAAGGAAATGGACGAGGTGCACCGGATCCTCGGTGAACCGGCCCAATGCCTCGTCCTGGTAGATGCCGAAATGCTTATATTGCAAGGATTCCCAGCGCATGGTCAATACTGCCCGATGACGCCGATGGTGACGCCGGTATAGTAGTGGAGCAGGATGGTCCTGTAGTCCGCCCCGTCGGCACCCATGCCGTTGGCGCCCGCCTGGCTCATGCCTACCCCGTGGCCGAAGCCCTTGGTGTGGAAGATGACCTGCCGATCCGTGATCTCTACGGTGAACATGGCGCTGTTCAGACCGAAGATCTTACGGGCGGTCTTGCCGGTGATCACGTCCTGATTCAGCTGGAGCTTTTCCACCCGGCCGCTGGGATAGAGGGAAAGGATCTTCAGTTCCTCCTCCAGCTTGTCTGCATCCATGTGGGCGTTGGGCCGGGCGCCGTTGACCCGGCTCACGAACTCCTCCCGGCCGAAGGACACCTCGCCGATCTGGCGGCTGCCGATCTCATGGGCGCTCTCCACGGATCTAAGGTAGGGGATGGCGTTGCTGTATACGTTTTCGCTGTCCTCGGTCCAGCCGCCGGAAGCGCCGTGGTACATGGCGTCGATGACCTTGCCGTTATAGAGCATGACCTCCCCCGCCGTGTCCATGACCGCCTTGGCGATGACGGAATGGTAATAGGGGTAGGAATCGCCCCACTTATCGTGCTCCCGCTTTTCGGAGTTGTAGGTCTGGCAGCAGCTGCTGGAGGTGCAGATGTCCGCGTTGGGGTTGGTTTTGCAGCCCCCGTGCTGGATGGAATAGAGGGTATAGGTCCGGGCGGCCACTGCCTGGGCCTTCACTGCTTCGAGGGAATAGGAGGCGGGCATCTCGCCGGAGACCACGCCCATGAGATACTCCTCCAAAAGCATGTCCCGCACCTCCCCCTCGTCCGGGAAGAAGACCTTCACATGGGTCTTGTGGACCTTGGTGAAGTCGATGTCCACCGGGATGGGCGAGCGGGTGGGAGCGGCGATGATGGGTTCCGGCGTCTCCCCCGCGGAGAAGGCATCCCCCTCCGGCAGAGCGCAGGCGCGGATGACGCCCACCGCCAACAGGACCAAAGCCACCAGCAGCGCCGTAAAGCCCATGAGGATGGGCCAGTGGACGGTGTAGACCTTTTGTTTTTTGCGGGAACGCTTCCTCTTCGTGCTCATGATATCATTATATGCGGCATTTATTGCAGAATAAATAGATATTTAGCGAACAAGCGGTAAATTTTTCTTAGTCGAGGCAGGGGACGGAAGTCCGATTCTGTCCCATTCCCTGCCTTGCAAGAACTTTTTTCCTATGCTATACTTTCCCATATGAACATCCATTTTTCGCCCGAGGCCCAAAAAAGGGAACAGACCCCGGTGGACAACCTGTTTTTCAGCGAATACATGCCTGACGCCGACGGCGAGGCCGTGAAGGTGTACCTCTATGGCCTCATGCAGTGCCGCTTCCCCTCCATGGGGGACGTGGCTCTTTCGGAAGCCTTAAATTTGCCGGAGGGGGCCGTCCGGGCCGCCTTCGTCTACTGGCAGAGCAAGGGCCTGGTCCGCATCCTGAAGGACGAGCCCCTGGAGGTGGAATATCTCACGGTGGAGCAGCCGGCGGTGACCACGGCGGTGCCGGTGAAGTACCGATCCTTCATCCGGGCTCTCAACGAGCTCATCGCCCCCCGCCGCTTCAACATGAACGAGCTGGGCCACATCTACGACTGCATCGAGACCTTCCGGTTGGAGGAGAAGACGGTCCTGGAGCTGGTGAGCCACTGCATGGAGGAAAAGGGCCGGAACGTGCGCATCCAGTACATCCTCACCGTAGCTAAAAGCTGGGCGGACGCGGGGATCGTCACCTACGAGCAGGCGCGGGAGTATATCGCCAACGCCACCGTCCGCAAGCACGGAGCCACGGCGGTGCTGCGCCGCTGGAACAAGCGCCGCTCCCCCACCCTGGACGAGATGGCTCTCTACGACAGTTGGGTCAGGGAATGGGGCTTCGATGACGAGGCCATCTTGGCCGTGTGTCCCAGGCTTACCAACACCTCCAGCCCCTCCTTCGAGGCGTTGGGAGATAGGCTCAGGGAGCTCTACGAGCAGAACAAGGTGAAGGCCGAGGATATCCGGGCGGACAGCGACAGCGTGAGTGACGAAAAGGAGTTCGCCCGCATGGTCTTCGCCCGTATGGGCAAGGTATCCACCCCCACCCGGGACGAGATCCGGCAGCTTGCCGTGTTCCTGGAGGGACCGGAGGGCCTGAGCCGGGAGGTGGTGCTGCTGGCCGCGGAGGAGTGCGCCGACGCGGAGCGGCCCTTTGGAAAGCTGAAGGCCATTTTGAAGGATTGGACGGAGCGAAAGGTGCGGACCGTGGCAGAGGCGACGAAGGCCCTGCAGCAGCGACAGGCCCAGTTCGCCCAGGCTGACGGACACCGCCGGACCCGAGGAAAGAATACGCTCCTCAACTATGCCGAACAGGGCGTGTCCCACGCCAATTTGGACGATATCGCTTTGGATTTGGACGAGCTATGAAACACGATCTGGAAGCCTATTATGCAGACCTGCGCCGCCGGAGCGTCCGACAGCTGGAGGCGCGTCAGCGAGAATGCGCCGCTTTGGACCCGGCCTTCTCTGCCCTGCGAGCTAAGCGGAGCCGGGTGTTCTTCATGCCCGCCCAGGGAGCCAAGCTGACCCTTTCCACTCTGCGGATGGAGGAGGAAGCGCTGCTCAAAAAGCACGGCCTGCCCCGGGATTATCTGCTGCCCGCCTACGTCTGCCCCCTGTGCAAGGACACGGGCTACGTAGGGGACCCCGTCCGGCAAAAGTGCGCCTGCCGGCTGAAGCTGGAGCAGCAGTATCTGGCGGAGGCCGCCCGGATCAACGAACGGGAGACCTTCGAGGGCTTTCGGGAGGACATCTATCCGGACGAAGCTTCCCGACAGAAGGGAAAAAAGGTGTTTGCCTTCTGTGAAAAGTATGCCGACACCCTGCCCACGCCCAAGATCCGCCAGCTGTATCTGTATGGCATGACGGGCCGCGGCAAGAGCTTTATGGGCAACGCCATCGCCGCCCGGGCCATCGAGCATGGCATCGAGACGCTGCGGCTCACCGCCTATCGCATGAACGAGGAGATCATGAAGGGATTCTCCACCAACGATTCCCCTCTGGCCCGGTTCACCCGGGTGCCTCTGTTGGTGCTGGACGATCTGGGCACGGAGGCCATGATCCCCAATGTGACGGCGGAATCCCTGTTCGCCATCGCCGACCAGCGCAACACCAGCCGGTTGGCCACCGTGTACATCTCCAACCTGAATTCCGATGAGTTGGCGGAACGATACGGTGAAAGGACCGCCTCCCGCATACTGGACGCGGCCATCTCCCGGGCCATCGTCTTCGACGGGGAAAGTCTGCGCGTAAAAAAAGAGGGGGACCGCTGATGCTGTACCTGATCGCCACGCCCATCGGAAACCTGGGAGACATCACCTATCGGGCGGTGGAGACGCTGAAAAGCTGCGACGAAGTCTGGTGCGAGGACACCCGGCAGACGGCGAAGCTGTTGAACCATCTGGATATCAAAAAGCCCCTTGTCAGCTGTCACGAATACACCCAGAAGGAGAAGGCGCCGCAGCTTTTGGAAAAGCTGCGGGCTGGTTTTGATATCGCCTATGTATCGGACGCGGGCATGCCCGGCATCTCCGACCCGGGGGCCGTGCTGGTGCAGGCGTGTCTGGAAGCAGACCTTCCTTATACCGTCCTTCCCGGTCCTTCGGCGGTGCTGACGGCGGCGGTGCTCTCGGGCCTTCCTTTGGATCGATTCACCTTCTTTGGTTTTTTGCCCCGAGAAGGGGCCGAGCGCAAGCAAGCCTTGGCAGACGTAGCCGTCTGCGGCTGTACGGTCATCCTCTACGAAAGCCCTCACAGGGTGAAGGAGACCCTGTCCGACGTGCTGGCCGCGGCGGGGGACTGCCCCTGCGCGTTGGTGCGAGAGTTGACCAAGGTTCACGAAAGCTGCCAGCGGGGGACCATCTCAGAGGTCCTCTCCACCCTGCCCGGGGAAGTAAAGGGTGAATGCGTATTGCTGTTCAGCATCCCCCAAAAGACAGAGGCCGCTTCCACGGAAGAAGACTTGAATGTTCTTTTGCTGAAGCTTATGGACCACATGACCCTGAAGGACGCCGCCCGGGAGGCTAGCGAAGCGCTGAAGCTTCCCAAGAAGCAGGTCTACGCCAGGGCCCTGGAACTGAAGAGCGAACAGTAAAAAAGCCTGTCGGAACAGCCCGGCAGGCTTTGGTTTTTTTGTTTACATCACATAATCCGCGGCATTGATCACCTTCAAGTTGGGATTCAAATTGAGGCTGCCGGTCACCATGTCCAGGATGCTCTCCTCCTCTTCGTCACAGCTGCCGATCATGGCCACGTCCTTCGACACGGCGCTGACGGCGGCCTCCTGCTCCTCGGTGCAGAAGACCTTGGCGCAATCGGAGATAGAAAGGCGGTCCAATATCAGCTCCGGCGAAACGTCCTTGGCGATGCGCACCATGGCGCAGTCCGTCACCTGAACCCCGTCCGGATACTTCTCCAGCAGCTTTGTGTCCACGGCGGCCCGGACCACGTCCTCGATGACCTTGCCATAGGGCTTCTGGATGACCAGCTCCTCGTACTCCGCGTCGATCTCCTCGAAGGCGTCCACCAGGTCCTGGGGGATCTTCACCTGCCCGTTCACGTACAGGTACTCGATCTCAGGGATCACGTCGACGGCCTCCGGCTTCACGATCAAATCCCCGTTACAATAGAGCTTCGTGCCGTGCTTCTTCAAAAAGCGCTTGTCCATGACTGCATAGCCGTTGGCGAACTTCGTGCCGTCGGGGACGATGAGTATCTCTGTGTCCTCCGTCAACAGGGGGGTCACCGCTTCCGCCAGGGATTCCGCCAAGATGGCCAGCCGGCTGGCGAACCGGACCCCTTTCTCCGCCAACTTCCCCACGTCCAGATCAGCGTCCGTGAACACCAGCCGCCGGGAGGCCCAGTAGAGAGCGTTCTCCCGGACCCTGAGGGGGAAGGTCTTGTCGATGACGGCGTTCCGCCGGAGCAGGATGGCCCCGTCGGGATAGGTGCTGGTGGAGCCGTTGACGCTCAGGTTGCTGAGCTTGCCCGCCATGCTTTTGGGCATGAGCACAGAGCCGTTCACCTGGATGCTGAAATAGGCCTGGGCCGCCTCCAAAGCGTCGTCGCCGATGGTCAGGGAGCCGTTGACCATCAGGATGGTCAGCTCCCCCTCTCGGGGCGCACTGTCGCCGGTGAGCTGATAGCTCCCGTTCTGTCGGTTGAGACGCACGTTCTCCCCCTCGGGGATCTCCTGTACGTCCGCCGCGTTCAGGGTCAGGTTGTACCGGTTCACCAGCTCTTTGGTTTTCGGCGTCACGAGCACCGTGGCAGCGTTCACCACGATCTGCTCGTAGGCCTGCAGCGTTTCCTCGCTCACCTTGCGCATATCGCACGTGGCGCAGTTCACGATCATCTTCTTCATGGCTATGTCCTCCTTGCCGGTCTTATTTCATTCTGTACAGGGTCATGGGAAAAAGGATCTGTTCCGGGAACCGGTCAAAGGTGGGCCGGTTCTCCATGGGATCTTTCTTCAAGGGCCGAAAGGGCTCGCGGGATTTCGTGTTGGACTCAATGCGTTTCATAGGCTTATCTCCTTTTTTAACAGTTGTCTGGCGCGAAGAAGTTTGGTGCGGACGGTGGCGGAGGGCATGTCGAACATCTCAGCGAGCTCCACGGCGCTGTATCCCTCCAGGTAACGAAGGCGGAAGAGGGTCCTGTCCTCCGGGGGCAGTCTGAGCAGCAGCAGCTCCGTCTCCGCCCGGGAGAAGCCGTCCTCCTCCCCCTCCTCCCCGTCAAGAAGCAGGCTTTGCTTCCGCTGGAGCAGGGCGCTCTTACGGACGCCGTCCAAAAAGAGGTTCCTTGCCGCCTTGTAGAGCCAGGATCGCTGCTGTTCGGGGGAGTAGACCGCCATGGTCTCCTCCCGCTCCAGAGCCTTTAAAAAGGTCTCCTGAACCAGGTCGAACGCCCTCTCGCCATTGCGGCAGAGCCGGACGCAGTAGCGCCACAGCTCCTCATAATGACGTTCGTACAGCTCCTGGATCATCCGCTTTCGTCCTTTCCCTTCGCGTTACACCTATATAACGAACCAACCCATCGAAACGTTTCAAAGAAAAAAGAAAAAGGAGCCGAATGATCGGCTCCTGACTGAATCATAGGGAAGCGATGCTGGCCACGATGGTGAAGATGAGACCAATGACCATGAGCAGCGCCATGAAGATACACATCCAACGAACGAACCGGCTGTGCATGCTCTCTCCTTACGCCGCCGGATTATAGGCCTGGACCGCCTCGTCGTCGATGACGATGTCAGCCTTCTCCCGCCAGGCATCCACCTGCTCGGTGTAGTAGTTGTTCTCCGCGTAGCTCTTGAGGCTGCTGTCGATCACGTCCTTCACGTCCTCGTAGGGCAGCAGACCAGTGGTCCCTTCCACCCGCTTCACGATGAAGTAGGTGGTCACGTCGTTGTCGTCCGCATCCTTGGACAGGGACTGGACGGAATCCACGTCGCCCACGTTCATGTCCTTGGCCAGGATGTAGACCGCGGCGTCGAAGGGACTGTCGTTTTCACCGATGGCCACGCCCTCGTCCCCCTCCAGCTTCTTGGTGATCTCGCTTGCGTTGTCCTCACCGGCCATATAGGTGGTGAAATCCTCGCCGCCCTGGATCTTGGCCAGCATATCCTGGAACTTTTCCTCGTCGGTGGTCTCGATGACCTGGACGAAGAGGAAGTTTTCGGGGATGTAGAGGTAGGGGATGTTGGTGTATTCGGAGGCCAGGTAGGAGAGGTTCTGGGCATAGGCGCCATCCGTATAGGCATCCTGATAATAGGCCTTGGCGTACTCGGCGTAGATGTCCTTGAGCTCCTCGTCCTGCACGTTCCGCTCCGCGGCGAAATGCTCCTGGAGCTTGGAGGCGTAGGTCTCCGCCAGGGCGGAATGCTCGCTGCGCTTCAGGAAGGTCTTCTGATTGATACCCATGCCGGAGAAATAGTTGGCCAGCATGGTGGTGGCGTAGGTCTCCGGAGTCTGGGACCCGGAGGACTTGGCGCTGTCCAAAATCTGCTCCTTCAGGTTGGCCAGAGCGTCCTTGGCGGACTGGGCCGCGGCGGCGGTCTCCTCCGCCGTCAGGGTGATGCCCAGATCCTTGGCCATCTGGATATGGACCTCCGCATCGATGAGGTTGTTGAGGATATCATTCTTCAGGCTCGTCATCCCTGCCTCGGAGGAGGTATCATAATACGTGCCGTAGCCATAGTACATGGCGTACATATTGTAGGTGTCGATATTGCTGTAGTAGTTGTACAGGGACGAAGCGAACTCGTTGCGGGTGATCTTCGCGCCGTTCACCGTGGCAACGGCCTTGCCGCGAGAAAAGTAGTTGTCCCCATGGGAATCCTTCCGCACCAGCATGATGAGCCCGGCCACCAGAATGATGACCACCAGCACCGCCACAGCGATGAGCAAAACTTTCTTGGTCTGACGTTTCATGATATGTTCTCCTGTTTTTTCAAAGCAATCTTATGAATTATAGTATAAATGACCGCCCTTGTCAATTCAAAGGCGGTCCCTTGCGCTATTTTTTTACGAAAAATCCTTTATTTCAGCCGTAAGAAGGCGGCCATGCCCCCCGTGCGGCCCTCCCGACGGTAGGAATAGAGGTTCATGGTCTCCTTGGTGCAAACGCCCATGAGGTGGATGTTCTCGGGGAGCACGCCCTGCTCCATGAACTGGCAGGCGGCCACCTGCCACAGGTCCACCGTGGGGTTGCCCCGCTCGTTGATCCCCCGCAAGGGGCAAAGAGGGAACGCCGTCTCGAAGCTTTCGCACACGTCCTCCCCCACCTCAAAGCACTTGGGGCAGATGGAGGGCCCCACGCCGCAGAGCATGTCCTTAGGATCGGAGCCGTAGGCCCGCTTCATCTGGGCGATCACGTTCCCGCCGATACGCCCGAGCGCCCCCCGCCACCCGGCGTGGCAAAGGCCGATGGCCTTTTTCACCGGATCGAAGAAGTAGAAGGCCATGCAGTCGGCGTGGCCGGTGATGAGGGTCACTTCGGGATCGTTCGTGATTAGGCCGTCGCAGGGAGGCAGGCTTTCCCGGGTATAGCCCCGGCCCCGATCCTGCCGGTCCACCTGACGGACCGTGATGCCATGCTCGTAGCTGTCCATGACCATGGACCCATCGGGGAACCCGGCGCCCTGCGCGAAGCGGCGATAGTTCTCGAGAACGTCCTCTCGCCTGTCGTTGGTGAAACTCAGATTGAGGCCGGTAAAGGGGGCCTGGCTCACGCCGCCGATCCGGGCGGAAAAGCCGTGATCGATCTCAGCGTACGCCGAAAAAGCGGGCAGGGTATAGATCCCCACACCGCCCTGCTCACGAAAGGCGAAAGCAGGCACGATCCGTCCGTATGCTTCGGCAAAGGCGGGCTTGTCCATCATGCGCCGGCGTTCTCGTCTAGGAGCCGCTGAAGCTCCTCCATGAAGGTCTGGGTGTCCTTGAACTCCTTGTACACGGAAGCGAAACGCACGTAGGCCACCTCGTCCACGGACTTGAGCTGCTTCATGACCATCTCGCCCAAATCGGACGTTGAGACCTCAGAATCCAGAGAGTTGTTCACCTCCCGGACGATCCGATCCACCATCTGATTCTGCACGTCCGCGGAGATGGGCCGCTTCTCACAGGCTTTGCGGATGCCGGTGGCGATCTTCTCCCGCTCGAACAACTCCCGCCGCCCGTCCCGCTTGACCACCATGATGGGATTCTCCTCGATCCGCTCGAAGGTGGTGAACCGACGGCCGCAGTTGACGCACTCCCGCCGACGGCGGATGGCGGTGCTGTCCTCGTTGGGACGGCTGTCGATGACCTTGCTCTCCATGCTGCCGCAGTAACGACACTTCATAGGCTTGTCCTCCCATGGCATATTTAGTACCCATAGAGTATAGCATATTTATTGTAGACCCATCACGGGCGATTCTGTAAACATGCTATTAACAATTCATCCGGCGGGGAATTCTCTAAGGTCCACCAGTATCACGTCCTCCCCGATCTTCTGGATCCGGCAAAAGGGGATCACGACGCCGTCCCGGGGACGGATGAGGCCCAGCATGCTCCTTTCGCCGGGCACGATGATGGAGAGAATGGTCCCCGTGCAGAGGTCCAGCTCCAGATCCGTCACGCAGCCCAGCCGTCCCCCATCGCAAACGTTGATGACCTCCTTGCATTTGAGGTCCGAAAACGTAGTCCTCAGATCCATGACGCACCCCCTTGTTTTCCAAATCATCCTACGCGGCGAAAGGCCGTTTCAGAACTTGACGGATACGGACGAAATAGGTACAATATCGGTGCTGTTCAAGCTATCGTTCGTCGGGAGGTCCTTGAATCGTGAAAAAAGCGTTGGCCTTGGTCTTGTTCTGTTGCCTCATGCTTTTAGGATATGCAAGTCAGGCGGAAACCGCTGCGCCTGAGGCGACGCCTACGCCACGAGCCACCGAGTCGTCTTCTCTCCCGTGTGCGGACGTGCCTGCTCCTACGCCTGAAGCCGTTCCCTCCCCGACGCCGGTCCCCACCCCCTTCACCCTGGTGTGGATCTCCGACACGCAGAACATCTGCAGAGAAAAGTCGCCGGTATTCGACTCCATGCGGGATTGGATTCTCGAAAACCGGGAGAAAGAGAACATTCAATTCGTGGTTCACACGGGAGACGTGATCGATGGCTTCAGCCCTACCATGTTCGAGAACGCAGCCAATGCCATGGTCCCTATCTTTCAGGCCCTGCCCGGCATGATCGTCAGCGGGAACCACGACATATCCAAAAACGGGAGCCAGTATTACTTCGTACAGCGGCCCTACACACAATTGGTCCAAAAGAAGGGCCAGACCTATCGGGACGGCGATGCCGCCTATGCCACCTTCCATGCCGGAGGCGCTGATTTTTTGGTATTTGGGCTTGGATACGAGGTCAAGTGCACGGATTGGATGAACGAGGTCATTGCCCAACACCCGAACCATGTGGTGATCGCCGTCATTCACAAAGGACTTGAGAAAAAAGGGGTCTTCTTCGTGGACGCCCGGAACATTTTCCAACAGGTGGTGCCTAAGTGTCCTACGTTCAGGCTTCTGCTGTGCGGGCACATGCGAGGGACCATCACTCAAACTGATTGGTTCGACGACGACGGGGACGGCACGCCGGAGCGCTCCTTCACCTCCATGATGTTCAACTATCAGGACGACACCCTCAACGGTCTTGGTTTTATGCGCTTGCTCAAGTTCGATCCACTGACCCGCAATATCGAAATCTCCACCTACTCCCCCTGGCTCGATCTTTGGCATTACGTCAGGGCCGAGGAAAGCGATGATCATTTCATCCTGGAGAACGCCTGGTGAATGCCTAAACACAAACGATAAAGGCCGTCGTAAAGAACGGCCTTTTTTCTTGCGTCTCACACCATTCCGATATGACAGCATAGTATAGGATATCTTTCTGAAAGGGAGGTATGTGTGTACATGCAGCAAAACTATCAGAGCGGCGACGCCTGCTGCTTTACGGGCCGGGGCCCCGGCATGGACCCCACCATGGCGGACAACGTGGTCATGGCCGGCGAGGTCTCCAGCGACGGCAGCTGCGGCTTTGCCCCCGGCGGCGGCTGTGCTTTAGCCACCGTCTATTTCCCCGACCAGGCCTATCGGGCCGGCTATTGCCCTGCGGAGGCCCTCATGAAGGGCACTCTGTTCCCCGAGCTGGTTTATGAACGAGTCGTCCCGGAGGGGGTGTGAGTATGGATCAGGAACGATTGGCATTGCTCAAAAAGATCGGCGAAGCCAGGTTCACCTGCGTGGAGCTGAATCTGTATCTGGACACCCATCCCGACGACGTGGCGGCACGGGCTGACTTCAACAGCTACAGCGACAAGCTGCAAGCCCTGCTGGATACCTACACGAACGCCTACGGGCCGCTGATGAACTTCGGCCAGTGCGCCCTGGACGCGGGCAGCTGGGTCCGCTCTCCCTGGCCCTGGGAAACCATGTGAGCGGGAAAGGAGAAAGCTATGTGGATCTATGAAAAACGGCTCGAATACCCGGTGAACATCACGAAGCCAGACCTTCGGATGGCAAAGCTGCTGATGGCCCAATACGGCGGCCCCGATTCGGAGCTGGGCGCGGCCCTTCGCTACCTTACCCAGCGCTACTCCATGCCCGACGATCGAGTGAAGGCCACCTTGACCGACATCGGTGTATCGGAAGAACCTTTTGAAGTGTCTCCTCCGCCCTTCTTTTTTGTTCTTTTTTCCATGACGGATTCAAGCTCAAACTTGGTTTCAAGCGGCAACACCTTCAGATAAACATCCACATGAGTCCGATCATGTACAACCATTCGACTAAGCACCCGTCGATAAAATGCATCGTTGAATTCCTCGCTCTCTGCCATGTCACGAAGTACATCTTTTATCTTGTTCTTATCCGTTATGCTGATAACAGATCTGCTAAGATTCTCTATGTTTTGTTGTGTTGACCTGATCTGCTCATTAATCTCGGCTTGAGCTTTCAAAAAGTCGTCATGCTGTATCCCATCCTCAAGATACAGGTTCAGGAGTTTTTCTTTCTTTTTTGTTGCCGCCTCGATCTCCTTTTCCAAATCAGACACGTTCTGCATGGGCTTGTCCTCATTCAAAATGGTCTGAACATCATGACAGATCATTTCAAGCGTTTCATCAAAATCAGCCTCTATTTGCCGAAAAACCGCTTTCATTATATTGATCGCGTCGATGTTTCGGATCGCTTCAAAGGAGCAGCCGGTCGTTTCTCCGTTTGGATACACTTTTCTGTTTCCATGGGCATGAGCTTCTCCGCATGCCCAATACTTGGAACTTCCTCCTCCCTTCAAATCCCGGTATCTCGCTATATATCGTGTCCCGCATCTGCCGCAAATGATTTTTCCGGAAAAACAATACCTGTTACTATATCCCACAGGTGCGCCTTTTCCATGCTCCTCTATTCTTTTTTGTGCAGCGTCAAACAACTCTCTGGAAACGATGGGTTCATGATGATCCTTTATGATGACGAATTCTTCCTGGCCGCGATTGTATTTTTTCGCATGTGACAAATAATCGGGAGTATATGTCTTCTTCTGAACCAGATCCCCGCAATACTTTTCGTTTTGCAGCATTCTCCGCAGTACAGTATCGGACCAAGAATTTACACGCATCGGTTTAATTCCCATCTCTCTGAGTTTGTTGCCGATGGTATGGATGTTCAAATCCTCATACACGAACATCTCAAATACTTTCCTGACGATCCGCGCTCCTTCTTCATTTATCGTCAGCACCCCGTTTTTCACATCATACCCTATCATATCCCGTCCAAACACGACCCCTTTTTCCATCTGTCGTGTTTGGCCCCATTTGACTCGCTCACTTGTTTTCCTGCTTTCCTCCTGCGCGATAGAGGACATGATGGTCAATCTCAATTCGGCGTCCGGGTCGAGCGAATTGATGTTGTCATTCATAAAAATCACCCCCACACCGATGGCTTTGAGATCGCGGGTGATTTGAAGGCTGTCCACCGTGTTTCTGGCAAACCGGGAGACCTCTTTTGTTATGATCAAATCCAATTTGTGCGCCTTTGCATCTTGGATCATCCGATTAAAATTTTTCCTCTTTTTTGTGGAAGTTCCAGAAATGCCTTCATCGGGATATACTTCCACGAGCTTCCAATCTTCACGGCGTTCAATGTATTCTCGAAAATATCGTTGCTGACTTTCCAATGAATTAGCCTGATCTCGTTTATCCGTCGAAACACGGCAATATGCGCCGACTCGCTTACAGGAATCAACTATCGGTCTTTCGGCATTCATCTTTTCGTAGTTCATTGGTGAACCTCCTCGATCTGTGTCAGTTTCTTTTCCGAAATCGCCGCTGCATCCTGTCCACACATTCCTGCCCCTGTCCCGGCGAAATAATCTTTTTCGTAACCAAGAGAGTAATCATGGCATCGTAGTATTTTTTTTGGATTTCCAAGCGTTCATCTTGACTGAACTTTACATTGTTAACGATCCTGAATTCTCTTGGCCGTATCCTTGTGGAATCGGTGCTTTGAGCAGGAGCAGAGACCGGCCCTTGCTCTGTAACCAATGATCCTGAAAGGCCCCTATCTTCCATAATACAGAGCCTCGCCATTCTCATTTGTCGGATACAGTATACCTGGGTTGGGTTTATGTGTTGAGGATGTCGATTTGGTTTTTTGTTTGGTTTTTTCAAATCTCATCCGTTTTTTTCAATACTCCCCATATCAGAGGATATTGACTACCCAAGCGAAATATGTTCGTGAAGAATAGCTGCAAAAAAGGAAGAATGCGTTTTTCCACATTCTTCCTTACTGTTTATTCCCGCTAAAGGTAGCTATCCTATGCTGATGTATTATTTTGAATCGTGCAAGTGACCACAAACTGCTTTGGTGCGTGGCCGGAGTAGTAGAACGGGTAGCAGGTCACCAGGATCAGGTGCTTGCCCTCAATGATCGGGATACGGAGGTCATCATCGCTGTCCAGGATCTCCGTCTGCTCCACAATGTAGGTGTAGGTCTTGCCGTTGGGCATGGTCACCAGGATTGTGTCGCCGTAGTCGATGTCCTTCAGGACCAGCAGATGGTTTCGATTGCGGTGGCCGTACACCACGCAGACGCCCTCCTTCCCCGGCTTTGCCGAGGTGGGCAACCAGCCGGGAGCCTTGTCCAGCGTGGACGCCTCCACGTTCCCTGCCACAGAGATGTTCTTGCCCAGGATCGTCAGGGTGAAGGCCATGCCGCTTTCCACGCTGGGTTTCGGCGTGGCGATCGCTGTATGCGGGCTGCCAGTCCTGGTGGGGCCGGATGGTCCCTGCACAGGATCGTCTGAAGCATCTGGGTCCGACTCCTCGGTGGCGATCGGGGTCGGCTCCGGGGTACGGACTGCCGGTGTGGGCATGACCGGATAAACCGAGCTGTCCACGCACGGGATGTAGATGACTATCGGCGTCCTGGTCGGGACCGGGGTTATGATCGGGGTTTGGGTGGGCTGGATGATCGCAACCGGGGTGCGGTCCGCCTGTTCGCGGTAGATAAGCACGCCGAAGGTGGCTATGACCAGCACCATCAGAACGATCAGCAGCGTTATCATCAGTTTTGCTTTCATGATCTCTCCTCTTAATCTGAATATGGTCTGCCGAACATATAGATCGGGTAATTCTTGGATTCCCACAGGTCACGGACGATCACCCGTCCGTAGCCGCTGGAGGCTTCGCACACCTTCCCGTCGCCGATATAGATGCCCACATGATGGATCTCCTTCCATCGGTGGCAGCCCTCGCATTTGAGGTTGACCCAAAAGACCAGGTCCCCGGGCTGTAACTCGCTGCGGGCCACGGTCCGGCCAAGGCCATAGCAATACCTGGCCTGCCCAGCGGCGTTGGTGTACATCTTGTCCCCCAATACCGGGTCCACCTGCTTTATGGCCCAGTACGCAAGGCCGGAGCAGTCGAACTTATTGGAACCCTTCGCGCCCCATACATACGGAGCCCCCAGCTTGGACAGGGCCGCCTTGACCACCTCCGCGCCTTTGCTGTTGGCCGGAAGATGGGTCACGATATCGGTCAGATCCACGCCGTTGGTCAGGTCCACGCCTATGAGCGCCGCAAAGTAGGTGAAGTATCGGGGAGACATCATCTCCTCCAGGATCTCGTTTTGGTAGTCCGTAAACCCGTAGTGCTGGGCCGCCTCCTTGTAGGTCATGGCGTATTGGGTAATCGTCAAGTACAGCACGGTCTTCATGGGCGGCTCCACCTCCGGGATCTTCCCGTCCTTATCCGGTGTAGGTTTCGGCACCACCGCGTCCTCGTCCACCTCTTCCTCCACCCTGGTCTTGTAGGTGTATCGGTTCATCACGCGGAAGACCGCCCGTATCCCGGCTTCGTCTTCCCTGGAGGGTGTGATCACGTCCCTGGGATCGTCCTCATCCGTGGTCGTCAGTACGGAATACACGGCCAACACATCGTTCCAGTTGTTGACAGACGCCGAATCGCCGTCGTTGTCGCCCTTATAGGTGACCTGGACTTCATCGTACCGGGCGTCCTGCTCATATCCCTGGACTATGTTCTCGATCTCCTGCTCGTAGTCATAGTTGATCGAACGAACCATGTCCAACATGGGCCGTCCCTCCGTGGTCTCATTGGACCAGAACAGGCCGAAGGCGGAATTGAGAATGACGGCGAACACGGCGATCATAGCGATCACCAGCACCGCCACCCAACCGCCTGCGGCGATGGCCGTGGCCAGAGCCTTGGCTCCTTCCACGATCGCTCGGATCACGGCTTCCAGGATCTTGTAGGCTGCCTGCCCTACCTTCACGGCCGCACGGCCTGCTTTCACGGAGGCCTCCTTCGCCGCCTGGGCCGCTTTTGCGGAGGCTTGTGCCGTCTTCTGTGCTGTACGGGCAGACTGCTGGACTGTCTTGGTAGTTTGTTGGGTGGTCTGTCCCGCTTTTCCTGCAGTGGTGAACGATTGCCGGACTCCCTTTACATGGGCACGTTGGGTCGTACCAGCAAGACCCGCTTCTTTTTCTGCTCTCGATAGGACGCTTTGCGACGTCGATACTGATACACGCGCCTTTTCGCCAGGGGCAGCGGGCGGGGTACGACCAGTCTGATCCTGTACCCGTAGGCTGGATGCGTTCTCCTGCCATTCCGAGCGTTTGGTTTGCCTCTGGGCATGGGCCCTTCCTCCTTTATCCTCTGAAATGGAGGAACCCGCCGAAGGGTCTCTGTCGGCGGGTTCCGTAGTCTGTTGAACTGTGTCTCTGTCCCGGTAGGTCAGATGCTTCTGTGCTTCCTGCCGGGGCTGTTCAGCTTGTATGGGTTCTTTTGCCGATTCCTGGGCCGGTTCAGGACGAAACGGCTCCGACGATGAGGTTCCTTCCGCGCCGAACGTAGACGGCTCTGCCTCGGCTGCGGTATACGCCGTGGGATCGCTCCGCGCGGGGTCCTCTGCCCTGGTCTCGGCATCCGTAACGGTCTGCTCCTCGTCGGCCAGCTTTCCCTCCTGCCGCTTCTCCCGAAACTGACGGATCGCCTGCTTTCGCAGGGCGGTCCAGGCTGATTCCAGCTTCGCTTCGGCATACCGAAGGGTGGAACCGGTATACGATTCCACCCTCTGCTCTGCATATTCTCCCGGCGAAAGGTCTGGCTGCTCGTTCACTTCTTCCTTCACCTTTTCGACGCCCGCCTGGACCCGCTTGACGATATGCTGTACCGCATGGGAACGAGCCATCTTCTTGCTGCCGTCAGCACTGGCAGGCGCAGCGTTTGCGCTTTCCAACGGGCGAAACGGAGAAGCCGAGGTCGTATGCGAAGGCCCTGCCTCTGAGCGTCTCTGTTCGGAGTGTACCAGGCGTGATACGGAAGATATCGGCTCTGTGGAAGATCTTAACGGGTAATGCTCTGCTTCCCCCGATATATATCCCCCTGTATCACCCGTGAAGCCCGTTTCGACAGTTACTTTCTCCTGTTTCTCTCGCAACAGCTCCTGCTTTGCGTACGCCTGCGCCGGTGCTTTATGCGCTTTTGTCGGTTTCTTTTCCATGGCTTATCACCCCTCCGCTTGCGCCGAGGCATTTTGCCCGGCAACATCCTTCTCCGTCTTTGTGGTGACCAGCGGATATAGAGGGTTGTCCGTGGGGATTCTGTTTACAAAGGGGATGATGTTTCCGCCGCAGAGGATCAGGCCGTTGCCCGTAGGCGCGTTGGCTACGGAGGACAGCTGCTCCGGGGTTATGCTCAACAGGTGTGACAGGGTGTTCCGGGCGTAGGCGGACTGATTGAACAGGACCAGCAGCTCGGAGTTGGCCAGCATGGTCTGGGCCCGGTGGCTCTGGAGCATATCGTCCACATCCTGGGTGATGCCTGTGTAGCAGGCGTAGTATTTCCGCGCCCGCTTCCACTGGGTGAACAGGAACTCGGAGCTGTGTTCGCCCATAAGGAGCAGATAGAACTCGTCGATGAACACATAGGTGAACCGCTTCTTTGCCGCGTTCTTCAGAATGCGGTTGTAGATGGAATCCAGGATCACCAACATGCCCACCGCTTTCAAAGAGCTGCCCAGGTCCCGGATGTCGTAGCAGATCAGGGAGTTGTTGGAATTAACGTTGGTTGGCTGGGCGAAAATGTCCAGCAGGCCCTCCGTATACAGCTCGATCTTCAAGGCCAAGTCCTGGGCGTCCTGCTCCGGCTGCTCTCGCAGACACCAATAGAAGTCCTTTAGGGTGGGAGCCGGGCCTCTGGAGCCTTTGTTGATGTAGTCCGAAAACACCATGGTGATGGCGCGGGAGATGATGGATTTCTCTTCTGCCGTGATGGACCCGATCATCATCTCACAGAAGGAGGTCACGAAGTCCGCCTTCTCCTTGCAGGCGTCCTTGGCGCGGGCGTACTCCGCACCCATGTCCAGTGCGTTGATGTGGTTGGGAGAGTTGGCGGAGATGGTGATGACCTCCCCATGTAGGGATCGGATCAGGGGCGAATACTCCCGCTCCGGGTCGATGATAATCACATCACAGTCCTTGCGGGCGGCCAGCTGGAACATCTCGGTCTTCGCAAACACCGACTTGCCGGAGCCGGAGATGCCCAGGATCAGGCTGTTACCATTCTGGAGCTTGCCCCGGTCGATGAAAATCAGGTTTCCGGTGATCTTGTTCCTGCCGCAGTACACGCCATGTGTGTGCTCTATGCTCTGTGCTCTGAACGGGGTGAGCGTAGCCGCGTTCTCGGTGGTCATGGTTCGAAGGGCGTCAATGCGCCGAAGGCCATAAGGCAGGGCCGTGTCCATGCCCTCCCGCTGACGATACTTCAGGACCTCGAACTCACAGCTGTACTTTCGGCCAGTGGAGATCAGTGTGGCGGTATCCCCGTCCAGCTGCTTTTTGCTGTCGGCCAGGTGAATCAGCGTCACAGTCACGAACTTCAGTTGCTGGTTCTCCTGGGTCAACTTCTTCAGCAGCTCCTCGGTGGTCTGCTGCTGTTGCTGAATGTCGTATGGGAGCGTGGCGGACCAGTTCAGGTTCTGATTCTGCTTCTGGGTCCACTTGGCTGCGTTGGTGGCGATGCCCAGCAAGATATTGTTGACCTCTTTCACCGCCTCGCCGGTGGGGATGGAAATGAGGTCGATGGACAGCATGAGGTTCCGGCCCAGGTTGCACATCTCCCCGATCATGGAATCCTTCAGTATGGTGGGATAGTCCTTCAGGTACAGCACCCGCCCGTATCGCTTTCCTATCCGAATGTAGTCCGGCTTGTAGGAAAGGAAGGGCGGTGCGATCACATCCAGAAAGGAATGTCCCCGGCGCATGAGGGTCTTCATGTTGAAATGGAAATGCTCCTCCTCGCCGGGATGGAAGAAGTCGTAGAACACCCGGAGCCGCTCCTTCGCGTCCAGGTCTACGCACTTGGCGTTGAGCGCATCCAGACCCGACTGGAGGTTGGTGGCGATGGTATTGTAGTACCGGGCTACATCGTCATGCTTGTCGTGGAAGGAGGACACGGTGGCGTAGATGGAATGGGTGATCCGGTTCCCCACCTTGGCGTCGGCCAGCAGGATGTCGTTTCGGCCCTGGATCAGCGGGTCCAGGTCGTCCCCTCTCAGGGGGATCAGATTGTCCCGGATCGTCCGCTTGGGCTGGGTCCGGTTGAACACGGTGATCTTGGTGGTGGTCCCCGGCTCCTGGCTGTTCAGCAGCTCCTGATAAGATTTGTTCATGCGCTGCTTTGCGCCCAGGGACGCCACGGCGTAGTTCACATCCGTGAGCTGATAGGTCTTGGAATACTTCTCCTTCCCGATCTGGAAGATACCGTTCTCCCACAGTCGCATGATCGGGATGGCGTTCTGAACGGAGCGCGGCACCCGGTAGGGCTCCCTGTCCCGCTTTTCTATGGTCTGCAATGTCTTAATCAACCTTCAGTACCTCCTTATACTTGCTGTCCGTGCTCAGGATCTCGGCGTAAAGGTTGTACGGCTGGCAGACGAGATACTTGGGCATGAGGATCTCGGAGCGGATGAACTGGATCACAAACTTCTCCGCCGTCATGCCCTGGAATCGCACGAATCCGGCCAAAGCAAAGGGGATGGCTACCAGGATGCACAGCCACCCGATGACCTCCGTGCCGACGAACCGGCGCAGGCCGAAGTACATACCCACCGCCGACAGGATGGCCAGTATGGAACAAAGGAGCTGCCGCTTGTTGAGCCCCATAAGGATGGACTCCTCGTATTCGCGGATCTCCTTGACAACGTAGGTTTCCATTGGAAAACCTCCTTTTTTGAAATTTGGGAATATAAAAAGGACGGCCTTTTGCCGTCCGTATAGATGGAATGGTTTTTAGTTTTGGGTCTGTATTTCGCCCGTTTCAGGAGAGATCGTCACGATCTGCAATCCCCGCCGTTGGGCGTACTCCAATGTGTTCTTTGTGCCGCCCGCACCGCCGCCGTATACCGCGATCAAGGTATCGGCATGATCGACCATGTACCGATTCCTTTCCATATAGCAGGATCGGGAGGACCGTTCATGGAGTACCACGACTTCATCTGCCTGCTCAAGAACGCGGTCATACCGCTGCTTCCACTCATCGGGGTATCTGCTTGCCTGTCCCCTGAACGGAAGGACGGCGATCAACCGCAGTTTGGTCTCTGGCAGCTCCTTCCGAAGCCGCAGCAGTATCTCTCCTGCCCATAGATCGGTCCCCAACGCCATCCCGGTATAGAAGCACCGCGCACCGCTTTGGATCGCGGTTCTGATCACTTCCTCCACCCGATCAAGAATCAGGGTGCAGGCGGGGCCCGTTTCGTTCCATCCCCATGGCAGTTTTTGCGGGCGGTGTCCCGAAAAACAGCAGGCAGTCGTTTCTTTCATTTCCCGTTGCGTCTCCCGTACATATTTCTGCTCGGTCACGCCAATCTTAGCAAAAATAATCCAAAAGTCAACCGTGTACGGTTAGATTGTGTTGCTTTCCTCTGCTACCCTCTACCTGAGAACTACTAACGGTACACGGGTAAAGGAGCGTCTACATGACTTATGGTGAAGTGATAGCGAAACGGTTGCAGGAGATCTGTGCGGAGAAGGGCATAACGATTAATCGGCTTGCCACGCTTTCCGGTATCCGTCAATCCACCTTGGAGAATATCGTGGGCGGGCACACGAACAACCCGTCGTTGAAGACGTTGCACCGGATCGCTACGGGGTTGAACATGACGGTCTCTCAGCTCCTGGATTTCCCCATGCTGAACGAGCAGCGGATCGACAACGAATAAAAAAGTCATCGACATCCTCAACGATCGGATCACCATCCTGTATACTGTAGTCGAAGGGATGGTGATAGATATGAAGTGGTTGCTGATCGGCTGTATCGCCGGATTCCTGTTCGGGATCGTGTTGAAGCTCCCGAAGCTGGTGGGGCTGGGTCTGCCGGTGCTGTATTCGCTGGTCATCGTCTGGATTCCCGGCTGGTCGTCAGCTCACCCCGCCCTGTCCAACGGCATCTTCTTCGGTCTGATCGGTCTCAACGTCCTCCTTTGGCTGATCGGTCTCGGCCAGGTCGTATATGACCGGATCATCGAGCGACGGGTCCAGCGATTGGAGATCGCCGCCGCCATCCGAAAACTGAAACAGCAACAGATCGCCCGCTGAGGCGATCTTTTTAGAATCCGATCATTTCCTTGACCACGCGCTCGCTCATCTTCACTGCGCCGACCAGCACCAGGAGGTTGAAGATCAGCTCACCCATATAGCTCCACACCATCTGTACGGCGGAAGCGTTGGCGTCCGCAATCTGGGGCGGCGACGCCGCAAACGCGGAGTAGATGATGCAGGCGATGACGATGATCGCCCCCTGCAAACAGACCCCCGCATAGCTCTTCAAGTATTGCCAGCCCACGCGGGAAGTCCCCTCCCCGGCGAAGGTCGCCAGGGGGATCGGGGCCAGCGCCGTGTACATGTACAGCTGGAAGAACCGGCTGTACACGGTCAGGATCATGACGAAGGACAGGACCCACACCAGCAGGGAGCTGATCATGGCCACGATCCACAGGGGTATGGAATCAAAGAAGCCGCACTCCAGGATCTTCTGCTGGATCACATCTGGCAGCGTGACGCCCTGAGTCAGCACGTTTCCCACGTTCCCGGCGATTTTGGATATAATCCCCTGGGCTATGGAGAAGATGGCCAGCAGGATGTCCATGCTATAGGTCACTGCGCCTTTGGCTATGGCAAAACGAAGAAACAGCTTCAGGGCTTGTTCCGGTCGTTTCAGTTCGGAGAAGTTGGTCGTGGTCCTCGCCACGCCGATCACGAAGAACAGGACCAGCAGCGCATACGCAATGGACTTCATGCCGCCGTGGATGTTGGCGATGATGCTCCAGATGGTGCCGCCGCGAAACTCCTGGGGGGAGGTCGTCAGCAGCGTCCATATCTCCTGCATCTTTTCCGTCCAGGTGGCGAGGGCTTTCAGCAGGTTTTCAAGTACCCAATTGGTTCCCATGTTTCACCTCCGATACGGGGAGCAGGCAAAAGCGCCTGCTCCCCTTCTTCTCTCTGTGTCCGCACTCAACCGGTGATCAGGCTCAGGATCTCTTTGGTGAAGGTGATGACGATGCCGCCGGCAATGGTCATCATGCCGTTGGCCCGCTGAGAGGGGTCATGGGACTTGAGACTGAGGCCCAGCTGCAACACACCGAAGCCCAGCAGGATGATGCCTACGGCACGGATCAGGCCGAAGATGAAGTCGCTGAGCTTGTTCACCACGGCGATGGGGTCGCCGTCCGCGAACGCAGTGGCGGTCAGGGCGAAGGTCAGCACCAGGACGCAGAATAGGGCGAACAGGGTACGGATAGTTTTGTTTCGGTTCATTCGTTTGTTTCCTCCAATTCGTTTTCAAGATAGATGTATCGTTCAGCGTTCTCAAAGTCGAAGGCTTTGTCGAACGGAATATAGGGATAGGCTTTCTCCTTGTGGATGTAGGGCGGATACCCGCCGTTGACGGTCTTGCGGATGTTGGGATGCCGGTTTAGGTCGTATTTGTCGTCCATCACCGCAGGGAACCCACGAATGAACAGCAGCGCCTTGCTGTTGTCCAGCAGACGCACCTCGTCCGGGGTCATAAGCTCCCGGCCCGTGGTCTGCATGTTGGTGGAGTAGCTGCCGCTCTTACCCTTGGTCTGCCCGTGGGTCCGGGTGTCGATGGTCTCCTTCCCAAGGAGCTTGGAGATATACTCATGGGTGCTTTGCTCGTTGCCGCCCAGGTACAGGAGCGTATCGCAGTTGCCGGTGATGGTCTCCCAGCCATGCTCCTTGTACAGACCTTTGAGCTGGGCCAGGTTCTGGACGATGATCGTAGCAGAGATCTCACGGGAGCGCATGGTGGCCAGACTTTTATCGAACTCTTCCGGCAAGGACACGTTGGCAAACTCGTCCAGAATCATCCGCACATGGATGGGCAGCCGCCCCCGGTACACATGGTCGGCCTGATAGTAGAGCTCCTGAATGATCTGGGTGTAGAGCATACCGACGAGATACGAGAGCGAAGTATCGTTGTCGGGGATGACGGCGAAGATGGCCGTCTTCCGCTTCCCGATCTCCCCTATGTCCATATCGTCATGGTCGGTGATCGAGCAGATCTGGTCCATGTTGAACGCCGCCAAGCGGACGGCCAGAGAGATGTTAATGCTCTTGGCGGTCTTGCCCGCCGCCTGCTTGTAGATGCGGTACTGCTTGACGGCGATATGGTTCGGGTCGTTCATGCCCAGGTCGTTGAACAGCATGTCCAGGGGGGATTTATAGGATTCCTTCTCCTCCTTCACATCCGCGTAGGACAGCATACGCATGATCATGCCGAAGTTCTGCTCGTTTTCCGGCGCTTCGTACAGGAGGTAGAACATCAGGGCCTCCAGCAGCGCAGTCTCAGCTTTCTCCCAGAAGGGGTCGCTGCTGGCTGCGTTCTTCGGCGTGGTGTTTCGGATCAAGTTCATAATGAGCCGCAGCACATCCTTATCGTCTCGGATATAACGGAAGGGGTCGTACCCGTCCGATTGGGAGAAATCCACCAGGTTGAATACCCTGACTGTGTACCCCTGCTCGATCAGCAGATGGCCTACAGCGGACAGGATCTCTCCCTTGGGGTCGGTGATCACATAGCTGCAATTGCACTCCATGATCCCCGGCAGGGCCAGGGATCGGGTCTTGCCCGCGCCGCTGCCGCCCAGAGCCAGGATGTTCAGATTCCGCCGATGCTTATGGGTGTCCATGCCGATCCTCACGTGCCGGGTCAGGGGGAAGCTCAGTTTCTGCGCCAGCTGTCCGTTCAGTTGCTTGGGCGAGCCCCACTTGGCGGAGCCGTGTTCCTCGCCCTGCCGGAGATTCGGGCGTGTGCCGAAGTAGATCAGCCCGCCGAAACCGTACAGCAGCAGGCATATGAGGATGCTCCTGGGGCTATCGGCGCACCACTCTATCTGCCATGGGGTCTGTATCCGTTCCGTCAGTCGGGAGAACACATCCACCAGGCTTCCGCCCAGGCACGGGGCCAGGATCAACGCGAACCAGACCGTAGGGATCAGGAGGACCCCGAAAAGCAGCAGGTCCTCCCGTTTGGTGTTGTTATGGTCAACAGACATACGATCAGAAGCACCTTCCCTCTTTGACAGCTTGAAGCTTCGCGATTTTCCAATACAAACGCACAGCTTCGTCGCGATAGTCTGCGTCTTCGGGCAGCACATGTTTCATAAGGGACAGAGCATTGAGCACAACGTCTTTCTGCTCTTTAGTGAGGATCACTTTGTAATACTTCTGGTTCTTCAACACTTACCTCCTTATCGCTCTTTGTCCGGCTCCTTCGTTTTTTTCCGCCTGCGAACAGGGGCGTCCGCCTCCCGCTCCTGCTGCTCCAGAAGCTGCCGGTTCGCTTCGAGCCGGGCGATCACGGACGGTTTACCGCTGCTGTTCTGTTCCTCCGTCGGGCTTCGGTCGGAGTGCCTGGGCGCGGGCTGTTCCCTGGTGTCGCTTGAGCTTTGCCTCGACGGAGTATCTTTTTTTGGCGGTTCCTGCTCCTTCTCCGGCTCCACCTGGGTATAGCCGATCCGGTCCAGGATGTGGTTGACCAGCGGGATGCTGCGGGCGGCGATCACCACGTCCACCTTCCCGTCCTCAGACTTCGTATCCACGAAGGGCGCAAACAGCACCTGTTTTCTCGCGGACGCCTTGAAGTCCTGATACTGTTCTTTGGTTAGGGATAAGACTTGAAGCTCCTCGCCGGAGCGCAGGAGCTTCATCATGGAGGTCTTACCGTAGACCTTCTTATGATTCTTGGACCAGGCGACCAATATAGCCGCCAGGTTCTTGGCTGCGGAGCCGGTCAGCCGGATGGCGACCTCGCTCCCGTTCAGCACCATGCGGACGACTTCGTCCGCCGCTTCACCGTTCATATGGTTTCCTCCTTTTGGGTATAACAAAAGGGAGACCTTTCGATCTCCCTCACTTGCCGAACCGTTACGGTTCTATTCGCATGATCCGCATTTGATACGCCTTGTTTCGCTTCGGATCGAAGTCCCATCGCAGGGACGATTGCGCCAGAATCGTATACCCGCTTTTCTGCAACAGGTCCAGCGCCTGACTTGCCCCGTCGATACCGCCGATCTCTCCGATGCGGTACTCCTCCAGGCCGACGATAACGCCCTTCCTTGCCCAAAGGAACAGGGCGTCGTTCAGCTCAGCCATGACGCCGGGAATCCACCTTCGGACCTTCTGCTCAATCGCTTCGGAGCGGATGTCGATGTATCGGCGATATACGTTGACCATCTGCGGGAACATGGTCAGTAACTGGGAATGGACGCCGCAGCAGATCACATAGTCGGCGATCCCGCTTTGCTCCATAAGCCGATCAGGCTGACGGTTCATATACGCCGCGTCCATCTCCCGGAGGAACAATCGCTCCACGGCTTTGGCATCGGGCGCGGTCCTGCGCTGCTGTTCGCGTATGGCTGACAGCATGTGATCCGCTATGGAACGGTAGGTCTCGTCCGGGATGCCTAAGAGGTCTGCCTGAATGAAGCACTCCTCCGGGAAACGGATGCTTTGCCTTTCCACTCCCTTCCGCATGGCGTCCGTATTCCGATCCAGAAGCAGCACTCGGTCAAAGTGGCCGCTGAGCCTGCGAAGGTCGAAGTCATTACACGCTCCCGCGCCGACGATGCAGGCAGTGGCATGAGGATCGGTTTGCTCCAGGATGAATCCCGTGAGCCATTCACGGTATCCGGCCCAGTCCGTGTATGCGGTTGGGATCGTCTGTAAGGAAAGCAGATCGTCGTATAAGTTTCCCATGTTTGTCTGTGATTCAAATATTGCTCTATGGGCTTCAGACCCTCAAGTTTCTCGCGCAGAGCCTTCATCGTGCGGGCTGTTCAGTTCGATCTCGATCAGGTTCAGGGTTCTGAAAAAGCGCATGGTCGCGATCATAGGGCCGAAGCAGGGACACCCGAGCATGTTCCACCAGAACATATGCCGCCAGGATGTGTGAGGTCCAGAGATCCCCAGCTCAGCAGCTTTCGTTTTCAGTTCCTCCGCGATATTGGACATCCATACCAGAGTATAAATGAACAGCGTCGGAATGCCAAGAAGATACGCCTGCCAGTACGGTCGAACTTTGTGCCCAAGGATCTCCTCAAGTTCCTTCTGTAAGCCTCCTGCCGGCATGTATACGAGAAAGAACAGCCCCGCTGTGAAAAAGTCTATGAAACCAAGAAGAAATCCCGGCCGATTTGTGTGTTTGAATCTCATATTCATCGGCGATCATGTTATCACATCGCCCACCGGGAAGCAAGGCATCAGAGCGTTTCTTCCGGCTCATAGCTCGGTTCTTCCAGCTCGTAGCTTTCCTCCAGCTCGATCTCCTCGCTCAGGGCTCGTTGGATCTTCGGAGAATCCTCCTGGATCTGTTCGCAGAGCCGAAGCTCGTTCCGACACTCGCGGAGCTCGGCGTTGACGGATGCGACCTTCTCATATACTTCGTCTCGTTCCTCCCTCAACGCCTCGACATCCATGCCGGTCAGCTTTCTCTCCGCTTCCAGATACCGTTTGTAGTCCTCCTCTATCCCGGCGACGCCCTGGGCATAGAGTTCAGGGACATCATGCAAATTCTCCATGGTGGCCAGGGCGTTATATAAACCTTTCTGCCGCTTCCTTTTGCTGTTCCAGATGATCCGGCTCTTGGTCAGAGTATCCATGGTCCCATGGATCTCGTCCATCTTCGCCTGCAACTGTTCCGCTGTGTCGATTTGGTTCCGATCCAGAAAAGCGGCTTGAGCCTTGTACTGCTCAAACCGCTTTAGCTCCTTGAAGTTCACCCGTGGGTACTGGGTACGCTTGCCCTGCCCTATGATACCGAGCACATACATCCAGGACACATACAATGCCCGGAAGCCGTGCAGCTTCCCATAGGGTACAAACGCCTTTTGAACTATCGGCATGATGACCTCAAAGGTGGGATCGGACATGGCCCGGTCGATGAATCGCTCTATATCGTCCTCCGTCCACGCCTTTCCGTTGCGTTTGATCCGATACGGGTGAGAATACCCATCAGGAACAAAAGAGGGATAATTGCTGTGGTGTTTGACAGTGTACCCGTGATCCTCCATGAGGGCATAGAACTGGCCCAGGTCCATGGCTTGGGACAGGCACTCCTCCACATCCTGATCGAACAGCTCCCGCAGGGTCAGTACTCCCGCTTTGTGGAGTTTCCATTCAGCGTATGAAATGCCCTTGCCGCCCGTTTCCATGACCACGGACAGGCCATGCTCACGGCACAGCCGGTCAGAGATCTTTCGGATTTGTTGGTAGTAGGACTCCGCCGTGCTGTGATACTTCTTACCAGATACGATGCTGACAGAATTGAACGCCAGATGATTATGGATATGCCCTTTATCCACATGAGTTCCAAGGACAACTTCATAGTCGGACAAATGCTCCCGAATGAACTGTTTGCCAAGTTCATGGGCCAGTTCCGGGGTGATCTCTCCCGGTGCGAAGCTCTGGATGATGTGGAAGGCCTGGATGCCGTCCGTCTTTCCAATGTGTCTTTTTGTCTCAGCCCATTGCCGGGCAGCGTCTTTTGGATTGCAAAATTGGCAAAAAGTTAGTACGGATTCTTCAGTCTTGTCCGGATTCTGGATGTAGCGGATCAATTTGTCCAAGCGCATGTTCTTAGAGAGGATCTTGGTTATCGCCATGTCTTCTCCCACTCGCGCATAAGGCGATACACCTGCTGATTGGTCCGCTTCGCCTCCCTTAGGTCGCTCTCCGAGGCCACGCCTGTGGCGTTCACTTTCCGCACCAGCTGGTTGAAGTTGACGCCGATCTGATTGATCTCATCGGTCAACCTAAGAAAATCAACATTAGGGCGCTCGCGTATCGGATTGCTTAGAATCAGGCGACGAAGCAAAGAAGCTTTCGATAGCCCTGATTTTTGACATAGAGTATCTAGCGTGTCGCTTTCCTCTTTGTTCATCCACAAAAGATATTGCTTGTATTTGTGATCGCTCAAACTAACCTCCTTTCCCGCTTTGCGGCATATGGGTATTAGGGCAACAGCCCTAACAAGCAGCCGAAATATATATTTAGGCGATGCTTGCAAGGACAACGGCAGAGCCGATTGTCCTTCGTTCTGTGGTCTCAGCTCTGGCCGAAGGCACGGAGTTGAATCAATGCGGTTGCTTTTTTCAGCAACAATGGGTATACTGGAAAGACGAAAGGAGATGGTCGATATGAAAACGTTCGTCCCGCGGGACAAGATGAGCAAACGCGCCCGAAAGAAGCTGGATGCTCAAAACCGCACCACCTGGGCGTTCAGCCCGACTACCAAGATCGTCAAAAGCAAGAAGGTCTATGACCGCAAGAAACAGCCTCGGAACTACGAACCGTATGATTCCGGAGGTTGTTTTCTTATTCCCTATTCTGTGTGAAGGTCACCCTTCAACGCTCCGGTTCCGGGGCTTCCTTCTCCTTCTTGCTCTCCCTGTACTGTTCCTGCCGGTACATGAGATCCTCGTTGTAGTCCTTGCCGAAGTCCGGCGTGTGGTCGTACACCTTGTAGGTATCCCCCAGCATCTCCTTGATGTTCTCCGCTGCGTTGCGGCCCTGCTGATCGTTGTCCAAGCCCAGGTTCACGAACCTGATCTCCGGGTGGTCGATCAGGTAGCGTTGCAGCGCCACGGGCGAACAGCCGCCCAGGGACACCCGGTGGGCCGGATACTGCTTCTTCGCATACCCACACAGGGTCATGTGGGAGAGCAGGTCGATGGCGCTCTCGAATACCCAAACGGTGTCGCAGTTCTCCTGCGGGATCGAGAACGCATACGCCTTGTTGCTGCCGGGGGCGTCGAACTTGCCCTCGTTGAAGCAGGCACGGGTGCAGGCGTATTTCACTTCGCCGTCCTTATCCTTGCCGACGAACACCACCTGGGGCGGGCACCGCTTTTCCGCCCGCTCCCCGTTCTCATCCGTGTACACGAAAGTGTTGGTCTGGTAGATCAGCCCTTCTTCCATGAGCTTATAAACAAGATTCTTCGAGATTCCCCTCTGCAAGAGATAGGCGATAGCGGCCTTGTTATTCTCGTTGGGCACCGGCAGCTCAAAGGGCGCGGCCTCCTTCGCCTCCATTTCGGATGCCTTGGGAAGGGGCCTATCGTCGATCCCCTTCTCCCCAAGCAGGGTCTTCATGGCGTCCACAAAGCCCATGCCCTCGTACTGGGTCAGGAAGGAGATGGCCTTACCGCCCATCTGGTGGCTGAACCAGTACAAGCGGTTCCCCTTCATGTACAGGCTGTCGTGATCCTTCATCTTGTATTGGTTTCCCTCGCGCTCCAGCTCGTAGCCACGGGACTGGGCGTAGGCGACCAGATCTATGCTGTCAGCAGCGTCGATCTGTTCCTGTGTGTATCGGTTCATGTGTTCCTCCTCTTATCGTTCATACTCGTCGTCGGACCGTTCGGGGGCGTCCCTGTCCCGGTCCTCGTTGTCTTCGCCTATGGCCTCGCTCTTGTGCTTGTCCAGGTTCAGCATGGCGTCCAGCTCGGTGAGCCGAGCGGTCTTCTCCTTCAGCTCGTCCTCCTGCGCAAAGGGCTTCTCCAACTCGGTTTTCAGATTTCTCTCCTGATCGTGCAACTCCGAGAGCGTCTTCTCGTACCGGCTCTTTCGATCGGGGATACCGGCAAGGGCGTTATCCATACGGGTGATGTTGCCGTACACATCCTCGCCCAGCTCTATCCTATAGGAGAGCGCACCCTGTATCCGCATCTCGAAATGCTTGGCCAGTATGTCATACGAAAGAAACAGATCGAAGCCCATATAGCTCCCCAAGGGCGACTCCGCGCCGGATTTCTTGGCCGCGCACGCTGCCAGGATCGCCATGCCCGCTTCCTTTTTCTCGTCAGGGCCGTAGCGGAACCCGGAGACGGTCATTCCAGCGAAGCCCTTGACCTCGTTCGCCGCATACAGGGCGGCGTCGGCTTCGCACCCGGCTATGCTTTCCTCGGTCATGCGGATGTCGCGGGGCACCTGCTTCAGGAGCCTATCCTCCATGGAATACCGGGTGGACAGGTAGTTGGATTTCAGGAGCTTCAGCTTAGCGACCTGGACCTCCAGGTCCATCTTCTCTTTTATGTGCGGATTTCCCGTGGCCAGCGCCTTTACCTCGGCGTAGTTCAGCGCGGTCTCGTCCACATCCTCGCAGGACCGGGCCGCGCTTTTGCTGGTCATGATCTGGCCAATGAACCGCTGCTTGTTCTCTACGGTCTGCCACATATAGCTGTCGAAGGTGTTCTCGGTCACATATCGGAAGATCTCCACCTTCGGATTATCGTTGCCCTGTCGCAGGATACGGCCCTCCCGCTGCTCTATGTCACTCGGCCGCCACGGGATGTCCAGATGGTGCAGGGCGATGAGCCGCTTCTGCACGTTGGTCCCTGCGCCCATCTTGGCTGTGCTGCCCAGGAGGATACGCACCTTCCCGGCGCGGACATTGGCAAACAGTTCCGCTTTCCGTGCCTCGGTGTTCGCCTCATGGATGAAGGCGATTTCTCCCTCCGGCACACCGCGCTCGATCAGCTTCCGGCGCAGATCGTCGTAGACATTGAAGCTGCCGTCGTTGTGGGGGGTGGACAGATCGCAGAACACCAGCTGTGCGGAGCGTTGGTCGGCGTTCTCCTCCCAGATGCGGTATACGTTCTCCAGACAGGCATTGACCTTGCTTTGATCATCGTCAGGAAGCATGGGATCATTCAGCCGCTGGTCCAGGGCGAGCTTTCGCCCGTCGTTGGTGATCTTCAGCATATTGTCTTCGCTGGGCGTGACGCTGCCGTTTCGGACCTTCTCCGCCCGCTCCGCGAAGGAGGACACCATCTCCCGCTGGAAGTCGCTGGGCTTCATTACCTGGTTGTGATACTCCACCTCCGGGACAGGGAGTTTCAGCATATCCGCCGTCTGCACATCCGCCACATCCTTGAACATGGTGATCAGCTCCGGCAGATTGAAGAACCGGGCAAACCGGGTCTTGGCCCGGTAGCCGGTGCCCTCCGGGGCCAGCTCAATGGCCGTCACGGTCTCGCCGAAGGTAGATGCCCAGGCGTCGAAGTGCTGCAAGTGCATATCTCTCAATCGGTCGTACTGGAGATACCGCTGCATGGTGTACATCTCGGTCATGCTGTTGCTGATTGGTGTCCCCGTTGCAAAGACCACGCCGTGGCTGTCGGTCAGCTCGTCCAGATACCGGCACTTCATGTATAGGTCGCTGGACTTCTGTGCCTCCGTCTGGGCGATGCCCGCCACGTTTCTCATCTTGGTGTACAAAAAGAGGTTTTTGTAGTTGTGCGCCTCGTCGATAAACAGCCTGTCCACGCCCAGCTCCTCGAAGGTCACTACATCGTCCTTCCGCTCCCGGTCGTTCAGCCGTTGGAGCTTTGTTTCCAGGCCGCGCTTTGTCTTCTCCATCTGTTTGACGGAATAGTAGCTGCCTTCCTCGGCCTCCAGTGCCTCGATCCCGGCGGTGATCTCCTCGATCTGTTCCTCGATCATCCGTATCTGCCGGTCCAGGGACAGGGGGATCTTCTCGAACTGGCTGTGGCCGATAATGACCGCGTCATAGTCGCCGGTGGCGATCCGGCTGCAAAACCGCCTTCGGTTCTGCTTCTCAAAGTCCTTTTTCGTAGCCACCAGGATATTGGCCGAAGGGTACAGCTGCAAAAACTCGCTGGCCCACTGCTCGGTCAGGTGGTTGGGCACCACGATCAGGGACTTATGGCACAGGCCCAGCCGCTTCGATTCCATGGCCGCTGCTGTCATCTCGAAGGTCTTGCCGGCACCCACCACATGGGCAAGAAGCGTATTCCCTCCGTACAGGACCCTGGCTATGGCGTTGACCTGGTGGGGCCGAAGGTCGATCTCCGGATTCATGCCGGGAAAGACCAGGTGGCTGCCGTCAAACTCCCTGGGACGAGAGCTGTTGAATCGTTCATTGTACATATTGGTCAGCCGGTCCCTGCGGTCCGGGTCCTTCCAGAGCCAATCCCGAAAGGCCTCCTGGATCTGGGTCTGTTTCTGCTGGGCCAAGATGGTCTCCTTCATGTTCAGCACCCGCTTCTCCCGGCCTTCCTCGTCTACAACGGTGTCGTATACCCGCACATCCTTCAGGTTCAGGCTGTCCTCTATAATGTCGTAAGCGTTGACCCGCTTCGTGCCGTAGGTCACGTTGGCCGATACGTTATAGGTATCGCTGTTCTTTCCCTCGATCCGCCATTCGCCGCTTATGTCAGAGTACCGTACCTGGATATACCGCTGCCCCCGCCAACCGGGTTGCAGAAGCTCGAAGACGAACGCCTTTATATCCTCTTCCGGGATCCAGGTCGCGCCCAGTCGGACGCTGATTTCGGATGCGGTCAGGTCCTTGGGCTGTACCTTCTCCAATGCGGCAATGGATACAGCGAGGGTGTCGGCCAACTCGTTCTTGCCAGCCGCCCGAAGCCTCTCCTGCACAGCTCGGTTGGTAGCCAGCTTCTTGCGCACGTTTCCGGACAGGAACTCGTCCGCTGTGACCAGCGGGAACTGCTTCAGGTCGAAGAAGTCGGGGCTGTAGAATCCCGGATTGCCGGTCCCTATATCCCTGAACGCCAGGCCGGTCAGCTCCGTTTCCAGCTCCTCCTCGGTCTTGCCGGTCAGTTGGGCCATATACGACAGGTCCGGCTTCGCCTTTTCAGAGAGCGAGACGGTCAGCGCTTCCGCCGCCGTGTCCACATGGGTGATCTCGGTGCGGGGGCGGATGGTCCGCTTGGTGAACATGTCCGCTTTCCGTTCCAGCTTTCCGTTTTCATCCAGCACCTCCAACGAACACAGCAATGGGTAGGACGAATCGTCCGAAAACGCCATGCTGTTGCCCCGGCTGTTCAACAGACCGTACTTGGCGGTATAGGCGTCGTAGAGGGTATTCAGCTCCCGCTGGGCGTCCGCGATGGCGGCGTCCGAGAAGTCGTCCAGCTGTCGGCCCATGAGCTTATGGACGCAGTCCCGGATGGCGATCATGCCCCGGATGCGGTTCCGGGCCGTCAGGGAGACCTCGATCTTGGACATGACTGAGTTTTCCCGGAAATAGATCTCCCCGTCCACGATGGTATATGAGAAGTTCCGCACAGTGGGATCTGCGGGCAGCGTAGCCTTCGCCGTCCCTTCCAAGGCGTCCTCCTGTTCGTAGGCGGCGATCTCCCCATGGATGTTGGCCATGGCGTCTTTGAGCTGTTCGCCCAGGTCGGCTCCCTCTATGGGGTTGACCGTCTGGCCCATGCCGAAGCGGGTGCTTTCCTCCGTCAGCTCTCCCAGGATCATGTCGGGGTTCTTCAGGAAATACTCGTTGATCGGGTAGCCAAGATCGGACTTGCCCACATGGAGCCAGTCCTCGTCCACCTCTATGGGATGATCCCGCTTTTGCAGAAAGAGGATGTCCGCCACCACATCCGTACCGGCGTTGGCGCGGAAGGCGTTGTTGGGCAGCCGGATCGCGCCGAGAAGCTCCGCCCGCTGGGACAGGTACTTCCTGACGGCAGGATTCGCCTTATCCATGGTCCCGCTGGAGGTAATGAACGCCACCACGCCGCCGGGCCTAACCTTGTCTAACGCCTTGGCAAGGAAGTAGTCGTGGATCAGGAAATGGTTCTTGTCGTATCGTTTGTCCGCCACGCTGTAATCCCCGAACGGCACGTTGCCGATGGCCACATTGAAGAAGCTGTCAGGGAATACGGAATCCTCAAAGCCGTCGATCTGGATGTTGGCTTTCTGGTAGAGCTGTCTGGCTATCCTGCCTGTCAGGTCGTCCAGCTCCACGCCGTAGAGCTTGCTGCCCGACATTCTCTCGGGGAGCATCCCGAAGAAATTGCCGATGCCGCAGGAGGGCTCCAGAATGTTTCCGGTGCGAAAGCCCATGCTTTCTATTGCCTGATACATGGCCCGAATCACCACCGGGGACGTGTAGTGTGCGTTCAGGGTAGAAGCCCGTGCGGACCGGTATTCCTCCGGCGTCAGCAGCTCCCTGAGCTCGGCGTATTCCTCGCTCCATTGGGACTTGGTTTCGTCGAAGGCGTCCGGCAGGCCGCCCCAGCCCACATATTGGGACAGGATCTCCTGTTCCTCCGGCGTCGCCAGCCGGTATTCGGATTCGATCTGTTTCAGTGTCTGAATGGCGGCCACGTTCCGCTGGAACTTGGTCTTTGAGCCGCCCTCCCCCAAATGATCGTCTGTGATACGATAGTCGATCCGTTCATTTGATACCTGCTGGACCGGCACGGGCTCCGGCTTGGGCGGCTCTCGCTCCCACGAAGGGCGAAGGTCGATGACGATGCTGTTGAGCTTGACTTCTTCGGGGGCTGTTTCCGGAACCGCCTCCTCTTCTGCTTTCTCCGTTTCTGCCCTTTCGGACCTGTACGCATCCTCCGCGTCGGCGATCATAGCCCCGAAATCCAAGGCTTCCAGATACTCGTTCAGCTCCGCCAGGGAATCCGTCTGCACCTCCCTGACCACCTGATCGTCGATCCGGTAGACGATGCGGTTCTGCTTCAAGTCAGCGAACACGCTGATCTCGTAGGTGTCCGCCTCATCCGTGGTATACACAAGACCCACATGGGACAGATCGGAGAAGTCGGCATACGACCCGAACTCTGCCTGACAATAGGCATTGATCAGCCATTTTGCCCTATCGAGATCACTTTCTTCTATGGGCTCCGGGATAGGTTCCCGCTTCTCCCCAAAGAGGGAGAACTCTCCCGCACGGTAATCAGCCAGCTGTCGGACGGCGTTTTGACGGTCCTCATAGTGGCGGTCATCCGGCGACGTTCGCTCTGTCAGCAGGGAAAGCTCGTTGGCGATGGCTCTTACTTGAATGGGATCGCGCAGCAGCTTTTGGACTGCCGCGACATTCTCCGAATAATGGACGATAGGATCGCCGTTGAATGGCCGGATGTATCCTTCCGGAGCGTCCCGGTAGGCGACGACGATGGAGGCGGCGATCTGTTTTCGCTCATACTCCGGCATATGCTCCCTGTCCGCCTGCGAAAGGAACCGGTTCTGTTCGATTAACGTTTCGATCCGCTGACGTACCTTTGTCCAGTTCCACTCTATCTTGGCGTAGGGTTTTGTCATGTCGCCATGACTGAAGGAGACGCCCTTGGGGTCGTAGGATATGTTGTCGTTCCCTCCGTAGGACCCGGAGACGCCGTGCATATCGCGAAGCGCCTTCTCCCTCTCCTTGGCATCCGGATGAGCCAAAAAGAACGCATACACGGCCAGTCGGTCCTCCGTCCCTCGCTCGGTGTCCGATCCGCGCAGGAGCTTGTCGATCTCATCCAGCGATATGAACCGTTTCGGGTTGGGATCATAGTCCTCGGCAACAGGAAAGCGAAGCGGCTCCCGCTGAAGGTCCTCAAGCTGTCGCAGCAGCTCTGTGGGTTGGTGGTAGTGGAAGCGCAACAAGTCGGGCTCCGCCCTATACGCCTCCGTAAAGGTGCGCCATTCGTCCGTCAGAGCTTCCAGCGATCCCGTCTCCTCCATGAGCGATACGATTTGGTCGCGCTCGTTGTCAAAAGTGCCGGACAGCGCACGGAAGCTCGGCAGGAAGCCATGCTCCCGGCCTTCTTCGCTGAGATCGCGGGCGACGAACAGCAGCCTTTCTGCCAGGGCCGTGCGCTCGTACACGTTAACCCGCAGCAGCTCCTCCCGTGGCATATACCGGCCCAGGTCCAGCAGCTCCCGTACTCGTTTCGCCGTCTCCGCCCAGGAGAGAGTCATGGTCATGCCGCCCTGTACGGTATCCCCCATGGAGACCCGGAAGCCTTCTTGGTCGTACCACATGGCATACTGCCGTCCGTCCAGATAGAAGCCTGCCCCATTGATGCCGTAATGCTCTCGCAAGAAGGCGGCGTTTTTAGCCGGGGTGTGGTCTTTCTGGAAGAAAGCGCAGATAATGAGGTGACTGTTCCTGTCGTTCGCGCCCAGGGTCAGCGCCTCGTCAATGACCTGTTGGGAGTACCGAAGCGCAGGGACCGTCCCGGCGTCCATGCCTTCGATGTTCTGAACATCAAAAAGAGACAGCTGGGGTGTCGGCTGTCTCACCCGTTTGGCATCCTGCTTGAACTGTTCTTCCTGGATAGGAGTATCAAACAAAGAAGCGGGGAAGGCTTCTTCCACCGCTTCTTCGATCTCGGGTTCGGTTAGCTGTAGACCAGGCTGTTCACCACGATCTCCTCCGCCCGGTTCCGGATGTTGTTCATCCGCTGCACCCAGGTCATCTGATCGGTTGCTTTCAGGCGTTCGGTCAGGCCTTCCTGCTTGGCCATCTGCCGGGACAGGGTCTCGATCTGCTCCCGGCACAGGTCGTTGATCTCCATGAGGTGCTGCGTCAGCTTGCCCGACAGCACCAGCGCCGTCAGCGTCCCGTCCTTCTTCTCCTCCAGATACCGCTTCCGCATCCGTCCGTACTTGCCGATCGACCCGGACGGCTGGATGTCCAGGACCAGGTTCGGGAGTTGAAAGTCTCCCACTTGCGTGTAGGTCAGTTCCATGATTATTGCTCCTTTCACTGTTCTCACCTGTAGTATCGCCTATCCCGTTCCCTTTTGCGAGGATGTCGCGGGATTCTTTTTCCACGGCCCGGACCGTCCGCTCGATTTGGCGTAGGATCATCTCGGATATATCGGCGGTGGCCTCGCCCAGCCGGGAGACGGTCTCCAAAGTATCGAATCGGGAGACCAGGTCAAAGTCGTCGTCCGGGATATACTCGTTGGGATCGAAGCCCAGCCGTTTCAGGACCGTGTAGGCCACGGAATCGGCCACATTCGTCTGGAAGATCGCATCCAGCTCCTCCTGGTCCGTGAGGGAACTGCCGTACAGCTCCCGGCGCAGAGTCTCCAGATAATCCCCGGCGTTGTCCATGACGGCGTTCATGACCGTCCCGAAGACGACGGAGATCGGGTCCGTGGTATCCCCCAGCTCACCGAAGCTGTTTTGAAGCTCCTCGGCGATACGGGGGTACATCTCCGGCTTCGGCTGCCAGAGGGCAAAGGGGATGTTCTGGCGGGAGTTGGTGTCCGACACATCGAATACATACCGCAGATGCGGCTTTTCCTCCGTGGTGTCAATGAGAGCGATACCCTTCGCACCGCGATTGACCCAGCGATGGAGCCGCTCATTCCACAGCCCAATCTCCGCGCAGGCCGTGGCTTCCGGCTTCTGGGCATGGATCAGCACCTGATCCTGAAAGGGATACTTATAGAGCCAGGCAGCGGAGTCGAGAAACCCTTTCCAATGCCGTGTGGAAGAGGTTATGGAGCGGGAGGTCTCCAAGGCCAACCGCGATATTCGTTCAAGCTTCGTCGCCATTTACCTTGCCTCTCCTTTCATCTTTCCAGGTCACCGTCGTCCCGTGAGCTGAACTCGTCCATGGCGTAAGGCAGGATTAGCAGGCTGCTCTGGGTTTGGAGGAACACCTCCGGCTGCCCGAACATCCGCTTGTACTTTTGCACCATGTCCTCGGTAAGCGAGGTGAAATCTTCCTCGCCAAGACCGACTATCAGGAACGGCCCGGCGATGATTTCCCGAACTTCACCGTTTTCATCCCGGATGGCCCGGTTGTATTCCATGCCGTTCAGCTTGCCTTCCTCATTGCAGATGATGGCCACCGGGTCCTCAAAGGGATAGGTGGCTTCGATCCAGCCCTCCACTTCGTGCTGAAGCGAAGACAATCCGGGGTCGATCTCCTTGATCTCAGGCAGCTGATACGGTTTCACTTTCAATACCTTCATTCGGCATCTCCTCCTATCGCTCCGGTTCAACCGGATCGTTCTTCTCGGGCTCTTCCCTCAGGTCCAGCAGCTCACGGATGCTTTTCCCTCCGTCCTCATATGCGATATAGCCCTCTTCCTCCAGCCATTCCCGCTTATCCTTGTCGAAGCGGTGACGCCACCAGGTGTTGTCTTCCCCCTGATAGACGATCTCGCCGGACACGGTATGGGGTGCGATCTCGGCGAGAAACGCCCAGGCAACATCATCCGTGTATTCGGTATACTCCCCGAACCAAAGGTCGAAGGTGGTATCGGTCACCATGTCGATCACAGTCTCCCGGACACAGAACGCCCGTTCCGCTTCCTGTGCGATAGCTTCCATGTCAACGTCCCGAGAGAGGGTGATCAGAGCATCAAATGTCGCGTAATAACTCATAGCTCCTCATCTTCCTCATCATCCCAGTCCTCGATGATTATTCGATTGCCCGTGCTGACCGGCATTCCCTTTTGATCAGTCCAGCGTTGCTGTATCGGGTTGAAATAATACCGGTACACTTCATCATCGCATACGAAGCGAATGGAACCGGAGCAAATGTGCTCCGTCAAGTCGTCGATGATCCTTTCAAAGAAATCCCGATCCGGTTCATAGCAGCAACTGCCACCGAAAGATAAAGTGAAGCACTGCTTGTTCGGCTTGTTTTCGATAATATCCGCGTCATAGCAAAACCGATCCAGCGCGTCCAATACTTCTTCCGGTTCAATGGTTCGCCTGAATACGATCTTGCCTTGGAATCTGGTATAGTCGATCATGTTTTTCCCTCCTCTATACAGCGGAGCGATCCGCCTCTTTGGGCTGGATCGCTCCGTTAGTCTTTCTTGTCGCTTGCTTCCTTTTTCGCTTGTGTACCAACAAGAACACATATTCGATGACGATGATACACAAAAGGATCAAGGTCATCGTAGTGTTCATGCTCATGCTCCGTATCTGCGCTTCTTACGGATACGGATGATTGCAACCACGCCGCCGGTCATGAGCAGGAGAACGCCGCCGCACAGGGCCGGGAACTCCCACCAGTCAGAGTTCATGCCCAACTTCACGAACCGATGGTTCTTGATGGTCATCACATAGGGAACATCGTTGCTCATTTCCTTGGTAACGGTCAGCTGCTGGGCCGAGATGGGGAAGTATCCGTCGGGGACGGTGGTTTCCTCCACCCAGATGTCGCCCAGGGGCACACCGTACAGGGTGATCTCTCCCATACCGTCCACCATAAGCTCGGTCACATTGCCCTGGGGGTCGTAGAAGTAGGAGCCGTCGCTGTTCTTGACGAATTTGAGGGTTTCAAAGCCGTTGTCGGACTTGACCTTGATCTCAAAGCCCGCACCCATGAGGGGGTTGCCGGAACCGGCGTCGATCTTCTTGATCTTCACGCCGGTGGGCCGGTTCTCCACTCTCACCATCTTCGGGTTGCTGACGCCGTTACGATCAGTCAGGACAACGCTGATCTCGTCCTCCGCGATGTAGCCGGTGGGCGGAACCTCGACCAATTTGTACTCCCCGGCAGGAAGGTAGCGGAACTCCACATGGCCGTCATCGCCCACATGGAAAAAGTCCTCACCGTCCTTGGCCCAGATGCGGTAGTCGTTGTTGTTGGACACGACGACGCTGCGAAGACCGCCAACTTCCCGGATCTGATCCGCCAGGATGGTGCGGATCACCTGGTCGTCCATGTTCCGAAGCTGGAACTCGACCAGGGGGAACGGTTCGCCGGTAAACAGATCCACCTTGTCGATCTGGAGGCAGATGGGCTCGTCCGTGATCTCGGTGGTGCCGGTCACATGGCCGTAGTAGTCCACCACGAACTCGAAGGAACCGGTATTGATGGTGAACCCTTCAGCGGCCTGGGTCTCGGTGTAGGTATACCGTCCCGCGGGCAGCTCCATCAGGATGATCTCGCCGTTGAGATCGGTCTCCTCGTTGAACACTACCTCACCGGCAGCGTTCTTGATCTCGATAGTCGCGCCGTAAACGGGCTTGCCGGTGGTCAGATCGGTCTTTTTGAGAATGACCTGGTTGGGCATATTGGTTCGCTCGAACACCAGGGTGGTCTTATCGTCGGTAGTCAGCTTGACCTCGATGATCTCGTCCGACAGGATGAACCCGGGCGGGGGCACGATCTCACGGACGTAGTAGGTGCCGACCGGCAGATCGCAGGAAACGGCGTATCCGGTACGGTCTGTGGTCATGGTGCAATAGAGCAGCCCGTCGGCGTCCCTCACCTCATACTCTGCGCCTTCCAGCATCCTGCCCTCCTCGAAGTCGTCGCTCTTCCAGACGGCGATGTTGCCCATAAAGCGGTCATTCCAGATGGGCTCGTCCGCATACTTCTTGTTGTGGCCCTTTACAGTCAGAGGATAGGATTCCTCGGACATATGGATGGTGTTGTCAAGGAGCTTCAACTCTCTCAGGTAATACTTGCCGAAGGGCAGCGTGGCGCTGGAAACGGCCATGCCGCTGGCGTCCGTGGTCAGGATGTCCACCAGGGTATTCTTGGGGATGACCCCGATGGCTTCCGCGGTGTACAGGCCGAACACAGCCCCTTCCAGAGGACCGGCCTCGAATTTCAGGGTCTGCTTGCTGAAGTGATCGGTCCTCTTGACGATCTTCACCGAGGTGGGGATCCGGTTGTTGATTGCGGTGACCTCGCCGTAGACGATAGGCGTGTTCTGGTCCTTGTAGGCCAGGGTGACCGTCTGAATGGAAGCGTCCAGCTCATACCCGGCAGGGGCCCCGGTCTCCTGCACGGTGTAGGTCCCAAAAGGGAGCAGGCCGGTCTCCGCGATGCCGTCCGCGTCCGTGGTGATCGTGGCGACCACCGTGCCGGACTCATTCTTTACGGTGAACTCGCAACCGGCGAGGCCGCCGTTCTGATACTTGGGCGTATAGAGCTGGCCGTATTCCGTGGCGGTGGCGGTGGTGCCCTCCAGGGCCTCGCCGGTCTTCTTCACCCGGATGACGCCCTTGGCCGTTTCGTTCTGAACCTCCAGCGTCGTGGTCTCGCTGGCCTTGACGATGACGGTATTCACCATGCCGTCAATGACATACGGGCGGACGGTGTTCAGCTCCTTCACATAGTAGGTGCCGCCATTCATGTTATCCAGGAGCACCGTACCGTCCGTGCCGGTGGTGACTTCAGTGATCTTGGCGGTGCAGGCAGCGTCAGAATAGACGCCGAACTTGACCCCGGCGAGAGGCGCATTGTTGTCACCGAATTTCTTGATCTGGAGCTTGCCTGCGGCAGGGGTGTTCACACCAAAGGAGGCGGTGGCCACGACCTGGGCGGTGTTAGCGCAGAGAAAGATCTTCTGGAGGCTGTCGTTGGCGGGGATGTACGCCGTCATATTCTCCAGAGCACGGGTGTCACGACCGGTGGCCGTGATGGAGAAGGTCTGGCCCGCGGCGGTCAGCGGCGCGGTGATCGTCAGGGTTTCGCTCTGCCGTCCCGTGAAGCCGGTGAGCGTCACGCCGGAGGGCAGGCCAGAGGTATCCAGGGTGTACCCGGAGTTAATGTTGGTCAGGTTGACCGTGGTGGTGCCGCTGTAGCCGGTACCGGACCGATCCAGGGTCAGGGCAGAGGGCGTGAACTCGATGGCGTGGCTCAGGGTTTTCTTATCCCTGGCCATCTGGAGCAGCTCGTCCGCCCATTCGAGGACATGTTCGTATCCCAGCTTGGCACGGATCTGATTGGGGTGAGCGCGGCGATTGGTGAACGAATAGCTGCCGGGTTCGCCGTTCTCACTGAGCCAGAACCGGATCGCGTTGGCCGTCGCCTGTCGCGCTTCGTCCTCCGTGAAGCCATCCGGTGTGTTGCAGGGATAGCCGTACATGAGTATGGTCTGAAGACCGGCCAGCGTGTTCGCTCCAAACACGGAGGAAGGCGGCGTGGCGGTGTACGACGCGCTGTGAGGATTCCCGGAGCTGTGCTCAATGCAGTAGCACACCTGCCCGGTCTGCTCAATCCAATGGCGAGGCGTGTTCAGGTCCTTCCACTTGCCGCCGGAGTAGTATTCCAAGTAGTCGAAGGCATTGTTCTTCTCGCTCTGAATGGTCACGTTCTCCGGATAAGGTTCCTCCGCATGGGAGAGGCGGACCGGTGCGAACGCGAACAGACAGATCAGGCTCAAAGCCAGGGCAACGATACGGGTGATAGTTCGGTTCATTTCATTTCTTCCTTTCTCATATAAAAATGCTCCCGGTCGAAAGCCGGAAGCTGTTGTTCGTCCAGACAAACGCAGAATCTGCATTTGCCGGTCTTGGGGTTATATCCCTCGCAGACAAGGCAGGAATCATCCTTTATCTCTCTTGGTGCCTTGTCGAAGTTTGGGGCCTGCTGCATAAGGTGTTCATAGAATTGATGCTTTCCTGTGGTAAAAAACATGGTCCTTTCCGCTCCCGTCAAGGGTACGGATCTCCTTCCGTATCGGAGGAAAGGAGGATGCTCAACTGCTCCGCTGTCATGCGGAGAAACGCCTCCCAGACCTCCGGTATTGAAATAAAGGCTTGGATAGGCTTGGGAATGGCGATATGCCATTTCTCATATAGATGGCGGATAATGGCCCAACAGCAGCCGGTCTCTCCGTCCGCTTCGCAGGCGATGAAAAACCGCCTTAGATCAGGGGAGAAGGAGCAATCCATGCTCCCGGCCAGCTTCTGGGCCTCCGCCGCAAGGGTTTGTTCTTTGATGCTCGGCCCCAGGAGAAACCCGTTGATGCTCAGGTAGTTGATGGCCGCCGCGGACGTCATGCAGCTATACTCGGCGCAGCCTGCCTGCACCGGCAGATCCGTGCCTTTGCGTTTCTTTTTTCTTCTGCTCATGTTCGTCACCTTTCCTGCTCCCTGGCCTGCTCCCGTTCCTTATGCCACCGCTCCTGATAGTCCCTCAGCAAGCCCATGATGATCTCTTGCATCTGCTTCCCGGTGGTCCCTTCGGGGAAGTACTCCTCCACGGTGTTGAACCGAAACGTGATGGTCTCATACATGGGCTTTTGTACAGTCAGGACCTCGACGATCTTTTTATCATCTATCGTCCCGTCGCTTGCCATTTTCTTCAGCTTCTGCGCTTGGGATAGGGATGGGGCCGTCTCCTCGCGCATCATGACTTCCTGAACAACAGCTTGATCGGCTGGATCAAGGTAAGATATTTCGACTGCCGGGTTGAATGCGAGTTTCCCTTCATCTGCCATTCTAAGTAATGCAGGTGAAAGATTGCTTAGGCGGATATATCGCTCCACCTGCCTCGAACTATCCCCAGATTCAAGCCCAATTACCTCAGACGTACGGCGTCCAGAAAAATGTGCGCCAACTTGGCGCACATTTTTTAATGGGCGTCCTAATTTGCGATCAAAAGCGTCCATTTTCATTTTGTACGCCATAACCTTCTCACTTATCTGCAACTTTTCACGTTGCCGTAGGTTGCTGTCCACCATGAGAATGATAGCCGTATCATCATCCACTTCCTTGATAAAGCTGGGGATCTGGCAGATACCGGCACGTCGGCACGCTTCCACGCGGTTATGGCCGGAAATGATCTCATAGGTTTCGCCATCCGCTTTCGGACGGACAATGATCGGAGAGATAACGCCGTTCTCCTGGATGCTCTCGACCATCTTCGCCATTTCATCCTCTGTATATGGATTAAATGGCTGATTCGGAAATGGGACCAGACTGTCGATCTCCAGCTCCAGGGGCCTGCCGTCCGGCTCTGGCTCCTCGACGCCGTACATCTGCTCGTAGGTCAAAGGAGCAAAACGGTCTTTTCTGGGTTCACTGCTGTTCATTGGCAAGCACCTCGTTTGCTAATGCGTCGTAGGCTCTTGCAAGATGGTTCCAGGACATATACTTGATAAGGCTCATGCCATGCGCATGAGCCTCGGAGGCTTTCACTGAGGACGGCAGCTCGGTTTTGTACACCTTGTCGCCATACCGCAGCCGAAGGTTTTCGGCGTTGGTGCGCTTTGCGATGGACACATTGTTCCGCTTGACGATCACGATACCTTCCAGATACAGTTCCGGGTTCATCTTCCGCTGAACATCGTTCATGGTCGAGGTGATCTGTTCCACGCCTTCCACGCCGAAGAACTCCGGGTCCACCGGAATCATGACGCTGTGGGAAGCGACCAGGGCGTTCTGCGTCAGAACACCCAGGCTGGGAGAGCAGTCGATCAGGATATGATCGAAGCTCCATTGCAGCCTCTCCACATATGCACGAAGAAGATACGGGGCCTCCGGCTCACTCTTCAAGGAACTCCCAAAGGCTGACAACTGCTTGTTTGCAGGCATGATATACAGCGGATCGAATTTAGCGGGAACGATCCCCTTCATGGGATCGACATCAGTGCCGTTCAAAATATCCACCAGTGCATGGCGGATCGTATACTGGCTGCGCTTGACCTTGCAGCCCAGGCCACGGCTCATATTGCCCTGACCGTCCATGTCGATCAGCAGAACTCGCTCACCCTTCCGGGCAAAACACGCACCGAGGTTGATCGTTGTGGTCGTCTTTCCGACGCCACCCTTCTGATTTACGATTGCGATTACTTTAGCCATTTTCTTTGCCTTTCCAGTAAAAATGATTGGTTGTTTCCATCTCAGGCCGCCGTCCTCGCGCATGTCCTCTCGGACCCCCGCCTCCCGGCCGGGCCGCCCAATGCTGTGACGCGTTCAAGGCGGAAGTATCATTCTGCTGTTACCCGATCTGGGTATTCAGTTGTCAAGGAGCCCTCGATCCGCTTTCGCCTGCCGTCCGACAACGAAAAAAGCCGGATGCACTGACAGAAGGGTGTTCTTTGACTGATCTGGGCTCTATCCGTTTGGACAAGTCCTCGATCTTCTTTGAACATCCGCTGCCGTATGCATCCGGCTTGGGATCTTTGGTTTTCTGTGAGGTTTCCTACCTCACGGGGACAATGTTAATGCACAGGAGATGCTTTTACCACGACAGAAAATGGCGTGATTTCGCAGCTTTTTGCATTGTTATTTCTAAAAAAGTCAGATATATAGGCAAAAATCGCACGCCATTTTATGGCGTGTCGCTTTTCGATTTTTAACTCCTTTTTTATTGTTGCAACACAAAAAGACCCATCACTTTAGCAGATGATGGGTTATCCTTTTTCAGTTCTTAATTGATGCGGTATTGTATCACTCTTCTCTACCGATAGGATTTATACCCATTTGTCTCAGATAATCATTGCATTCACGAACAGAGTTGGTTGTCATGCTGGTTAAGATGATTTTGTAAGCAGTATGCTCTATAGAATCATTTAATGAGAACCCAGCTTTCCTGATGAGGTCAAAGGCAAAAACCGGGTGCAGTCTCATGCCAACGCAAAGACAGATGACCGACTGCAAGGAGATATAAGGGTTTTCTTCATTTCGATACCTAACAATTTGCCTATCCGAAACAAAACTGCTTTCTTCTAACTGTTCGACCGATATTCCCTTTCGCTTCATATGCGCTGCAAGCGTGTCTGCAAAGCTGTTCGGAAGCGACTTGGAAATAGCAGCAATGGCTTTGGTACTCCTTTCAAATTGTTTCGGAGAAAGATCGCTTCCTGCAATAAAGACTTCGTCATTCAGTCGATTTCTGAGCATACCATTTGGTATGCTTTGGGTAGACCTTTGGAAAACGAATGATAGGCAGCACTCATCCGGGTGGCTTTTGGCATAAGTGGTCAGCCGCAATACACCATCTTGGTCCCGATATATGTATTTCCTATCCCGGACGACAAAACAGCTTTCTACATAGGTATAGAATCCGGAGGCAATCGCTTTCCAAAAAAGTGGGTTTCGAGAGGCTTCTCGCACCGCATTTTCAAAACTAATGCTGTGCCGTCTTATTTCATAATAAGCAAATGCTCCTTCCATGCCTTCAAAGCCGATTTCCTTCATGCGGATCTTTGCCATTTGCCGTGATACATCAAAAAAACGACAAAGTTGATCTATCGTCCTCTCCATGCGCAGGTTTGAAGAAAGCTGCTCATATCGTGACAGCCATTCGTTTGCTATGAACTTGGTCACCCAATCCGGCATTAGCAGGCGAGGCGCTAAAGAATTAGCCTGCCATTCCATTCGCTCAAGTGATGTCCATTTATGTGTGGAGCTGTCGATCTTCAGCTTGCGACAAGCCGTCGCCGCATACTCCTTATTCCAAACCTTTGCTAGCTGAAATGCAGGCCGATGGAGCAACCAATGGACGCACTCGTGAAGAATAGTATTGTTGAGAATATGCGAATCGGTGCAACCGAAGGGGGATTCATTCACCAGGATCGTACCCTTCTTTATCGGTTTTATCGCGGCAAGACCGGTATTGCTATCCTTTACGACGGTCATCGCATCATCGAAAAATACCTTCCCGAACACGTTTTCACGCGGATCAAACTCGCATTTCTCAACGTGCAGACCCAGGCTTTTTGCAACCGCCACTCCGTTCACGGGCATGGTTCCGTTGTTGGGACAAATATGTAGTGCGTTCAAAATGTTGATTGCGACCTGGTCCAGGTTTTTCTTTTGAATAATCGGCACCAGGTCATCCGGCAGGCCTGGCTTGGTCCTGTGATTTTTTGGACAAGGAACGGTACTGTCGACGTGTATCCTGGAAAAGTCATCATTCAGGCTGCAAATGCAACTCATGAGCAACGTAACATCATGTCTCTCCCCATTATCCGTAAGAGAGGCAAAGCAAAGCACCTCGAAATCCAGCTGTGCTGACGCAATCTTAAAATTGGTTACTGTGATCCTGCCCAGGCTGGCTGACAGAAACTCCACACCCTGGGTTTCGCTATATTTCTTTGCCGCTTTATAAATATCAAGGGCAAAACGTTCTTTCACCAGCGCAGAGAAAGATGGTGCTTTGCTGCTATCCCAGCGCGGTTGGACTGTATCAATAGCCTGCACGGGCACAATACTCATTTGAGTTCTCCTTGTTATCCGTCGTCTTCTATACTACTCTCATCCAATGACCTGAACATCGTATAGATCCTCAAAAGGGATCTTCTCATCGTCGATCCGGAAGAAGCGATATGGGCGATTGATCTCCGTAACGATGCCCTCTCTCTCCCATTCATGGAAATCGGCATAATAACGGATGAACACCTTGGACCCTTTCTCCATATACATAAGAGTTTCCGAGATCCTCTCCTGGTCCTCCTCTGATATTCCGTGTTTTTGGACCCGTGAATGTCGTTCCTCACGCTCCCGTAAAGCCTCCGACAGCCCCTTCATGGCGTCAAAGATGGCGAATTGTTTCGCCCGTTGCTCTCGCATCATCATAGCCGGCTCTGTGACCTCCGATAAACGTGTTCCGTTCCCGCTGTGTTCCTTCGGTTTTCAGATTGATCCCACGCAGCAATGCGTTTTTGCCGAATCGGTCCCGTATTTCCAACGCTGCCCGTTCAGCAGCTTTCTCTTTATCCACCTTCGCCCAATCGGTAAACAGGTCGTAGCCCTCGCACCCCTCGTCACGGGTGTCGCAAAAGGCGATGGCCAGGTTCCGTATCGGTATCCCCCTGGCTACGATCTCCCGAAACTTCTGCTTTACAGCCGGTTCGATGATAGAGGATAACTGGGTCGCACACTGCAATTTGATGGAACCTTGCACACCTGGTAACATCTCTGTACGGGAGTATCCGACGCCGATCCATACCTTGTTGGTGATCACATGGCGCTTATATAGTTCGAGACAGCCATGAATGGCCATTTCCGCCATGACAACGGCGGCTTCCTCATACTCATAGTCCCGTGGGAGGATCTGCGAAAAGGATACCGAATGGCTCTTGCTCCGATAGTTCTTGATGTCCTCCATGAGACAGGTTTCCCGCCCCCAGGCGTGGTCGATCAGAAGCTCTGCGTCGATCCCGAAAATCCTGTAAAGGAGATCGGGATCAGCGTTTGCAATATCCCGCATGGTGAAGATACCGTAATGGCTCAGGCGATTTACCTTTCCGCGTCCGACTCCCCAAAAATCGGTTAAGGGCATATGGTCCCATAGCATAGCCCGATATAGCTCTTCATCCAAATAGCCCATGTGATCCTTTGCGTGTTTGGCGGTTATGTCCAAAGCGATCTTCGCCAGATACAGATTGGTCCCGATCCCGGCAGTCGTTGGAACATGGAGCTTATTGGCGATCTCGTTCATCAGCATCCGAGCAAAGCTTTTTGCGTCAGTATGATAAGTCACCAAATAGCTGGTGATGTCTATAAAAGCCTCATCGATGGAATACACATGGATGTCTTCCGGAGCGATATAGTCCAAGTAGATCGAGTATATATCAGCACAGTAATCCACATATAGCTGCATCCGGGGCAAGGCGATCTCGTATTTGATATTTCCTGGGATGTCGGAAAGGCGGCAGCGGTTCTTGACACCCAGCGTCTTCAAGTGAGGGGAAATAGCCAGGCACAATGTGTTTTTACCACGACCAGGATCTGCAACAACCAGGTTGGTCTCAAACGGATTTAGCCCTCTCTCAGCACACTCTACCGAGGCATAGAAACACTTTCCGTCAATGCATAGATATGACCGCTGCTGCTTTGCTTCCACCTCTACCTCTCCTTTATCCTATGCGACCTCCCCCATTCTCTGGCAAAGATCTCTCAATAATGCCTCATACTGGATGTGGGATATGGCCCCTCGCTCAACAAACAATTCCAAAGTCTTCTTTTGCCTCAGAAAAAGCAGATGCTTCCTTTCACAGTGACTTAAACCAAGCATTGCTTGCTCCTGGGCATCAATGCCAAACCATTTATCCATATTCACTTCTCTCTTTCCGTATTAAATGTCCTTTACGACCTTAACGGCTATCCCCTGGATCGAAAAGGCTCGTTCTTTCAGATCAATAATCAGTGGCTCAAATGCGCTGTTTTCCGGGCGAAGCTCAACAGTTTGCCCATCGGGATGAGGATAGTACCTCTTCAATGTTGCGGAGGTCTCATCCAACAATGCTACGATCACCTGTCCGGGTTCTGCGGTCTCCTGTTGCCGCACGACGACTATATCTCCATCGCTGATCCCAATATCCTTCATGGAATCGCCATTGGCATGGAGGGCAAAGAACTGTCCACGCCCGACCCAACTTATGGGGAGATCCACATACTCCTCAATATTCTGCTCCGCCAACAACGGCAACCCACAGGCTATATCGCCCACAACAGGTATCGCCGGAATGGTGCGCGGGGTCTTCATGTCTTGCTGGGTGATATACCCACGCTTTCCTTCATACTCGATGATACCCTTTTCTCTCATGTCCTGAAGATAGCGCGAAACCGTTGATTTCGACAACCCAGTCCCATCAGCAATCTCATACCTGGAAGGAGCTTTCCCTTTCTCGTTTTTATAAGTGTTGATAAAGCTCTCTACAAGCAAGTATTTGTTTGGATCCATCGTTCGCATTGGCTTTCTCCTCTAAATGGGCTATATAGCCCGTTTACGAGAGAATAGTAGCATACTCTACTAGCAATGTCAACACTAATAATGATCAATCTATGCGAAAGAGCGTTGGAATAGGTTTATTGTCCAATTAATGATATTGAATAACACAGAAAAGGTGATACAATCCTATCATTGGACTACATACAAAAATAATTGACAAGTATTTGCAAAGTAGCGATGATGTACGAACCTGATTGTGAAGAAGAGAATAAAAAACGACCCGAAAAGGGAAAGAGCCTGTTGGAGTTCCCAGAAGACTACGTTGTCGTTGATCTCGAAACTACCGGTCTCAGACCTGATTTGGATGAGATAATCGAAATTGGTGCTGTGCGAGTTCAGGGACAAAAGATTACAGAATCTTTCAAAACCTTTGTACATCCAGTTAATGGCATAGACCCATTCATCACACAGTTAACCGGCATTACTCCCGATATGGTAGAGGATTCCCCACGGATATCAAATGCACTTTCTCAATTGATCCGCTTTGTAGGCGATAGTATTGTAGTAGGCCATAATGTGAATTTTGATATAAACTTTCTGTACGACAAGTGTGTCGAATGCTTCGGATATGGCTTTTCTAATGATTTCATTGATACTATGCGGATAAGTCGGAAGCTGTTTCCTGAGTATCGGCATCACAGATTATGCGACCTTGAAGAACGATTTGATCTTCATAATGAACAGGCACATAGAGCTTTGTCCGATGTTGTTACGACAAATGATTGTTTTCAGTATATGCGCAATTGGGTAATGACGAAAGGAATAGAATTGATATGACTTTTTTTGAACAAGCTAGTCATGTTAAATACCATCAGGGAATGTTTGATCAATTTAAAAGCCTTAACTTATCATTTTGGGAAGATGTGGGCAACTTTTCCGAGTTGATGGTAAATCTCGGTTTTAAGATGGATTGTGGACAGAGTTTTGATACATATTGCATACAGACCAATTTGCAGCTAAAAGAAGCTCACACAGAACGTGAGAAAAGGCGAAACAAATTATACCTGTTAGAACATGCGAGCGTATCTATTGTAGGAAAGGTAGTATCTCAAATTCTGTGTAAACGCCTCACGGGCGTAGAACAAGGCTAAAGTGTTGTTGCGGGTGGTGGGTTGCAGCCCACCACCCTTGTTTCAAAATTAGCAGAAAAACATATGCCTGTCAAGGGTGCCGACAGGCA
>JAFWMS010000032.1 GCA_017545535.1 Clostridia bacterium | reverse complement strand
GCTGAAAGAATATCACTAATGTCCATATACCCTCTTTTTCAACCATTTATGTTATTCTAGCGAAGAGGAATGCGCGACCTCTTTTGCCCGTTTTTTGCTTATACTATGACCATCAAAGCAACAAGGAGGTTAGCTTAGGCACAGATTTGACTACATCTACGCCGGCGCTCCCAATGCGCTTCATCCCGGCCAAGGGTGCCGCCCTGGGCGAAGCCTGCGATCAAATATCCATCGCGTCCGGCCCTTTTGACCGCCTTTATTTCAGCTTCGTCACGATGGGTTCCGTGCCGTAGTTATACGCCGCGAAGGGATTTACTACGGGGACGATCTCTCCTTTGGAATTCATGTAGATGCAGGACTGGGTGCCGCTTTTCAGGTCCACGTTCACCAGCATCCCCACGTAATCGGTAGTATTCCCGGCGGGCGCCTCGTCGTGCTGGGTCAGCCCCCGCTTGCCGCAGATGAAGGCGTTGAAGCGATAGTCCGTCATGTATCCGTTGTAGGTCTTGCCCTCCGTGCCGGAGAAGTCCTTGTTGTACACCAGCTTCGTGTTGGGCGGGATGGTCCCCTCCAGGAACGGATACAGATCATGCTGATGGCCGGTGATGAGAATATCCACGCCGATGTCGTTCAGCCGCTCCGTCCAGGCGGCCTTGACTGCTTCGTGATTGTGGCGCGCGTTCACAAAGGGGATGGGAATGTGGCAGACGGCCATGGTGTAGGTGGCGTCCTTATATTCCCCTGCGGCAATGATATCGTCCAGCATGCGGGTCTGCTCCTCCCGGTATAGGTCAAACTGGGCCGTTTCATAGTATTCCCACCAGTCGTCGTCGTGATCCTCGCCCAAATCGAGCATGATGCCGTATATGTCCGAAAGCCGGAAGGTGTAATAGAAGTTGCCGTTCTTGCTGCCGGTATATTTGTACAGTTCCTCAGCATACTCGCCCTTGATCTCATGGTTGCCCCGGGTATAGATGACCGGGATCATGCCGCCGGTGATCTTGAAGGCGATCTCATTGGCGATCTGGGCGTCCTCATACCGATCGACCATGCTGACCTGATCCCCCAGGAGTACAATGAAGTCAAGGGTGTTATCCAGCTGCGCATGGCCGGCAAGGCTCACCGCGCCCTCCACGGCGCCATGGAGGTCCGGGAGGGCCAGATAGCAGATCCCGTCCGCGGTGTTTACCGGGATGAACGGGTATTGCTCGAAAAAGGTTTCGCCCGTATAGCCGCCGAAGGGCCCCCGGTAGATCATCTGCTTGGCGCATATCCTGTAGCTCTTTGCCTCGTCCAGCACACGCTGCGGCACGGTGACCTTATGCACCAGGTCCCGGGAACGCATACTGCCCGCGTAAAGGTCGTAGTATTTCTCCTGGCCGACCTCCACCCAGACGATGGCGGTGTCGCTGGTGGAAAACACGATCTGGTAGTCATCCTCCACCGCGTAGACCACCGGCCGGTACGTGAAGCGGCATGGCCGAAGGCCGTAGCCGACGACGGCGCAGGCGGCGATCAGCGCCAACAGGAACAGAACCTTCGCCGCAAGATGCCATCCCCTGTTCGGCGCGGGGAAAAACAGCAGGCAGAAAACAAGGATCAGCCCGGCGGCTACCCCCATGGATCGGAAGAATTTCGGCAGGATGAACTGGATATAATCGTTGGAGCCATTGGCGATCACGACGCCGATGGCGATGGCGAAAACGGCGGAGAATACCAGCGACGCGATATACGGCCATCTCTTTTTGCCACGGATAAAGAGGAAGGACAGGATCGTAAGCAGCAGGATCACGCCCATGAGGACGCAGATCATGAGCGGCAGGTTCATCACAAGAAAGCTGGGGTTGTGATCCGCTCCCAGGAATTTGGAAATGCCGGCCCAGTTGACGCGCAGCGCGATCCAGAACAGGAAAACCGCCGTGCTGCAGAGCGCAGCCGCCGCCGGCAGCCAGTATTTCTTTATGAAAGCGCGAAAGTTCATTTCCATACGTTCCTCCTTATTTCTCCGAACCATAAAAGCACCGCTCAGATCAATTTGCCCGGTGATGCGAATACAATACCATACTCGGGACAAAAATCCAACCGGCTCTTTGTCTGAAAGCTTCTAGTTCTTCGCAGTGACTCAATACCCCATAAATTTGGGCACAGATTTGACAACATTTTCGTCGGCACTCACAGCATCAGCGGCATTCACGGCACCCACAGCACACACTCATTATTCATAATAAACATTTTCCCCTAAACAACTGACTTTTTTAACGTATGCTTCATGTGCTCCTAAGCGGAAGGTCGTGGGTTCGAATCCCGCCAGGGACGCCAAACCCCCGAAAACACAGCGTTTTCGGGGGTTCTTTTTATTCCTTGAATGGTTGTGCAAGATCCGCTTGGATGATATCGTCACAATGAATGAGAAAAAGCATATGCATTTCTAAATTCGGTTTTGACTGCACTTTTTCTAAATATGCATTCTCAGAGTAGCCAAATTAAGCTTTTTTCTTGATTTCGACACAGTAATCGTGCGCTCGGTACAATCAATATCAGTCCATTCAATCCGTATTCATCTTTTCCAAACTCGTAAAACGCTTTCCCTTCCAAAAATACCACATAAAGTGGATTTTCCATGCCAGATTTTGGGATCCCTTGAACCGTCGCCTGGTTTCTGCTATCATGGGAGCCGAAGGCCGGAATCCTTCCCGGCCTGCAAGGAGGTACACGTGAAACCGGTATCAGGCATTATCCTCGCCGGAGGAAAGAGCGTTCGCATGGGCATTGACAAGGCAGACCTCGTTCTGGGGGGGAGGACCCTTCTTGAAATCCAGACGGAAAAAATGAAGGAAGCCGGCGTGGCGGACATCCTGGTCTCCGGCCGGCGGGGATACGCGTCCGGCGTCCGGTATGTAGAGGATAAGTCTGCAGGCGTGGGGCCACTCGGAGGACTTCAGGCCTGCTTTGCCGCTGCGGCCTGCGAAGACTGTCTCGTGCTGAGCGTGGATGTCCCTCTAATCCCGATATCCGTGCTCACTTCGCTTCTCGAGGCCCATTTCACGGGAAGCGAGGCGGTCACGCTGTTGTCCGGGGAAGGGGGGATCGAACCGCTCATCGGCGTATACCGGACTGATTTGCTGAGCGAGGTTGCTGAAGTCCTTGAGAGCGGCAAGCGCTCCGTGCGGGCGCTGCTCGACCGGACCGGCTGGCAGACCGTACCTTACCGGGGAGATCCTGCGCTGCTCCTCAACTGCAACACCCCAGAGGACTACGAGACCCTCCGCCGCCTGGCAGGCGGGATGGGGAAATAGGCTTTTTGCCGGATTATCGTATGCCTGCTCCGAGTTCCCGGGCGGCCTCCGCCTGATTCGCGCCGAGGATCATTCCCAGATCCTTCCAGCCCAGCCAGGGTTCGAAGCGGGAATACCAGGCGACGGCCTGGCTGTAGTCTGTGCTGCCGGCGGTCATGAGGAGGACGCTCTCCTTGGGATACGCATCCTTCCCCGCGTTGCGGATAAGGGCGTACAATCGGTCCACGGCTGTTTTCAGCGGGCCGCTGACAGTCCACCAGTAGACGGGTGAGGCGAGCACGATCACCTGGGCTTCCCGAAAGGCGCGGTAGATCTCATCCATGTCATCCCTTTGGACACAGGGCAGCGGAATCCCCTTTTCCTGCCTGGCACAGCCTTGGCAGTTGCGGCATCCGCGGATGTCCATTTCTTGCAGCTCAAATCGGATGACTTCGTTCCCCGCCTGCTTGGCGCCTTCGGTGAACGTCCGGACCAGGGCGGACGTCCGCCCATCATTCCGTCCGGCACCGTCCAAGATGATGATTCGCTTCATAGGCCCTCCCCGTACTGTGCGATGATGGTATCATACCATGTTCCCGCCGCTTGTCAACGGGCGGGAACCGGACCGCGATGAGAACAACTTGCATTCGGACATATAGAGCATATATAATGAAACGAGGGAAACCGGCCGGGCCGGCCGGAAAGGGGGAATGTGATGATCACCTTGATTCAGCTGCAGTATTTCGTGGCGGTGGCTGAAACGCGGAGCTTCACGGAGGCTTCGAAGCAGCAGTTCGTTTCCCAGCAGACGCTCAGCATCCATATCGCACAGCTTGAAAAGGAGGTCGGCGCGCCGTTGTTTCACCGGACGCGGCCCCTGACGATTACCCCTGCCGGGGAGCGGCTCCTCGAGGGGGCGCGGGAGATACTGCATACCAAGCAAATCATGCTCAAAGATATGAAGGACCTGGTGGCGCCGGAACACGGGCTGCTGCGGATCGGTGTGAGCCACGCCCATGCTCATCTATTTGTCCCTGATATCCTGGATGATTTTTTTCGGCAGTGCCCCTATGCGGATCTCAGGGTCAGGGAACTGACCTTCGAGGAAATGGCAGACGCGCTGAAGGAACGACGGATCGACGTCGCCATTGCCCGACCGCCTTTTTCCTACGGTAGCGTAAAATATGTGTCACTGTCCGAAGGGGATGATCTGTATCTGTATGCGCCGATCAAAGGACTCAAGCGGTTTTACGGAGACAGGGCGGAATCTATCCGGCGGCAGCTCAGGGAGAAGCCGAGCTTGTCCATAGTCAAGGACGCTCCCTTCATCATCACGCTGGTGGGAACGATGCGGGAGGTGCTGCTCAAGCAGATGATGAAGGAGAACATCGTTCCCAACGTCAAGATCGAGACCACATCCCTGGAGACAGCTATCACCCTGACCATGCGCGGTTATGGCATCAGCGCAGGCGCGGGGCGACTTCTTTTCCCGCGGGTCATGACCGGAACGTCTCGGGACCCCGTGGACTACGGCTGCTACCTGATCCAGAGGGATCTCGCGGGCTATGCCCTGTCCCTGTGCTACCTTGCAAATGTGAAGTTGACGCCGCTCATGCAGGCGTTTATCCGTTCGACGAAACGATATTTTGAGGAAAAAGGCTTCGGTAAGGATGAATAAAAGTATATATAGTGCATAATAATAGACGAATGTTGGAACGGGAAGACGGTTTAGGCCACTGGCAGTCTGTGTTTTGAAACAATACGAATATTTGTAGTAAAAGAAGGAGAAATCCTTCTTTTTACAATCTTATACTACAAAGAAACCTTTAACTTCCACAAGGAATTAACGCTTGAAAACATGAAGGAATAAAGATAGAATAAACATGCAAGTTGACGAGACTCATCCATATCCCGCGTTAAGGAGAAGCGTATGCTGGAGACTGACCGCACCTTCGACCGCTTGCTCGACAGGCGTAATACGGGCAGCGTGAAATGGGATAAGCAGGGCGTGGACCGGCTTCCTTTCGGCATCGCCGATATGGATTTTGAGACGCTTCCACAGATGCGATGCGCACTTGCGGATCGCATCAAGGACGGTACGTTCGGCTACACGTTTGAGACGGACAGCTTTTTTGATAGCGTCATCGGCTGGTTCAAAACCCGTCACGGGCTGGAGCTCTGCCGGGAGGACATCCTCCCTGTTGCCGGGACCCTCGAATCCCTGAGCCTCATCCTCGACACCTTCTTTGCCGCGGGCGACGCTATCGTTCTTTGCCCGCCTGTCTACCATCCGTTCCGCACCACTCTGGAAAGATTTGATATTACCGCAGCCCTAACGCCCCTCATTCGGGCGCAGGGCTGTTATTTTATGGACTTTGCTGGTATCGAGGCGGCCCTCGAAAATGGCGCGAAGGCCGTGATCCTCTGCAGCCCCCATAACCCCGTGGGCCGTGTCTGGACCCGGGAGGAGCTCTGCAGGCTTACGGATCTGTGCCTGCGGCACGGCGCGCTGCTTCTCTCCGACGAGATTCATTGCGATATCGTCTATGGCAGCGCGAAGAAAAAGCAGTGCAGCGCACTGACTGCCCATCCTGATGCTGCCCGATGCACCATCGTCATGACCGCCGCCAGCAAGACTTTCAACATCCCGGGGCTCAAGTGCTCCTTGGTCTTTGTAAAGGACCCCGCTCTCAGGGAAAAGCTGGCTTTCACCGTCAAGAAGTTCCACAACGAGGTCAACATCGCCGGCCTCGTCGCCACCGAGGCAGCCTACCGGAACGGTGCCGCGTGGGTGGACAGTCTTACGGACTACCTCTGGGGCAATATCCGCTTCGTCAAGTCGTTCCTCGCGGATCGGCTCCCGTCTGTGGACGTGACGGAAACAGAGGCCACCTACCTCATGTGGCTGGACTTCTCCGCTTACGGGCTGGAACAGGAGAAGCTCATGGAGCTCATGAGCGAAGAGGCGCGGGTCACCGTCGGCAGCGGGACCGTGTCGGGGGAGAACGGGAAGGGATTCATTCGTCTGAATGTCGGGACCCCTCGGAGCGTGCTCGAGCAGGGGCTCGCCAGTATCTGCCGAACCTTTGCTCCCTACGAGCGGAAAAAGAAACAGGACTAACTGAGACAAGGATTGTCTTAGAAATAGAAAGGAGAAACACACATGAAAAAGCTACTGAAGGTACTGGCACTCCTGTTGGCCGTTATGATGGTGCTGCCCATGCTGGCGGCCTGCGGCAAGAAGGAGGAGACCCCCGCCAACGCGGGAACGGCTGCTGCCCCCGAGTACAAAGACACGTTGACCGTGGCCCTCAAGGCCGAGCCCGACACGCTGGACCCCCAGGGCACCTCCCAGGTCGTAGCCTTTGCGGTGCAAATGAACATCTTCGACACCCTGGTCAGAAGGGATCAGAACGGCGACATCATCCCCTGGCTGGCCGATTCCTGGGAGCGGTTGGACAACCTCTCCGTCAAGTTCCACATTCGGGACAACGCCAAGTGGTCCGACGGTACGGACGTGACCGCTGAGGACGTGAAGTTCTCCATTGCCCGCGCCTCTGTGAACCCCACCAGCACAGGCACCATGGGCACTTTTGACGGCGACAACACCGAAGTGGTGGACAACAAGACCGTCATCGTCCGCACCAAGACCGAGTTCTCCAGCTTCTTCAACTACCTGGCCTGCTCCCGTGGCAGCATCGTCTGCAAGGCGGCTATGGAAGCCATGGGCGAAGCCGAGTATGGCCGCAAACCCGTCTCCAGCGGCTTCATGAAGGTGGATTCCTGGGAGACCGGCACCAAGCTGGTCTGCAGCAAGAACGAGTACTTCTGGGGCGAGCCCGCCTCCTATGACAACCTGGTTTTCCGGTTTATCACCGAGACCGCTTCCCGCGCCATCGAGCTGGAGGCCGGCACCGTGGATTTGATCTATGAGCCCGGCACCAGCGACTGCAGCCGCCTCAAGGATGACCCCGGCTTCACCCTGTATGCCTCTGAGGGATACACGATGCAGCAGGTGCTCTTCAACCTGTCCGACCCGGTCATGGACAATGTGAACCTGCGCAAGGCCCTCTGCCACGCCCTGGATATCAAGGCCATCGCCAAGGCCATCTACGGTGAGTACGCCACCCCGGCCAACGGCCAGTATGCCAACCCCATCAGCAACTTCCTGGACACCGGCGTGTATGAGTACAATGTGGATCTGGCCAAGCAGGCCCTGAAGGATGCCGGCTACGAGAACGGTGTGACCCTCTCCGTCCTCATCAATCAATCCCAGGATAACAACGATCTGGCCGTAATGTGCAAGGACTACTGGTCCAAGATCGGCGTGACCGCTGAGATCAACACCGTGGCTTCCTCCGAGTGGGTGGCGGCCATGCGCCGCGGCGAAGCCCAGATCGGACCCAGCATGGGCACCATCACCACCGGCGACCCGGGCCACGCCCTGAACATGTTCAACATCATCCCCAACCAGATGTGCCATCCCAAGGACGAGCATGCTAACGAGCTTCTGGCCAAGGCCAAGGCGACCTATGACGATGCTGAGCGCGACAAGGTCTACAAAGAGCTCCAGCAGTACCTGTTCGAGACCTATCAGCAGATTCCCATCGCCACCAAGAAAACGCTGTATCTGGCTTCCGCGAAGGTAGAGGGATTCTGGTGTGATCCTTCCGGCACGCCCTGGCTCGGCGCTCTGAAAGTACAGAAATAAGAAGACCCAACCTATGCCGGAGATCTGGGGCTATCACCAGGCCTTGGGTCTCCGGCCCATTATAGATGAAGGAGGAGACAGAATATGGCGCTCATCATGGAATACATGAACCTTCCCGAGTTGGAAAAAGTTATCGATCAGGTAAAGGTCGCTTTGGTGCCTGTCGGTTCCTGCGAGCAGCACGGTCCCAACAGCACGTATTATACCGATTCCGGTCGGGCGGATGCATTTGCCAAAGCATTGGCAGAGAGAATGGGGAATAAGGTCCTGGCTTTCCCTCCGGTGACCTACGGACTCTCCGAACACCACATGGATTTCGTCGGTACGGTCACGCTGAAACCGGAGACGCTGGCCAAGGTGTATGAGGACATCTGTGTCTCTATCTCCAAGCACGGTATCAATAAGATCCTGTTCATTATCGGCCACGGCGGCAACACCGTCGCCTGCGAATTTGCGGCTATTACCCTGAAGATGAAATACGGCATTCAGGCCTTCTGGGCCGGCTTCGGCTCCCGGACCGCCACAGGCGGTCTCAAGCCTCCAGGATATGCTTACGGCCATGCCGATGAATTTGAAGTCTCCAGCACCCTGGGCCTTTGCCCTCAATATGTGAAGGAAGAGATGGTCCCGGGTATCATGCAGGATTCTCTGTACACCAGAGGTTTCTGGGGCTACGCACCCAGCTGGAAGTATGATGTATCTCTCAACGGCTGTCTGAATGACGCCCGCAAGTCTTCCATGGAGATCGGCCTCGATATGAAGGAAGAAGCGCTCAACAAGCTGGAAAAGATCGTTGAGGACATCATTGCTTACGAAAACAAGAGCAAAGTCTGATCCGCTCTGCATCATAATCTACTCTATTCCGACGGAGGAAGAGCATCATGCTGCGATATGTTGGAAAACGAATACTGATGCTGATCCCGGTCATGCTGGGCGTCTCGCTGATAGTATTCTGTATGATTTATTTCACACCGGGCGATCCTGCGGAGTACATGCTGGGCGTGGATGCGACTCCGGAAGCTGTGGCGGCCATGCGGGAGCAGCTGGGTTTGAACGGTACGTTCCTCGAACAGTATATCCGGTACATCGGCAAGATCATCACGAGATTTGATTTTGGGACATCCTATTCGACTCACAGATCGGTCACGACGGAGATATTGGATCGTTTCCCGAACACGTTCCGACTGGCCTTGCTCAGCATGGTGGTCTCAGCTGTCCTGGGCATCATCCTGGGCATCATATCCGCTACGAAGCAGTACACCATATTTGATAACATGGCCAGCGCTTTCGCGTTGATCGGCACGTCCATGCCTTCGTTCTGGTTCGGCCTGATGCTGATCATATGGTTTTGCCTGAAGCTCAAGTGGTTCCCGCCCTCGGGCTTTGACACCCCGGCCCAGTGGGTCCTGCCCACCATCTGTCTGGGCTTGGGCAGCACGGCTACCGTGACCAGACAGACCCGGTCCTCCATGCTGGAGGTCATTCGTCAGGATTACATCGTGACGGCCCGGTCCAAGGGACAGTTGGAGTCGGTGGTCGTTTTGAAGCACGGCCTTAAGAATGCCATGATGCCCATCATCACCGTCATAGGCAACTCCTTTGGCGTTCATCTGGGCGGCGCCATGTTGACGGAGACTGTGTTCTCCATCCCCGGCATCGGCAAAATGATGGTGGACGCCATCGCCATCAAAAACTATCCTGTGGTGCAGGGCGGCGTTCTCTTTATCGCTCTGTGCTCCAGTGTCGTGAATCTTCTGGTGGACTTGCTGTATGCGTATATCGATCCCAGGATCAAGGCGCAGTATTCCAAGAAAAAGGTCAAGAAACCTGCTGCCAATCAAAAAACAAAGGGGGTGGCATAAATGCCTGATATCATGGAAAACAGCGCTGAACTGAAGAAGCAAAACCAGCTACTCGAAGTTTGGAAAAGCTTGAAAAAGAACCGCTTGGCCGTTTTCGGGCTTTGTCTGACCATCCTGCTGATCCTGGTGGCCATCTTCGCGGATGTAATCGCGCCCTATGACCCCTATTCCAACGATCTGGCCAACACCTTTTGCTACCCCTGCCGGGCGCATCTCTTCGGCACAGACAACATGGGGCGTGATCAGTTCAGCCGTGTTGTGTACGGTGCGCGCATCTCCCTTCTGGTGGGCATCTCCACTTCACTGTTCGGTATGATCGGCGGCATTATCCTGGGCAGCATTGCGGGTTACTACGGTTCTCACACGGAGACTGTAATTATGCGGGCAATGGATATCTTCATGGCGATCCCCGGCACGCTCCTCGCTATGTCGATCATGGCGGTCCTGGGGCAGGGCGTTGGAAACACGATCCTGGCTCTGGGGATTGGCGCCGTCCCCCGCTTCACCCGGGTGGTCCGATCTGCCGTTCTGGGCGTGAAGGGCAACGAGTATATCGAAGCGGCGCAGGCGATCGGCGCCAGTAGCTTCAGGATCATCACGAAGTATATCGTCGTCAACTCGCTGGCCCCCATTATCGTGCAGACCACCATGAACGTGGCCAGTGCGATCCTGGCTGCTACGTCCCTGTCCTTCATCGGCCTCGGCGTGCAGCCGCCCACGGCGGAGTGGGGTTCGATGCTCTCTGCGGCCAGACCCTACATCCGTGACTACGGGTTCCTCGTCCTGTATCCGGGCCTCGCCATCATGGCGACAATCTTCGGCCTGAACCTGTTCGGCGACGGCCTTCGGGATGCTCTTGATCCCAGGCTGAAGAATTGAGGTGACCAGCATGAGCGAAAATCTTTTGGATATCAAAAACCTTACCGTTTACTATTATCGTGATGGGAAACCCATCAAAGCGGTGAATGACCTAAGTTTCTCTTTGGGAAAAGGCGAGACCCTTGGCTTGGTGGGCGAAACAGGCGCAGGCAAGACCACCACGGCCAAAGCCATTTTGAAGCTGGTGCCCGAACCTCAGGGCAAGTATGAAAGCGGCGAGATCCTGCTGGATGGGAAGGACGTGCTGAAGATGTCCAAGGGACAGCTCAGGCGCATGCGCGGCCATGACGTGGCCATGATCTTCCAGGATCCCATGACCTCCCTGAACCCGGTCCTCACTGTGGGAGAACAGATTGCCGAGGTGGTCCGCCTCCACAGCAAGGTTTCCCGGGCAGAGGCGACTAAAAAAGCCCAGGAAATGTTGGAGATGGTCGGGATCTCCGGTTCCCGGTATACGGCCTATCCTCATGAGTTCTCCGGCGGCATGAAGCAGCGGGTGGTCATAGCCATTGCACTGGCCTGCAACCCCAGACTCCTGATCGCGGACGAACCTACCACCGCTTTGGACGTGACCATACAGGCTCAGGTGTTGGAGTTGATAAAAGACTTGAAGGATAAGTTCAACACCTCCATGCTGCTGATCACCCACGATTTGGGCATCGTGGCTGAGGTTTGCGACAAGGTGGCCGTCATCTATGCTGGAGAGATTGTTGAAAGCGGGACGGCGGAGGACATCTTCGACAGGGGCACTCATCCGTATACGGAAGGTCTCTTCAACTGCTTGCCTCGGTTGGACAGTGAGGAAGGAGAACGGCTTAACCCCATCAAGGGACTCGCTCCGGATCCCATGAACCTGCCCGCCGGTTGCGCCTTCCATCCCCGCTGCCCCTATGCGACGGACGCTTGTCGGCAAAGCAATCCCAAACCAGTTGAGATCGAACCGGGACATTTCGTAAAATGCCATGTCCGTGGGATCGGAAAGGAGGATGCGTGATGGCTCCTTTACTGGAAGTAAAAGGTCTGAAAAAATACTTCAAAACCGGCAGCGGCTTGCTGCATGCAGTGGACGACGTGAGCTTTTCCATCGAGAAGGGGACGACCCTGGGGATCGTGGGTGAATCCGGATGCGGAAAATCTACCTTGGGCCGTGTCATACTCCACCTGTTGGAGCCAACAGATGGCCAGATCTTTTTTGAGGGACGGGACATCACTCGAGTCAACAAGAAGGAACTGCATGAACTTAGGAAGGATATGCAGATTATATTTCAGGACCCTTATTCCTCCATCAATCCCCGCATGACAGTCAAAGAGATCATCGAAGAACCTCTGATCATCCACAACATGTACAAGTCTGCGGATGAGCGGCGGCACCGGGTACAGGAGCTGATGGACACCGTAGGCCTTGCCCGTCGGCTCGGAAACGCCTACCCGCATGAACTGGACGGCGGCCGCCGGCAGCGTATCGGCGTGGCGAGAGCCCTCTCCCTCAACCCCAAGTTCATCGTGTGTGACGAACCTGTGTCCGCCCTGGATGTTTCCATCCAGGCACAGATCATCAACCTGCTGCAGGATCTGCAGCGGGAGCTTGGACTGACCTATATCTTCATCACCCACGACCTGTCCGTGGTGCGCCACATTTCCAATGAGATCGGCGTCATGTACCTCGGGCAGATGGTGGAGAAAACGAATGCGCGGGAGCTGTTCAAAAACCAGCTCCATCCCTATACCAAGGCCCTGCTTTCGGCTATTCCCGTACCTGACATCCACAACAAGAGCAAGCGCATCATCCTGCGCGGCGAGATCTCCACGCCCATCGACCCGGCGGACGAGTGCCGCTTCTCGGTCAGATGCAACCATGCCTGCGAACAGTGCCGGAAGGGGCAGCCGCAGCTCGTTGAGGCTGAACCCAACCATTTTGTAGCATGCAAACGCTGGCAGGAGCTCAAGGGCAGGATGGAGGCTGACGCCCCGATGGAGGTCTGAGGTATGCGGTACGCCATAGTAGGATTCGGCTGTGCGGGATTCAACGCGGCGAGGGCCATCCGGACGGAAGACCCTTCAGGAGAGATCCACGTGTTCGAACAGACCGGCGCTCCGCCGGCCAACCCCATGCTGACCACCTACTACGCTTCGGAGGCTATCAATTTCAACGCGGTGTTCCCCTTCGGGACCCTGGAGGAGATCCGGGCGAAGTACGACTTCGTTATCCACAGCGAGGTCAAAGTGGCGCACGTGCGGGCGGAGAGCCGCGAACTCGTGTTTGAGAATGGCTCGGTCGAATCCTTTGACAGGATCCTGGTCGCGACGGGCGCACGGGCCTTTGTTCCGCCTATCGAAGGGTACCCTTCCGACCATGCCTTCCTCATGCGGACCACGGCGGACGCTGTGCGGCTCAAGACCTATCTTGACGCCACGCCTGTGAGGAAAGCAGTCGTAGTCGGCGCGTCCATGGTGGGTATAAAGGTTGCGGAGCTCCTGCTCAACAGGGGTATTGAGACCGTTATCGCCGACTTTGCGGAATTCCTGTTCCCCGTGGCGGCCTTCCGGGATGTGGCGGAGGAGTTGGAGGAGCGGGTTCGGAGCCGCGGTATCCGTTTCGCCTGGCACAAGGGCGTGGCGGGCATCGGCGAACGGTGCGTCCGCTTTTCCGACGGAACCGAGCTCGAGGCGGATATCGTGTGCCTGTGTATCGGGACTCGCGCCAATACGGAGCTGGTGGCCAACAAGGAGGTCGTGGAGGGCGAAGGCGTCCGCGTCAACCGCGGCATCGTGGTGGACGAACATATGCGCACCAGCGTGTTCGGCGTCTATGCGGCCGGGGATTGCTGCGAAGGAAAGAACCTGCTGACGGGGGAGACGATGATTATCGGCCTCTGGCAGAACGCAGGTTTTCAGGGAGACACGGCCGGACACAACATGGCCGGCGCAAACCGTGTCTACCGCGGTACGATCCCCCACAACATAACCCATTTCATGGATATTTATTTTATCGGCATCGGTGACAATCGGGCCATCGGCGAAATGGTGACCTACGGGGACATCAAGGGCCCCCTGTTCGTGAAGGCGGTGCAGCAGAAAGGCTGCCTAAAATGCGTGAACATAATCGGCAGCAGTGAGGTGGGCGGCATACTCAAGAGCTTTTTCCTGAAGCAGTTGAGTTCCGCCGCGTCGGCGCACCTGCCGACGGTGCAGCGCATGGTGCTCATGAAGAACGGGCTGCCGGCCGATTTCATCGATCTACTGGAAGGAGGATTGCGGTGAACGAGTTGGAGAGAAGGATCAAAGCTAAGTTGCCGGGCGAGGACACAGGGATCACCGTGCGCCGCTCCCTGTGCGACATCTGCGCGCCGGGGACGCACTGCGGGTTGAGCGTGTATGTGAAGGACGGCAGGGTGATCAAGGTTGAAGGAGTTGACGGATACCCAAACAACGACGGTCACCTGTGCGTGCGCGGCGCCTCCAACCGCCAGTATCTCTATCGTAAGGGACGACTTAAATACCCGATGCGCCGGACGGGTCCCCGCGGTAGCGGCGAATACGAGCGTATCAGCTGGGAGGAGGCTTACGCAGAGATATCCAAGAAGCTTCTTAAGATCCGGGAGCAGTACGGGGCGAGTTCCGTTATCTGGTACACGGGATACACGAAATGGCTGCGTCCCTGGCTTCGACGGATCGCCTATTCCTTCGGTTCTCCCAACTACGGTACGGAAAGCTCAGCCTGCGCCAAGGCGACCATGATTGCGTGGAAGGATATCTGCGGCAAGGTATGCCGCGGTGACGCCAAGAACGCGGGCGTGTACATGGGCTGGGGCAGCAACGCTGCGTTCAACAAGTTTACTCAGGCCAAAATGCTCCGGGGGATAAGGGAACGGGGCGGCAAAATAGTGATCATCGATACCCGCGTCACCCCCACTTCGGAGCGGTTCGCCGACGTATTCCTTCAGATCCATCCGGGCACCGACGGGGCGCTGGCGCTCTGCATCGGTAACCTGCTGATCCAAAAGGGGTACATCGACAAAGACTACATCGACAAATACGTCCATGGATTCGATGCGTATGAGCGCCTGGTCCGGGAATACACCCCGGAGCGAGTAAGCAGGATCACCGGCGCCGCGCCCGAGCTCATCGAAAGGGCGGCGGACGTCATGGGACAGAACCTGCCCGCCATTTCCTACACACCGTCAGCGGCCATTCCCCACCATATCAACGGCTATAACGCCATGCGGGCTATCATTTCTCTCATGGTCATCACCGGCGGAATCGATGTGAAGGGCGGTTCGCTCCTGGGTGATTCGGACGGGATCGTGGCCGAAGCCATCGGATTCCCTTCCCATGAGCAGGAGTTCTGCTACGGGACCAGGCCCGAGCATCTGGATAAACGGATCGGAGAGGAACGGTTCCCACTGTGGGCGGCCAAGACCAATGAGATGCAGGCGGGGGACATGCTCCGCGCCATCCTGGAGGAGGATCCGCGGCCCTACAAGGCGCTGGTCGCCCTGGGCATGAACCAACGGATGTTCCTGGAGTCCGACAAATACCCGGAAGCCTACGAAAAGCTGGATCTCATCGTTGCCACGGACATCGTGAAGACGGACATTTGTGACTATGCGGACTATGTGCTGCCCGTATGCACGTCTCTGGAGCGTGTGAACCTGAAGGGGTATGGAAACCTGCTTACGGCCACAAAGGCCGTCGTGGAGCCTCTGTACGAATCGGTGAATGATGCGGAATTCCTCTGTGAGCTTGCCCGGCGGATGGACTTGGACGACAATCTGCTGAAGGCGGGATATGAGGCGGACCTCAGATATTTCATCAGCGATTTGCCCGTGACGCTGGAGGAGCTGCAGGAAGCGGAGCTGCCGCTGCCGGTAAAGCTGGATACGTCGAAGCCGCTCGGATACTACTTGGAGCACGGCTTCCCGACGCCGTCCGGAAAGCTGGAGCTGTATTCCGAAACCATAGCCGCCACGGGACGCGCGGATCTGGACCCGCTGCCCTCCTATTATGACGCTTTCAATACAGCGGACGAGGAAGCGTATCCTCTGACGCTGATCGCCGGGGCGCGCATCGCCAACGGCTTGCACAGCCGGATGCACGAGGTCCCCTGGGCGCGTAGCCTACGGCCTGAGCCCACGGTGGATATGCATCAGAAGGACGCTGATGCCCGTGGGATCAGGGAAGGGGACACGGTGGAGATATACACCGGCGTGGGCATGATTCGTGTGAAAGCGCATATTACGGCCGCAGGACTTCCCGGCGACGTATACATGTACCATGGCTATAAGGAAGCGAATGTAAACAACCTGATCGATCGCAACCACCTGGATCCCTATTCCGGTTTTGCCGGATACCGTCAGAGTCGCTGCAATGTGAGAAAGGCGGGGGAGTGAGATGAAGTACATTTTTGATTTAAACACTGAAAACTGCGTTGGCTGCGGCGCATGCTCCGTCGCCTGTATGGACCAGAACGATACGGATACGGAACGGGGGGAGAAGCCCTTCCGCGTGGTCTCCACCCTTGAGCAGGGATACCGCGGGGAGACGAGATGGTCCTATATCTCCGTCGCCTGCATGCACTGCGAAGACGCGCCCTGCATCAAAGCCTGTCCCTGCGGCTGCCTTTTCAAGGACGAGGAGACCAACTTCACTATCTATGACAACACGAACTGCATCGGCTGCCACAGCTGCGCCATGGCATGTCCTTTCGGCGCGCCGCGCTTCAACGAAGAGGGGAAGATGGTCAAGTGCGACGGATGTAACGACAGGGTGAAGGCCGGGCTGAAGCCGGCTTGTGTAAAGGCGTGCCCCTTCGATGCCCTCAAGATGTATTCGGAGGATGAGTATAAACAGGCGCACCCCGCCAGGGGGATCCACGACATCGTGCAGCAGCTGCTGCGACAAGAATAAGAATCAGGAGGCAAACTATGATTATGAAACATGACACCACTTTGGAGACCTTGCTGCTGTCCGAACCGGATCTTATCGAATGCGGCGTGCTGGACATGCACAAGTGCGTCAAGACCATGATCGACGTGTTCCAGATCTATGAGACCGGCGACTGGCGCATGAGCGGCAAGGACGGTTGCCTGCACGGCGGCGTGGTCACCTTCCCCGAGGACAGGCCCACCTTCAACATGCCGGAGCCCACGCCGGATCGTCGCTATGTGGCCATGTGCGGGTACCTGGGCGGACGTTTCCGGGCCTGCGGCGGCAAGTTCTATGGCTCTAATCGGGAGAATTTGAGCCTCGGCCTGCCCCGTTCCATCCTGACCGCCTTCTTGAACGACACCGATACCGGCGCTCCGCTGGCGATCATGTCCGGCTGCCTCATCAGCACCATGCGCACCGGCGCCATGCCTGGCGTGGCTAACAAGTATCTGCAGGCCAGCACGGCCAGGACCGTAGGCATCGTGGGTGCCGGCGTCATCAGCCATGCCTGCTGTCTGTCTCTGGTGGATACCATGCCCAAATGCGAGCACATTTATGTGTATGACCTCTTCTATGAGAAGAGCGTGGCCTTCTGCAAGGAAATGACCGAGATGACCGGCATCCCCGCGGACGCAGTGAAATCCATGGAGGAACTGGTCCGCAACAGCGATGCTATCAGCCTCGCTTCCTCCGGTCAGAACCCCGCTTACGTGAAGAGCGAATGGCTCCGCCCCGGCGCCACCATCCTGATCTCCGGCGGCGGCAAGCTGGACGATGAGCTCTATCTGGACCCCGAGACCACCCTCATCGTGGACTGCCATCGGATGCACGAGCATTCCATGGAGGCGCAGAAGCTACCCGACGGCACCATCGGGCCCGGCGCCCGGCAGTATTCAACCTATCAGTACTTCAAGCTGGTGGAGGCGGGGAAGGTCCCCTTCGGCCGTGCGGTGGAGCTGAGCAAGGTGGTGTCCGGAAAGTACAATCCCCGGACCAACGACACCCATCATGCCGTGTTCATGTCCGGCGGTCTCGCCCTGGAGGACGTGGCCTGGATCTACGAGATGTATCAAACGGCCCTGCGCAAGGGCGTCGGCACACGTTTCAAGTTCTGGGACGAGCCCCACTGGAAGTAAGCGTGGTATAAGCGTATGTATGCTGTCAAAAACGGTCTGCTGGCGGACGTGGTCCGCGGCGAAACATACATCGGCTCCGTCGTATGGGACAAGGGCGTGATTCTTGCCGCGGGGGCGGACGTTGAGATCCCCTCGGAGGCGGAGGTCATCGACGCCGCTGGGAAATGGGTCACCCCCGGGTTCGTGGAGGCACACTGCCACATCAGCATGGCATCCTCTCCCAACAACTACAACACACGGATCGACCTGAATGAATGGTCCGACCCTGTCACGCCCTACCTGATGGCGGCGGATTCGATCAACCCCCGCGATCTGGCGATCGCCAAAGCCCGTGAAGTGGGCTTCACCACGGTCTGCACGCTGCCTGGATCCTCCAACGTCATCGGAGGCAACGGCATCTGCCTGAAGCTGAAGGAAGCGCAGACAGCCGCCGAGCTGATCATCCCCGGCACAGAGATGTTCAAGATGGCCTTCGGCGAGAACCCGAAGCGATTCTTTGGCGACAACAAGAAGGCACCCGTTACGCGCATGGCGGTCGCCGCCCTTGTGCGGGAGACCTTCTGCAAGGCGCAGGAGTACGCGGAGAAGCGCCGTATCGCTGAAGAGAAGAGCGAACGGCCCCCGTTCGACTTCCGGCTTCATCAGATGCTGCCCGTGCTGACGGGCGAACGGAAGGTGAGGATCCACTGCCACCGGAGCGACGACATCGTGTCCGCCATCTCCATTGCGGAGGAGTTCGGACTGACCTACTCTCTGGAGCACGTGACCGAAGGGTGGATGATCAAGGATTTCCTGAAGGAAAAAAAGCCTTGGATGGTCCTGGGCCCCCTGGCGATGGAGCCGACAAAATTCGAGACCCAGAACATCTCCTGGAAGAATCCCGCCGTCATGGAGGAGGCCGGACTGGAGTTCTCCCTCATGCAGGACACCGGCTACAACACCTACCTGCTGCCGCTGTACGTGGGCAAGTGCATCGCTGAAGGGCTTTCTGAGATAGCTGCCCTCCGCGCGCTGACCATCTGGCCGGCGAAGAATCTCGGGCTGGACGCCCGTCTGGGTTCTCTCGAAGCGGGGAAGGACGCGGATATTGCCGTGTTCAGCGGTCACCCCTTCTCCGCTATGAGCCGCTGTGAGATGACGGTGATCGATGGCCGGATCTACCGCAGCTGAACGATAACAGTATAAGTTGATACGGTCGGCTGAGCGGGCATGTCCTATCCGGCCGACCGTTTTCAAGATTGGAGCAGCAATGGGAACGAAACAGACAAGAGCTTGGCGGATCACCGTTAGCGCGGTGCTGAGCGCTATCGCCGTAGCCATAGCGCAGAAAAAACTGATGCCCTGTATCGACGTGGTGCAGACCGGCTTCGGCATCGACAAGTCCGCGGCGGGATTGCTGTCCTCCGTGTTTTGCATCATGGGCCTGGCCATGGCGATCCCGGCCGCCTACATCGTCAAGCGGGTCGGGGAGAGGAAGACCTGCCTGTACTCGTTGGGGTGCGCGGCGGCGGGCTCCGTCCTGGGCCTTTTTGCCCGCAGTTACGGGCTGCTGCTTCTCAGCCGCATCATTGAGGGGATCGGCGCCGGCCTTATCTCGGTAGCAGTGCCCCAGATCATCGCGCTCTGCTTCCCACCGGAGAAGCGCGGGCTGCCCACCGGACTTTGGTCATCCTGGCAGTTCGTAGCGTCGGCCGTCTGCTTTCTGTTCGTGTCGCAGGTGGCCAGCCGAAGCGGATGGCGCGGGGCGTGGGTTTTCAGCCTGGTCATTACGTTCGCGGCGCTCGGCCTGTGCCTGCTGTTCACTCGGCCGCCGGAAGACGCCGCAGCGCAGGGCTCACAGCAACGGGAACCGTTCCCACTGCGTTCCTTTCTCAAGGCGCTGAACAACGCAAACGCTTGGCTTCTGTCGGCATGCATGTTCTGCTATTGCTTCTGCTACCTGGCGCACACCACCTGGCTGGCCAGCTTCTGGAACGAGCAGGCGGGGATAGAGCTGGTGAAGGCCAATCGACTGATCAGCTATTCCTCCATTCTGGCGATCCCCGTTACCCTTCTGGCGGGGGCGATGCTGGACAGAGCGGATCGGAAGCGCGTGTGCTTTCTGGGGAGTCTGGCATACGCCGTGTGCATGGCTCTGGGCTTTTCCCTTCGTTCCTACGGATGGATTTTAGCCCTGGTGATCCTGAAACCCTTCGCGGAAGGCATTGTTTCGACGGCTCTGTGGACCATGATCCCGCTGTCTGCCCGGGGATCTGAAGAGAAGACGTGGGTCATCGCTTTGTTTACCCTGCTCAGCAATCTCGCCATGCTGGTGAGTTCTCCCCTGACGGGAGCGATGATCACTGGGATGGGGTGGAGCGGCTGCGGCGCCGTCCTGATCGGCATATCCGTCCTCGGCGCGGTGCTGGTCGCCTTGGTGCGCCTGCCGCAGAGTCGGCGGACATATTTGAAGTAAACAGAAAGGATGGTTACTGTATGAAAAAGATTGAAACGAACAAGGCTCCTGGAGCCATCGGCCCCTACAGCCAGGGGATGACCGCCTGCAAGCTGGTGTTCACCTCCGGGCAGATCCCTCTGGATCCTGACACGGGCGCCATCGTGGGCGAAACCATCGAGGAGCAGAGCGAACAGGTCCTTAAAAATCTGCAGGCGGTTCTCGAAGTCGGAGGCGCGGCTCTTGAAACTGTAATCAAGACCACCTGCTTCCTCTCAGATATGGGCAACTTCGCCGCTTTCAACGGTGTATACGCAAAGTATTTCAAGGGCGATTGCCCCGCGCGTTCCTGCGTAGCGGTGAAGACACTGCCCAAAAACGTATTGGTCGAAGTGGAGGCCATTGCCGAAATCCTTTAATACGGATTCCATTTTCTCCTTTTTGGAACCCGATTGGGGGTCTCGGGCCTCATGAAGTCACAACGCATCTGGAATGGATAGCTGGATGCGTTGTGATTTTTTCAGCCGGTCGTCAGAAAACAGAGAACGGGCAGCGGTCTGTTGTTCCGCTCAAGCACTAAGCTTCGGCCTTCTTTTTCTTTACTGCTGCCCACTATTCTGTCCAGAACTTTTTTGGGGAGAATTGACATGCGTTGATTTGAGACTAAACCGGTGGCCGCAAAAGGGCTGGACATTTTTTATATAGTCCTTTTTTGCTTGTCAAAAGGCGCTCCTAATTCACATCTTTAGGAAGCTGCGCTTTTGACTGCATTTTGACTGCACGATGCATTCTCAAGTTAGGGATTCAGTATTATTGGAGGAATGATTGATGAAACGAAACGCCGAGGCCCAGGCACAACCTGGGAAAAAGCTTTATTCGGTAATTGAATCTGAGCGTGCTGCTGCGGAAACAGTTTTTAGATACAACGAGCTGCTCCGAAGCAAAAGGTTAAAACTGGGACTCATAATGCAGCAGGTAGCCCGATTGGCCGGCATTTCGCTTGCTCAGTATCAGAAGTTTGAATATGGAAAACGGCAATTGTCAACCTGTTCAATGCGTGTGGGACTTGCTGTATGTGCTGCGTTACAGATTGATCCCCCGGGATCTGACCTATTGATCTGTGCCTCATCTGATGAACAGGACGCGTGCAGATACCTATTTTTGTAGCATGGCGGGGATGATGCTTGAAGTAAAAGAGAATGAATCTGATTTATTTATACCGCGTTTCATTCTATTGAATTTCTACTAAAAACGTGTGTAACATGTAGATTTTCTGCTAAACTTTATTGTATTCATCTGACTATAATACGAATCCCCAAAACGCCCAGAGATGGGCCTTTTTTCTTATTTCTCCTTGTTTTCTCGATCACCAATTCCGACTTCTCCTAAGAATCATACCTGGGGTTCAGCGGAGAGTGCATAAAACTTAATAAGTCTCCGTACCTCAGCAAGATAGACAGGGCAACCCGTGCGGATGAGTCCCCCGATCAGCGACACGAAGGCCTCGAATGACGCCACGATACTTCAAAGAGCCGGTTATTTTGCTGTCCAGCCCTGATCCTCATTTGACCGTATATGAGAACCCCAGCGCGCCCAGCCCGTCGGCAAAGGCCTGGGCGTACGCGCAGCGGCAGCGGGAATCATATGAAACGGTTCGAATGGAACAAGCACTTGCATTAACAGCCAACAAAAGGTATAATATACATTGAATAAATCTATTAGTGTGACCCGCAATACTGAAAGCAGGAACTGAATCGATCATGGAAAGAGCAGCTGTAAAGGACGCAAAGAAAAAGCACAGGCTTTTGAGCGCATGTGCTCGGGTTTTCGGCGGTATGCTTTTACTGATGCTCGTCTGCGGCGCGGTCATAACCGGGTTTGCATTGTGGCATAGATCGCACTACAAAATCAGTTTCTATCAGGAAACGTCTCAAAAGGTCAGCGGCAATATTCGGATTGCGGTCATCTCCGATATTCACACCCGTGAATACGGAGATCATAATGAAACGCTTCTTTCCGATCTGCGCGCGCTGAAGCCGGATTTGATCCTTTTCCTCGGTGACATGGTGATACGGGAGCAGGAAACATACCAATCGGTGCTGGATTTGATTTTAGAATCCTCCGCGATCGCGCCCTGCTACGGCGTGTTGGGCAATCACGAAAGCGAGAGGATATATTATCGAAATGACAGGGATCTGCCCGAAAAGCTCAAAAAAGCGGGACTGAAGCTGCTGCGAAATGCCAGCGAGGAAATCTGCATTGGACGCGACAAGATTCAGCTTTTCGGCGTGGAGGGCACGGCCTATGGATTCGAACAATACGGGGGGCGGGAATTCATGGATAAAACGGTGATAGACCCCGACGCGTATTGCATCGTCATGACCCATATACCGATTCTCTTCGAAACGCAGTTGTCTGCGTACGAATTTGATTTGGGGCTTGCGGGTCATGTGCATGGCGGAACCGTGAGACTTCCTTTCATCGGAGGGCTGTACAGCCAGGAGGAAGGTTTTTTTCCGAAGCTCTGTGCGGGGAAATACACGCTGAACAACCGACAATCCTTGATCATCAGCGCGGGACTCGGCGATTCCAGGTCGTTCCCGCCGCGGATCAACAATCCCCCCGAACTGGTTGTCATCGATGTTAACCGATAGGCGCTGCCGATTCACTTCTTCCGCCAGGTAAGAGAGCAGGCGGCGGAGAAGGCAAAGTCCGTCAGCGAACAATTCAGAAACAAGCGGAAGGAGAAAAGGCATGCAAGACATAAACAAATCGAAAACATACCGAAATACTGCTTCGTCCGGCATCCCCGGAAGAGGATGGGAAAGCCTCAGAGGCGCTTTGGAACTGGTTCGAAAACGGAAGCTTATCGTGATCGCTGCCTTTGTGCTTGTTTTCGCGGTATTGTGCGGCTGCCACTACCTTATGAATTTGCGCACTGCCGGCACTGTTTTGTCGCTGGATTATGAGGAAGCATCCCAAGGCCTTGCGCCCAATCGGACCAGGTTCAACATCTACGAGATTCGAAGCGGTGAAGTGATGGAACGGCTGATCGAGTACGCGGGCCTGGAAGGGCAGATAACCCCGGCGGAACTGAGCGAATGCATCAGCATAAAGGCCGCGCACAACGAAACCATCAGCGGCAATGTGAACTATATCAGCACCTCTTTTGTGATCAGATTCACAAGCAAAGGCGCCGTTCGGAACAGAAGTGCGGACGACATGCTGGCCCTCCTCTGCAAAGTATATCGTGAGTATTTCGTGGAGCACTACGGGTTTAACCACTCCGTTCTGTCTTTTGATGTCAATGATCTGAAATTCAATGACGAGTACCTGATGACGGCCGATCTGCTGGAGCTTAAATGCGGCCAACTGGAAAAATATGTGCAGCTTCGCAAGCGGGAAAGCAAGAACTACAGCGACCCGGAAACGGGAACCACCTTCTCCGCGCTGGAACAACGGGCGAAAAACTTCTATACCTACGACATCGCCAAACTGCGTTCCTATATCATCGAAAACGGCATCGTGAACGACAGGTCCGGTATGGATACCATGCTGAGCTATAAGGCACGCATGGATCGCCTGATGTACAACAAGCTGATTGCCGCATACGACGAAGATAACAGGGGCATTGAGCTGTATGATACCGCCATGAGTGCGATCGTAATGATTCCCACGCAGGATCAAACGATGCAGTATTATATGTCCAGAACGAAAACGGGAATGGACAATATGGCGCTTCACGCGGATGCACAATTGATCGGTGCGACAGAGCGAATGGAACGGATCGAGTATGACACCTATCTGATGGAAAAATTCAGGAAAAGCAGACCAGATCCGAAACAGAAAGAAAAGGCGGACGCCATGATTCACCAGATGCAGACGTCGCTTGAAAAACTTGCCGCGGATATTCAGATGGTGGACAGCTCATATACGAGCACAAAAGCCCGAGACTATCTTGGCTTTAGCGAGGACGACGCAGGTGTTGCCGAGCGATTCGGCCTTGCGCTGTCATTCCTTTGCGCTGTTTTGATTCTGTCAGCGGCATTCATCTGTGTGTTTCTGTACAAACTGCTTTCCAAGAAAAAGGAGAACGAAGCATGAAAGAATTCAGCGTATTTCGTTATCTGAAACAGTTCAGCCTGTTGATCTTTCTGTTGGCTGCCATCGGTGCCCTGTCTGTTTATTTTTACGGAAAATCGCAGCAGCGCTATGTTGCTTCTACGGTGATCCAGTACACGAATGACGGTGCGAAGGAGGGGTATACGCCGGACGGAAGCCCTCTTCATGTTGAAGAAATCTTTTCACCTGCCGTCATAGACGCCGCCCTTGCGGACTTAGGCTATCAGTCCGATATCGATTTCATCCGTTCCAACTGCTATGTGGAGGAAGTCATTCCGGAAAACCAGCAGAAGCTGAACGAAGCGCTGCTGGATAAGGGCGAAGAACCCAGCTATATTGCCGACACATACAGGGTGTATTACGTTGGCGACAACGATTCCGGCGAGGAGTTTGTCTGGAACGTGCTGGACGCGATCGTCAACAACTACTACGAGTTTTATGCCGGAAAATATGTGGAACAACCGTTGCAGAACAACGGCGTTTCCGTGCTGGCCGACGGAAATTACGACTTTTTGGAAAGCGCACAGGTATTGGATGATTCCGTCTCGGAGATGCTGGACTATTTATTAAGCAAACGGGACGCCTATCCGTATTTCCGCTCGATCGAAACGGGCTATACGTACAATGACCTGTATCAGATTTACAATTTTTTATACAATTATGAGATTCCGAGCCTGTACGCTTCGATCCTGACCAACGGGAACACACAGGATGTCGACCTGCTGATGAGCCGTTTGAAGAACGACTGCGAAGATATGCAGCTGTATATCGAGAACCGACAGGAACGAGCCGACGCACTGAAAAAGCTGATCGATACCTACAGCGAACGAAACAAGGAAATCATGGATTACCATTATCACAGCTCGACGCAGGAGATCGGCACGGAGTATATCCTGAAAGATGTGGAGTACGATCAAAAAAACGCGAAAAAAGAGACGACTTACGACGGACTGATTCAGGAATATGTGAATCTGAACATCGGTATACGTCAAATAACAATTGAAAAAGAGCATAAGGAATACCTGCTTTCCGTGTTTACGGCAGCCGCCGACAGAAAGGACAGTGCCCTTACGCCGGAGGAGATCCGCGACAAAATTGCGCACTGCGTCGATCTGGCAACGGAATACTATCGGTATGTAGAGGATACGGGACACGAACTGAACCGCTATCTCAGCGCAAATTACCTGGCGATGATCAGCAGCATCCATGTTGAACCGACGGTCAACATCAAGCTCTATCTCGTGATTGCAGTCGTTTTGTTCTTGGTGGTGGGCGGAATCGTTGCCGTTTTGCTGGGAAGAGCGCTCGACTTTATCGACTATTTCCGGTATATCGATAAAACCGTGCAGCTGCCGAACCGGGCAAAATGTGATGTATACATCAACGCGTGCTCCGGACGGCTTCTTGACGAGAATTACTCCTGCCTGGCTTTGAGAATGGATTCTCTGGGCAGCCTCTCAAGCGCGTACGGACGCGAGGTCGGGGATGCCGTGCTGAAGGATTTTGCGATGATTTTGAAGAGCTTCGGCAGTTCGAATGGGTTTATCGGCTATAACGGCAGCGGCGTTTTTCTCGCATTCTTTCCGGATTGTTCTGCGCAGAAGGCCGGCGTGATTATGGAAGCGATCAAGCGGCAAGTCCAAAGATACAACCAGGTGAACCAGGAACAGACGATCGAGTATTCCTGCGCAGCGGCCGATTCAAGCACGGACAACATTTTTGAAATCAGGCAGCTGCTTCGCCTTGCGATGCAGAGACTGGACGCAAAGAAGAATGCTCGCAATGTTTCCGGCGAAAGCGGAGAAGACATAAAGGATCCCGCAAAGACAAAGAGCACGGAGAGGGATTGTGACAAACAATAAAGCCGGTCGCCATGGTGCGCGCACGGAGATGATGGGGCAGAATGCGAGAAAATGCCCGCTATTCATCGCCTTTATCGCCGTTGTGTGTACCGTTTTGGCGGCCCTCGGGGACTGGAAGGTTCTTAACAATGCATACGGAGGATTGCCCAAAGCGATCGCGCTTGGGACAATTCTCTGCGCCTTCCTGTATTTCTTGGTTGCTGCGGATTTTAGGAAGTTAAAAAAAGCAGTCAGCTATTTCCCGATTTTCCTGCTCCTGATCGTCGTGTATATCCTGATCAGTATGTATATATGGGTCACGGATTTCACGCAGACATCCTCCATCAGCAGAGCGGGGCAGAAGATACTGTTTCAGACGATCACGATCATCTATGCGGTCTTCATGTGCTATCTGTTTGAGGAAAAGGCCGTCGATCATCTGTTCTTCAGCATATGCGCAGCAAACGCTGCCATTATACTGCTGGAAATGCCCAAGTACGGGGTTGTTGAGAGCGTTGTGTCCATAGTGAAATGTATCGTCACCTTCGGATCGGCGGAAGGGTTTGTGCGGGCGCTGGAGATTCACGATATCACCTTTCTGTTCGGACAGTTCTTCATCTACTATATGATGTTTGCACCCAAGGACACGAAGGTGGAAAAACGGGTGAAGTACTGCGGCGTGATCTTCTCCCTCTTCTTTCTGCTGGTTGGATTGAAACGCAGCACGCTTCCGGCGGTGCTGCTTGTGTGCATCTATGTGAAACTGCTTCGCATGGCGCGAAAAACGCAGAAGTTTATTCTGGCGACCGGCATCGGCCTTTTTCTGTTTTTTTACCTGTATCTCTACCTTACGCGATCCGGTATCCTCGTAGCGTTCCTGGAATCGTTGGGGATCGACATGATGGGACGCGACCTTCTGTGGCGTCTGCCGAACGACTACTACCGGCTTTCCCCTATATGGAAGGGGCTGGGCTTTGAAGGCGTCACGGACCTTGTGAACATGTGGTATCGGGAAGGGCTCATCAACCGTGCGTATCCGCTGCACAACGATATTCTCAAGATCTTCATTGAACTCGGCGCATTGGGGTTCACCCTATGGGCTGGCATCAATTATATCGTGTATCCGAGATATTGGATAAAGAAACACAATACGGAGACCGGTCTCTTGTATATGGCGATCCTTGCCTACATGACGGTGACGTATCTCACGGACAACACCGCTTTCTATTTTTGGTGCAGCATCGGCCTGAAGCTCATTCCCATGAGCTTTAGCTATCGGGTTTTGAAATCCGAAACGCAGGAGAAATGGCGTCCGCCGACGCCGGAGGAATCAGCCGACGAAATATGGGCGATCGAAATGGAGGGAAGGACGAAAAATGCTGTATAAACTGAAGCGTGTGGCGGTTTATCTGAAAAATGTTTTTCTTCTCGCCGTTCTGTGGCCCGTTGCTGCCGTGCTGCGCAAAACGAACGAGGCGTACCGGCATGTTTGGCTGGTGACGGAACGAGGGTTTGACGCCAGGGATAACGCATACTGGTTTTTTCGGTATCTGCGGGAACGGCATCCTGAGATCAATGTATGCTATGTGATCGATCCGGAAAGTCCAGACTGTCAGAAGGTCATGCAGCTTGGCAAAACCGTCAATTGGAGATCGCTTCGGCATTATCTCATGTATCTGGCGGCGGATTATCTGATCAGCACCCATGTGCAGCCCGGCGCTCCCGACCTGATGGCATATTATCATCTGCGTCAAATCGGGTTCCGTCCGCGGGGCAAGGAGATTTTTCTGCAGCATGGAATCATCAAGGATGAGATGCTTTGGATGCGGTATCCCCGCCTGAAGGTCGTTTTTTTTGCGAGCGGCGGCAAGATGGAATATGATTACCTGGCTTCGGAATTCGGCTTTCCGGAGGGTGTCGTTCGGTACACGGGGCTGTGCCGCTTCGACAACCTCATTCAAGGGAAAGACCCATCGGGAGAGATTCTTGTTATGCCGACTTGGCGCGGGGCGGATTATCCCCAGGGAGAACGTTTTAGGGACACAGCTTTCTATCGGCAGTTTCAATCCCTGCTGAACAATCCGCGCCTGCGCAGTTTCCTTGAGGAGCGAGATCTCAAATTGATCTTCTATCCCCACATCGAACTGCAGAAAGAATTGGACAGGTTCAAGTCGCCTTCCGAACGGATCATTCTCGCAAGCTGGCGGGACTATGATGTCCAGACCCTCCTGATGCGCTGCAATGTGCTGATCACGGATTATTCCAGCGTGTTTTTCGATGCAGGCTACATGGAAAAGCCGGTGATCTATTACCAGTTCGACCTGGATGAGTTCCGGAAATACCATTATCAGGAAGGATATTTCTCATATGAGAAGCATGGATTCGGACCTGTCGTCATGACGGAAGGAGCGCTGCTGAACGCTTTGTATGAATGTGCCGAAAACGGTTTTCGGATGCAGCGGGAATACCGCGATCGCCTGGATGCTTTTTACCCGGTTCGGGACGCGCAAAACTGTGAGCGGACGTATCAGATCCTTCGGCAAATGACCGCAGGTGAATGATCGGATGGGAGAAAACGGAAACCGGAGGAACAGAGAGATGCTACGTGTGCTTCATTCCGTCAGCAATATGGCGCGGGCGGGGATCGAAACCATGCTGATGAACTATTACCGGGAGATGGATCGGAGCCAAATCCAGTTTGATTTTCTGGCAAACAAGCCTGCTCCCGGAGAATACGATGAGGAGATACGCCGTATGGGTGGTCGTGTCTTTGTCAGCCCGGGCCTCAACCCGCTGCATTTCCCCAAATACAAACGGTTTGTGGCGGATCTGGTGCACCACGCGCCGGAAATCAAGATTGTCCACGCGCACAACGAAGCTATGGGGTATTACGCTCTGAAAAGCGCCGAGGACGCCGGGGTACGGGTCCGAATCGCGCACGCGCATAATACGCAGATCATCCGTGATTACAAGTATCCGCTGAAGCTGATCTGCAAGCAGCTCCTTCCTGGAGCGGCAACGGATTACTGGAGCTGCGGCAGGGACGCGGGGATATACTATTACGGGGAAAAGCGCTGGAGGGAGTCCGGATTCATCCTGCGCAACGCGATAAACGTGTCGAGATTCGCGTTCCGGCAGGAAGAGCGTGACCGCCTGAGGCGGCTGCATGATCTTGATGGTTGCTTTGTGATCGGCCATGTGGGCAGGTTCAACGTTCAGAAAAATCACAGTCGTCTGCTGGATATTTTCGCGCAAATCGCAAAGACGGATCCTGATGCTCGACTTGTCCTGATCGGCGTGGGAGAATTGGAGCAGTCCGTGAAAGAAAAAGCCGTGGCTATGGGGGTTCAGGAAAAGACGCTCTTTTTGGGGCAGATGGCAGACGTCAGCGGATGGTATCATGCGATGGATTGCTTCGTGCTTCCTTCACTGTTTGAGGGGCTTCCCGTGGTTGGGATTGAAGCGCAGGCAGCCGGATTGCCGTGCTTCTTCTCCGATCGGATCACCGATGAAGTGCTGCTTTCTCCGGGGGCACACAGGATCCCCCTTCAAGCGGAAGACCCACAGTGGGCAAAAGAGATCCTGGCGGCAAGGCATTCGGCAGCGGAGCGAATGCAGGGGGTCGATATTGTCCGCCGGGCGGGGTATGACATTCACGTGGAGGCGCGCAAGCTGCAGGAGATCTATCTGAGTATGGCGGAGCGCGCGTATTCCGAAACCAAACGGCAGTCCTGACGAAGGGCAGCCGGAAGTAACGGCTGCCGGGCGATTGTGAAAGGAAGGAATGAGAGCGAATATGCAGAAAACACCGAAGCGGATCGCGATGATCGGGCATAAATTTATCCCTTCCCGTGACGGAGGCGTGGAGGTCGTCGTCAGCAACCTGGCGCCGCATCTTACGGAGATCGGATATGACGTGACCTGCTATAACCGGACGAATAAGGAATTCAAAAAGATGCGGAAAAGCGCTCCGCTGCCGCGGGAACACCGGGGCGTCCATCTGGTCTGGACGCCGACCGTTGACCGCCGCGGGCTAGCGGCTATGTCTTCATCTATCATTGCGACGGTGATGGCTTCTTTCCGTCGCTTTGATCTGGTCCACTTCCATACGGAAGGACCGTGCGTCATTTGCTGGCTGCCGAGGCTGCTGGGCAAGAAGGTGGTGGTTACGATCCATGGACTCGATCATCAGCGGCAGAAATGGGGAAAGTTCGCTTCCGCTTATATCATGCTGGGTGAGAAGATGGCTGTCCGCTACGCGCACAGCATCATCGTGCTGTCCAAAGGCGTGCAGGCATATTTCCGTGAAAAATACGGACGGGACACCGTGCTGATCCCCAATGGAATCGACCCGGCTGAGATCCGCCCTGCTTCTGAGATCACGAAGCTTTTCGGGCTTTCCTCGAGGGACTATATCCTGTTCCTGGGCCGGCTGGTGCCGGAGAAGGGCATTCATTATCTCATTGAAGCCTATCAGAAGCTGTCGACGGATAAAAAGCTGGTGATAGTCGGCCGCACATCGGACACAGACGACTACGTGAAGAGCCTGCAGGAAATGGCAGAGGACAATCCTTCCATCATCTTTGCCGGTTTCCAGCAGGGGCTTGTCCTGGAAGAGCTGTACAGCAATGCATACTTGTATGTATTGCCGAGCGATCTGGAAGGGATGCCATTGACGCTTCTGGAAGCTATGAACTACGGATGCTGCTGTGTGACTTCTGACATCGGTGAGTGCGCGGATGTCATGAACGGCTGCGGCATTACTTTTCCTCGCGGGAGCGCGGAAGCTTTGCGGGAAGCGTTGCAGGATCTGTGCGATCATCCCGAAAAAGCGGAAGCGCTTCGCATTGCGTCGCGCAAAACGGTTTCCTCCAAATACACCTGGCAGGAGATCACGGCCAAGACGCACGAACTGTACCGCACGCTTTTGGAGTGCCGAATCGAAACAGTAAAGACGGATTGAACGTTGTTTCTGTAGTCCCTGACCCAAAAGGAGCCTGGTAAGCGGCATGAAGCTTGAGCGAACTAAAAACGCAGCAAGAAACATTGTGTTCGGCGGAATACAGGAAACGGTCAATATGCTGTTTCCTTTCGTCATTCGTTCCGTAATGCTACATTATCTGGGAACGCAGTATCTGGGCCTGAACGGCTTGTTCAAGTCGCTCCTGATGTTTTTGAACCTGGCGGAGCTCGGTGTGGGCAGTGCGATGGTGTTCAGTATGTACAAGCCGATCGCAGAGGACGACACCCCCGCGATCTGCGCCTTGCTGCGGCTGTACCGGACGTTATACAGGATCATCGGCCTTGCGATTGCGGCGGTCGGACTGCTTATAATACCCGTTCTGCACATCCTCATTAGGGACGATCTGCCCGCAGGAATGAATCTGTATGTCCTGTATCTGATGAACCTCGGCAACACGGTGCTGACGTATTGGCTGTTCGCATACAAGGGAAGTCTGCTGCAGGCGCATCAGCGGCGGGACATGATCAGCAAAGTCAGCATTGCCGTGCGATTGACGGAATACATCCTGAAGATCCTGATCCTTGTCTTTACTCGGAATTACTATCTGTTTCTGGCCGTCCAACTGCTGTGCCAGATCGTCACAAACGTTCTGACCGCGGTATGCGCTTCGAAGATGTATCCCCAGTACGTGCCGGTCGGGAAGCTGCCGAAGGAAAAAACACGTGATATCTTCCGCAGGGTGCGGGACCTGTTCACGTCGAAGCTGTCCGCTACGGTTTTCGATTCCGCAGATACGCTGGTGATTTCTGCCTTCATGGGGTTGAGCGCTTTAGCGCTCTATCAGAATTACTATTTCATTATCACTGCGCTACGCATGATGCTGGTCATAATCCTCAACGCCTGTATGGCAGGCGTAGGCAACAAGCTGGTTATGGAAAGCAAGGAATCGAATTACCGGGATCTTGAAAAGATAAGTCTTCTGTTCTGCTGGCTACTGGGCGTGAGCAGTTCCATGCTGCTCTGCCTGTACCAGCCATTCATGCAGATCTGGATGGGCGAGGACAATATGCTTGCCATCGGATTTGTGTTTTGCTTCGTTGTGTATTACTATTCCATGGGAGCCAACAAACTTCTCAATATGTTTAAAGACTCGGCGGGCATTTGGAAGATGGACCGTTGGCGGCCTTTAACCGCGGCGCTGGTGAATCTGGGCTTGAACCTGGCGACGGTACAATGGCTGGGACTGTACGGGGTGCTCCTTTCCTCCGTTGTCTCCATCGTTCTCGTTCAGATTCCATGGCTGTTCCGCAATCTGTTTCTGGAGGTGTTTCCCCGCGCGAACAGAGGGAGGTTTGTGCGGCTCTTCTGCGGATTAACGGCAGTCGCTTTGATCTCCTGCGCGGCATCATGGTTTGTATGCGGTCTGTTTTCTCTGAATGTATGGGGATCTCTTATCCTGAATGCCGTAATGAGCTTCACGGTGCCGAATCTATGCTACTTTGTTTTCTTCGGACGCAACCCCCTATTGAGGGATAGCCTTGCACAAATAAAAAGAAGCATCCTGCCCAAATCAGGGACAAAGATCGATTCGATGCCATAAAAGCGTATGGGATTTCGAACCCAGCATCATCGGCGGTTTGGACTGAATAAAGCATCAAGGAAAGGTGAAACAAAATGATCAGCGTAATCGTGCCCGTGTATAAGGTGGAGAAATATCTGCGGCGCTGCGTGGACAGCATCCTTTCTCAGACCTATACTGACTTTGAACTGCTGCTCATCGACGACGGTTCGCCGGACGATTGCCCTAAGATTTGTGACGAATACGCGCGCCTGGATCCCCGTGTGCGCGTCATACACAAACCCAACGGTGGACTGATTTCTGCCCGGAACGCGGGTATCCTGGCCGCAAAAGGGGACTACGTCTGCATCGTGGACGGGGATGACTGGGCGCTTGAAAACATGCTGCAATTTATCCATGAAACGGTGTCGCGGTCTCCAGTGTCTTTGGATATGGTGCTGTTCGCGGCAAGCAGCGTATATGAGGATCATCTGGAAGCGACCCTCAACAATGTACCTGAAGGGTTTTACGACAGGACAAGGCTGGAGAAGGAGATCATCCCCTTTCTCCTTACGGATACGAGGAAAGGACTTCAGGTCGGCGTCATTCAGGCGCACACCTGGGACAAGGCCTTCCGGCGGGAACTGCTGCTGGAACACTATACACGGGAGGAAAGGATCCGTGTTTTCACCGATGTGCCCATGACCTATGAATGCCTTCTGCACTGCCGAAACGTGTATGTATGCAACGAACGTCTGTATATGTACAATAAAACCAACGAGGATTCCATTCGCGCAAAGAGCAGGGAGAACCTATTGACAAAGAGCTTTCGCTATTTAATCATATATATGCGGGAGCATATGGGTGGAAACGGACCGGCTGTAGACCGTCAGCTCAACGAATATGCCGCCATGTTGATCATTCGCACGGGAAAGTGGCGCGCTGAGACGGATCCCTCTTTGCGGGAAGCCGCACGGCATCTGAAGGAAGGGCTTCGTGAATCGGATATGCTTTCATTTGTGACTGTGAAAGGTTTGCCCCCAAAGGTGGGAGCCGTTATGCTCCTGCTTAAGATGCACTTGTATCTGCCGGCCATGCTTCTTTGTGCGGTCAGGGTCAGACAGCAGGAAAAGCAGGCGGAATGATCGGAAGGACCTTCGAAACCATGATCGCGTTCAGAATGAGTCAAACAAGGGAGGGCAGGAAAAATGTATAAAAGGAGAATACGCGGCTGGTCCCAGCATATCGATTTCATGCTTTTGGACAACCTTTGCCTTTTTCTCAGCCTTCTGACCGGGTTTTTGCTGGTTAGAAAAGAGGGAGTGCTGAGTTCTCCCTTTTTCTGGCGGCTAGCTTTGGAAGCTATCCTTGTGAATTTGGTCGTAATAATCATCCTGGATACCTACCACAGTGTGCTGCATCATACCCCATGGGACGAAATGGTCCGACTCCTTGGCCAGACGGGGCGTGTGATCCTCATTCTTCTGGTCCTCCAGCTGCTGAATCAAAAGAGCGATGCGGATCTTTCGAAAATCGCCTTGTATGCCGTGCCGATGTATATCGTTTCCTGTTTCATCATGCGCCAGGCGTACAAGAGCTTTCTGAAGAAAAAACACCACATCCTCAATCGGCATTCGATGCTTATCGCGCTGGAGACTTCTCAGATTCTTTCGGTCATTCCGCGGCTTCTTAGAACGAATTACGGAACGTACCGGTTCATCGGGCTTGCCATCATGGGCGCCAATCCTTCCGAAGAGGAGGCACGGCAGGCGCTCCGCTCTCTCTGGGAGGAGTATCCGGAGCTTGAAACGATCCCCATCGTCGCGACGACCGATACGCTGGAACGGTATCTGACCAATAACTGGGTGGATGAGGTGTATTTGGACGTGCCGCCCGAAGCCAATCTGCCGGTGAATCTCATCAACAACCTCATGCGCATGGGGATAACCATCCACACAGCCCTCACGAATTTGGACGAGATCCAGTCCAGGCATAAAAACGTGGAATGGATTTGCGGGCATCTGACGATCACGACTTCGCTGGGTTACATTACAGGCCGGGACCTGTTCCTGAAGCGTATCATGGATATTGCAGGCGGCCTGCTGGGCGTTCTGATCACGATCATCCTCACGCCTCCCGTGGCGGCGGCGATCTGGCTGTCTGACCCGGGACCGATCTTTTTCGCGCAGACCCGGATAGGTGAAAACGGGAAAAAGTTTCAAATGTACAAGTTTCGCAGCATGTATATGGATGCGGAAGCGCGAAAGAAGCAGCTGGCCGTGGAAAGCGGGCAGGAAGATCAACTCATGTTCAAGCTGGAGCATGACCCGCGCATCATCGGGCAAAAGCAGCTTCCCAACGGAAAATGGAAAAAGGGTGTCGGCGGCTGGATACGAGATTTGTCCATTGACGAGTTCCCTCAGTTTTTCAACGTTCTGAAGGGCGATATGTCCCTGGTCGGAACCCGCCCGCCCACGGTGGACGAGTGGCACCGCTATGAGCCCTTCCATCGCTCCAGAATGTCCACAAAGCCGGGGATCACCGGCCTTTGGCAGGTCAGCGGACGCAGCGAGATCCGTGACTTTGACACGGTGGTCCGCCTGGATCGGGAATACATCGAAAACTGGTCTCTCAAGCAGGATATCCACATTTTATTCAAGACCGTGTGGGTCGTGCTTAACCGGAAAGGGGCCATGTAATGATATGCCCTGGCTGATATGGCCCGAAGAACGGTTCATATCCTGCTTCCTTTTCTTGTCAGTATGAGCAACACACATGGAGGGATTCGTTTGAAAAAGATAGCTGTATCGGTATTGGCTCAGGTGGTGAGCGAACGCAGAAAAGCATCGGGGATTTCCCAAAGCGAACTGGCGGTGAAAACCGGGATCAGCCGCGCAAAGTTATCCAAATTGGAACGGGGAGAGTACACGCCTTCGGCAGATCAGCTGCTGTGTTTGTCAGAAGTGCTTGGCTTTGCTCTGGATGAAGTCATTCGGGACGAGTCCGCGACGGTCGTTTCGGTGCCGCGCAAACAGGTTGCGATCGCCGGAACGGGCTATGTGGGGTTGTCTTTGGCAGTGCTTCTTTCTCAGCATCACGATGTGACCGCGGTGGACATTGCCGAGGCTAAGGTGGAGGAGCTTAATCGGTGGGAGAGTCCTATCCAGGATGCTTACATCGAGAGGTTCCTGACCGAACATGAGGAACGGGGTTTGTCCCTTCGCGCCACAACGGACGGAGCTTCAGCCTATGCTCAGGCGGATTATATCGTCGTGGCTGTCCCCACGAATTATGATCCCAAGACCAATTTTTTCGATTGCTCTGCCGTAGAAAGCGTGCTGAAACAGATCCGAGATGTGACCTTTGGGCAGGAGAAAAAAACCGTCATCGTGATTAAGTCCACGGTACCGGTGGGATACACGGTTTCTATCCGGGAAAAGCTGGGAATGAACAACATCCTGTTCAGCCCTGAGTTTCTGCGGGAATCAAAAGCGCTTTATGACAACCTCAATCCCAGCCGGATTATCGTCGGTGCGGACGATAAAAACAGAGATAACGCTGAAACCTTTGCCGCAATGCTGCAGCAAGGCGCTGTAAAGACCGATATTCCGGTGTTGTTCATGCAGCCCACTGAGGCGGAGGCGACGAAACTGTTCGTTAATACCTATCTGGCGCTGCGGGTATCCTTTTTCAATGAGCTGGATACTTACGCGGAAGTGAAGCATCTCGAGACCGCACCGATCATCAAAGGCGTTTGTCTGGACCCTCGGGTGGGAGATTACTATAACAATCCATCTTTTGGATATGGCGGATATTGCCTGCCCAAGGACACCAAGCAGCTGTTGGCGAATTATCGTGACGTTCCCCAGAATTTGATCCATGCAATTGTAGAAAGCAACCGTACCCGGAAGGATTTTATCGCGGATCAGGTGTTGGAGATTGCCGGGACCTATACGGCTTCGGCCTCTTTCAGCAATGATCAGGAAGTGCGGCAGAAGGAGTCCGTGGTGGGTGTGTATCGCCTGACGATGAAGAGCAATAGCGACAATTTCCGGCAGAGCGCCATCCAGGGCGTGATGAAGCGGATCAAGGCCAAAGGGGCCACCGTGGTCATCTATGAGCCGACCCTGGAAGATGGCAGTACATTCTTCGGGTCGGTGGTCGTCAATAATCTGGAGAAGTTCAAAAAGATGTGCGGGTGCATCATCGCCAATCGGTATGATTCGGTTTTGGATGATGTGCAGGACAAGGTGTATACCCGCGATCTGTTCAGGAGGGATTGAGCGTGGTAAAAGAAAAAGTTGAATTGAACGGAAAAACGGTTCTGGTAACCGGCAGCCCGGGGTTTATAGGGGCGAATCTTGTCCTGCGGCTTTTGCGGGAGATGTCCTCCGGCCTGGTCATCAGCCTCGATAACATGAACGGGTATTATGATCCGGCCCTGAAGGAATACCGTCTCCGGCTGATCAACGAGACGGCTGAAACGGCTGCTGCCCGGCACCTGTTTGTGCAGGGTTCTATCGCAGATAAAGCTTTGGTGGATCAGCTTTTCGCTGAATATAGACCTGCGATAGTGGTAAACTTAGCGGCCCAGGCAGGGGTACGATACTCCATCGATCATCCGGACGTATATATCGAGTCCAACCTGATCGGCTTTTTCAACATTCTGGAAGCCTGTCGGCACTACCCGGTGGAGCATCTGGTGTATGCGTCATCTTCTTCCGTGTACGGAGGAAACAGGAAGGTCCCCTTTTCTACGGAGGATCCTGTGGATCACCCGGTCTCGCTCTATGCGGCCACGAAGAAATCCAATGAGCTGCTTGCCCATTCATACTCCAAGCTGTACGATATTCCCTCGACAGGCCTTCGCTTCTTTACGGTCTATGGGCCGGCGGGGCGTCCGGACATGTTCTATTTCTCCGCAACAGAAAAGCTGGTACGGGGAGAAACGATCCGGATTTTCAATTATGGCAAGATGAAGCGGGATTTCACCTACATCGACGACATTGTGGAAGGCATTCTGCGGGTCATGCAAGGGGCCCCTCGGCGCCTTCGCGGCGAGGATGGGTTGCCCGTGCCTCCATATGCCATATACAACATCGGGGGCGGAACACCGGAGAACCTGCTGGATTATATTTCAACGCTGCAGGAAGAATTAGTGAGAGCCGGCGTGCTTCCCGCAGAGTACGATTTTGAAGGACACAGAGAGCTGGTGGGCATGCAGGCAGGCGATGTGCCGGTGACCTTTGCGGACAGCCGGGCCTTAGAGGAAGAGTATGGATTCCGTCCGCAGATCGGAATCCGAGAAGGGCTGCGCAAATTCAGCGAGTGGTATAGAGCATACTACATGAAAGCATGACGAAAAATTCCTTCTTCGGATCGATCCCTATGTGCAAAAAAGAAAGTCCCCAACGGGACTTTCTTTTTATGGTTGCGGGGGTAGATTCTTTTCCCCACGACAGACTATGCTTCCGATCTTGCAATAATACATCAATAATTCTTATTTACTGCAATCGTTCTAACTGCTCTGATAAGCGGCCGTGATTTTCGCTCCAGGGCGGAAGGCCGAGGTTTCGATCGCCCGCGAGAGAGAATGAAGCGCCTATGCTTTGCATCAGTTTCGATGCATTAGTACCTTGTCAGAAAAAGGAGCTTTTGCTATAATTATTCTGCGAAAACGAATGTTTTCGGTGGTACACCGGTTTTTTTCACCGCAGTGCCGCTGATGGGCTTTCCCGTCTTTGCAGGGCGTACGTGCCCGCAACCCAGCCATTTCTTTTTAAACTACTCTGCTATTGGAGAACTATCGATGGTCCCTGCATCACGCAAGAAACGCTCAGGAAGCCTGGTTGTTATGCTTTTCCTCCTGAGCTGTCTGCTGCTTTTAGGAGGCGGAATAAACGTCAGCCCGACAAATAGCGAGCTGCGTCGGGCAATGCCTGCCATGATAGAGGGAAAAAGCTTTTGCCTGGTCCGAGAAAACGGAGCGCCTGAAGAGGTATTCCTGAACGGGGTGAATATGGGCGCCGCCTCCGCAGGCAATTATCCGGGCGAGTTCGCCATCGATAAGGAGACATATCTGCGCTGGTTCAGCTATATCAGCCAGATGAACGTGCAGGTCATCCGGGTGTATGTCAACCAGATGCCGGAATTCTATCAGGCACTGCTGGAATTTAATCACAAGGCGGAATCGCCTCTTTTGCTGATTCAAGGCGTCTATGCCAATGAGGACATGATCGCAGGATACGGGAACGCTTTTGCTGAAGCGTTTCGTCAAAGCTTTTTCGACGATATACTGAATGCCGTGGATATGATCCACGGTGAGGCGGATATTGAAAAGCGGCCAGGGAATGCCGGAGGACGATACACCGCAGATGTGTCCCGGTGGGTCATCGGGTGGATATTGGGTATAGAGTGGGACGCGGCTTTTGTCAACGGCACCAACGCCGCCGCTCCCGATCGCGTTGCCTTTTCGGGGACTTACGTCCGCACACTGGACGCCTCGCCCTTTGAAGCCTTTTTGGCGGAAGCCGCAGAGACTGCCATTGCCCGGGACCTGGAGTACGGTACTCAGCGACCCGTGGCGCTGTGCAACTGGTGCACCACCGATCCCTTGAGCCATCCCAACGAACCGGACCCTGAAAAGGAGGACGGCGCCGTGGTGGATGCGGAGCATATCCTGGCAACCGATGCCTTTGACGCGGGCTTCTTTGCCTCCTATCACGTCTATCCTTACTATCCTGAGTTTCTCAGCTACGACAGCCAGTATCTCCAGGGAGACGATCCCGATCCGTATCTGCAATATCTTCAGGCGCTGACGGGCTATCATTCCATGCCGGTGCTCATATCCGAATATGGGATACCTGCCTCCCGCGGCATCGCTCACGTCAATGCGGTGACCGGCATGAGCCAGGGCAACGTCAGTGAACGGCAGCAGGGTGAATGGTTGATCGCCCTGAACCGGGACATTCGAGCGGCGGGATGCGCTGGCGGCCTGATATTCACCTGGCAGGATGAGTGGTTCAAACGCAACTGGAATACCATGGACTACGAGATCGCCGACCGCCGCCCCTTCTGGTACAATGCCCAATGCCCCGAGGAATGCTTTGGCCTCCTGGCGCTGGAGCCGGGGGATGAATCTCCGGCTGCAACTGTTGACGGAAACGCCGAAGAATGGCAGGACGACCTGCCTGTTATCGAAAGCTGCGGGCTATCCGTATTTGCTCGAAAGGACGCTGGATATCTGTATCTGCTGATACGGGGAGAGGACTATGATTTTGCGCGCGACACCCTGTTTCTGCCCATGGATGTGGCGCCCGACCGGGGCAACATCCATACTGACGGAATGCGCTTTGCCGAAGGAGCTGAGTATCTGCTGAAGATTCACGGGAAGGAGGACAGCGTTCTTACCGTGGACGCAGCCTATGACGCCTTCCAATTCAGCTACTCTCATCTGCATCCGTTTTTTGATCCGATGCCGGGGCAGTATGAGCAGGATTCCGGGTGTTTTAACCCCATTTATCTTGCGCTCAACCGGCCCCTGTATCTGCCGGAAACGGGGACGGAACTGCCCTTCGTGCGCAGCGAGAGCGGCCGGCTGTTCTATGGGTCGGTTGCCGAGAACTCCCTTTCGGACTTTTGTGCCGGGGCAGGGTTTGTGGAAATACGGCTGCCCTGGGAGCTGATCGGCTTCATGGATCCCTCTACCCGGCAGGTGATGGGGGAGCTGTTCTCGGACACTCAGATATCCCCCGTGGTCACCGACGGCGTGCGACTGGGCGTCACTCGATCGGGAGGAGCGGACACTGTACCCATGGCGCTGTACACCTGGGAAAGCTGGGAAATGCCTGAATACCATGAACGGCTGAAAGAGTCCTATGGACTCCTGCAAAACTATTTTTCCGGGCAACCCTGACCGGAACGCAAGAAAAGAGGGATTGTATGCATACCTGGATACAGGCGATGGTGGATGTGCTGATCGTGGTGATGGCTTCCATTCTGGTCTTTTTTACGCTGGGCCTTATCGTGCTGCACATCATCACCACCTCCAATAGCAAGCGGGTGGAGCAGATCAAGCGGCGCATCATACGCATGCTGAGCGCTAAGCAGGACCTGGAGTTTTTGCGCGAACAAATCCACCAGCTGCTCGATCAAAACGGAGAGGTCCATTATCTTCGGGATATCCGAGGCATACAGACCAACCGAGGCGCCATCGCCATGACGATCGTAGTCGACGAAATCTCTGCGCCGCAAAGGGAGCTGCTGCGCTCGATCATCCTGCAGGATCAGTGGTATATGGCCCACATCCGAAAAAAGCTCCATGCCCGAAACAGCGACTGGGTGGGCGTGTTCACCAAACTGGTGGCGGAGCTGCGCCTTTCTGTGCTGGAGGAAGATGTTCTCTCCAATCTCTATCGCTGGCCGAAGAAGGCGGACAATCAGGAGATCGGTTTGCTGGCTTTGTTTATGTGCGCAAGCCGCGACAAGCTGTTGACGCTGTTTTCCGACCCTTCGTTTCGCCTGATTCTGTCCTTCCGTTCCCTTCAGGAGCTTTTTGCCTGCTACACGGGTAATCATGCGGAGTTCTGCAGGATGCTGCTGGGAAAGAGCCAAGATAGCTATATCACCCGCTCTTGTATCCGCGAGATAGGCATCCGGGAGATGACGGAGCTGTGTTCCTTGGTTGTCCCTTACCTGCAGTCGGAAAACACAAATGTGCTTATCGACAGCATCCGCACCTTGGGTAAGCTGCGCTATGCGCCAGCCGAAGAAAGCATCCGTCAGCATGCTGCGCATTCCGAATGGAGCGTGCGCAGTACGGCGGCGACGGCGCTGTCCGAGATCGCGCCGGACCATTGCTACGAAGAGCTGCTCCGATGCCTGTGCGACAGGGAATGGTGGGTCCGCTTCCACGCTGCCGAAGCCCTGTCCAAGCTTCCGGGACATCCCGACTTGATGGCGGATGTGCAGGCTTTGCAGGATCGCTTTGCGTTTGAAATGATGCGGTATATTCAGGAAAGGACCCAGCTGCTGCGTCAGGAGGTGTGCGCATGATGAAAGATATTCTCTACACTGCGGTAGTCGTGATCAACTATGTGTCACTTTTCTATGTGTTGACTATCAGCACCATCTATCTCATTCAGCTCATCAGCGCGACCATGGGACTGCGGGAATACAGCCGTTCGCTGAAGTATTCAGATTATTCCCGGTATACTTTCTCGGACAACATGGTGCCCATCAGCGTTCTCGTTCCGGCGTACAACGAATCGGCCACCATCGTGGACAATACCCGAAACCTGCTTTCTTTGGACTTCGGAAATTATGAGGTCATCGTCGTCAACGACGGGTCCAAGGACAACACGCTGGATCTGCTGAAGGACGCGTTCCGCCTTATCCAAATCGATCAGCCGTATAAGCGCTCCATACCGACCCAGCAGATCCGGGCGCTGTATCGTTCCGCCGAGTATCCGAATCTGGTCGTGGTGGACAAGGAAAACGGAGGAAAGGCTGACGCCCTGAACGCGGGGATCAACGTTTCCATGTATCCGGTGTTCGTTTCCATCGACGCAGATTCCATTTTGGAGCGCTCGTCCCTGGCCAAGATCATCTATTCCTTCATGATCGATCCGAAATGCGTCGCGGTGGGCGGTATCATCCGCATCGCCAGCGGCTGCGAAATCGTGAACGGGGAACTGCGGGAGATCAACCTGTCCAACAATCCTTTGCTGATGCTCCAGACCAACGAATACCTTCGCGCGTTTCTGACGGGCCGGATCGGCTTTCATAAGATGGGTATGCTGCTCATCATCTCCGGCGCTTTCGGGGCGTTTAACAAGCAGCTCGTCATCGATGCCGGAGGCTATACTCCCAGATGCATCGGCGAGGACATGGAGCTGGTGGTCAAGCTTCATCAGCACATGCTGAAGGGGAAGCGGGTCTACTCCATCAAGTTCCTTCCGGATCCGGTATGCTGGACCCAGCCCCCGGATACCCTGGGCGATCTGAAAAAACAGCGAAAACGCTGGCACATCGGTCTCATCGACACCCTGATGCGCCACAGAGACATGGCGTTTAATCCGGATTACGGCCGTGTTGGCATATTCTGCCTACCGTATTTCTGGATCTTTGAGCTGATCGGGCCGGTGTTCGAAGTCATGGGATATTTCTCTGTGCCCATCTCCTTCCTGCTTGGGATCGTGGATCTGCACTTCATGTTGAGCTTTTTCCTGGTGGCGGTCCTGTATGGAACGATCCTCTCCGTCGGTGCCCTGCTGATGGAGGAGAACACGTTCCGCAAGTATCCCCGCATCAGCCAGATACTGAAGCTGTTCCTTTACGCCGTTCTGGACAACTTCGGCTACCGTCAGCTTAACACGATCTATAAGGTGGAAGCGATGCTGGGATTCCGAAGGAACAAATCCTCTTGGGGCAGCATTCAGCGCCGGGCATTCACCGCAGAGGAAAAGAAGAAATAAGGTACAACTCATCGATAGCCGTGCAAAAAGGAGATGGCAGCACTTTCACCCATATAAAATAGATTCCCAAAGGATGTTATTGAACCCTATCCATTAGCAACATTGACTTGACGATAATAGCTTTTTCGTACCTCTGTATAGCAAAGGGAGGTACGAATATGATACACATTGATTTTCCAGGGCCGCCCAAGTGGGGGCCCTTTTGTTTGCAAGGAATGAAAAGGGATTCGAACCATGTCCGGAAGTAAATGAGGCCTCGGTGGGGCCAAGAGACAAACACTGAGCGAGCCCGCAGGCGAGTGTGAGAATCCCGCCGGGGAGGCCAAAGCAGGGGGATGAATAAAAACTGATTTAGGCTTTTGGACATCCTCTTTTCTCTGATAGCTTCGCAGAAAACGAATAAAACAATGCGACTACCGACAAGCAGAAAGAAGCAGCTTTCCGTAAAAATGATGGCACTTGACCAGCAGAGGAGAACGACTGAACGTAAAGCGGAGCGGATGAGATATATTATCGACAATGGCGGAAGATAAGCCCCGCCTTTTTTGTACGGCGTTAAACTTGCAGAAAAAACCTTACTGTTTTCTTGACGCGCCATATCTGTCGTCGTGGAAATGATACTCGCCGTCCAGCATGCCTTCCAGAAAATCGCGGGCCAGGCTGTTGGGGCGGACTTTTTCCCTTGCTTCCGCCAGGGAAAACCACTGCCAGGAATCGATCTCCTCGTTGGGATGGATCTCTTCGGAAGGCAGCAGGATCCTGAAATTGATCATCAGAGTGTTAGAGGGCGCGAAATAGTGGGTTCGGTTGAAGCGGATGTCCGCAGCATTGACCCCCAGCTCCTCCCGGATCTCCCGCAGGGCGGCGGCCTCCGCATCCTCCCCCTTGTTGACGTACCCTGCCACCAGGATATAATCGTCCCTGCCGTACTGCTTTATGAGCAGTATCTTCGTTTTCTCCGGGTTCATCACGATCATGCTGCAGGCCGTGTTGAAAACCGGAAAGCGGAACGTCCCACAGTGTTCGCAATAGGGGACCTCTCCTTCGCCTTTCAGCGGCTTCATCTTCAGCTTCGTGCCGCACTCCATGCAGTAATTCATGTGCTCCATGCCCATAGCGCTGCCTTTCTCTGTAAATCAGAACCCTTATTCGGGCCTGATCACTCTACCCAGTGGATGCGTTCCGGATCAAACCGGTCCTGCTGTTTTCGCTCCTCTGCCGGATACCCGAAGGGGAAGATGGCGAACGCCCACAGCGTGTCGGGCATCCCGATGATCTTCTCCACCACTTCCATCCTATCCTCCATGGGTGCGATGCCCAGCCAAACGCCGCCCAGTCCTTGCGCATCCGTCTCCAGCCACAGATTCTCCATGGCGATGGACATGTCGATCTGGGCAAACTCCGGCATCCAGCACGCCGTTCGATAGGCGGAGACGATGGCGGCAGGCGCGCTTTTCACCCTGCCCGCGTACCGATGGGCCTTGGACAAGGCCTCCAACTTCTCCCTGCCGGTGACAACGTAAATCCCCCAGGGCTGCTGGTTGCCGGCAGAGGGAGCCCGCATGGCAGCCCGGAGCATTGCTTCGATCTTTTCCCGCTCCACCGGCTTGCCTGATACTTGCGAACACTGATCCGATGATACATGCTGTCCATATGGTTCCTCCTTCTGATGGTCATCTCAATCAACTCGTGAAGACTTTGGCCATGCCGTGCTTTTTCCTCGTTTGTCGGAACCGGTCGGGGAGCGCTTCCCGTCTCATACCGCCTGTTTCCATCATTATAGATTTGGCGTTCCGCCCTTGTCAACGGCTTGCGCGTTCGATGCGCAGGATGACTGCGGGGACACCGGTCGAAACACAGCAAAAGCTTATCCGTCCTTTTGCACAGCTTTCCGTGCGCTGGCCGTCCCTTGCGGAATGTTGCATGTGTCGTCTTGTCAATCGTCCCAAAACCCGGTATACTTTTATTGGAAATCAGGAAATTGAGGGAACGGGAGGAACGCATGGAGTATTCGAGCTTGCAAAACGGCAGCGATATCCGGGGCGTGGCCATGGAAGGGGTCCCCGGTCAAACAGTGAACTTGACGGAACAGGCCTGTCGGGACATAGGCCGCGGCTTTGCCCTGTGGCTGCGTGGACGGCTGGGGAAGGATCTGCTGCGGGTGGCCGTGGGCCGGGATTCCCGCCTGTCTGGTCCGGCCCTGGCCGGCTGGATCGGTGAGGCGCTGGCGGCGGAGGGCGTGGCGGTGACGGATATGGGGATGGCTTCCACCCCCGCCATGTTCATGACCACGGTCACGGAAGGCTTCCGGTACGATGGGGCCGTGATGGTCACGGCGAGCCATCTGCCCTTCAACCGCAACGGCTTCAAGTTCTTTATTCAGGAGGGCGGTCTGGAAAAAAGGGACATCCAGGCGATCCTTGCCCTGGCATCGTCCAAGGACCATACGGGTCTGCCCCCGGCCACCCTGACAAGGGGCAGCTTCATGCCGAATTACGCCGAGATCCTGTGCAGCAAGGTGCGCGAGGCCACCGGCTGCCAGCGGCCCCTGGAGGGCTTGCGGATCGTGGTGGACGCGGGCAACGGTGCTGGCGGGTTTTACGCTTCCAAGGTGCTCGAACCTTTGGGCGCGGACACCACGGGCTCCCGCTTCCTGGACCCCGACGGCACCTTCCCGAACCACGCGCCCAATCCCGAAGACAAAAAGGCGATGGCGTCGATCCGGGAAGCCGTTTTGGAGAACCAGGCGGATCTGGGCATCATCTTCGACACCGACGTGGACCGGGCCGGCGCGGTGCTTTCGGACGGCAGCGAGCTGAACCGAAACCGCCTCATCGCCATGATGGCGGCCATCCTGCTTCGGGAGCATCCCGGCACGACCATCGTCACCGATTCCATCACCTCCACGGGACTTGCGTTCTTCATCGTGGCCCACGGCGGGGTCCATCATCGGTTCAAGCGCGGCTATAAAAACGTGATCAACGAGTCCATCCGCCTCAACGAGGCGGGGCAAGACAGCCAGCTGGCCATGGAGACCTCCGGCCACGGGGCCCTGAAGGAGAACTACTTCCTGGACGACGGTGCGTACCTGGTGACGCGGCTGCTAATCGAGCTGGCGAAGGGTTGCCAGGAAGGGTACGCCCTCCAGTCTCTGATCGCCGATCTCAGGGAGCCCGAGGAGAGCTGTGAGTTCCGCATGGCCCTCCAGCTGCCGGATTTCAAGGCCTATGGCAGCGACGTCATCGAAAAGCTCCAAACCTTTGCCGCCGCTCAGCCGGGATGGGCCCTGGCCCCCGACAATCATGAGGGCGTGCGCGTCGATCTGGACAAAGAGCACGGCAACGGTTGGTTCCTGCTGCGCATGAGCCTCCACGAGCCGCTGCTGCCGCTGAACATCGAATCCGACAGCCCGGGCGGCGTCAAGGCCATCGCCCGGGAGCTGTTTCCCTTCCTGTCGACGTTCGACAAGCTCGATACGTCCTCCCTGGCGGGATTCATCCACTGATTTGGCTACAAAGCCCAGCGGTCACGGGACTGTCTATGAACGCCCGTCCTCTTCTTCCAAAAAGAATCTCGCGTCGGCGGTCAATCTGCCCTTGACAGATCGGCTGGTTTCAAAGTATACTGCTTACGGTGCTTTAAGGTCGGCTCTGTGAGGCCGCTAAGGACGACGAGAAAACGAATACGGGCCTGGCCCGTCGCTTATTGTTGCGCTCCTTGGCGGAGAGCAACTTTTTCTTTATGGAAAGGAGCCTGTATGCGGTATCAATTCACCAATGCCAACGTATATCGAAACGGAGAGATCCGGAAAGAGACCGTTGCCGTTTGTGATCGTATCCTTTGTGGCGGCCCCGTCGATCGTCCCCTGACGGAGGAGATCGCCGGTGACCGATATACCATATTTCCCGGTTTCGCAGATGTGCACGTGCACTTCCGCGAGCCGGGTTTTTCGTATAAGGAAACCATAGCCAGCGGCTGCCGGGCCGCGGCCCGGGGCGGGTATACCGCCGTGTGCCCCATGCCCAATCTGGACCCCTGCCCCGACGATCTGCCCCATCTGCAGGCGGAGCTGGATATCATCCGCCGGGATGCCGTCGTTGAGGTGATGCCCTACGGCGCCATCACCGTGGGGGAGAAGGGGGAGGCCCTGGCGGACATGGAGGCCATGGCTCCCTATGTGGTTGCCTTTTCCGACGACGGCCACGGGGTGCAGCGGGACGAGATGATGGGCGCCGCCATGCGGAGGGCGAAGGCCCTTGGGAAGCTGATCGTGGCCCACTGCGAGGACAACCGGCTATTAAAAGGCGGCTATATCCACGACGGTGCTTACGCCGCCGCCCATGGGCACAGGGGCATTTGCTCCGAATCCGAGTGGGGGCAGATCGCCCGGGACCTGGATTTGGTGCGGGAAACGGGCTGCGGCTATCATGTGTGCCACATATCCACCAAGGAAAGCGTAGCTCTGATCCGCCGGGCCAAGGCGGAGGGGCTGGACGTAAGCTGTGAGACCGCGCCCCACTACCTGCTTTTGAACGACAGCATGCTGCAAGAGGAAGGCCGCTTCAAGATGAACCCGCCCATCCGCGGAGAGGAGGATCGGCAGGCTTTGCTGGAGGGGCTCCGGGACGGGACCATCGACGTGATCGCCACCGACCACGCCCCCCATACGGCGGCGGAGAAGAGCCGCGGCCTGGAGGGGAGCCTCATGGGGGTGGTGGGGTTGGAAACGGCGTTCCCCCTGCTCTATACCTACCTGGTGAAGACCGGGGAGCTGACGCTTCGTCGACTGGTGGAGCTGCTGAGCGACGCCCCCCGGAAGCGATTCGGTCTGAAGGACGCCATGGTGGAGGGACAGCCCGCCAACTTCACCCTGTTCGACCTGAACGAAAGCTATGCCATAGACCCGGATACGTTTTTGTCCATGGGCCGCAGCACCCCCTTTGCCGGATGGAAGGTGCAGGGTCGGTGCCTCATGACCGTGGCAGACGGGCGGATCGCCTATCGGGACCCCCATTGGGAGGTATAAAAAGCCATGCGACAGGGATTCTTCACCGTAACGGAAAACAGGCCCCTGACGGACGGGGTGTTCCGGATGAAGCTGCGGGGGGACGTTTCGGCCGTTGCCCGGCCGGGGCAGTTCGTGAACGTTCGGCTGGAGGGCAGATTTTTGCGCCGGCCCATCTCCGTGTGCGACTTGAATGGGGACCAGCTCACCCTCATCTATAAGGTGGTGGGCGACGGGACCCGGCAGATGAGCGAGCTGCTTTTGGGGGCGCGTCTGGATCTATTGACGGGGCTCGGGAACGGATACGACCTTTCCCCTGCGGAGCAGCGGCCGCTGCTCATCGGCGGCGGCGTGGGTGTGCCGCCCCTCTATTGGCTGGCCAGGGAGCTTGTGGCCGACGGCCGAACGGTGACGGCGGTGCTGGGCTTCAACCGGGCGGCGGAGGTTTTTTATGCGGAAGAGTTTTCGGCCCTGGGTGTTCGGGTGATCCTAACAACGGCAGACGGCTCCCGGGGGGTGAAGGGCTTCGTGACAGACGCTATGATGGACCTGGACTATACCTACTACTACGCCTGCGGCCCCGAGCCCATGCTCAAGGCGGTGTACCGGGCCGCAAAGGGATCCGGTCAGCTGAGCTTTGAGGAGCGGATGGGCTGCGGCTTCGGCGCCTGCATGGGCTGCTCCTGCCGTACGATCACCGGCAGCAAGCGTATCTGCCGGGAGGGACCGGTCCTGCGAAAGGAGGAGATCCTATGGGCAGACTGAACGTTGCGCTCTGCGGGATAGAGATCGACAATCCGGTCATTCCCGCTTCGGGCACCTTCGGCTACGGCTATGAGTTTGCCGAGCTGTACGACATCAATATTTTAGGCACCTTCTCCTGCAAGGGGACCACCCTTTTGCCCCGGTTCGGCAACGAAACGCCCCGGATCGCCGAGACGAGCGCGGGGATGCTCAACGCGGTGGGGCTGCAGAACCCGGGGGTGGAATCGGTGATCCGGGAGGAGCTGCCTCGGTTGGCTCCCTGCTTCCACAAGCCCATGATGGCCAACGTGAGCGGCTTTTCCCTGGAGGAGTATGCGACTGTGTGCCAACTTCTGGATGAACAGCCCCAGGTGGGCTGGCTGGAGGTGAACATCAGCTGTCCCAACGTGCACGGCGGCGGCATGAGCTTCGGCACCGACCCCGCCATGGCGGCGGCGGTGACCCGAGCCGTGAAGGCGGTGACGAAAAAGCCGGTGATCATGAAGCTCTCCCCCAACGTGACGGACATCGTGGCCATGGCCCGTGCCTGCGAGGAGGCTGGGGCCGACGGCATCAGCCTCATCAACACTCTCATGGGCATGCGGATCGACCTGAAGAAGCGGCGTCCCCTGCTTAAAAACACCACGGGCGGCCTTTCGGGACCGGCCATATTCCCGGTGGCCCTGCGGATGGTCTACCAGGTGGCTCGGGCCGTGTCCGTTCCCGTGGTGGGTCTGGGGGGCGTCAGCTCGGCCGAGGACGTGATCGAAATGATGCTGGCCGGGGCCACGGCGGTGGAGGTGGGGGCAGCCAATCTGGTGGACCCCTTCGCCTGCCGGCGGATCATCGCGGATCTGCCCGGGGTCATGGACCGGCTGGGCATAGAAAATTTGAAGGATATCATAGGAGGAGCAACCGAATGGGAAAAGATGTGATCGTCGCCTGTGACTTTGCCACGGCGGAGCAGACCTATGGATTTTTAGATCGATTCACCGGGGAGAAGCCCTTCGTGAAGATCGGCATGGAGCTCTTCTACGCCGAGGGCCCCGCCATCGTGCGGGCCATCAAGGGACGGGGGCATAGGATCTTTCTCGATCTAAAGCTCCACGATATCCCCAATACGGTGAAGAAGGCCATGGCGGTCCTCTCCCGGCTGGACGTGGACATCTGCAATCTCCACGCCGCGGGGGGTCTCGACATGATGAGCGCCGCCCTGGAGGGGCTTACCCGGCCAGACGGCACCCGGCCTCTGCTCATCGCCGTGACCCAGCTCACCTCCATCGATCAGCGGCGCATGGAGGAGGAGCTGCTCATCCGTCGCCCCCTGGAGGAGGTGGTCATGACCTACGCCGCCAACGCCAAGGCGGCGGGGCTGGACGGCGTGGTGTGCTCGCCCCTGGAGGCGGGGAAGGTCCATGAAGTCTGCGGCGGCGGCTTTCTGACGGTGACGCCGGGCATCCGCTTTGCCGATGGAGCGACCGGGGATCAGCAGCGGGTCACCACCCCGGAGCGGGCCAAGGCCCTGGGCTCCGACTATATCGTGGTAGGGCGGCCCATCACCGGCGCAGCGGACCCCGTGGCGGCCTATCGCCGGTGCATGGCAGAGTTTTTAGATTGAAAAAAGGAGGTAATCCATGCAGGAAAAGATCGCAAAAGATTTGCTGTCCATCGGGGCGGTGTTCCTCCGGCCCGAGGACCCCTTCACATGGGCCAGCGGCATCAAGAGCCCGGTGTACTGTGACAACCGGCTGACCCTGACGGCCCCCGCCGTTCGGAACGATGTGGAGAACGGCCTGGCGGAGCTCATCCGCACCCATTACCCCCAGGTCGAGGTACTCATGGGCACCTCCACCGCCGGCATCGCCCACGCCGCCATCACCGGCCACATCCTGGGCCTGCCCATGGGCTATGTGCGCAGCGGCAACAAGGACCATGGCCGGCAAAACCGGATCGAAGGCAAGCTGGAACCGGGCCAAAAGGTGGTGGTGGTGGAGGATCTGATCTCCACCGGCGGCAGCGTCATCGAGGTGGTGGAGGCTCTGCGGGAGGCGGGCGCCCAGGTGCTGGGCGTGGTAAGCATCTTCACCTACGGCATGCAGAAGGGCCTGGACAGGCTGGCCGCCGCCCAGGTAGAGAACCATTCCCTGACCAACTTTGACGTAATCACCCGGGTGGCGGCTCAGGAGGGCTACATCCAGCAGACGGATGTGGACCGACTGATCGCCTTTCGGAACGACCCTTCGGATGAAACTTGGATAACAGGAGGAAAGAAATGAAGAATCTCATCGACATCATGCAGATGAGCACGGACGAGCTGCAGGTGCTCATCGACACGGCGCTGGACATCATCGCCAACCCGAAAAAGTATGCGGAAGCATGCCGCGGCAAGAAGCTGGCCACCCTCTTCTTCGAGCCTTCCACCCGGACCCGGCTCAGCTTTGAGGCCGCCATGTATGAGCTGGGCGGCAACGTGATCGGCTTCTCCGAGGCCCAGAGCAGCTCCGCCGCCAAGGGTGAGAGCGTGGCGGACACGGTCCGCACCGTGGGCTGCTACGCGGACATCATCGCCATGCGCCACCCCAAGGAGGGCGCGCCCCTGGTGGCCACCCGCACGGCGGGGGTCCCGGTGGTGAACGCAGGGGACGGAGGCCACAATCATCCCACCCAGACTCTGGCCGACCTGCTCACCATCTACCGGGAGAAGGGGACCTTCGATAATCTGACCGTGGGCGTCTGCGGGGATTTGAAGTTCGGCCGCACGGTCCATTCCCTCATCTCGGCCATGTCCCGGTATAAAAACGTAAAGTTCGTGCTCATCTCCCCGGAGGAGCTGAAGGTACCCCGCTACATCATCACCGATGTGCTGGAAAAGAATGGCATCCCCTATGAGGAGATCGCCAGCTTAGAGGAAGCCATGCCCCAGCTGGACATCCTCTACATGACCCGGGTGCAGCGGGAGCGCTTCTTCAACGAGGCCGACTACATGCGCCTGAAGGACACCTATATCCTGACCCCCGACAAGCTGCGCACCGCCAAGGCCAGCCTGTCCATCCTCCATCCGCTGCCTCGGGTGAATGAGATCTCCGTGGCCGTGGACGACGACCCTCGGGCCTGCTACTTCAAGCAGGTGCTCAACGGCAAATACATGCGCATGGCGCTGATCCTGAAACTGTTGGAGGTGAACGTATGATTATCGGTCAGATCAAAGACGGCATCGTGCTGGACCACATCACGGCGGGCCGGGGCATGGAGATCTATAAGGTCTTGGGGCTGGACAAGCTGGACTGCACCGTGGCCATGATCAAGAACGCGGACAGCGTGAAGAAGGGCAAGAAGGACATCATCAAGGTGGGCCAGGTCATCGATCTGGATTTCGACGTGCTGGGCTATATCGACCCGGGCATCACCGTGAACATCATCCAGGACGGCAAGCTGGCCAAGCGGTCCCACCTGAGCCTGCCGGAGCGGGTCAAGGGCATCATCCGCTGCAAGAATCCCCGCTGCATCACCTCCGTGGAGCAGGAGCTGGTCCATGAATTTCGGCTGGCTGATCGGGAGAAGAAGATCTATCGCTGCATCTATTGCGAGCACGAAGCGCCCAAGACCGTGGAGTGACCCTCTCTCCGATACATCTCTTAATGCAAAGCGGCTGGTTTTTCCAGCCGCTTTTTTATGACATCCATCCGGACGCCGCAGCATGAGGCTTTTCTTTTGCGGGCAAAGCTAATACAATATAAAAAAAGGATGGGCTGAGGACGGATTATGATCACCATCGAGGAATACGGAGCCATAGTATCGGAGCTGATGGATGAGCTGCCGGACGAGTTCTTTCGGGAGCTCTCCGGCGGTGTGATCGTGTCCGAATCGGTGGCGATCCCCGACTATGCCCAGGGGAACGATCTGTACACCCTGGGGAAGTATCAGATATTTTCCAGGGTCCGGCAGATCACCATGTTCAAGGGCTCCTTCGACAGGGTCTATCCCCAGGCGGACGTGGCGGAAGCCCGGAGGATCCTTCGGGGCGTGCTGCGCCATGAGATCCGGCATCATCTCGAATCCCTGGGTGGGATCCACGACGCTTCCTCCCTGGAGGCGGCGGACGAGCGGGACAAGCAGGCGTATCTTTCCCAACATGGGGTCCAAGACGGTCCTTCGGCAGAGAAGGGATCATAAAAACGTTTCTTTAATCTTTCGATCAGAACGACGAACAGGAGGAAAATGTGTATGAAGACCTTGGTGGCCTATTTCAGCGCGGAGGGGACCACGGCGGCGGTGGCAAAGGAGCTGGCAAAAAAGCTGGGGGCGGATATCTTCGAGATCCGGCCGGTGGAGCCCTATTCGGCGGCGGACATCAAATGGACGAACCCCCTGGCTCGCTGCAACCGGGAGAAGATCGGTAAAAAGGACGTGCCCGTGGCGGGTACGGTGCCGGAGTGGGAGAGCTATGATCTCGTGTACCTGGGGTTTCCCATCTGGTACTACGGCGCGCCCAACGTGATCAACACCTTCTGCAAAGGGTACGACTGGGCCGGGAAGCGGGTGGTCGTTTTCGCCACCTCCGGAGGCAGCGGCATCGGCCGCACGGTCGAAAAGCTCCAGCCATACCTGAACAACGGGCAGATCGTTTCGGCACAAGTCGTTCATGGGGCGGAAGAACTGGAGCCCATTTGCAAATAAAACTTTTCATATCGAAGGGAAAACGCCATGGAAACCTACGAACGGGCACATTTGGACATGTTGCGGGCGCACCTCAGTGACTGCGCGGTGCTGCTCAAGAGCGACGGGGCATTTCCTCTTTCGGCGCCGTGTCAGCTGGCGGCCTACGGCAGCGGCGTGCGGCGGACCGTCAAGGGGGGTACCGGCTCCGGGGAGGTGAACTCCCGGTTCTTCGTGACCGTGGAGCAGGGGCTCGCCGAAGCTGGGTTCACTCTGGCCACCGGGGCGTGGCTGGATGGGTATGATACAGCCTACGCCCAAGCGAAAAAAACGTTTTTAAAGCGGATCAGGGCGGAGGCGCGTGCCCACCACGAAAGTGTGTTCAACTACGGCATGGGCAAGACCATGCCGGAGCCGGAGTACGATCTGCCCTTGGACGGGGGAGGGGAGGCAGCCATCTACGTCCTATCCCGGAACTCCGGCGAGGGGAGCGACAGGGACCCGGTGCCCGGGGACATCCTGCTGACGGAGGCGGAGACGCGGGACATCCTGGCCCTGAACGAGCGGTTCGACCGGTTCATGCTGGTGCTGAATGTGGGCGGACCAGTGGATCTGGGTCCCGTCATGGAAGTGAAGAATATACTCCTCCTCTCCCAGCTGGGGGTGGAGACGGGGGCGGCCCTGGCGGACATCTTGCTGGGCAAAGCGAACCCCTCCGGCAAGCTCACCACCACCTGGGCCCGGTGGACGGACTATCCCGCAATGGGCACCTTTGGCGATCACGATGACACGGAGTACCGGGAGGGGGTCTACGTGGGGTACCGCTACTTTGAGGCGGTGGATAAAAAACCTCTGTTTCCCTTCGGCTTCGGCCTTTCCTATACTGCCTTCGTGTTGGGGTCGGTGGATACCACCCTCCATGGCGGCAGAGTCACCTGCAGAATCCCGGTTCGGAACGTGGGCGACCGGCCCGGGCGGGAGGTGGTTCAGCTCTACGTAAGCGCCCCCGAGGAGAAGATCGACCGGCCTCGCCAAGAGCTGGCTGCCTTTGTAAAGACGAAGCTCCTTCGGCCCGGGGAAACGGAAACGGTGGAGGCCACATTCGACCTTGCCGACTGCGCCGCCTATGATTCGGTCCGCTCCGCCTATGTGCTGACAGCGGGGAAGTATGTGCTCCGGCTGGGAAACAGCAGCGACAGCACCCAGCCCGTGGCCGTGCTGCGCCTCGATCAGGAGATCGTCACCCTCCAGGCCCATCCCTGCTTTGGGGAGCCAGGGGTTCAGGATTGGCGGCCTGAGCCGAGACCGGCGGAGGTCTTGCCTGCCGATTTGCCTGAGCTGACGGTTTCGGCGGACAGCGTCGAAACCAAGATAGTGCCGGAAGAGAAGACGTATGGGATAGAGGATTCCCTGCGCGCCCTTTCCGACGAGCAGCTGACGTTTGCCAACGTGGGGGCCTTTGCCTCGGGATTGGGCGCTCTCAGCGTCATCGGCGAGGCCAGCTGCCACGTGGCCGGGGCCGCGGGAGAGACCACGTCCCGGCTGGAGGCTGCGGGCATCCCGCCCCTGGTCATGGCGGACGGGCCGGCGGGGCTGCGCCTGTCCCGGCGCTTTTATCGGGACGGGAAGGGCAGCGCCCACGCCGTGGGCCAAAGCACCATGCCGGAGAGCGTTACGGAGCTCATGGGCCCGGTGGTGAAATTCTTTGCTCAGCTGGTGGCGGGGGAGAAGAAACCCCCCAAGGGAGCGAAGGTGGAGGAGCAGTACTGCACCGCCATCCCCATCGGTACGGCCATCGCCCAAAGCTGGGACGTGGCCTTCGCTCGCCAGTGCGGCGATATCGTGGGGGACGAGATGGAGCGGTTCGGGGTCCATCTGTGGCTGGCTCCGGCGCTGAACATCCACCGATCCATCCGCTGCGGCCGCAACTTCGAGTATTTTTCCGAGGACCCCCTCATCAGCGGGAAGATGGCCGCCGCCCTGACCCAGGGCGTCCAGGCCCATCCCGGCCGGGGGGCTACCCTCAAGCACTTTGCCGCCAACAACCAGGAATACAACCGCTACGGCAGCAACAGCCGCGCCTCCGAGCGGGCGCTTCGGGAGATCTATCTGAAGGGCTTCGGCATCGCCGTCCGGGAGAGCCAGCCCAAGGCCCTCATGACATCCTACAACCTGATCAACGGCGTTCACACCGCCCAGCGGTGGGACCTGATCGAGGAGGTCCTTCGCCGGGAGTTCGGTTTTGAGGGCATCGTTATGACGGACTGGGTCCTTGCCTTCATGGACAGCAAGGAAAACAGATATCCCGCCGTGAAGCAGCGTCTGGTGGCGGCGGCGGGCGGCGATCTGTTCATGCCTGGCGGCAAAAGGGACTATGACGATATCCTGAAGGGCTTGCGGTCCGGGGCGCTCACCCGGGAGCAGCTCCTCATCAACGCGTCCCGCCTCTATCGTATGGCTCGGGAGCTGACGGGGACGAAGTAAAGAAGCTCAAGAAAAACAAAGGGGGATAGGTGCGAAAAGCCTATCCCCCTTACGTTCTGTTTTATTCTCTTTCTTTCCTTTCAATGGCTGGCGCTCGATGCCGCCGCGCTGGAGGCGGCGGAGCTGGCAACCACGGCGCACATAAGGGCCTGCTGGGCAGCGATCATGGCTAGGGCCGTCTGCTGGGCGGTCACATTCACCAACTCCGGGCGTTTGTCGGGCAGGGACAGAAGCATGGCCGCGTGCATGGTTCGGGTCCGCCGGTCAATGCCGAAGACGCCCCGGTATCCCTTCTGTTCCGAAAGGAGGGCGTCGATCTCCAAAATGCCCTGAACAAGGGCCTCCGCCGTTTCCTCCGACAGGGACAGGGCCGCCAGAATGGGCAGCTGCCGATCCTTGCCGTACTTGCCGCCGGCAGCCAGGATGCCGTCGAAGAGCTCGATCAGCCGCCGGACCTTCCTCTCCGGCGCTTCGTCGGACAGCGCCAGCACATGGGAAGCGGTTTGAAGCCCGTCCCCTTTGGGGAACCGCTCGTCCAGGAGCCGGTAGCAGGCTTCCATGTCCTCGATCAGCTCGTCATCGCTCCGGGGGCTCTCGGCAAGGAGCAGGGCGAACACGCTGTCCTCCTGGCCGGTGAGGAAGGGATGCTCCTGCTTCATGCGCCGGTACAGGGCTTTGCCCCGGGCGGCCAGGGCAGGCAGGTTCCCTTCTTCCACGATGTCCGTCAGAAGCAGGGCCGCCAGAACCAGATATTCTGAGCTGAAGAAGTCGTCCTTCAAAGACGTGTAGCATCGCTGGGTCCGGTCCCATCGGCCCTCAGGATCGTCTCCCGCCGCCAGCATGCAGAGAAGCGGCAGCATGATGTTCCCCCGAAAGCTGGAGAAGGGGCCGGTGGTGCTCTTCACCATAGCTTTGCACTGCTTTAGCCGCGCTTCCTCCACCGGCCGGTCGGCGGTGAGGAAGATTTGGGCGCAAACGGGGTAGATATAGTCGTTTCCCAACCGAAAAGCGGAGCGAATACCGTCCCGAGCCTCGATAAACCGAGCCACCAGTTCCTGCGGGTTTGTGTGCATGGTTGTCCTCCTGTGATGGTTCTTTTTGTCAGTATACCACGATCGACGGGATAGGGAAAGGGGCATCGTCAAGCAGCGGCCATGACAAAACATTTTTCGGGAAAAACCGTCCCGGTTGTTTACAAATCCCGTCGGGTTTGCTATTCTTATAAAAGAGTATACAGTTGCTCTGCTTGTTTTTGCGCGCCGTGGTTCGGCGTATGACAATTCGTAACGAAGGAGGGATCGATCGTGAGGGACACCTTTCGCGGCGGTGTGCATCCTAAGGGCCACAAGGAACTGAGCAAGGAAGCATCGCTGCGCGTATTCGACGCCAAGGGAGAGATGGTCTTTCCCCTGGCCCAGCACATCGGCAAACCGGCCAAGGCCATCGTGAAGAAAGGGGACGCCGTGTTGGTGGGCCAGTGCATCGCGGAGGCGGACGGCTTCGTTTCCGCCAACGTGATCTCGTCCTGCTCCGGTACGGTGAAAGCGGTGGAAAAGCGCCGCACCATCGCCGGCGTGCTGCAGGAGTGCGTGGTCATCGACAACGACGGCCAGTACACCGAGACCGGCACCTTCGGGGAGCGGCAGGACATCACTGATATCACCAACGAGGAGATCCTTCGCCGGGTGGCTGCGGCGGGTATCACGGGCCTGGGCGGCGCCGGTTTCCCCACCCATGTAAAGCTGGCGCCTAAAGAGCCGCTCAAGATCAAGTACCTGATCGCCAACGGCGCCGAGTGTGAGCCCTACATCACCTGCAACGATCAGCTCATGCGGGGCTACGGCAAGGAGATCGTGGAGGGCATGGAGATCATTCTGCGGCTCTTCCCCAACGCCGAGGGCGTCATCGGTATCGAGGCCAACAAGCCCGAAGCCATCGCCGCCATGGAGATGGCCGTGAAGGGTCATTCCCGCCTGCGGGTCCAGAAGCTTCGCACCAAGTACCCCCAGGGCGGCGAGCGCAGCCTCATCAGCGTCATCGCCGGGGTGGACTATCCCACCTCCAAGCTCCCTGCGGACGTGGGCTGCATCGTGGACAACGTGGGCACCATCTACGCCATTGGCCGGGCCGTCCTCTATAACGAGCCCCTCTTCCGCCACGTGATTAGCGTCACCGGCGAAGGCGTCCAGAACCCCTCCAACTTCATCGCCCGGGACGGCACCAGCTTCGCCGAGATGATCGAGGCGGCAGGCGGTCTCAAGGCGGGCGTGGAGCCCAAGAAGGTCATTTCCGGCGGCCCCATGATGGGCCTCGCGGTGAGCACCCTGGATGTGCCCATCACCAAGACTACCAATGCGGTGACCGTGCTTCTTGAGGACGAAGTGGAAGCGGCGGAGCTTAAGCTCACTACCTGCCTCCATTGCGGCCGGTGTACCACGGTCTGTCCCAACGGCCTCATGCCCCAGATGATGGCCGACGCCATCATCGCCGGAGACATGGAGCGATACGAAAAGAAGCTCTACGGCCTGGACTGCATCTTCTGCGGTTCCTGCACCTACATCTGTCCGGCCAAGCGGCCGCTCACCCAGAGCTTCAAGCAGACTAAGGCGGAGATCCTGGCGAAAAAACGGGCGGCGCAAGCGGCCCAGGGGGGAGGGAAGTAAGCTATGACATTGAATCTATCGGCCAGCCCCCATGTACGGGATCGGTGGACCACCTCCTTCATCATGCACACGGTGCTGCTGAGCCTGGTCCCGGCGGCAGTGGTGGGCGTGATCGTCTACGGGTGGAACGCCCTGCTCGTGATCCTGGCCTCCATCCTGGCGGCGGTGGGCACGGAGGCCCTGTTCTGTCTGCTCACCAAACGGCCCCTGTCCATCCTGGATGGCAGCGCTGCGGTGACGGGCATGCTCCTTGCCCTGTCTCTGTCGCCCAGCACGCCGGTGGTCTATCCCATCATCGGTTCCGTCTTCGCCATCCTGGTGGTAAAGTGCTGCTTCGGTGGTCTCGGCAAGAACTTCATCAACCCGGCCCTGGCAGGGCGCTGCTTCCTGCTTCTGTCCTTCGGCAAGGCTATGACCCAGTTCTCAGCCTTGGACGGTGTCAGCTCTGCCACGCCTCTTGCGGTGCTATCGGAGGCAGTGAACAAGGGCACTCCGGTGAACATCGACGTGACCAGCATGTTTCTGGGCACCTCCAACGCCATCATCGGCAGCTCCATTGTGGCGCTGCTGATCGGCGGTTTGGTCCTTTGGGGCCTGGACATCATCCATGGGGAGATCTGCTTCTCCGTTCTGGGGGCCTTTACCCTGGTTATCGGCCTCTTTGGCGGCCGGGGCTTTGATCCCACGTTCCTCGCCGCCCACCTTTGCGGCGGCGGCGTGGTGATGGGTGCTTTCTTCATGGCCACGGACTACACTACCTCGCCTGTGAGCCGCTTGGGCCAGCTGGTCTACGGCTGCCTCATCGGTGTGCTGGGGGCCCTGTTCCGGATCCTGGGCAAGGTGGACTATTTCAGCTATTCGGTCATCATTGCGAACCTGTTCACGCCCTTGATCGATATGTACATCATCCCCAAGCCCTACGCCTACCGCAAGAAAGCCATTCGGGCGGCCAGCGGCGTAAAGCTTCCGCCCCTTATGCAGCGGATCCCCAAACCTGTCATCGCCCTGGTCATCATCACCTTGGTGGCTGGTGTGGCCCTCTCTGGAGTCTACTCCATGACCAAGGAGACCATCGACGCTCAGGCCGACCAGGCCAAGGCGGCTGCCTATGCGGCGGTCGTGCCGGAAGCGGTCTCCTTCGAGCGTGACAAGATGGCGGACGCGGCCATCGAGGCACTTGGGGGGCAGGTCTATGACACTAAATTCGGAAAGTCCTATATCAACGAGGCCTTTGCAGCCAAGGACGCTGCGGGCAACACCGTAGGCTATGCCATCAGCATCAGCACCGGCGATGGATACGGTGGCCAGCCGGTGACCCTGTCTCTGGGCTTGGACACCACAGGAAAGGTTTTAGGCATCGCCTTTACGGAACTGGAGCAGACGCCGGGTCTGGGCACACTGGCCGACGAACCCGCCTTCAAGAACCAGTTCGCTGACAAGCAGGTAAGTCAGTTCGTCCACAGCAAGGGCGGCGTATCCGGGGACAATGTGATCGACGCCATCTCTGGCGCCTCCACCACCTCCGGGGCCGTGGTCAATGCGGTGAATGCCGGTCTCGACTTCTTCCACAGCGTGATGCAGGGAGGAAACTGATATGAACAAGTATATGGAACGGCTGTATAACGGCCTCATCAAGGAAAACCCCACCATGGTGCTCATGCTGGGCATGTGCCCCACGCTTGCCGTGTCCACCGCCGCTATCAACGGCGTGAGCATGGGCTTGTCCACTATGGCAGTGCTGGTATTCTCCAACCTGATCATCTCCATCCTGCGCAAGCGGATCCCCAACGAGGTCCGGCTTCCGGCCTACATCGTGATCGTGGCGTCCCTGGTGACCGTGACCCAGCTCATCATCAAAGCGTATCTGCCCACGGTGGATAAGGCGCTGGGCCAGTTCATCCCCCTGATCGTGGTGAACTGCATCATTCTGGGCCGGGCCGAAGCCTATGCCAACAAGAACGAACCTGGTCTCGCCATTATGGATGGCGTGGGTATGGGCCTGGGCTTCACTGTGGCGTTGACGTTGGCGGGCTCCGTCCGCGAGATTCTGGGCAGCGGGACCCTGTTTGGTCTCCAGATCCTGCCCAAGAGCGCGGCCATTGCCATCTTTGGCCAGCCCCCGGGAGCGTACCTGGTCATCGCCCTGTTCATCATCATCATGAATGCCATCGGCATCAAGACTCGGCAGCGGCAGCTGGTGGAGAACGACGGCTGCAACGGCAACTGTGCGGCTTGTGCCATGCAGTGTGACGATCGGAAAGGGAAGGAGGAAGCCAAATGAATACCAGCCTGATCCTGATCATCGTCAGCAGTGCTCTGGTCCACAACGTGTTGCTGAACCGGTTCTGGGGTGTCTGTTCCTTCCTGGGCGTCTCCAAGCAGATGAAGGCTTCGGCCAGCCTGGGCGTGGCGGTCATCTTCGTTATGACCATCGCCTCTGCCGTGGCCAGCCTGCTCAACGACTATATCCTGGTGCCCTTCCACCTGGAATTCATGCAGACTATCGTCTTCATCCTGGTCATTGCGGCACTGGTGCAGATCGTGGAGATGTTCCTCAAGAAGAGCTCTCCGGCCATCTACAAGGCCTTGGGCATCTATCTTCCCCTTATCACCACCAACTGCGCCGTGCTGGGTATCGCCCAGCTCAATGCCAGCAGCGGCTATACCTTCATTGAGAGCGTGGTGGCGGGCTTCAGTTCCGCCGTGGGCTATACATTGGCCATCGTGCTCCTCGCCGGCATCCGGTCCCGCATCCGGGAGGAGGATCTTCCCGCGCCCCTTCGCGGGGCCCCCATCGTGCTTATCTCGGCGGCCCTCATGTCCATTGCGTTCATGGGCTTCTCGGCCCTCTCGTTCTGAGGAGGTAGGATAGTATGATTATTCTCATTACGACGATCGTGATCGTGGTCATCGGCGTCATCGTGGGTGCCGGGCTGGTGTATACGGGAAAGAAGTTCTATGTGCCCGTGGATGAGCGGGAAGCGGCCGTGCGGGAGTGCCTGCCTGGAAACAACTGCGGCGCCTGCGGGTATGCAGGCTGTGACGCCATGGCGGCGGCCATCGTTTCCGGGGAAGCGCCCGTGAACGGTTGTCCCGTGGGCGGGGCCCCCTGTGCCGAGAAGATCGGCGGCATCATGGGCAAGGATGCCGTGATCCTGGAGCGGCAGGTTGCTTTCGTTCGCTGCAAGGGCACCTGCGATCACACCCGCAAGCAAGGCAACTACGTTGGCATTACCGACTGTCGGGCGGCAGCCCTCGGCGGCATCAATGTGGGCGAGTGCGATTATGGGTGCATGGGTCTGGGGTCCTGCGTCGCTGTGTGTCCCCAGAACGCCATCAAGATGATAGACGGTGTTGCCGTGGTGAACCCCCGGTTGTGCGTTGCCTGCGGATTGTGCGTAAAGACATGTCCCAAGGGACTCATAGAGCTTATTCCAGAAAGCAAGCACGTGGTGGTCCAGTGCCGGAACAAGGATAAAGGTCCTTTGGTGAAGAAGGTATGCTCCGCCGGGTGCATCGGCTGCAGCCTCTGCGTGAAGCAGTGTGAGTTCGATGCCATCCACATGGAGGGGAGCCTGGCTAAGGTCACCTACGAGAAGTGCACCCAGTGCGGCAAGTGCGCCGAGAAGTGTCCGGCTAAGGTCATCACCCGACCTCTGGCAGAATAAGGAGGGCAAAGCATGGAAAAGAGAAATCAAGCGGCCAAGCTGCTCATCGGCGCGGCCATCGTGCTCTTCGCGGTGCTGCTGATCGGCGGCGTGGTGGGCGGGAAGAATCTGGTGCTCCGCATCGAGAGGACCACCCCCCTGACCCGCGCTGATGTGACTTACCAGACCGTGGACGACCTCAAAGCATCCAGCAAGGACGGCACCATCAATGCTGCCGACTGGTCGGCCGTTTACCCCGAAATCGCGGCCACTATGGGCGACAACAAGAAAAACAGCTACATCGTGGATTACCTCGATCAGGACCCGTACCTCAAAAACATCTATGAGGGCTTCGGCTTCGCCAAGGAGTACGGCTCCGCCCGGGGCCACGAGTACACGTTGGAGGACGTGGCCAAGACCGCCCGCCCCCATCCCTTGGCCAACTGCCTGACCTGCAAGACCCCCAACTTCGCCAAGCTGGTAAACGACCAGGGCGTGGGCGTCTACACCATGCCCTTCGACGAGGCCATGGCCCTGATGGAGGAGAGTGTCAGCTGCTATACCTGCCACGGCAACGAGGCGGGAAACAAGGGCGAGCTGGTGGTGACCCACAGTTACGTGAACACGGCCCTGGGCGAGAACGTCGGCAAGATCGATCCGGCAACCCTGTCCTGCGGCCAATGCCACATCGAGTATTACTTCACGCCCGCGGACAAGGAGACCATGATGCCCTACAGCAGCGTGGAGGAGATGACGCCGGAAGCGATCCTCGCTTACTATGACGCCATGGATTTTGCCGACTGGACCCAGGAGAGCACCGGCGCCAAGCTGCTGAAAGCCCAGCATCCGGAAATGGAAACCTATCTTGCCGGTAAGCATGCCAAGCTTTTGAACTGCGCTGACTGTCATATGCCTCTGGAAGAGACCGAGGATGGCACCGTGTACCACAGCCATCTGCTGGTGAGCCCCCTGGAGAACGAGTCGCTGCTTCAAAGCTGCGCCACCTGCCACGGCAACACGGATATGACGACGGTAGTCCGACAGATTCAGGATCAGGTGACCGGTCGGGAGACTGAGGTGGGCAACAAGCTCTCCGCCTTCAAGGACGCCCTGGCGGCGGCCGTGACGGAGGGAAAACTGGCCGAGGAGGAGCTGGACACGGTCCGCAAGATCTATCGGGAGGCCCAGTGGTTCTTCGATTTCTGCTATGTGGAGAACGCCGAGGGCGCCCACAACTCCGAGCTGGCCTTCAGGTGCCTGGACACCTCCGAGAAGAAGATCGACGAGGGCATGGCCCTGTTGGGGAAATAAGCGATCGACTCCTGCGGCAGAGGGGCGTGCCTCTCTGCCGCTTCTTGCTGTAAGGAGCGATGGAAAAGGGGGAAGGAATGGAAACGAAAGTGTTTGAGGTAGGGAACGATCCTCGGCAGGCCGGGGCGGCGGGCGCTCAAATTGTCCGCGCCGGGGGCCTGGTGGCTTTTCCCACGGAAACGGTCTACGGCCTGGGGGCCAACGGCCTGGACGGCCCGGCGGTGGACCGGATCTTCGAGGCCAAGGGCCGGCCCAACGACAACCCCCTGATCCTGCACGTAGCCGAAAAGGCGGACGCCTTTCGGCTGTGGGCGGGGGAGCCCCCCTTTGCCTCCATCCTCATGGACACCTTCTGGCCGGGCCCCCTGACCCTGATCTACTATCGGTCGGATATCGTTCCCGACGAAGTGACGGCGGGCCTCGATACCGTGGCGGTCCGCATGCCGGACAACGAGGCGGCCCGGGCCCTCATCGCTGCCAGCGGCGTGCCCATCGCCGCCCCCAGCGCCAACCTTTCCGGCAAGCCCAGCCCCACCAGGGCGGAGCACGTTTTGCAGGACATGGACGGCCGCATCCCCCTCATCCTGGACGGCGGCCCCTGTCGCTACGGGGTGGAATCCACGGTCCTTTCCCTGACGGGCACCCCCACCATCCTCCGGCCCGGCGCCGTGACGAAGGAGATGCTGGCCGCCGTTTTAGGCGAGGTTTCTTTGGCCCTCAGCATCCTGGCCCCCCTCGGGGCGGGGGAGAAGGCCGCCTCCCCGGGCATGAAGTACAAGCACTACGCCCCCAACGCCCAGGTGCTGGTGGTGGTGGGCGAGCCCAGGGCTGCCGCAGAGCGACTCTCCGCCCTGTACGACCGGTTCACGGTCCAGGGGCAGCGGCCATATATCGCCGCTACCCAGGAGGCCCTGCCCTATTACGGGGACCGTCGCTGCGCCCTTCTGGGCACCCGGCAGGATCCCACCACCCTGTGCAGCCGCCTGTTCAGCCTTCTCAGGGAGCTGGATCGGGAGGCGGACGTGATCCTCTGCGAAGGCATCGGCACGGCGGGTACAGGCCTCGCTTTCATGAACCGGCTGCTCCGCTCCGCCGGGTTTCGGGTGGAATACCTTTAAACGCAGGTCCCTTTCTTCAAAGTTTTTGTTGAAAGGGGCTTGCTATTATGATATACTACAAAAAATGAGTATGAGAATCGTTTTGGCATGTGACCACGGGGGCTACGCCCTCAAAGAGAAGGTCAAAAGCTGGCTCACCGAGGCCGGCCATGAGGTCCAGGATTTCGGCTGTTATAGCGCCGAAAGCGTGGATTATCCCGATTATGCTCTGCCCGCCGCCCAGGCGTTGGCCAAGGGCCAGGCGGATAGGGGCGTGTTCATCTGCACCACGGGTATTGGCGTCAGCATCTGTGCCAACAAGGTCCGGGGCGTGCGCTGCGCCCTCTGCTGCGACCCCATGACCGCCCGCATGACCCGGGAGCACAACGACACCAACGCCCTTGCCATGGGCGCCGGCGTGGTGGGAGAGAGCCTGGCCAGGGAGATTCTGTTCACCTGGCTCACCACCCCCTTCTCCGAGGCGGCCCGGCATCAGCGGCGCATCGACAAGATCAGCGCCTTCGAAGGCGAGAATTTAATGTGAATACAGGAGGCAATTTTATGAGCAAAGTGACCGTGATCGACCATCCTCTCGTACAGCACAAGCTGGCCCTTCTCCGCGACAAGGAGACCGGCACCAAGGCCTTCCGTGAGCTGGTGAGCGAGCTCGCCATGCTGATGGGCTACGAGGTCACCCGTGACTTGCCGCTGCAGGACGTGGAGGTGGAGACCCCCATCACCAAGGCCGTGTTCAAGATGCTGGCCAACGAGAAGCTGGCCGTGGTACCGATCCTGCGGGCGGGCCTCGGCATGGCGGACGGCATGATGAACCTGATCCCCCACGCCAAGATGGGCCACATCGGCCTCTATCGGAATCCCGACACCCTTATGCCCACGGGCTACTACTGCAAGCTGCCCGACGACATCAGCGAGCGGGACACCATGATCGTGGACCCCATGCTGGCCACGGGCAACTCCGCCATCGAAGCCATCCGGCTCATCAAGAACGCGGGCGCCAAGACCATCCGCCTCGTGTGCCTCATTTCCGCCCCCGAGGGCATCTATGCCGTCCAGAAGGCCTATCCTGACGTGGATATCTATGTGGCCAGCATCGACGAGAAGCTCAACGAGCACGGCTACATCGTGCCGGGCCTGGGCGATGCAGGCGACCGTCTGTTCGGAACGAAATAATCGTAATGGGGCGTTTTGCGCCCCTTTTTTGCATCTAATCCCCGAAAGGAGGAAGGACCATGGATTCCATGATCGACAAGATCCGCGCTGCGGAACAGCAGGCTGAGGACATCCGCGCCCAGGCGGTGGCGGATGCCCGGGACATGGCTGTCCGCGCCCGGGAGGAGGCGGCTGAACGGCTGGCCGCTGCGGCGGAAAGCGAGCGACAGAAGACCCGGGAGGCCCTTGCCAAGGCGGAGGAGGACGGCAAGGCCCTCTCAGCCCAGGTCCTCCTGGAGGCGAGGGAGGTCGTGGCCCGGGAGGAGACCGCCGCCCGCGCGAAGCTTAAGGACGCGGTCGCCTATCTTATGGAAAGGGTCGATACACAGGTATGATCGTATCCATGAAGCGTCTGACCCTGGTGGGCATCCGCCAGGAGGAGACGGACATCTTGCGGGCCCTGCAGAAGGCCGGCGCCGTGGAGCTCATCTCCGTCACCGCGGATGACGACGGTGGCGAGGGGGCCAAGCGCCTGGATGAGGCTGCGGAGAGGATCAGCCGCTTCTCCGAGTCCTTGTCCGCCATCAAGCCCTACGCGAAGAAGCCGGGCTTTTTGACGCCGACCCGGGAGGAGAAGCTGGAGAAGATGCAGCTGGACGTGGATGAGGCCGAGGCGGCGTCTGAGCACATCCGCGCCATCCTGGAGGAGAAGAAGCAGATCGAAGGCCGGCTAGAGAAGGACCGGTCCACCTATGACGCCCTCATGCCCTGGGCCGATATGGATCAGGACATGTCCTCCATCGTTTCCACCAAGTTCACCCACTACTTCACCGGCCTTGTGGACGCGGCGGGGGAGGCGGCCATCCGGGAGCAGGAGGCCATCTCCGCGGAATTCTACGGGGAGTCGGGGAACAAGGCGGCCATTTTGGCCTGCCTGAAGGAGGATGCCCGCCTGGTGGCCGGCTTCCTCAAGACCATCAACTGGACCGACGTGGCCTTCCCCCATCTGAAGGGCACTCCTCGGGAGGCCATGGCCTTCCTGGAGCAGGACGAGATCGCCGGCGAAAAGCGGCTCATCGAGCTGCAGAAGGAGCTGGAGAGCTGCGGCGTCAGTGCAGCCATTCTGGAGAACGCGGCGGACGCCCTGCTCATCGAGCGGGACAGCCTGGCCGCCGACACCCAGGTGGAAAAGGACACCTCCGTCTTCCGCCTGGAGGGCTGGGTCCGTTCCGACGAGATGGACAAGGTGGAGAAAGCTCTCAAGTCCGTCACCGACGCCTATTATACGGAGTATCGGGACCCGACGGAGGACGAGATCCCGCCCACGGTGCTGAAGAACGACACCTTCAACACCCCCTTCGAATCTTTGATCACCCTGTATTCCCTGCCCAATGCCCGGGGCATCGACGCCACGCCCTACATGACGCCCTTCTACATCTTCCTGTTTGGCGTCATGCTCTCCGACACGGGCTACGGCCTGATCCTCTCCCTGGGCTCATTGCTGTTTTTGAAGCTGAAGAAGCCCAAGGGCGGCGCCGCTGACCTGGCGAAGGTCCTCTTTTGGGGCGGCATCTCCACCATGGTCTGGGGCGTGCTGGTGGGGACCTTCTTCGGTCTCGATTTCGACGTGCTCTTCGGCACCACGGACAAGTTCCCCCTCTTGATCGATCCTACGGGGAACCCGGTGGGCATGCTGCTGTTCTGTCTGCTGCTGGGCATCATCCACCTTGTCTGCGGCCACCTCATCAAGATCAAGATGTGCCTGGCCGACAAGGACTGGCAGAGCGCCGTCTTCGACAACCTGTCCTGGGTGCTCATCCTGATCGGCCTGGTCCTGGTGGGCCTGCCCATGGCGTCCACCTTCTTCGATCCCCCCTTCGAGCTGGGGTGGTATAACGCCCTTCATCTCAACACGGTGGGCCTCGTCCTGATCCTGGCTGGGTCCGCCATGGTCCTGCTGTTCAAGGGCAGGGACAAGAAGAACCCCATCTCCCGCCTGGCTTCGGGCCTCGGCGGTCTCTACGGGGTGACCAGCTATTTGAGCGACATCCTGTCCTATGCACGCCTGCTGGCCCTGGGCATCGCCACAGGGTATCTGGCCATGGTGTTCAACACCCTCTGCACCATGCTCATGGGCGGCAGCGGCGTCATGAAGTTCGTGGGATTCATCATCGCGGTGGTGCTGCTCGTCGCGCTGCATCTGTTTAGCATCGCTATCAACACCCTGGGCACCTTTGTCCACTGCGCCAGGCTCCAGTACGTGGAGTTCTTCGGCAAGTTCTATGAAGAGGGCGGCCGGGCTTTCAAGCCCCTGCAATATAAAACGAAACACGTTCAGATCTCTAAGTGACATTCAATTAGGAGGAAAAGCAACATGTTGGAACTCATCAAGGCAAACTTGGGTCTTATCCTGGCCACGGCCGGCGCCGTCGTCGCCGCAGCCGGCGGCATCCTGGGCAGCGCCATCGGCGTGGGCATCGCGGGCGAAGCCGCCGCGGGCCTGGTCTCTGAACAGCCCGAGCGCTTCGGCAACGCGCTGGTTCTGCAGCTGCTCCCCGGCACCCAGGGCATCTACGGCCTGGTGGTGGCGGTGTTCATCGCCATGCGGGCGGGCCTGCTTCCCGGCGGCGCTGTGGAAGTGGCGGTGTCCCAGGGCTGGCAGCTGTTCTTCGCGGCTTTCCCCATGGCTTTGGGCGGCCTCGTTTCCGCCATCCATCAGGCCCGGGTCTCCGCGTCCGGCATCAACGCCATCGGCAAACGGTCTGAGGAGTTCGGCCACTGCATGCTGATGGCCATCATGGTGGAGACCTACGCTATCTTCTCCCTGCTCATTTCCATGCTGCTGATCTTCGGCGTCAAGCTTTGAGGAAGGATCCATGGAGAATCCGGGAAATCGTGCGGACAAGCTGATCGAGCGCATCCTGGGCGAAGCGGAAGCCGACGCTTCGGCAGCCCGGGAAAAGGCAGCGGAGAGTTGCCGCGCTGTGATCGCCGACTGCGAAAAGAAAATCGCGGAACGGGCCACCGTCGCCGCTGCCGCCCGGGACACCGCCGTGAAGGGGGTGCTGGACGGGGCGCGGACCCGTGCCGAGCTGGACGGGCGCAAGGAGACCCTGAGCGTGCGCCGGCGGATCCTGGACGAGGCCTTTGCCGCTGCCACGAAGGAGCTCAACGCCCTCTCCGGTTCTCGTCGGGAGGCCATACTCCTCGCCCTCCTGAAGAAGGAGGCTGCGGCGGGCGACGTGGTGGAACCGGCCAAGCAGGATAGGGCTGTCATTGAAAAGCTCCTGCCCCAGGTCCCTGTCAAGCTGACCCTCAGCGAAAAGGACGCGCCCTGTGAGGGCGGCTTCCTGCTGCAGGGCGGCAGCTATGAGAAGGATTGCTCGCTGGACGCTCTCATGGCGGAGCTGCGCCTGAATGAAGAGACCAACGCGGCCCGTATACTGTTCACCTAAGCAAGGGAGGCGACCCTATGGCACAAAAAAGCTACGCATACGCCTGTGCCCGCGTCAGCGCGCTGTCTAAGCGCATGCTGGACGACACGGCCCTCAAGCGCATGGCGGAGGGGTCCATGGGCGACGCGCTGCGCATCTTGATCGATGATCGCTACGGGGCCCTGCCCGACGCCGGCGAGGGCGACGGGGAGCGGATGATCGAGCGGGAGCTGATCGCCATGCGGGAGGAGGTACGATCCCTTTCTCCTGAGCCTGAGATCACGGACCTGTTCCTGCTCCAAAGCGACGTGATGAACCTGAAGACCCTTATCAAGGCCCGGCTCCTGGACCAGAAGGATATCGCCTGGCAAGCTGGCGGTCTCTACGACCGGGAACTGCTGGAAAAGGCGGTTTTAGAGCAGGATTACTCCTTCCTGCCCGAGGATATGGCCAAGGAGCTGGACGCCCTGGAAAAGCGGCTGTCTGTCAGCGTGGAGCCTCAGTACATCAGCATCGCCCTGGACCGGGCCTATTTGATGCATGCCCTGAAGGTTACGGCGAAGGACAAAGGCTTCTCCCACTATTTTAAGGCCAAGGCCGATTTCGACAACGTCCTGACCTTCCTGCGGGTCCGCGCCATGGGCGGCGGCCGGGGAATGCTCCGGGACGTGCTGCTGGTGGAGGGCGGCATCCCCTTCAAGGCCTTCTACGAGGGATACGACCTGTCCGTGGAGGGCTTTGGCCGGATCGTGGAAAGTTCCGTCTGCCGCAGAGAGCTGGCGGCAGCCCTGGACAGGATGTACGGCACCGGCAACATCGGCGAAGTGGAGAAGGCCAGGGACAACTATCTCATGGCCCTCATCGCCGTCCACAAGCACGACATCGCGAGCCTCTATCCGGTGGTGGGCTATATCATCGCCAAGGAGCGGGAGGCCCAGAACGTGCGGCTCATCTTGACGGTGAAACGCAACGGACTCGATGAGAGCGTGATCGCGGAAAGGCTGGTGAAGCTCTATGGCTAAGGCAAAGATGGCCGTCATCGGCGACAAGGACTCCGTCATGCTCTTCAAGGCCGTGGGCATCGACGTGTTCTATGAAACCGATGGAGAAAAGGCCAATCGGCAGATCAAGCAGCTCGCCCGGGAAGGGTACGGCGTCATCTATCTGACGGAAACGTTGTATCCCCTGTGCGCGGATGCCATCGAGACCTTCAAATCCGAACCCTATCCCGCCATCATCCCCATCCCGGACGTCCACGGCTCCCAGGGCACGGGCATCCGAAACCTGAAGGGATACGTGGAAACGGCCGTGGGCGTGGATATCCTATTCAATACGTAAAGAGAGGCAAACACATGCAAGGTACGATCGTAAAAGTTTCAGGGCCCCTCATCGTGGCAAGCGGCATGGCGGACGTGCAGATGTTCGACGTGGTCCGTGTGTCTAAGCAGCAGCTCATCGGCGAGATCATCGAGCTTCGCGGGGATCGGGCCTCCATCCAGGTCTACGAGGAGACCGGCGGCATCGGCCCCGGTGAGCCCGTGTTCACCACCGGCGCGCCCCTATCCGTTGAGCTGGGGCCTGGCCTCATCGAATCCATCTACGACGGCATCCAGCGCCCCCTCACCAAGATCCGGGAGCAGGCGGGGGACCGGATCCCCCGGGGCGTCATGGTGGATGCGCTCGATCACGAGAAGCTGTGGGCTTTCACCCCCGTAGCCAATGTGGGCGACGAACTCACCGGCGGCGACGTGCTGGGCACCGTCCAGGAGACGGAGATCGTCACCCACAAGATCATGGTGCCCCCCGGCGTGTCCGGCAAACTCACCTGGATCTTCGAGGGCGAGGCCAACATCGTCACCCCTATCGCCAAGCTGGAGAAGGACGGCAAGGAAGTGGAGCTCCCCATGCTCCAGCGCTGGCCCGTGCGTCGGGGCCGTCCCTATAAAGAAAAGCTGCCCCCCAGGGAGCCCATGGTCACCGGCCAGCGGGTCATCGACACCCTCTTCCCGGTCGCCAAGGGCGGCGTGGCCGCTGTGCCCGGCCCCTTCGGCAGCGGCAAGACCGTGGTTCAGCACCAGCTGGCCAAGTGGTCCGATGCGGACATCATCGTCTACGTGGGCTGCGGCGAGCGGGGCAACGAGATGACCGACGTGTTGATGGAGTTCCCGGAGTTGAAGGACCCCAAGACGGGCCTTTCCCTCATGAAGCGAACCATCCTCATCGCCAACACCTCCGACATGCCCGTGGCCGCCCGTGAGGCGTCCATCTATACCGGCATCACCATTGCGGAGTACTTCCGTGACATGGGCTATAAGGTGGCCATCATGGCCGACTCCACATCCCGCTGGGCCGAGGCCCTCCGTGAGATGTCCGGCCGTCTCGAGGAGATGCCCGGTGAGGAGGGCTATCCCGCCTATTTGAGCTCCCGTCTCGCGGAGTTCTACGAGCGGGCCGGCGTGGTGAAGGTCCTGGGCTCCGGCGACGTGACCGGCGCCATCTCCGCCATCGGGGCCGTGTCCCCTCCGGGCGGCGATATCTCCGAACCCGTCTCCCAGGCTACGCTCCGTATCGTGAAGGTCTATTGGGGCCTTAGCTCCAAGCTGGCCTACGCCCGTCACTTCCCGGCCATCGACTGGCTCCAGAGTTATTCCCTGTATCTGGACCGCCTGGAGGGCTGGTTCAACGAGAACGTGGCTCCCGACTGGTCGGGCATGGTCCAGAAGACCATGAACATCCTCCAGGAGGAGAGCGAGCTCGATGAGATCGTTCGTCTCGTGGGCATCGACGCCCTCAGCCACAAGGATCGGCTCACCATGGAGGCAGCCCGGTCCATCCGCGAGGACTATCTGCACCAGAACGCCTTCCACGAGGTGGACACCTATACCTCCCCCCAGAAGCAGGCCCTGATGCTCAAGACCATCCTGGGCTACTACGAGAAGGCCAACGAAGCCTTGAACGCCGACGCCTCCTTCAATAAGCTCATCGCCCTGCCCGTGCGGGAGAAGATCGGGCGGTTGAAATACGTGACCGAGGCGGAGGCCCCCGCTGCCTATGAACAGATCATGCAGGAGATGGGCGAAGAGATCGGCGCCCTGGTAGAAGGAGGTCTGAACTGATGCAGAAGGAATATCGTACCATTTCCGAAGTCGTGGGCGCGCTCATGCTGGTGAACCAGGTGGAGGGCGTCAAGTACGACGAGCTGGTGGAGATCGTCCAGGAGGACGGCACCATCCGCCGGGGCAAGGTGCTGGAGGTCAACGGTGATCGGGCTTTGGTCCAGCTCTTCGAGGGCTCCCAGGGCCTGCGGGTCAGCACCGCCAAGGCCCGCTTCATGGGCAGGTCCATCGAGCTGGACGTGGCCCCCGACATGCTGGGCCGGGTCTTCGACGGCATGGGCAAGCCCAAGGACGGCGGCCCCGCCCTGATCCCCGAGAAGCATCTCAACATCAACGGCAACCCCATGAACCCCGCCGCCCGGGACTATCCTTCCGAGTTCATCCAGACCGGCGTGTCCGCCATCGACGGCTTGAACACCCTGGTTAGGGGCCAGAAGCTCCCCGTGTTCTCCGGCAGCGGCCTTCCCCACGCCCAGCTGGCGGCTCAGATCGCCCGGCAGGCCAAGGTCTTGGGTTCCGATGAGAAGTTCGCCGTGGTCTTCGCCGCCGTGGGCATCACCTTCGAGGAAGCGGATTTCTTTATCAGCGACTTCCGCAAGACCGGCGCCATCGAGCGGACGGTGACCTTCATCAACCTGGCCAACGACCCGGCCATCGAGCGTATCGCCACCCCCCGTATGGCCATCACCGCGGCGGAGTATCTGGCCTATGATCTTGGCATGCACGTGCTGGTCATCATCACCGACATCACCAACTACGCCGAGGCCTTGCGTGAGATCTCCGCGGCCCGCAAAGAGGTCCCTGGCCGCCGCGGCTATCCGGGCTACATGTACACCGACCTTGCCACCATGTACGAGCGGGCCGGCCGTATCCGGGACAACAAGGGCTCCATCACCATGATCCCCATCCTGTCCATGCCCGAGGACGACGTGACCCACCCCATCCCCGACTTGACCGGGTACATCACCGAGGGCCAGATCATCCTCTCCCGTGACCTGTACCGCAAGGGCCTGACCCCGCCCATCAACGTGCTTCCGTCTCTGTCCCGTTTGAAGGACAAGGGCATCGGCAGGGACAAGACCCGGGAGGATCACGCGGACACCATGAACCAGCTGTTCTCCGCCTATTCCCGGGGCAAGGACGCCAAGGAGCTGGCGGTGATCCTGGGCGACGCGGCCCTGTCCGACACGGACAAGCTCTACGCCAAGTTCGCCGACGCCTTCGAGGCGGAGTACATCTCCCAGGGCTATTACACCAACCGGACCATCGAGGAGACGCTGGATCTCGGCTGGAAGCTGCTGGGGATCCTGCCCAGGACGGAGCTCAAGCGTATTCGGGACGCCTATCTCGACAAGTACTATCATCCCGCGGAGTAAGGGAGGACGCCTATGGCGGCTATTCAATATAAACCCACCCGCATGGAGCTGTCCAACCTGAAGAAGCGGCTGAAGACAGCGGTGCGGGGCCATAAGATGATGAAGGACAAGCGGGACGAGCTGGTCCGCCGCTTCATCGTGCTGGCCCGGAAGAACAAGGAGCTCAGGGAGCAGACCGAGGCGAAGATGGCCGTGGCCATGCAGAACTTCGTCCTGGCCAAGGCCACCATGAGCAACAACGAGATCGAGGAAGCTCTCCTCTATCCTGCCCGGGGCATCGAGGTGGAGGCTGGGAAGCAGAACATCCTGTCCATCCCCGTGCCCCAGCTCTCTATGAGCACCTCCGAGGAGATCGTGTACCCCTACGGTTTCTCTTCCACCAGCGCGGATCTCGACGGCGCGGTCCAGGCCATCGCCGAGGCCCTGCCCCTGATGCTGGAGCTTGCCGAGGTGGAGAAGAGCACGGCCCGCCTGGCCGACGAGATCGAAAAGACCCGCCGCCGGGTGAACGCCCTGGAGTATGTGATGATCCCCCAGTATACCGAGGCCATCCACACCATCCAGATGAAGCTGGACGAGAACGAGCGGGGGAACCTGTCCCGGCTTATGAAGACCAAGGAGATGCTCCAATCTCAGGCTCAATGAACCTATCGGAATCAGCAAAACAAGCGGGCTTCGCCGCAGCATATCTGCTGCCTGTGCCCCGATATGAGGAGTGGACGCGCCGCCGAGCAAGCGGCGCGTTTGCGCCGGAAGCGGACTGGATCGAGGGAGACCCGGCGGCCGCCTGGCCTTGGGCCAACGGCCTGTTGCTCCTCATTTGGCCCTACGCGCCTTATGTCTCTGACGCAGGCGTTTCCGGCTACTATCCCGCCTCAAACGAGAGCTACCACGCCATGGTTGCCCTGAAGGAAGCGCTGGGAAAGGAGGGCGTCCGGGCGGAGCGGGCGGCGGTGCCGGTGAAGAGCCTGCTGGTGGAGTGGGGCATCGGCGCCCGGCTCATGAGTGACCTCATCTTCATTCCCGGCCTGGGCACCCGCTTCGTGATCCAGGGGTTGATGGTGGCGCTGCCTGAGGAGGAGCTGGTCTTTACGCCCAAGCGCGCCTCCTTCGAGGCCTGCATCCACTGCAAGCGGTGCCAAAATGCCTGCCCCGGCGGCGCGATTGGCCCGGAAGGGTACGAATGGCGGCGCTGCCTCAGGGCCTACGAGGACGGGTCCGCCATGCCCGCCTGGGTCATGGAGAAGATGACTTGCCTCCTGGGCTGCGAGGTATGCCAGGACGTGTGCCCCCTGAACCACTTCATCCGGCCCCGGCCCGTGACCGAAGGGGAAAGGTCCGCGTTCGATCTGAAAAAGCTGATCGCCGGGGATATCCAACCGGCCCTTGAAATCATCGGCAAGAATATGAAGAAGGGCGGCAAGCTCACGGCCCAGGCGGCGGTGCTGGCAGCCAACCAAAAGCGCACCGACTTGCTCCCTCTTTTGGAGGCGAAAGCGGCCGAGGCGGAGGGCCCCCTGAAAGATACCCTGAATTGGGTAATTTCCCACTTGAAAAAACGAGAGTGACAGGGTATAATACCTTTTGCGTGCCAGACGGGGAGGTAGCGGTGCCCTGAACCCGCAATCCGCTATAGCGGGGTTTCATCCCCTGTTTGAGGCTCGTCGCTGTGGTGACTGCCGCGCGTACGGAGCGTTGAATCGTGGGACTCGTGCAACGGAAGCCTGTGAACCGTGTCAGATCCTGACGGAAGCAGCACTAAGCGGAACCTTCCGTGTGCCGCGAGGTCTCCTGCGAGGAGCCATCGGCAATCGGTAAGACGGTAGCGACCTGTCGAGAACGGGGTGCACGCATTTGAAAAAGGACGGCTGAGCCGTCCTTTTTCAATGATTTGCATTACAGGTGTATCCAGTATCGCTCCAGATCCCGATCCAGCTCCGGCTCGTGGACGGTGCTTTCGTAGACACCGCCGTTACGGAGGATGGTCCGGCGGCTGCCCTCGTTGCCCACCAGGCAGCTGATGAGCACGTCCCGGATGCCCAGCTCCCGGCAGTGGGGCAAAGCGTCCCGAAGCATGGCCGTGGCGTAGCCCTTGCGCCGCTCGGAGGGCCGGACGCTGTAGCCGATGTGGCCCGCGTACTTTTCCAGATAGGCGTTGAACCGGTGGCGGATCTGCAGCATGCCCACCACCTTTTGGTCCGCCTCTCGCACGTAGATAAACTGGGTGGCCGGGACCAGGTTTTCCGGCGTGTTCTGCGCTTCCTTGTACAGCAGGGATTTTTCGACCCATTCCTGAACGGTTGGGCATCGACGCAATCCCCCGGTGCCGTCCATGGAGTCCCCGGCGTCCAAAAACTCCTGCCGGTAGGCGGCGATTTCTTTTGCATACGCCATATCAGGTTCCATCAGCAGCATATCATTCGTCTCCCTTCGCGATGTGATAGATGAGGTCCGGGATGGCCCAACCTCGGGCTCGGCGGTAGTCCATGTTGGGCTCCTCCCGACCCAGCAGGGGGGAACCGGTGGCGGAGTTGTCCGACACCGCCAGCAGCGCCACGGCTGGCACCTCGAACAGGTCCGCCAGCTGGTAGAAGAGGGCCGTCTCCATCTCGATCAGCTCCGCGCCGGTGGACCGTATCTCGTCCAGGTGCGAATACTCCAGGGCGATGGAGTCCGTGCAAAAGACCTTGGCCCGTTTGATCTCGTGTCCCAACCGCCGCCCAAGATCGACGACCCGGTCCACATAAGCTTGGTCCGGGGGATAGACGGGGGAGAAGGGGGTAAAGGCGGGCAGCTTTTCCTTGAAATAGGCCCCAGCATAGCTGCCCTCATAGCACACCGCGGGCGTGGAGATCGTGCCCACGGGAAAGCCGGGCACCAGGCCGCCCACGGCTCCGGCAAAGAGAAACTTTTTGAACTGCAGCTCGGCGCAGACGAGGACGTGGTCCAGCACGTTGCAGGCCCCGGAGGCGGTTTGGGCCCAGGCGATCTTCACGCCCTCCTTCTCCACCAGGAAGCCGGAGAAATAGGCGTGCTGGGTCAGCTGGGTCACGGTGAAGGAGGGGTCCAAAATGGTCTTGTCCGGTTTCCAGCCGGGAGCTACCACCAGCGCGTCATAGACCTCACCCGGCTCAAAGCCGAAGCATTCCCGGCTCATGACCCCGGCGTTGTGCCGCTGCATGTTCTTCAGCGCTTCCTTCAATCGCGGCTTCATGGGGGACCCTCCTTTCAGCTTATTTTTTCAAAGAGGATACCATTCTTTTTTCGTCCCGTCAATAATGCCTTTGGGATGGGCGTTTTTTCCGGTGGCCAAAGGGCGGAGAATGTGGTATAATACTATCATGAAGAAATTGTGCATCCTGCTCTGCCTGTTGTTCCTGCTCGTCGGCTGCGGCGGGAAGGAGACGGGCGGCCCAATCGCGTATATCCCGGCAGAGACCTCCGCATCCGGTCCCACCGCGGGCAATACAGACGCCCCGCAGGCGACCGCTGCGCCCCTGTTCACCCCGGAGCCCACGGAAGCGCCCACGCCGGTGCCCACGCCGACCCCCACACCCACGCCTACGCCGGAACCTACGCCCGTGCCTGTGGAGGTGAAGCTCCGGCAGTACGTGGCGGCCATGACGGATGCGGAGAAGATCGGCCAGTTGGTCATGTTCGGCTTCTCCGGCACCAATGCCATGTCCGATGAGTTCGCCCGGATCATGGCGGACTACGCCATCGGCAACGTGATCCTCTACGGTCCCAACATCTCCCGGTACGATAAGGACGGGGGGTTTGATCGCTGCGCCAAGCTGACGGAAGATATCCGTGCCCATAACGCGACGGATATCCCCCTGCTCATCAGCACGGACGTGGAGGGGGGGAGCGTGACTCGCTTTCGCTGGCGGACCAAGACCCAATCCGCCAACATCCTGGGGATCAACGGCGATCCGGAGGCGGCCCGGATTCAATTCGAGCGCATCGCCACGGCCATGGCGGACGTGGGCATCAACACGGATCTGGCGCCGGTGCTGGACGTGGCCAAGAGCCCTTCCCGCACCTTCCTGGGGGATAGGATCCTCAGCAGCGACGAGGAAGTGGCCGCTCGCATCGGCTGCGCCTGTATCGAGGGCTTGCAGGCCGGTGGATGCCTGTCCATCGCCAAGCATTTTCCCGGCCATGGGGCCACCAACGCCGACTCTCACAACACCACCCCGGTGGTGAAGAAGACCCAGGAGGAGCTGGCGGCCTATGAGCTGGTGCCCTTTGAGCGGGCCGTGGCGGCGGGGGTGGACGGGGTCATGGTTGCCCACATCCTCTATCCCGAGATCGACCCGGACTTTATTGCCTCTCAAAGCGGGATCATCATCGACGGCATCCTCCGGGAAGAGATGGGCTTTACGGGCCTGGTCATGGCTGATGACTTTCGCATGAACGGCCTTCGCTCCCGAAGCTCCTTGGAAGAGGCGGCGGTCCGGTTCATTTTGGCGGGGGGCGACATGATCCTCTGCGGTGCCAACCACAGCTATCAGCGGTCCATTTTGAAGGGGCTCACCGCGGCGGTGGCCAACGGCACCATCCCTCAGGAACGGCTGGACGAAAGCGTGGTCCGCGTCCTGAGGGCGAAGATGGAGGTAACGGACTGGACGCCGGAGGTCCCCCATTGACGAAAGGGGTGCCCTGGGGTATGATTGCAACAGCTGAGGAAAGGAGAAAAGCCTATGAATCGAAAAAAACTGATCCTTTGCATCGCACTGCTGTTGGTGGTCCTGACGGTATGCACCATCCTTCTGCTCGGCAGCTATCGCCGTATCACCGTAATCTCCGGGGAAAGGTTCGTGAGCAAGTGTCCCAAGTTCGCCAAGCCAGGAGATACCGTCACGGTGTACACATCGGTGATCTCCGACGGGGAGCTGTATGTGAACGGCGTGGAGGGGACCTTCCTTCGTCCCGGCGAGTTTCAGTTCGTCATGCCGGATGCTGACGTATCCTTGAAGGTGACGGTCATCGCCTTTCCCAACGGTGCGTGAAGCAGGGGCGCTATGTGCGGACGGTACTTTTTAGAGGAGGAGCTGCAGGACGAGCGCCTCGTCGAGCAGGTGCAGCAGGCGGCCCGCATCGCCCAAAAGCTGGACGTGAAGCTGAAGACTGCCGGTGAGGTATGCCCCACGGACGTGGCGCTGGTGATCGCCCCTTCGGCGTTGAACCGCCGGATGGACGCCTTTCCCATGCGGTGGGGGTTCATCCACCCCACCCGGGGGATGCTGGTGTTCAACACCCGGATGGAGACCGCCCCGGAAAAGGATATGTTCGCGGGCAGCGTGAACGACCGCCGCTGCCTCATCCCCGCCTCTTGCTATTACGAGTGGAAGAAGCTGGAGGGGAACAAAAAGCAGCGGTACGCCTTTTCGGCGGCCAACGGGGAACCGCTGTACCTGGCAGGCTTGTACATCCGCACCTCCGACGAGCGTCAGCTGCCCTGCTTCACCATCCTGACACAGGAGGCGTCGGGGGAGCTGCGCAGCCTCCATCCCCGGATGCCGGTGATCGTGCCCTTTAGCCGGGCGGAGGAGTGGCTCTCCCCGGACACGGATTTTCATGAGATGATCCATAGTTTGAACGAATCAGTGGTGGCCGAGGCGCGATAGGACGATTCTTTTCTCCCATTTTTCGCAACGGCTTGCGTTTTCTCCTGGATGATGGTACAGTTTACCTATTCAAAGATAGGAGCAACTGCCATATGGACGAAACCAAGCGCAACAAGCAAAATCTGATCATGTTCCCCCTGGGCACCGTGGGGCGGGACATGGTTTATAACCTGGTCAACAACTTTCTGCTGACCTTCGTGCTCTTCACCCGGGAGCTCACCGCCGGACAGCTTTCCGCCATCACGGCCATCATGGTGGGCGCCAGGCTCTTCGACGCCCTGAACGATCCCATCATGGGCAACATCATCGAGCGCACCCGCACCAAGCACGGCAAGTTCAAACCCTGGATCTTCGCGGGCATGATCTCCACCTCCCTGGTCATCTACGCCGCCTTCAACGTAAAGCTCCAGGGCTGGTCCTTTGTGTGGTTCTTCGGCCTCATCTACTTCCTTTTCAGCATCACCTACACCATGGGCGACATCTCCTACTGGGGCATGATCCCCTCCCTCAGCGCCGACGGTGACGCCCGCAACACCTTCACTGCCCGTGCCACCCTCTTTGCGGGCATCGGCGGCACCACGGCGGGGATTCTCATCCCCATGCTGACCACCGGCGCCAACGCCATCGGCGGCAGCACCACCGTGGCCTACGGGCGGATCGCCCTGGCCATCGCCATCCTGTGTCCGGCCTTCCTGTGCTTCGTCCTCTTCGGCGTTCATGAGGATCGGTCCTACAACGACGAACCCGTGCCTCCCGTCAGCTTCAAAAAGATCTGGACCACCATCACCGGGAACGATCAGCTTCTGTGGATCGCCCTCATCTTCCTCATTCACGAGATCAGCAACGCCATCATCCTTTCCGGCGTGGGCTCCACCTATATCTATTTCGAGTTCGGCTACGAGGGCGGGCTCTACAGCCTCTTCACCACCATCGGCATGTCCGTCACGGCCCTCTTGATGATCTTCTATCCCGCCATCTCCCGAAAGGTCCCCCGCAAGAAGCTCATGAAGATCCTCCTTCGGGTGGCCCTCGCAGGCTACGCCATCATGCTGATGCCCGGTGTCCTCATGCATGCAGGCGCCATGAAAGTGCTGGGCATGGATCTGAAGTTCCTGCTCATCACCATCGGCTACATGCTGGCCAACTTCGGCCAGTACGGCTACTATCTCATCCTCATGATCTCCGTTATCAATACGGTGGAGTATAACGAGTACATCCACGGCACCCGGGACGAGGGCATCATCACTTCCATGCGGCCCTTCCTCACCAAGCTCGCTTCCGCCCTGACCGTAGTCATCGCCTCCACCACCTATATGCTCACCGGCGTCACCAAATACACCAACCAGATCTCCTCTTTGGAGAACGCCACCGCCGCCGGACACATCACCGAGGCGGAGAAGCTTTCTCAAATCCATGAACTGCTGCAGGGCGTGACCCACGGCCAGTCCATGGGCCTGCTACTGGTGATGATCGTGCTGCCTCTGGTGCTGCTGGTGACCACCTACTTGCTCTACATGAAGCACTACAAGCTGGACGAGCCGGAGTTCGACCGGATCTGTGCCGAGCTGAAGGTCCGCCGCGAAGGGAAGAAGGCATGAGCCTGACCCGCCTCGTCTTGCGCTTCGCCGCCCCGGTCCCCCAGGTGGAAAGCTTCCAGCGGTATCTGTTCGTGGGGCCCCATCCGGACGACATCGAGATTGGCGCCGGAGCCACGGCGGCTAAACTTACGGCCGCAGGGAAGCAGGTCACCTTCCTCGTCTGCACCGATGGACGCTTCGGTCTCGAGCATGCGCCTAAAGGCACGACGACCGAGACCCTGGCTAAGCTCCGGCAGGCGGAAGCCCGCGCCTCCGCCCAGGCGTTGGGCGTGACGGACGTGCGGTTTTTGGATTTCAGCGACGGCGGCTTCTACGACTTCGAGACCCTGGTGAAAGCCATGGCCCAAATCGTGGGCGACGTGCAGCCGGAGCTTATCTTCGCTCCGGACCCGGGCGTGACCAGCGAGTGCCATATAGATCATCGGAACGCGGGGGAGGCCGCTAAGCGCCTTGCCTTCTTTGCCCCCTTTCCGGAGGTCATGGCCCAATACGGCGCCGCGCCTGCGCCCGTCCAGGCCTTGGCCTTCTACATGACGGCCAAGCCCAATCGGTTCGTAAGGACCAATGGGCTGCTCCATCAGCAGCTGGACGCCATCCTTTGCCACAGGACCCAGTTTCCCCAGGATTCAGAAGCGTTCAAAAGCCTGTCCCTGTATTTGAAGCTGCGGTCCGTGGACTTTGGCCTTAGGTCCCTGAAGGGCCGGGCGGAGGGTTTCCGGGTCCTGGGCCAAACCCATATGCACTGCCTGCCCGAAGCGGGGCAATAGATATCGGAGGAACGATATGGATGCCATCGAAGCCATCATGAATCGCCACAGCTATCGGGGAAAGTATCGGCCGGACCCTGTGCCCCGGGCGGATCTTGTCACCATATTGAGCGCGGGCCTTGCCGCGCCCTCGGGATGCAACAAGCAGACCGTGAGTTTGATCGCGGTGGACGATCCGGCCATGCTCCAAAGGCTCCGTGAGGTCATCGACCCGTCCGTGGGGGAGACCGCCCCCGCCATGATCTGCGTGCTGACGGAGCGGATCGTGGCTTATCGGGACAGGTGCTTCTCCGTCCAGGACTACGGGGCCGCCATCGAGAACATGCTTCTCGCCATCACGGCCCTGGGGTATCAGAGCTGCTGGTACGAGGGCCATATCACCGACGAGGACCGCATCGGCCAAAGGATGGCTCGCATCCTGGGCGTCCCAGAGAATTACGAGCTGATCTGCGTCCTGCCCGTGGGCGTCGCCGTCTCGGCGCCCATCCCGCCGAAAAAGAAACCGGCCTCGGAGCGGGCCTGGTTCAACGGTTTTCGGACCGATGGGGAGGATGTTCGATGAGCCTTTTGGGCGCCATGCTGAAAACCTATGGAAAGGATAGGGGCCCCCGGGAGACGCTGGAGAGGCTGCAGCAAAAGCGCCTCAGAGCCCTGGTCCGGTACGCCCGGGAGCACAGCCCCTTCTATGGGGAGTTGTACAAAGGGCTGGGGAACGGCTGGATGCTGTCCGACTTGCCGCCCGTCACAAAGCCGGAGCTCATGGCCCATTTCGACGAGGTCTTGACGGACCGCAGCGTTTCCATGGCTCGGGTCCAGGCGTTTATTCAGGACCTCGATAACGTGGGCCGGATGCTGGACGGGAAATATCTCGTTTTCAAGACCTCCGGCTCCACCGGTCATCCCGCCGTGGTGCTGTACGACCAGGGCGCCGTGGACGTGGCCTCCGCCGTGGCTGCTTTCCGCACCTTTGCCCGCAGGGAGGATTTCAAAAGGTTTATGGCCCACGGGAAGAGGACCGCCGGGGTCTTCGCCGATAATGGGTTTTACCTGGCTTGCGGCATGTCCCGGTATTTACAGCTGCAGATGCCTCGCAAGCAGACCAAGATCACCGTGGACGTGAACGGGTCGGAAGCGGAGATCGTGAGGGCGCTGAACGGCTTTCAGCCCGCCATGCTCAGCGGCTATCCCTCCAACCTGGCCCTGCTGGCCGATTGCCGGGGCCTGGACATCCGTCCGGACGTGGTCATCACCGGTGGAGAGCTGCTGACAGACCCCATCCGGCAAAAACTGAAGGATCGGTTCGGCTGCTATGTGCAGACCCACTACTCCTGCACCGAGGGCGGGGAGATCGCCTGCGAATGCAGGGAGGGGCACCTGCATATCAACGAGGACTGGGTCATTTTGGAGCACGTGGACCGGGAGGGCCGGTCCGTGGCCCCCGGTGTTCAGTCCGACAGGGTGTTCATCACCAACCTTTCTAACCGTATCCAGCCCTTCCTCCGCTATGAGCTTACGGACCGGGTGATCGTCCATGAGGAGCCCTGCCCCTGCGGTCGGACCACCCGGTGGCTTGAGATCGAGGGCCGGACCGACGATATTTTGACCTTTTCGGGCGGTGTCTCGGTGGCTCCCATGTCCCTCTATAAAGTGTTGGAGGAGGTGCCTATGGTCCGCCGATTCCAGCTGGTGCAGCGTTCGCCGGACGTTTTGGAGCTGCGGCTGGCGGCCGACGATCGAGGATCGGCCTTTCAGACAGCGAAGGGTGAGCTGCGATCGTTCTTCGAGAGCAAGGGGCTGTCGGTGGAGATCCTTCTTGCCGATGACTTGCCCCAGGCCGATCCCGTCAGCGGGAAATTCAAGCACGTGTACAAGGGATTTTAGGATATCAAAGATGCAGGGATGAAGGACAGGGATATGTGGGCGGAACTGCAAAAAAATAAAACGCCGGGAGCTATCCTCCTCAACATGCTGTTAGCGGTGGGGAGCCTGTTCGTGAACGGCTTCGGCATATACCTGACCATTCAGGCGAATCTGGGCGCAGCCCCCTGGGATGTGCTGAATTTGGGTATCTCCAAGACAGTGGGCATCCTCTACGGCACCGCCTCCGTGGCCGTGTCGCTGACCATCCTGGGGATCGACGTTTTGCTCAAGGAGCCCATCGGCATCGCCATGTTCATCGACGCCTTCGTGGTGGGCAAATCCGTGGATTTCTTCAACTGGCTCCATCCCGTGCCCAAGTGCGGTTCTTTACTCACCGGGATCCCCGTCATGTTCCTGGGGCTGGTGGTCCTCGCCTATACCCAATACACCTATATGCTGGCCGCCCTGGGCTGCGGGCCAAGGGACACGCTGTTGGTGGGGCTGGCAAAGCGCATGCGGCGCGTGCCCATCGGGGCCGTCAGCATCGGTTTGTTGAGCTCCGCCACCCTGATCGGCTGGCTGCTGGGGGGTCCCGTAGGGGTCGGGACCTTGATCTGCGCCTTCGCCGCGGGGCCCATCATGCAGCTGGCCTTTCGATCCGTGCGCTTCGACGCCACCGCCGTGAAGCATCAGCGGCTGAAGGACTCCATCCAGGTTTTGCTCTTTAGGACCTGAATGCGCGAAGATATCCTGTTCAAAAAACGCCTCTGTATCGGGTGAAGCGTTGTCCGATACAGAGGCGTTTTTGCTGCAAAGCGGGCTTTGATTATTTTCGCTCGTTGATATACCGGCAGGCAGCCAGGGCGGCCACGGCGCCGTCGGCGCAGGCGGTGGTGAGCTGGCGGATGGACTTACTGCGGCAGTCCCCGGCCACGTACACCCCGGGGGTCCGGGTCAGGCAGTCCTCATGGGAGGCGAAGTAGCCGTAATCATTCAGGTCGGCGAGGTCAGCGAAGGGGCCATTCTCCGGGATCAGGCCGATGGCGATGAACAGGCCGTCGCTGGGGATCGTTTTCTGCACACCGGTAACGCGATCCTCTACGGTGACGCCGGTGAGGCCGCCGTCGTTCGCCTCCACGCCTACGATCTTCCGGTTGGTCTCGATCTGTACGTTGCTGCGGCTCTTGAGTATCCGCTGCAGCGTCTGCTCGCCGGTGAGCTCGGGCAGGTCCTGAAGGATGATGACCTGCTTGCATTTCTCGGCCAGGAGGATGGCCTCCTGGAGGGCGGAGTTGCCGCCGCCGGCCACGCAAACGGTTTGGCCTGAGAAGAAGTCCCCGTCGCAGACCGCGCAGAAGGAGATGCCGTTGCCCACCAAATCCGCTTCGCCGGGGAGGCCCAGCATCCGGTGCTTCACGCCCGTGGCGATGACGACGGCAAGGCTCTCGAAGGTGTTCCCTTCCTCGGTTTTCACCAGTTTGCGGCCGTCCGCTTCCTCCACGGAAACAGCCTTCTCCAGCTCTACCTCGGCGCCCAGGGACAGAATCTGGTCCAGGAGCTTGTCGGCGAACTCGTTGCCGCTCATCTCCTTGGTGCCCGGATAGTTCTCCACCTTGGGGGAGTAGGTGATCTGGCCGCCGAAGCCGTGCTTTTCCAGCACCAGCACGCTTTTGCCGTTGCGCAGGGCATAGAGCGCCGCGGTCATGCCCGCCGGGCCGCCGCCGATGACGATGATGTCGTACATGGGTTTTCTCCAGAGCTTATTTTTTGCGACTTTTTCTCTTTAGACAAAGAGAAAAAGTCGCGCAAAAAGAGAAACTTATGAAATATGTATGGTTTGGAGGGAATACATGATCCCTTCTTAAAGTTCTTTTGGGTCCCTTTTCTTTCAAGAAAAGGGATCGAGCTTCCAATAGCTTCCTCTATTACTTCTTTCCCATGAGCCAGCCCTTGATGTCGCTGACGCCCCGGTAGGATTCGAACCCGTCCTCGCTAAGGAGCACCAGGGTGGGGGCCTGCTTCACGCCGTACTGAGCGACCAGCTCCTTGTTCTCGTTGGCGTTCAGGGCCGTGTAGGCGACGCCCGCCTTGTCGAGAAGCGCCATAGCCAGCTTGCAGTTGGGGCAGGTGGGCGTCTTGAACAGCAGGATGCTATTCGATGCCTTGGCCTCCGTTACAGGCTCCGCCTTGGGCGTTTCCGCGGGAGCCTCGAACACGGGCTTCTCTGCGGGCGCACCCTCGGGCTTGGGGCCAACGTGAGTCAGCACGGACCGGCCGATGTTGTAGACCTTCCGATCCTTGAACTCCTGGGCTTTGCCGTCGTTCCAGTTCTGGACGGGCCGATAGTAGCCGGTGATGCGGCTGTAGACCTCGGTCTTCTGCCCGCAGATGGGGCAGGTGAAGTGCTCGCCCGTGATGTAGCCATGGTCCTTGCACACAGAATAGGTGGGGGACATGGTGTAGTAGGGAAGCTTGTAGTTTTCGGCGATCTTCCGCACCAGGTTCGCCGCCGCCTTCCAGTCGGGAAGCTTCTCACCCAGGAAGGCGTGGAACACGGTGCCGGAGGTGTACAGGGTCTGCAGATCGTCCTGGATGTCCAGAGCGGAGAACACGTCCTCCGTGTACCCCACGGGTAGGTGGGAGGAGTTGGTGTAGTAGGGAGTGCCGTTTTCGTTGGCGGTGATGATGTCCGGGTACTCCTCCTTGTCGTGCTTGGCGAAGCGGTAGGTGGTGGATTCCGCCGGTGTGGCCTCCAGGTTGTAGAGATCCCCGTACTGCTCCTGGTAGTCGGAGAGCCGCGCCCGCATGTGGTTGAGCACGTCCTTGGCGAACTGCTGGGTCTCAGGATGGGTCAGATCCTTCCGTAGCCACTTGGCGTTCAGGCCCACCTCGTTCATGCCGATGAGGCCGATGGTGGAGAAGTGGTTGTTGAAGGTGCCCAAATACCGCTTGGTGTAGGGGTACAGGCCCGCGTCCAGGAGCTTGGTGATGACGGTCCGCTTGGTCTTGAGGCTCCGGGCAGCGATGTCCATCATCCGGTCGAGCCGGGCGTAGAAGTCATTCTCGTCGGCAGCCAGGTACGCGAGCCGGGGCAGGTTGATGGTCACCACGCCCACGGAACCGGTGCTTTCGCCGGAGCCGAAGAAGCCGCCGGACTTCTTCCGAAGCTCACGAAGGTCCAGCCTGAGCCGGCAGCACATGGAGCGAACGTCGCTGGGCTCCATGTCGGAGTTGATGTAGTTGGAGAAATAGGGTGTACCGTACTTGGCGGTCATCTCGAAGAGGAGCTTGTTGTTCTCGGTCTCGCTCCAATCGAAGTCCCGGGTGATGGAGTAGGTGGGGATGGGGTACTGGAAGCCCCGGCCGTTGGCGTCGCCCTCGATCATGACCTCGATGAACGCCTTGTTCACCATGTCCATTTCCTTCTTGCAGTCGCCGTAGGTGAAGTCCATCTCCTTGCCGCCCACGATGGCGGGCAGGTTTTCCAGATCCTTGGGCACGGTCCAGTCCAGGGTGATGTTGGAGAAGGGCGCCTGGGTGCCCCAGCGGCTGGGGGTGTTCACGCCGTAGATGAAGCTCTGGACGCACTGCTTCACTTCCTTTTGGGAAAGGTTGTCGATCTTCACGAAGGGAGCGAGGTAGGTGTCAAAGGAGGAGAAGGCCTGGGCGCCGGCCCACTCGTTCTGCATGATGCCCAGGAAGTTGACCATCTGGTTGCAGAGGGTGGACAGGTGGCTGGCGGGGGAGGAGGTGATCTTGCCGGGGACGCCGCCAAGGCCCTCCTGAATGAGCTGCTTCAGGCTCCAGCCCGCGCAGTAGCCCGTGAGCATGGACAGATCGTGCAGATGGATGGCGGCGCTCCGGTGGGCTTCCGCCACCTCGGGATCATAGATCTCGCTGAGCCAGTAGTTGGCGGTGATGGCGCCGGAGTTGGAGAGGATGAGGCCGCCCACAGAGTAGGTGACGGTGGAGTTCTCCTTCACCCGCCAGTCGGCGATCTTCAGATAGTTGTCCACCAGGTCCTTGTAGTTGAGGAGGGCGGAGTTCACGTTGCGGACCTTCTCCCGCTGCTTGCGGTAGAGGATGTAGGCCTTGGCCACGTCCGCATAGCCGGATTCGGACAGCACCTTCTCCACGCTGTCCTGGATGTCCTCCACGGCCACGCAGCCGTCCTGGATCTTGTTCTCGAAATCAGCGGTCACGTGGAGGGCCAAGAGGTCGATCACGCTGGGATGATAGGCCTTGTTCAGGGCCACGAAGGCCTTGGTGATGGCGCCGGTGATCTTGCTGATGGCGAATTCGGTGACCTGTCCGTCCCGCTTCTTTACTTGGTACATATCTGTCCTTCTCCTGTCGTAGAATGAAAATCTGATGGGCGCAGAATGGGCGTACAGCCACAGCACCCGAGCATGGCTACTCTACCATATCTTGGGGCCCCATGTCAATATCTTGTGTTGTTTGTTAACAAATCACACAATATCTTGTATTTATACGGTGCGATATGCAGAGGGGCCTAAGCAAAAACCCTGATTATATGCCGCGAATGGCTGTATAGGGCACGTATACCCTTGCAATAGATGCGTATTTTTCCAAATTCTCCCTTGTGGGGGCGTGGAGCCCCTCGAAGGGCACGGACTCCCGGTCGGTGAAGGGCTGCAAAAAATAGGCCTTCGCCCCGGCGATCCACCGGCCTATGGCTTCGAAATCCTCCGCCCGGTGGAGCTCGTCCACCACCGTGGTGCGGAATTCATAGGGGATGCTGCCCTCCATGAGCAGCCGAACGCTCTCCCGGATGGGCTCGAGATCCAGGCTGCTTAGGCCCACGGTCAGGGCATACCGTTCGGGGCTGTTCTTGATATCCATGGCCACATAGTCCACCAGCCCCTCCTGCAGCAGGCCCTGAAGCGCCGCCGGATGGTTGCCGTTGGTATCCACCTTCACGGCAAAGCCCAGTTCCCGGATGGCCCGCAGCAGATCGGGCAGATCCCTGCGGAGCAGGGGCTCCCCGCCGGTGATGGCCACCCCGTCCAGCAGGCCCCGGCGGCCCTGCAAAAAGCGAAGGAGCTCCTCGTCGTCCATCACAGCCGGGGCGGAGCCGTCCAGCAGTTCTCCGTTGTGGCAAAAGGGGCAGCGAAAGTCGCACCCGCCCAAAAACACCGTGCAGGCCACTCGGCCGGGGAAGTCCAGCAGCGTCATCTTTTGCAAGCCCTGTATCTTCATGGGAAAACTCCTTTATATGGCATAAAAAATGTTCAGATTCCGCACATCCCCGTCCTCGATGCCGTCGTTGACGGAGTAGGCGTGCTTTTCGAGATCGCCGCAGATGGCCTTCGTCAGGCCCTGGGTTTGGAGCTCGTCGATGATGTCGCTGGCGGTGCTTTCGATCATGTCGTACTTCGATTCCGCCAGCGACTGGTCGTTCCCCGTGGTCAAGAGATATTCCAGCGTCTCCGCCGTCAAGGACAGCTTGGGAAGCCGTCGCAGGGCCCGAAAGCTCCACTTGTAGTAGGGCGCGTACGCTTTGTTCAGCAGGAAGACGACTTCGATGCAGTTCTTCACGAACTCGTTCACCGCCAGCTGCCCCGCCGCAGGCTCCCCGTGGCGCAGGCAGCGCAGGTAGTTGTACTGCCCCGCCTGGGCCATGACGAGCAGATGGCCCGCCAATCGTTTCCGCCGCACGTCCTCGGGCATAGCCGAAAGGGCGGTCCGGATGGTCGTGACCTCGCCAAGATCGTCCCGGAAGATCTCCCCGGCCGTAGCTTCCAGCAGCGCTTGCTGAGGGAGCTTCAGCCATTGGTCCATGGTCAGTATCCCGTCGGGAGCGCCCACCTTTTCGGTGAAGAACTCCGCCGTCCGCAGCACCCCGTGCCGGGCGCCGCCCACGGGGGTCACCGCGCTGCGCTTGAACCCCATGAACTCCCTGGGGAGCTTTGCATAGGCCCGCTCCAGCAAAAAGGCGGTTCGCCGGTCGATCAAATTCTCCCCGGGCAGCAGCAGGCAGAACCCCGGTTCAAAGTCGTGGTCCCGGGACACCTCGTCGTCAAAGCCCAGGCATTCGGATCCGCTGCCGACAAGGCCGACGGCGATGAGCCCCTCCTGCTCGGGAAACTGCTCATGAAGCATGGGGGCGCCCCATTGCTCATAGAACGCCCGGGAAAGCTCAAGCCCGTTCATAGATCGCCTTGGCCCTTTCGTTGAGATCGTCGGCCACCAGGAAGTAGCCGTAATAGTCGAAGGTGGGGGCGCACTTTTCGCACACGAAGGCATAATACCCGTCCCGGGGCACCGCGGGGTCGTCCAGCAGGGCGGCGGCCTTGTCCAGATATTGGCCGATCTTCCGCTCCCCCTTTTCGAGCCCGTGCTCCAGCTCTACCGCGTTGGCCATGTTCAGATAGGTGATGGCCTGCTCCAGGGCCCCGTGCTCCACGTTTCCCATGACGCGCAGGGCCTTCAAAAAGGCTTCGTAGGCCTCCCCGTAGCGTTTCAGGGCCATGTAGGCTAGGCCCATGTTGTTGTACAGGCCCCCCAGCCGGCCGTCGGTATCGGGCAGATTGGCTTCATAGATGCCCTTGGCCTTCTCGAAGAGCTCGATGGACCGCTCCGGCATCTGGAAGGCGTCATAGACCGTGGCGGCGTTCACGTAGGCGGTGCCGGCGGACAGGGTGTTTTCAAACCCCAGCCGCTCGATCAGGTTCAAACTCTCGTTGGCGTTCAGGATGGCCTGTTCCCGGTTGCCGGTCTTTCGGTAGTGGCCCATCATCTCCCCCCGCAGGAAAAACTCTCCTCGCAGGTCTCCGTTCTGCCGGGCTTCCGCCAGCCAGTAGTTCAGATGCCGCTCCGCCCCGGCGTAGTCCCGGCGGCTCATATACTCGTCCAGCTTCTCCCGGACCCGCCGCTGGGGGATGGGGGAGGGGGCGTCCTGATCCATGCACAGGACGCAATTGGGCTCCTCATAGTCCTCCTTGGAAAGGGGGGTATGTTCGTTGGTCATAGGCTCCTCCTCGCGCGTCATTCTTTCGGCAGCAGCAGGCCGCCCAGCAGGATGATCTGCTCCGGCAGCCGGTTGCCCTGGGCCCACTGCAGAATCTCCCCAAAGTACTTTTCCAAAGCGCCGCCGCAGTCCCCGCCCAGGGATTCGATGGAATACCGCATCCTGTCGGGCATCCGGCAGGGTTTTCCTTCCGTTCTGGCGCAGACGGGACACAGATCGCATTTTCCTCCCAGCAAAGCCAGGCTCCCGGGGCGCTCTTTTTCCAGGCGCAGCAGCTCGCTGGCCAGGTCCGCCTTGACCTTGGGCAATTCCGTCTGCTCAAAGGCCCGCCGCTCCCCGGGGAACAGCCGATCCTTGGTGAAGATCAGCTTTCGGGCGTACAGGTGGATGGCGTCGTACCGCCTCCACAGCGCCATGGGGTCGAAATCATAGGGCGGACAGGACCATACCTGCCCATAGTGGGGGCAGTCCTGGCAGCACCCCAAGAAACGGGGCACGTCCACCAGGTCCCGTATAAATTCGTTCAGGGGAACGGTCCGCTCCAGCGTGGTGCAGGTGTACATCTTCGCTTCTTCCATACGCCTATGCTACCATGGCCGGGCCTGTTTGGCAACCGGATTCTTCACGCTTCGTTTTCATTTGCCACCTTGCGGTTTAGGGCCTCCGGTGCGATAATATACTAAATCCGAACCGAAAGGGAGGAAAGAGCCATGAAGGAACTGAACGTAGGCGTCCTGGGCGCCACCGGTGCGGTGGGCCAGGAGATGCTGAAGATACTGGCGGAGCGGGATTTCCCCGTAAAGAGCCTTCGCCCCCTGGCCAGCGCCCGCAGCGCCGGGCGGATGGTTTCGTTCAAGGGCGAGCAGGTGCCCATAGTGGAAGCCCGGGAGGACGCCTTTGGGGGCCTCGATCTCGTTTTGGGTGCGGCGGAGAACGATATCGCCCTTCGCTTCGCGCCCCATATCCTGGAGGCCGGGGCCGTATTCGTGGACAACTCCAGCGCCTTCCGGCTCAAGGAGGACGTGCCCCTCATCATCCCGGAGATCAACCCGGAGGACGCCAAATGGCACAAGGGGATCATCGCCAACCCCAACTGCACCACCATCGTGGCGTTGATGGCCGTAGCCCCCTTGGCGAAGGCCAGCCCCATCGAAACCATGATCGCCTCCTCCTATCAGGCGGTCAGCGGTGCGGGCGTGGCCGGCATGCGGGAGCTCACCGAGGAGATCGAGGCGGGCTTGAAGGGCGAACCCTATGAACCCAGGGCTTTCGCTTACCCCATCGCCTACAACGTGATCCCTCAGATCGGCTCCGAGCAGTACCTGGGCTATACCAGCGAGGAGATGAAGATGCAGAATGAGGGCCGCAAGATCCTCCATCTGCCCGACATGCGGGTGAGCTGCACCTGCGTGCGGGTGCCGGTGCTCCGGTCCCACTCCGTGTCCGTGGTCCTCAAGACCCGGGAGAAGATCTCCGTGGAGGAGGCCAGGGCTCTCGTGGCCGCCGCCCCCGGCTGCAAGCTGGTGGACGATCTGCCCAACCGCGTCTATCCCATGCCTCTGGATACCTCGGATCAGGACCTTGTCTATGTGGGCCGCATCCGGGAGGATCTGACCTCCGATCGGGGGTTGAACCTCTGGTGCTGCGGCGACCAGATCCGCAAGGGTGCCGCCACCAACGCCGTCCAGATCGCGGAGCTGTTGCTATAATAGATCATAATAAAATAGACCGCTGGCATGGTCGTCCAGCGGTCTTTTTTTGTTGTATGGAGATGGTTCAGCCCTGGACCAGGGGACGGGTGACGTGGACGACCTGGCCCTCCTGAAGGTACACCCGGGGTATCCGAGGGGTGATGAGGCAGGTGACCTCGTACCCGATGGTGCCGATGAGGTCTGCCACGTCGTCGGCCGTGATCTCGTCAGCCCCGTCTTTGCCAAAGAGGGTGACTACGTCCCCAACCCGGGCTTCCGGGACCTCGCTCACGTCGACCATGAACTGGTCCATGCACACCCGGCCCACGATGGGGCAGCGGACGCCGTGGATCAAAACCTGGCCTCGGTTGCTGAGAAGGCGGCTTACCCCGTCGGCGTACCCCGCCGAAACCGTGGCGATCCGGGCCCCGGGCTGAGCCACGTAGGTGCAGCCGTAGCTTATGGGGGTGGGCTCCGTGATGGTCTTCAAAAAGCTGATGCGGGATTTGAGGGCCATGACTCCCTTTACCCCGCCGATGAGGCTCAGATCCACTTCGTTGGAGGGCTTGAGCCCATAGAGGATGATTCCCTCCCGGACCATGTCGAACTTGTCCGGCATCTCCACCAGGCCGGCGCTGTTATTGAGGTGCTTCAAGGGGATCCGGATACCCCGCTGTTCCATGGCCGCGGTGAAGGAGATGAACCGCCGGGTCTGCTCCTGGGCGTAGGTCTTGTCGGCACAGTCCGCCTTGGCGTAGTGGCTGAATACCCCCCGCAGCTCCCCGCCGGGATGACGGGAGAGGGCCTTGATCTCATTCAGGGATCTTTCCGTACAGGCAAAGCCGATCCGCCCCATGCCCGTGTCCAAAACTATGTGATAGGGGATGGCCTTTCCATGGGCTTGGCCGTAGGCGCACAGGGCCTGGCCGTATTCTAGACATGGTACCGCCGCCTCGATGTCGTAGCGGAGGATGGCCTCGAAATCGCTTTCCGGCGTGGGCCCCAGCAGGAAGATGGGGGTCCGGATGCCCGCCTGCCGCAGCTCCACCGCTTCGTCCGTCATGGCCACGGCGAATCGATCCGCCTTCCCCTCCAACAACTTCGCCGCCTCCACCGCCCCGTGACCGTAGGCGTTGGCCTTGATCACCGCGGCAAGGAGCACGCTGTCCGGCAGGTGCCGCCGGGCGGCCAGAAAGTTGTAAAGCAGGGCGTCCAGGTCGATCTCGGCCCAGGTCCGAAAAAAGAGATCGGAAACAATCATATCCGTACCTTCCTTGCTTTGTATTACCCGATACTGTATCATCTGAGCCGCGTTTGTCAAGGGCCGGAGCCCAAATCCCCAGTTTTCGCCCTTTGGATTGACAAGCCCCCGTGAGTGTGATACCGTACTCAAAGCAAAGAAAAACGCGGGATATGGGGAATGGTTTTTTCGTCGCTCACATTTTTATGTCTGTTTTTCCCGGTGGTGGTGGGACTCCACGCCCTGGTGAAAAACATCACGGTGCGCAACGCCCTGCTGCTGGCGGCGTCGCTGCTGTTCTATGCCTGGGGGGAGCCGGTCTGGATCGTGGCCATGCTCTTCTCCACCGCCGTGAATTATGTCTGCGCCCGGATTATCCACCGGACGAAGACTCCGGCCCGGCGCAAGCTGGCCCTCGTCGTGGGTGTCCTCATCAGTCTGTCCGCCCTGCTGTACTTCAAGTACGCCGCCTTCCTGGTCAACAACCTGTGCGACCTGTTGGGTTTTGGCTACCGGATGACGGCCCCTAAGCTCCCCATCGGCATCTCCTTCTACACCTTCCAGATCATCACCTACACCGTGGACGTCTACCGCAAGCAGGCTCCCCTGCAGCGGAATCCTCTTTGGCTGCTGCTGTACGTGTCCTTGTTCCCCCAGCTTATCGCCGGCCCCATCGTCCGCTACAGCGATGTGGCGTCGGCCATCGGGGATCGGCAGGTCACCAGGACGGCCCTGGGGGAGGGCTTCTTTCGCTTTTCCCTGGGCCTTGGCAAAAAGGTGCTGCTGGCCAACCTCTGCGGCGAGGTGCTGGAGCTGCTGCCGGCTGCGGCGGATATGTCCTTCTGCTCCGGCTGGCTGGCGGCCGCCCTCTTTTTGCTGCAGCTCTATTTCGACTTCTCCGGCTATTCCGAGATGGCCATCGGTCTGGGCCAGATGTTAGGGTTCAAATTTCTGGAGAATTTCGACGCTCCCTTCGTCTCCAAAAGCATCACCGAATACTGGCGCCGCTGGCACATCTCTCTGGGCATCTTCTTCCGGGAGTACGTCTATATCCCCCTGGGCGGCAGCCATGTCAGCACGGGCCGCTGGATCTTCAACATGGCGGTGGTATGGGGCCTCACGGGCATCTGGCACGGGGCTGACTGGAACTATCTGCTGTGGGGATTGTACTTTGGCTTCCTCATGGTGCTGGAGCGGACCGTACTCAAGGGGCTTTTGGCCCATACGCCCGATCTGTTCAAACATCTGTTCACGCTCATCCTGGCGGTGGCGGGCTCCGTGATCTTTCATTCCAGCGACTTTACAGAGATCGGCTGTCAGCTTCGCGCTATGTTCGTTCCCTGGCGAGTCTCCTTCTCTGACCCCTACGCCCTCTACGTGGTGAAGAGCAACCCCCTGCTCCTCGTTGCCTGCGTCCTTTGCTCCCTGCCCCTTCGAAAGGCCGCCGTGGCCTGGTTTTCCCGGCGCAAGGCCGCGGGGCATAGGAACGCCCTGCGCCCCTATATAAAGGCCCTTTTGGCCCTGGGGCTCACGGGGTTGTCGGTGCTCTTCCTGGTGGGACAGAGCTTCAATCCCTTCCTGTATTTTCGGTTTTAGGAGGGCGGGACATGGCCGATCGTCGTAAAAAAAAGAAGAATCGGGTCCTGAGCTTTGCGGCTTGTCTCGCTCTGGTCGCATTGTTGCTTATCGGCGGATACGAACTTTTGCTGGTGCCGAGGGGCGCGGCGTTTTCTTCTCAGGAGAATCGCATGCTGGCAGAACGCCCCGTTCTTTCCGTTCGGGCATTCTTCGACGGCAGCTTTGAGGATGGGCTGGAAAGCTATCTTTCCGATCGGTTCCCTGGCCGTGCCGGGATCATCGACTTTGATCGGGACATCAAGCAGGTGGGAAGCTTCGCCACCTGGGAAGAGTATGCACGGGTGGCGGAAAACAACGTAGCCGACATGGAGTATCAAGAGGAGCTGAACGAGGAGCAGACCATGGTGACGCCGCGGCCTACCCGGACGCCGATCCCTGAGCCAACGGCTACGCCGATCCCCTCGCTGTCCCCGGCGCCCATGCCGACGGACGAGCCTTCCCCCCTTGCCGCCGATGCTTCCCCTGCGGACACGCCGGCCCCTTCGGACACCCCCGAACCAACGTCGACCCCCGTCCCAACGGCCACGCCCCGGCCCACCAAGCCCCCGGCCAACGCTGCCGACTATCCCAGTGAGCTCAGGATGGATTTCCTTGAAGGAGATGTCAAGCGCAGATGCTCCGACTGCATGCGGTACGTGGCCCAGCACCACTGCGCCCTGTACGACGCCTATGCATCCCTTCTGCCGGCAGACGGGGTCTTTGTTGTGACCGTGGTGCCCAACAGCTACCGGGCCAACAGGCTGCTTGTGTTGGACGATCCCAAGGGCATGGTTTCAGAGGTGGAGCCCTTCATCCACGCCATGACGGCGGACAACGTGATCGCCCTGCCCACGGCGGACCTGCTCTCCGGACCCATGTTGGAAGGGGTGTACGTGTACTTCCGCACGGATATGCACTGGACGCCCTACGGAGCCTATCTGGTCGTCAGCCGGATGCTCCAGGAGGCAGGGGAGACCCTGCCCCCCTATGAGGCCTTCCCCAAGACCCAGGAATCCCCCTTCCTGGGCACCCTTTACCGGGACAGCCACAGCAAGCAGATGGAGGCGAATCCCGACACCCTGGACATCCTGACCCCCATCCATCCGGTCCGTGTGCGCCGGTACACCAGGCCGGATACCTTCACGGAGGTGCCTTTTATCGACGAGAATGCCAATCCCCGGGACCGGTATACGGTGTATTTGGGGGGACCCAACGGGAACTGGACCGTGATCGAGCGGACGGATCTCGAGGAGGTCGCTGACCGGAAGACCTGCCTGGTCATCTCCGATTCCTACGGCCTGTGCGCCATGCCCTTCTTTGCCGAGGCCTATGATCGGGCCATCCTTTACGATTCCAGATATTACAAGAAGGGCGAGATGGGGTCCGTAGCTGACCTGATCGAGAGCTGGGGCGTGCAGGATATCTACATGATCCAGGGCGACACCCATTTTTATGAGGAGACTCTCTCCAAGCTCTGCAACGGACAATTCTAAGGCAGACAAAAGGCAAAAGAAAAGGAAGCGCCCCGCGAAGGGGCGCTTCTCTTCGTTTTCGGATCATTTCCCGTACTGGAACAGCTCCCGGATCCATAGATACCGTTCGCCCTCTCGCCAGCCGTCGCCGGTCGAGTTATTGGTAGTGTAGTTGCAGACGCAGTCGGGCAACGCTTCCACCACCGCCCGGTTCTGCTCGGGGGTGAGGCCGTTCATGGAAAACCAAAGGCGCTTGGCATGGATGAGGTGAGTGAGAGGCTCTATATCCTCCAGGTGGGTATTGGCGACGTTGATGTCGGTGAGTTCGGGCAGCCCCACCAGGGGGGACATGTCGGGGATCCGGTTCATAAACAGCTCCACGTATTGAAGCTCCTTGAGCTGGGCGAGAGCGGAGATGTCCGTGATCTTGTTGTCCGCCAGGATCAGCACCTGCAGGTGGGGCAGGTAGCGGAGGACCTCCAGATCCTCGTTCGTCAAGAAATTGTGTCCAAGATCCAGGGCCATTAGATCGCCGCAGTATTTCAACTCCTGAATATCTCCCGGCTTGAGGCGGATGGTGGTCCGGATGCGGTAGTTGGTAGAGTCGCTGTAATAGGGCTGGGTGTATCGGGTGGGATTCTTGGTGGAGAAGGCCAGGGTGTCCGTCCGCAGGGTGTGGGGCCCCAGATGGACGTTCCAGACGAACTTTACGCCGGGGCGGCGGCTCATGAGCTCCTCCATCGCTTCGTTGGGCAAACCGCAGTCGCACATGATCAGCTTCTTGAGGTCGGGAAGCTTATCCACGTTTGTCAGGACTTCGTCCAGGGAGGCGATGGGTCTTTCGCTGATGTCCAGTTCCTCCAGGGTGTTCTCCACAACCCGGTCAAAGACGGTGACCTGACAGATGAATCGGGTCTCAGGAAGGGCGACGGTCAGCTCGGGCAACGAGGTCTCCCAGTCCCCCTCCTGGGGCAGATAGACCCGCTCCAGGGCGAAGAAGGGTCGCAGCAGCGGCAGAAGCTGTGTCGCGTCTACCTCGGCGTCCCGCAGATCCAGCTCCCGGGCATCCGTTTCCGCCGGCTGTCCCAGCAGCGTCACCCCTTGCAGGAGGGTCAGCCCGGGGCAGGCGTCCAGGATGGTCAAAAGATCCTCCAGGGAGAGCCCGGTGCCGTGAAGATCCACCTCACGAAGCTCCGGCAGATAGGGGAGGGCGGCAAGGAACTCCTCCGTCCCCTGGATGTCGGCGTCCCCCAGGGCGATCCTTTGGCTGTCCGCCGGGAAGGCGGCCTTCCCCACGGGCACGGCATAGGATACGGCCAGGTCAGGGTATTGCGCCATCAGGTCGATCACCTGGGCGGGGTCCACCGGGGCCTGCGAAAGGTCCAGGGATTTGAGCTGGGGGAAGGCGGGCAGCATCTTTTCGAGCAGCCTGAAATCCGGCGCAGTCTGGACCGTCAACGCTTCGTCCTCCATGGTCAAGACTTGGTCGCCCACGGGCAGGGTAAAGGCGAGGGACAGTTCAGGCGCATTTTCTCTCAGGGAGAGGAGGGCGTCATAGGCATCGCTGCCGGAGGCGTCCACCGCCTTCAGCTGGGGGAAATAGGGGAGCAGTTGGGCATCACTTGCGGAAAAATGGGGCAACGACAGGGACCGGCTGTCGCTGGGGAAGCGTCCGTCGCTCAGAGGCACTGCCCACAGGATGCGGCAGTTCTGGGGGATCGTCTGCCGGATCTGCTCATAGAGGGCGGCATCCACCTGCTCACAGTACAGTAGATCCAACGCTTCCAACTCCGGGTAGGCCGAGAGGAGGCTCGTCTCAGGCAGGGTCTCGGTGGTGAACTGCAGCGCTCGTACCGGCTCGATCGTCGTCTCCTCTGGTTTCTCCTGAAGGGACTGATGGCTTCGGAACAGAAGCCAGGCACCGGCCATGCACAGAGCCAGGGCCAAAGTCCACAGCAGGATGCGGACCCACCACCGCTTCATCGGGAAGGACAGACCCACCAGAAGGATGACGGCCAGCAGGAGCAGCCCCAGCAGGGCCCAGAACAGGAACATGTCGTCCTCCTGGGGTTCTGCTTCGACTTCGGCGGGGGTCTGCGACGGGATGGGGATCGGCGGTCGGGCGGGGATTTGGGTCGCTGCCGGTTCAGGCGTTCCGTCCGGGTCTGTGACCGGCTCTTCGGACGCCTCGGGATCGGCTTGGGCGGCCGAGGTTCCCGGGGCAGGGGTCGCCGGTTCATCCTCTGCCGGGGCTGAACCTTGGGGAGTCGCGAGGCCGACATCGGGTCCCTGAGAATCGTCCTTTGTGGCCGCCGGAGTGGCCTGTTCCGCTTCCGCTTTTATCGGGCCCATCTCGCGCCAGGAGAGGGACACCCATTGCCCAGGCAGCAAAACCTGGGCGGATTGCAGGTCTGTATCGGCAAGCCGCCAGGCGTAGGCAGCGGATGTCAGACCAGAGCTTAACGTGCAATGCAGGGCCAAGCCCTTAGCCTGGGGGCCGGGCTCTTCGATGGCGTATCCCCACGGGTTCTCTTGGGCCAGGGCCGTCTGTATCGTTGGCACCATGCACAAAAGCAACGCAAGCAGCAGGAGTTGAATGGTCGTTCTTTTTTTCATAGATACACTTTCTTTTTGCCTCATCAGGAGACGGTTCCCGATTTCGATGAGGCCGAGATTCCTTACAACCGTTTTTTATAGTATATCCGTCTGAAAAAAACTTGTCAATCGAGCGGCCCATGGAAAGAGAATTCTATGATCCGTCTCTTTACAAATCCGCCGGCAGCAGGTAAACTGTCCGTAGGGATGATCCTATAGAAGCTTCCTATAGGAGAAAAGGGGAGGAAAACAGACGGGACTGACATCACCGCCATCGGCGAAGTGCTGATCGATCTCACCCAGTCGGGCAAGACAGAGCAGGGCATCCCCAAGTTCGACGCCAACCCCGGCGGCGCTCCGGCGAATTAAGCGGTGGCCGCCTCCCGGTTGGAGGCGAAGACCGCCTTCATCGGCCGGGTGGGCAGGGACAGCTTCGGGGATTACCTTAGGCGGTGCCTAATGGAGCTGGTGAAGCTCGACTCTTTGGCCCAGCTTACCGTTCCTGAGCTGGAGCGCATCCTGGCTTTCGCCAACAAGGCGGCCGGCATCACCACCAGCCGTCACGGAGCCATTCCCGCCATGCCCGCCTTGGCGGAGATGGGAGAATGACGTCTCACACCGGGCGCGCCGTCTTTCTAAAAAATGATTCGCTCGGAACACTTCATATGATGCAAAAAAGGCCAGACCGGGGAGGGTACGGATGAAAAAAACGATTTCTCTTTTTCTGATGGCGGCGCTGCTGCTTGCTGTTTTCGCGGGATTTGCCGTGGCTCCAGCAGCAGCCTCCGGAGAGGACGAAGCTGCGCCCCAGGTATACGACGACGGCCGCGCCCGGCCCTCCTCCTGCGGGAAGCTTCAGGTGGTGGACGGGAAGCTGTGCGGTGAGGACGGACTGCCGGCTATCCTTCGGGGTGTCAGCACCCATGATCTTATCGTAACGGAATCCTTTCTCAACGAAAAGCTGTTCGAAGAGCTGTCAAGGGACGCAGGCGTAAACGTGTTCCGCCTGGCCATGTACACCCACGGTGTGGGCGTCATGGGCTATTGCACCGGCGGCGATCGAGAGCGCTATGAGGCCGATATCTTCAAGGGCGTGGAGCTGGCCCGGCAGCAGGACATGTACGCCATCATCGACTGGCACATCCTGAGCGACGGAGACCCCAACCAGTACGTGGACCAGGCCAAGGACTTCTTCGCTCGGATGGCGGAGAAATACAAGGACTACAGCAACGTACTATACGAGATCTGCAACGAGCCCAACGGCGTGGACTGGCCCACCGTGAAACGGTATGCCGACGAGGTCATCCCAGTCATCCGGGAGAAGGACCCCAAGGCCCTCATCATCGTAGGCGATCCCCAGTGGTCCAGCGACCTTAAATCCGTGCTGGCGGACCCTTTGGACTTTGAGAACATCCTTTACACCCTGCACTTCTACGCCGCCAGCCACGGGGAGGACTCCCGGAATGCAGTGGCGGAGGCCAGCGCCCAAGGGTTGCCCATCTTCGTCACGGAATACGGTGTCACGGCGGCCAACGGCGGCTTCCCACGGGATCTGGAGAGCGCGGACCTGTGGATCGAGCTTCTGGAGCGGGAGCGCATCTCCTACTGCATGTGGACCTTCTCCAAGGTGGCCGAGCCCTGCTCCGCCGTCCGGTCCACGGTGCCCAAGTACAGCGGCTTCGAGCCGTCAGACTATACCGCCACGGGCCTGTGGCTCCTGGAGACCCTCGCCAAGCACACCTCCCGATAAACGGGATAAAAAACGAGACCCGGCAACAGCTGCCGGGCCTCGCTTGTTTTTGGAAGCGCGCGCCAGATACCCCAGGATCAGCAGAGGCAGCAGATCTGGTCGATCCGCCTGAGCTCCTCCGCCGTGAAGCCTGTGTTCCGGATTGCTTTCAGGTTGTCCAACACCTGCTCCGGCCGGGAGGCTCCAATCAGCACGCTGGTCACCACCCCGTCCTTCAGCACCCAGGCGAGGGCCATTTGGGCGAGGGATTGGCCCCGCTCCGCCGCCAACTCGTTCAGGGCGCGAATCTGCTCGAGCCGCTCCGCCGTCAGCGCCGATTCCTTCAAAAACCGGGGATCTGTGCGGATGCGACTGTCCGCGGGGATGCCGTTCAGATACCGGTCGGTCAGAAGACCCTGGGCCAGGGGGGAGAAGGCGATGATGCCCTTGCCCAGTTCCTTCGCTGCGGCCATGAGACCGTTTTGCTCGATGGTGCGGTCGAAGATGGAATAGCGGTTCTGGTTGATCACAAAGGGCACCCGCAGCTCCCGGAGTATCCGGGTCGCCTGGCGCAGATGTTCTCCATCATAGTTGGAGAGGCCCGCATAGATCGCCTTCCCGGAGCGGACCGCCTGTTCCAGGGCCAGCATGGTCTCCTCCAGGGGCGTGTCGGGGTCCATCCGGTGGTGATAGAAGATGTCCACATAGTCGAGGCCCAGGCGTCCAAGGCTCTGGTCCAGGCTGGCCAGCATATGCTTGCGGCTGCCCCATTCCCCATAGGGGCCCTCCCACATGAGATAGCCCGCCTTGGTGGAGATTATCAGCTCGTCCCGATAGGCGCCGAAGTTCTCCCGCAGGATGCGGCCCAGATTCTTCTCCGCGCTGCCCGGCTCGGGGCCGTAGTTGTTGGCCAGATCGAAATGGGTAATGCCGTTATCGAAGGCCGTGAAGCAGATCTGCTCCATGGTCCAATAGCAGCCCGTGTCCCCGAAGTTGTGCCAGAAGCCAAGGGACACGGCCGGGAGCTTCAGCCCGCTGTCGCCGCAGCGAAGATAGGGCATGCCGTCATAGCGGGTTTGAGATGCTGTGTACATGATAGCTTTCCTTCCCTATACATATGAATGAGACGCTTCCCAGAAGGGAAACGTCTCGAACGGAGCGATACAGCCTTATTTGCGCACCAGGTACTTGCGCATATCCAGGGAGCAGGCCGCCAGGATGATGGCGCCCTTGATGATGTACTGGAGGTTGGGGTTGATGCCCAGCATGTTCAGGGCCACGAAGATGATCCGCAGCACGAACACGCCCAGCACGATGCCGCCGATGTTGCCGGTGCCGCCCACGAAGGACACGCCGCCGATGACGCAGGCCGCAATGGCGTCGCACTCGTTGTTGAGACCGGTGGCCGCGGTAACAGAGCCCAGCCGGGCCGCTTCCACGAAGCCGGAGAAGCCGTACAGGGCGCCGGCCAGGGTATGGACCAGCACGGTGGTCATGAACACGTTCACGCCGGAAACCCGGGCGGCTTCCGTGTTGGAGCCCACGGCGAACATGTTTTTGCCGAAGCGGGTCTTGTTCCACACGAACCACATGATAACCACCAGGACGATGGCGAAGATCACGTACCAGGGGATGGACACGTTCCATTTCTCAATGCGGAAGGCGGGACCGGAGACCGCGGTCTTGAACTCCTTGGCCACGTTGCTGATGGGGCCGCCGCCGTTGCCGTTGATCTGGAAGAACATGAGGATCAGGCCGTAGGTGATAAGCTGGGTGGCCAGCGTCACAATGAAGGGGTGGAGGCTGAACTTAGCCACAAAGAAGCCGTTGACCAAACCGATCACCGCGCCGGCCAGCATGACCATCAGCATGACCGCGATGATCCAGCCGCCGGTGGTGGCGGGCAGGCGCTCGAAGATGAGCTTGGAGGCCGCCCGATTCTGCAGGAACGCGGCGGTCATGCCGGCGGCGAGGCCGAACACGCGGCCGGCGGAAAGGTCCGTGCCCGTCAGCACGATACAGCCGCCGATGCCCAGGGCCATGGGCAGGGATACCGCCGCCAGGGTGATGATGTTCACGATGGAGCTGGGCCCCAAAAAGTTCTTGTTGACGATGGCCGTAAAGATGATGAAGGCCGCCATCAGGATGTACAAAGCGTTGTTGAGCAGTCCGTTGGTCCAGAAGCGGCGGCGGTCCAGGCTGTCCAGCGCCCGATACTCCTCCTGCTTCCGTTTGAAATAATTCGTCTTAGGCATGTCCTTCCTCCTCAAACATATTTCGCAGCCAAAGTCATGATCTCTTCCTGGGTCGTGGTACGCGCATTCACCTCGCCGGCCAGGCGGCCGCCGGACATGACCAGGATGCGGTCACAGATGCCCAGCAGCTCCGGCATCTCGGAGGAGACCACCAGAACGGTCTTGCCTCGGTTGGCCAGATCCAGAATAAGCTGGTAGATTTCGTATTTGGCGCCCACGTCGATGCCGCGGGTGGGCTCGTCCAGCAGCAGCACCTCCGGGTCCGTGAGCAGCCAGCGCCCGATGATGACCTTCTGCTGATTGCCGCCGGAAAGGCTGCGGATCTTGGTCTCCTGGGAGGGCGTTTTGGTGTGCATGGCGTCGATGGACCACTGGGTGTCCGCCTTCATGGATTTATTGGAAAGCAGGCCGAAATGCTCATGCTTTTTCAGGCTGGAGATGACAGTGTTTTCGCGGATGTTCTCAATGGCAAAGATGCCGGTGGCCCGGCGCTCCTCCGTCAGAAGGGAGAACCCGTTTTTGATGGACTCCCGGGGATTGCGGTTGCGGCAGACTTTGCCGTGAAGCTTGATGGTGCCCGTCTTGCGGGTGGCGCTGCCGAAGATGTTTTCCAGCGTTTCCGTTCGCCCGCTGCCGTCCAGACCGGCCAGACCCAAAACCTCACCGGAATGAGCCTTGAAACTGACATCCTTGAGAAGGCTGTACTGGGCGGTCAGATTCTCCACCTCCAACGACACCTCGCCGGGGACGTTGGTCTTAGGGGGAAACTGGTTCGTCAGCTCCCGGCCCACCATGTAGCGAATGATATCACCCACCTCCAGTTCGTCCGCCGGCTTGGAGACCACATGGGAGCCGTCGCGCATGATGGTGATGACGTCGGAAATGCGCTTGATCTCGGCCATCTTGTGGGAGATGTAGATAATGCCCACGCCCTTGTCGCGCAGCATGTTGATGATGCGGAACAGGTGTTCCACCTCTTCCTCCGTGAGGGAGGAGGTGGGCTCGTCAAAAACGATGACCTTGGAATTATAGGAAACGGCCTTGGCGATCTCCACCATCTGACGCTGAGAGACGGGCATGGTGCTCATGATCCGCTTCGGATCCACGTTGACGCCCAGCTCGTCAAAGACGGCCTTGGTGTCCCGATACATCTTTGCCTCGTCCACCATAATGCCGCCCAGGGTGGGGTATCGGCCCAGCCAAATATTATCCATGACCGAACGCTTCAGGGCCTGGTTCAGCTCCTGATGCACCATGGCGACGCCGTTCTGCAGCGCCTCCTTGGAGTTCTTAAAGTTGATCTCCTTCCCTTCCAGATAGATATGGCCGCTGTCCTTGCTGTAGATGCCGAAGAGGCACTTCATCAGCGTGGATTTGCCCGCGCCGTTTTCGCCCATCAGAGCATGGACCGTACCTTTTTCAAGCTCCAGATGCACATTGTCCAGGGCCTTGACGCCAGGGAAGGATTTTGTGATGTTTGTCATTCGCAGGAGGATATCCTCTGCCATGCTCCTACCTCCTTTACGGGATTGCTTCAATTCAGGGGCAGCTAATCATAGCTGCCCCTGAAGCTGGGTTTCAGTTTGGTTTACTCGGCGGCGCCGGTGAAGGGGGCGTAGGCGACGAACAGCTTGTTGGTGAAGCCGTCGGCGATGGAGAAGATCTCATCGGACTCGGCCACAGCAGCCACGGCCTCAGCGATGGGGGTGCCGCCGGCCACAGCGTAGACGGCGCTGCAGATGGCTTTGGCCATGCCCTCGGCATCCTGCTTGACGGTGCCGGTCATGGTGTCCTCCGCGATGGCGTCCTGGGCCACCTGGGTGGCGTCCACGCCGAACACGGGGATCTTGGTGGCGGTGCCATCGCCCAGGTTGTAGCCCGCGCTCTGCAGGGCGGAGATGGAGCCGATGGCCATGTCATCGTTGTTGGCGATGACCAGCTCAATCATGTTGCCGTTGGCCTCGCTGTAGCCGGCCAGGTTGACGCTCATGAAGTCAAAGGCGGCGGCGGCGGACCAGGCGCCGTTGGGATCCAGCTGATACTTGTCGGAGTTGTTGGCGTCGAAGTAGACCAGCTCGGGCTTGCCGGCGGCGGTCAGGATGGCGTTGGCATCCTCCACGCCATACTGGGTGCGGTAGATGGCCTCCACGTTGGCGGCGTCGCCCATGAACATGGCATAGGAGATCTGGCCGTCCTTGTTCAGGTCAACGGCGTCATAGTTGGCCACCAGGAAGTCGCCGATCATCTTGCCCTGCATATGGCCGGCCTCGGGGGCGTCGGTGCCGATGAAGGCGATGTTGGCGTTGGCATCCAGAACGGTGTGCTCCTCGCCGTCACCCTCGATGGCCCGGTTGAAGAAGATCACGGGGAGGCCGTTGGCGGCTTCGATGATCTGCTGGGCGGCATCGGCGGAACCGGAGGTGACCAGGTTCACCACCAGCACGGTGAAGCCGTTGGTGACTGCAGTCTGGACCTGCTCCAGCTGAGTGCCCTGGTTGTTGTTGGCGTCAAAATCCTGATAGGCGATACCGGCAGCCTCGAGATCCGCGTCGAGAGCCGCACGAACGGTGGACAGATACGCATCGCTGAAGGCATACCAGAAAACGGCAACCTTCGTGTTGGGGGCGGGCTCGGCATAGGTGGCCACACCCAGGGACAGGACCATGGCCAGGACGATGATCATGGCAAGGATCTTTTTCTTCATGGTGTACTTTCCTCCTAATATATTTGAGCTCTCAGTCTCAAATCATATATTAAACTATTATTCACAATTCGGCAACATATTTTTTTTGTGAAACTCCAGTGAAATGTAGAAAAAATGGGGGAATAAGGGTATACTTAGAATCATCCGACCATGGGGGAGAAAAAGCATGACCTTATTTGAGCTGATCGAGAACGCCCGGGCGTATCTTGCCGTCTTCGACTATGACAACTATCCCGTCTGTTTCCAGCGGTTCGAAGGGGACGCGAAGCCCCTGTTCGACGGCCTTGGGGAGGAAAACAGCCGGTCCTTGGCGGCGGCCCTGGTGGAGGAGCTTGCTCAGCGGCAGGCGGCCCTCTCCTGGGGAGCTAAGCGGAGGTTGGCCGATGAGCACAAGCGGGTCCTGAGCCTGTTTCTTACCCCCGCGGCCCAGCGGCATTCCAAGGGTGCCCTGGCCTTCGCGGAGCAGGTGCGAACCCTGTGGGGTGAGCGATATCCCCGAAACGGCTATCTTCTGGGGACCTACGAGCAGATCATGAAGGGCTTCGACGCCAACCTTCTGGGGCTGCCCCTGCGCAAATCCAAAAAGCGCTGAACCATCGGAGAGCATAAAAAACCGGCTGGACGATTGCCCAGCCGGTTTTTGCGTTTTCCTATTAGAACTCCAGGTTCTTATCGGTTTCCTTGGAGAAGACGTGGGCTACCTTGCCGTCGAAGGAGAAGTGGACCGTGTCGCCCATCTCGTAGTTGCCCTTCATGTCCACCGTGGGCACGATGATGATCACGTCGTGGCCCTCGGCGTTCACGTGCAGGTGCACGGAGGAACCCATCATCTCGGCCACG
>JAFWMS010000031.1 GCA_017545535.1 Clostridia bacterium | reverse complement strand
TGTCGTTGTACTCCCCGTAGGGAGCCCGAAAGAGGGTGCTGCGCTTGCCCGTCAGCTCCTCCAGCATGTCGTCCAGATCGGAGAGCTCCTTTTGGATGGCGATGGCGTCCAGGCGGCTCATGTGGGGATGGGTCAGGCTGTGGTTCCCGATCTCGTGGCCCCGCTTGGAGATCTCCTTCACGTATTCCGGGTACTGCTTGACCCACACGCCGCAGAGGAAGAAGGTGGCCTTCACGTTGAATTTGTCCAGGGTATCCAGGATGAAGGGGGTCTTGTCGGCGTCCCAGGCGGCGTCGATGGTGAGGGCGATCTCGCTATCCTCCCGGCCCACGGCGTAGACGGGCAGCGCCCGATCCCTCATGGGCAGCACGTTCAGCTCATAGCTCTCCACCGGGGCCATGGCCGCCGCCGTGGGCTCCCCCTCCCTGTGGCGGAACCGGATGAACAAAAACACGGCCGCCGCCAGCAGCCCTATGACCAGCAGCCCCATGAGCAGATTCTTTTTCGTCAGCACGATGATCGGCATGTTTGCACCTCCCGCAGGATTTGGTACACCCTATGACCTGCGTGCCGTCCGTATGCCCTTTGTTTTCCTCCATGCCTACGGGGTCGCGTCCTTCGGCACGAAGTTCAGCAGCTGCTCCCGATCGGCCACGTTGGTATAGGCGTCGGGCACGTCCCCCACGATGACGCTCTCCGCCACGGGGGCCTGGGCGGTGACAGTGACGGTGCTGGACTTCCCCGGCAGCACCACCCGGACCGTGGCGTTCAGCTCCAGTGTGATCCGATGGAGGGTCTGGTTGATGCCCGCGGAATAGAATTCGCTGTGGAAGGCGGCCCGCACCGTGCCCACCGGGGTGAAGCGGAAGCTGAGCTTGGGTCCAAGACCCGTGAAGGCGGGGACGCCGCTGACGGTGCCCAAGGCCACGGACACCCCCTGCTCCCCCAGATCCCGTATCCTCTTTTGGGCGGCGATGGCGCAGTCCGCCCCCATCAGGTTCAGCCGTCCCGCGTCCGCCGTCAGCAGGGAGACGTGGCCCTCGTCGGAGGCGCGGACGCTCAACAGCGCCTGGGCTTCGGGGCTGCAGAGCACCTCCAATATGGCCTCGTTCATGGCCTGGGCCGACGCCGCCTCCACCCGAGCCGACGCCAGTCCCATAAGCAGGGGCCGCAGCCGGGCGTTCATATACCAGAAGACACCGGCCGCCGCCAGCGCCGCCGCCATAAGCAGGATCAAAACCCGCCTTCCCCGTCTCTTCATATGAAAACCCCTCCGGCACAGTCTATGCCGAAGGGGCTGCATACATGTCGAGGTTTGTCAGAACCGGTCCGTCTGCTCCACGATGAACATGTTGGACCGGCGGATGAGGCGCAGATCCTCCTTGGTGAGCAGCAGGGACTCCGTCAGTTCCTCGTTCTCCGTCAAGATCTCCCCGGAGACGATGCACTTGGCGGAGGCGGGCAGCAGCATCCTTGAGGAGATGCCGGAGAGGAGCCCCGTGCTCTCGCTGGGCCGGTCCAACGAGCGCATGACGCAGAGGAAGGCGTGCTCCACCCCGTTGGACTGATTTTCCAGAATATAGTTGGTCACGAAATCGTGCTTCTGCCGTCGGCCGTAATACAAGGCCCGGCACCGATGGGGCTCGGTGAAGGCGGGGATGTCGTAGAAGAGGGTCACGTCGTCGTCCCCCTCCTCCCGGCCGCAGACCAGCAGGCTTCGGACGATGCGGCTCGATCGGCCGTCGTAGAGGTACATGTACCGGCGCTCCCCCGTGAGCCGGGGCTCCCCCTGCTCCTTCTTTTCCGGAATCAGGGACACCAGCAGCTGGGCCGGGCTCACGCCCAGGGCCGTCGCGATCTCGTAGAGGGTGTCCATGTCCACGGCAATGGACCCCTGCTCGTACTTGCCCACGGTGCCCTTGCTCTTGTTGATCTTTTCCGCCAGCTCGCTCAGGGTCATCCGATTGGCCCGGCGGTAGATGCGTATATTCCCGCCGATCCGCGCGCTCAAATCGCTCATGTAAATACCTCTTCCTTTCCCGAACGGCCCATCCGGTTCTGTGCATCCAGTATATCCTCGAAACATGGTATTGTAAAGAGATTTTTTCGTATAAATTCTCCTTTTGATATGATTCCTGCCGTTTGCATGGAGAGGGTCTTCCCGCATATACTGAAGATGCATATATAGGATACATATCGGGAGGTTGCCCATGAACGAAAAGCTCTCCTTCAGCAAGGTATTCATCCTCGGGTTCGCCCTGTTCGCCATGTTCTTCGGCGCAGGCAATCTGATCTTCCCCCCCGCCTTAGGCATCGTCACCGGCACCAACTGGCTGGTCAGCTTCCTGGTGTACATCCTGGCGGACGCGGGTTTGGCCATTCTGGCGCTGCTGGCCTTCTTCCGCTGTCAGGAGGGCTTCCAGAACAGCATCTCCCTGCAGCTGGACAAGACCACCTCCTTTTTGCTCATCCTCTTCAACACCCTGTGCATCGGTCCCTTCATCGCCATCCCCCGGACCGCCGCCACCACCTTCGACATCGCCGTAAAGCCCCTGCTGGGCGCCTCGGTGCCGGGATGGGCTTCCTGGGCGGCGGGGGGCATCTACTTTGCCCTGGTGCTGGTGCTGTGCCTCCGTCCCGGCAAGGTGGTGGACATCATCGGCAAGGTCCTTTCCCCCACCATGTTCGTTGCATTGTTGGTGCTCATCGCCATAGGCGTCTTCCGCCCCCTGGGCAAGGTGGCCCCCGGCTCCTCCACCCTGGGCGCGGTGAAACTGGGCCTTGAATCCGGGTATCAGACCATGGATATGCTGGGCTCCCTCCTCTTCGCCGTGGTAACCTTGACCTCGGTGCGGCAGGCGGGGATCAAGGAGCCGAAGAAGCAGTTTCGGCTGGTGGCCCTGGCGGGTCTCGTGGCGGCCTTCGCCCTGTTTGTGGTCTACGGCGGTCTCACCTTCCTGGGGGCCTCCCTCTCCGGGGAGCGTGGTCTCGCGGCCAACGCCCTCAACGACCGGGCGGGACTGCTGGTGCTCATCGTCCGGCGGCTGGTGGGCCCGGCGGGAACGCTGCTCCTTGGCTTCATCGTGACGGCGGCCTGCCTCACCACCTCCATCGGCCTCGCCTCCTCCTGCTCCCAGAACATTGAGGAGCTGACCCACGGCAAGCTCCCCTACCGGCCCGTGCTCGTCGGCATGATCCTCTTCAGCTACGTCATATCCAATCTGGGCACCACCGCCATCTTGAACATCGCCGGGCCCATCCTGAACGTGATCTTCCCCGTGTTCATCATGCTGGTGATCCTCTCCTTCTTCCCCAAGCGCATCGGCCAGGAGACCTACAGCGCCCCCTTCGGCGCCCTGTGCGCTTTTATCGTCACGGTGCTGACGGAGATCGGGAGCTATATCCCCTCCCTGCGGCTGTCAATGGCCCGGCTGCCTCTGGCCTCCGTGGGGTTGGGCTGGCTGATCCCCTCCTTGATCGCGGCGGCCATCGGCGCCTTCGTGGGCGCCTTCGTGCCCCGCAAGCACCGGTCGCTGAAGAAGGACAAGAAATAATATACTGCCCCTGCCCTCAGGCGGGGGCATTGTTGTCCGTCGATCACAGTGATATACTGTACTCATAGAAAGCATGAAAGGAAGGCTTGAAAAGCATATGACCCAAAAGATGATGGATGCCATCGTGAAGCCCGTGGCGGGCGTCGGCTTGGAGCTTCGGCAGGTGCCCGTGCCCGTACCCGGCCCCGGTGAGGTGCTCATCAAGATCCATAAGACCGCCATCTGCGGCACGGACGTGCATATCTACGACTGGACCCCCTGGTCTGCGGAGCATGTGAAGCCCCCCATGGTCATCGGCCACGAGTACGTGGGCGAGATCGCGGAGCTGGGCGCCGGCGTCACCGGCCTTGAAGTGGGCATGCGGGTCAGCGGCGAGGGCCACATCACCTGCGGCCACTGCCGCAACTGCCACACCGGCAACATCCAGTGGTGCAAGAACACCCACAGCGTGGGCGTGGATCGGGACGGCGCCTTCGCGGAGTACGTGTGCATCCCCGCCAGCAACGTGATCATCATCGACCCCAAGCTGGACGAGGACGTGGTCTCCTTCTTCGACGCCTTCGGCAACGCCACCCACACGGCCCTCATGTTCAACCTGGTGGGCGAGGACGTGCTCATCACCGGCGCGGGCCCCATCGGCGTCATCGCGGTGGGCATCTGCAAGTACGCGGGCGCCCGGCGGGTGGTCATCACGGACATGAACGAGTATCGGCTGGACCTGGCCCGGAAGATGGGCGCGGACGCGGCGGTGAACGTGGGCAAGGCGGACCTCACCGAGGTCATGCATGAGCAGGGGCTGGTGGAGGGCTTCGATGTGGGCCTGGAGATGTCCGGCAGCGGCGCGGCTTTGAAGCAGATGCTGTCCGTCATGCGCAACGGCGGCAAGATCTCGCTGCTGGGTCTCGGCAACGGGCCCATCAACCTGGACATGAACCTGATCATCGGCAAGGGGCTGACGCTCCAGGGCATCTACGGCCGGAAGATGGACAACTGGCACCAGATGAGCTATATGGTCCAGGGCGGTCTCGACCTCACGCCGGTCATCACCCACCGGTTCCACTACACCGACTTTGAAAAGGGCTTTGCGGCCATGCACTCCGGCAACTCCGGAAAGGTCGTTTTGGATTGGACAAAATAACATTTAGGAGGCAATACATGAAAAAGGCATACGAATTCTATCAAAACGAGCTTTCCGCCATCCGGGAAGCGGGCACCTACAAGGACGAGCGGATCATCGTGACCCCCCAGCGCTCCCGCATCGACACCACGCTCGCGAAGGGCGTGGTGAACATGTGCGCCAACAACTACCTGGGCCTCTCCGACAATCCGGAGCTCATCGCCGCGGCCAAGGCCTCCTACGACGAGTGGGGCTTCGGCCTCTCCTCCGTCCGGTTCATCTGCGGCACCCAGGACATTCACAAGCAGCTGGAGGCCCGGATCGCCAAGTTCGTGGGCCAAGAGGACGCCATCCTCTATTCCTCCTGCTTCGACGCCAACGGCGGCCTCTTCGAGACCATCCTGGGGCCCGAGGACGCCATCATCTCCGACGAGCTGAACCACGCCTCCATCATCGACGGCATCCGCCTCTGCAAGGCGAAGCGGTTCCGCTATAAGAACAACGATATGGAGGACCTTCACGCCAAGCTGGAGGAGGCCAAGGACTGCCGGATCAAGCTCATCGCCACCGACGGCGTGTTCTCCATGGACGGGTATATCGCCAACCTGAAGGGCATCTGCGATTTGGCCGAGCAGTATGATGCCCTCGTCATGGTGGACGACTCCCACGCCGTGGGCTTCATGGGCGAGCACGGCCGGGGCACCAGCGAGTATTGCGGCGTCATGGGCCGGGTGGACATCGTCACCGGCACCTTCGGCAAGGCCCTGGGCGGCGCCTCCGGCGGCTACACCGCAGCCCGGAAGGAGATCGTGGACCTGCTGCGGCAGAAGTCCCGCCCCTACCTCTTCTCCAACGCCTTGGCCCCCGCCATCTGCGCCGCCAGCATCAAGACGCTGGACATGCTGGAAGCGTCCACGGAGCTCCGTGACCGGGTCCACGAGAACGCCAACTACTTCCGCAAAGAGCTCTCCAAGCTGGGGTTCGACCTGCTGCCCGGTGAGCACCCCATCGTGCCCATCATGCTCTACGACGCCAAGGTGGCCCAGGAGTTCGCCCGCCGGATGCTGGACAAGGGCGTGTACGTGACCGGGTTCTGCTACCCCGTGGTGCCCATGGGCAAGGCCCGCATCCGCACCCAGATCTCCGCCGGCCACACCAAGGCGGATCTGGATTTCGCCGTCAAGTGCTTCGGTGAAGTGAAGAAAGAGATGGGGCTGTAACCCTTTCGAACGCAAAGCAGCGTCTTCGGGCGCTGCTTTATTAACCTATTGACAAGGTGGGGTAATTTGTTGTAGGCTATCCCTATCTTTTGTAGACAGAAAGGGAAAAATCATGAAACGCACCAAACTTTTATCCCTCTTTTCCCTCTGCCTCGCGGCTGTTTTGCTGATCGCCTCCGTAGGCTGCAAGAAGACCGATACCGCCGACGCGCAAAAGGATCATCTGGCGCGCATCCGGGAGCGGGGCACCCTGATCATCGCCACGGAGGGCAACTGGTCCCCCTGGACCTATCACGATGAGAAGGACGTCCTGACGGGCTTCGACATCGAGATCGGCACCCTTATCGCCAAAGGGCTGGGTGTGGAGCCCAAGTTCGAGGAGACGGAATGGTCCGCTATTCTGGCCGGTGTGGACGCGGGACGCTTCGACATCGCCTGCAACGGCGTGGGCTACACCAAGGAGCGGGCAGAAAAATACAATTTCTCCACCCCCTATGTGTACACGCCCAAGGTCCTGGTGGTACGGGCGGACAACGAAGACATCCACAGTCTCGCTGATCTGAACGGCCGCACCACCGCCAACTCCCCCAACAGCACCTATGCGAATCTGGCCGAAGCGAACGGCGCCACCGTCACCTCCATAGACACCCTGGACCAGACCATCGAGCTGCTGCTCCAGGGCCGGGTGGACGCCACCATCAACGCCAAAGGCTCCATCGACGACTATCTTTCTCAGCATCCTGACGCCGCCATCAAAATCGCCATGACGCTGGAAGGCGACCCGGTGGTCTACCCCGTTCCCAAGGGGGCGGACAGCGAGAGCCTGATGCAGGAGATCAACCGCATTTTGGACGAACTGCGGCAAAGCGGGAAGCTGAAGGAGCTGTCCCTCAAATACTTCGGTGAAGACCTGACCAACCCGTAACAGGACATGAGCGAACGCCTCTGGGACATTTTAGTCAGCTCCTTCCCCCGGCTGTTGGGATACGGGCTGAAGGTGACCCTGCCGCTGACCGCCCTTTCTTTCGCGCTGGCCCTGGTGATCTCCGTGATCGTGGCCATGATCCAGTACGCCAAGGTGCCGGTGCTGCGGCAGCTGTGTCGGTTCTATATCTGGATCATCCGGGGCACGCCCCTGCTGGTCCAGCTCTTTTTGGTGTTCTACGGCCTGCCCCAGCTGGGGGTGGTCTGGGCCGCTTTCCCCACGGCGGTGGTGGTTTTCGGCTTCAATGAAGGGGCGTATATGGCCGAAAGCGTTCGGGGCGCATTGGAATCCGTGTCCCGTGGCCAGATGGAAGCGGGCTACTGCGTGGGCATGAACTACTTTCAGATCATGTGGCACGTGGTGCTGCCCCAGGCCTTTCGCACCGCCTTCCCCGCTCTCTCCAACTCCCTCATCTCCATGATGAAGGGCACGTCCCTGGCCGCCACCATCACTGTGATGGAGATGTTCCGTCAGGCCCAGGTCATCAACGGCCGGGTCTATGAATCCCTGGCCCTGTACAGCGAAACCGCCCTCATTTACCTCATGTTCAGCACCGTGCTCACCTATCTGCAGCGGTGGGGCGAAAAGCGGCTGGGGCAATACGGTGCAGTCAAATGAGCATGATAGAGATCCGCAACATCCATAAATCTTTCGACGGGACGGAGGTCCTCAAGGGCATCGACCTCTCCGTAAACAAGGGGGACGTAGTGGCCATTTTGGGGCCCAGCGGCTCCGGCAAGACCACGCTGCTGCGGTGCATCAACTTTCTGGAGCGGGCCGACAGCGGCGAGATGGTCTTCGATGGGGAACGGTTCAATCTCAACGCCATTCGCCGCCGGGAGATCGCCCGCATCCGCCGCAAGACCGCCTTCGTGTTTCAAAATTACAACCTGTTTCTCAACAAGACTGTGCTGGAAAACGTGACGCTGGGCCTCACCGCTGTTCGCAAGCTTCCGAAGGCGGAAGCGAAGGCACGGGCCATGGACGCCCTGGTGCGGGTGGGCATGGCGGACAAGGTCAACAGCTACCCTGCCCAGCTCTCCGGAGGACAGCAGCAACGGGTGGCCATCGCCAGAGGCTTAGCTTCCGAACCGGAGATCATCTACTTCGACGAGCCCACCAGCGCCCTGGACCCGGAGCTCATCGGCGAGGTCCTCTCCGTCATGCGGAAGCTGGCCGAGGAGGGCATGACCATGCTGGTGGTGACCCACGAGATGGAGTTCGCCCGCAGCGTCTCCAGCAAGGTCCTCTTCATGGAAGGCGGCCGGGTCATCGAGTCCGCGCCCACGGCAGCCTTCTTCTCGAACCCCCAGCAAGCCCGCAGTCGGGAATTCATCCGGTCCATCCTCCAATCCCGTCAGGGATAAAGCCGTACGAAACAAACAGGACGTTCCCACTTTATCATGGAACGTCCTGTTTTATTTCTCTGCTTCTTTTTTTCTCACGAAGAATGAAATCACGATTCCATCCGCCGGATCAGCGTCTCGTAGGTCCTGTCCAGATCCCGGCTTTCCCGCCAGGCGCAACCCACGGGCACCCCGGGCCGGTTCTTGCCGTGAAAGTCGCTGCCGCAGGTGGCCAGGAGCCGGTATTGGTGGGCCAGGGACACGTACAGCTCCGTCTGCCGAGCGGTGTTGGAAGGATAATAGGCCTCGATGCCCAAGAGCCCCATGCTCACCAGCTCCCGCAGTAGCCCGTGCAGGTTCTCCCGGATATGGCAGGGATGGGCCAGCACCGGCACGCCGTCGCTCCGGTGGATGATCTCCAGCACCTGCTCCGGCGTGAACCGCTTCTCGGTATAATACCCGGGCGTGCCGGGCCTTAAATACTTCATGAACGCCTCCCGCACCTCCGAGGCGTACCCGGCGGCGATGATGGCGTGGGCGATATGCAGCTTCGTGGTGGCGGTCTGCCCGGTCCGCACGAAGGGCCGAACCTCGATGCCCGCCGCGTCCAGCCGGGAGAGGATGATCTCGTTCCGCTTGTCCCGCCGCTCCCGAGCCACCTCCATGGCCCGGTTGAGCACGGGATGGTCCATGTCCACGTCCAGGCCCAGGATGTGCAGCTCGTGATGATACTCGTTGTCGAACTCCACCCCGGAGATCACGCGGACCCCCTCCTCCTTGCCTGCCTCCATAGCCGACCTGACCCCGGAGATGCAGTCGTGGTCCGTCAGCGCCAGAAGGTCGATATGCCCCCGGGCGGCGAAACGCACGATCTCCGCCGGCGCGTAGGTGCCGTCGGATTGGTCGCTATGGGTGTGCAGGTCAAATCTGTGGCTCATTCCTTCTCCGCCGCTTCCTTTTCCGCTTCAACCTGAGGCTCAGCCGCAGGCGCTTCCTTCTTCTCCGGGACCATGACCGCGTCCATGTCCTCGCCCCGGTAAACCCGCTCGAACTGCTCGCCGGTGACCCGTTCATACTTCATGAGCAGCGCCGCGGTCCGGTGCAGCCCCTCCATGTTCCGGGACAGGATATCCTTCGCCCGGTCGTGCTGGGTGGCCAGGATCCGGCTGATCTCCTCGTCGATGCGCCCGGACACGGACTCGGAATGCTCCTTGCTGTGGCCCCAGTCCCGGCCGATGAACACCTCCTGGTCCCCGCCGTAGAAGACGGGCCCAAGCTCGTCGCTCATGCCGTACTGCTCCACCATCTTCCGGGCGGTGGCGGTGTTCTGCTTCAGATCCTGGCTGGCGCCGGTGCTGATATCCCCCAGCACCAGCTCCTCGGCCACCCGGCCGCCCATGGTCATGCAGATATGGTCCTCCAGCCGCGCCCGGGTCACGTGGTTCCAATCGTCTTTGGGCAGGGTCATGGTGTACCCGGCGGCCATGCCCCGGGAGATGATGGACACCTCGTGAAGGCTGTCGCACTTGGGGAGCTCGATGGCCAAAATGGCGTGGCCGGACTCATGATAGGCGGTGTACCGCTTATCCTCCTCGGTGACCACCCGGCTCTTCTTCTCCGGCCCCATCTGGACCCGGGTGATGGCCTCCTCCAGATCCGCCTGAGTGATCTTCTTCCGCCGCGCCCGGGCGGTGAGGATGGCGGCCTCGTTGAGCACGTTCTCCAGATCCGCCCCGGTGAACCCCGGTGTCCGCTGGGCGAGGACGGCCAAATCCACGTCGCCCTCGAACTTTTTGTTCCGGGCATGGACGTGCAGGATCGCCTCCCGGCCCTTCACGTCGGGATAGTTCATGGTCACCTGCCGATCGAATCGGCCGGGCCGCTGCAAAGCGGGGTCCAGGATGTCCGGCCGGTTGGTGGCGGCGATGACGATGATCCCCTCGTTTGAAGGAATTGTATTAACAGATACTTTTGAAAGTACAGAGACTGAAGATACATTAGACGATGATTACTTTGGTACTAACGATGAACGATTGAAACGTCAACAAGAAGTACCAATTACGGCAATTATTGGAAATCCACCTTATGCAGTAGGGCAAGGTTCTGGAAATAATACAGTAAAAAGGATCAACTACCCTAAACTTGATAAATCAATACAAAATAGTTATAAAGCATTATCTGAATCTAAAAATACTAAATTATTAGATGATTCTTATATCAGAGCTTTCAGATGGGCATCTGATCGTTTATCTAATCAATTTGGTGTAATTGCCTTTGTTTCAAATGGTCAGTTTATTGATTCGCAAATTGCTAAAGGACTAAGAAATTCGCTTATTAATGAATTTAATCATGTTTATATTCTTAATTTAAGAGGGGAT
>JAFWMS010000030.1 GCA_017545535.1 Clostridia bacterium | reverse complement strand
GGCCCGGCGCCACGGACCTTGAAAACCTGCGGGGCAAGATCGAGTTCCGCGATCTGACCTTCCGCTACCCGGACGGGGAGTTCGACGCCCTGGAGCACGTGTCCTTCACCATCGAACCGGGGGAGAGCGTGGGCATCGTGGGCAAGACCGGCTCCGGCAAGACCACCATCGTGGATCTGATCCTCCGGACCTACAACGTGCCCGACGGGACGCTGTTCGTGGACGACAGGGACGTGAACGATATCTCCATCCGGTCCCTCCGGGAGGGCTGCGCCTACGTGCCCCAGGACAACTTCCTCTTCTCGGACACCATCGCGAATAATATCAACTTCGCCTACGACGAGCTGGACCAAACGGCCGTGGAGAACGCCGCGAAGCTGGCTGACGTCCACGGCAACGTGTCCGAGTTCAAGGACCGGTACAAGACCATCCTGGGCGAGCGGGGCGTCACCGTGTCCGGCGGCCAGAAGCAGCGCATCAGCATCGCCCGGGCCCTTATGAAGAACGCGCCCATCCTCATTTTGGACGACTCCGTCTCCGCCGTGGACACGGACACGGAGAAGGTCATTTTGCAGAACCTGCGGGAGAACCGGCAGGGCAAGACCACCATCCTGATCGCCCACCGGATCAGCACCATCGAGGGCCTGGACAAGATCGTGTTCGTGGAGGACGGGAAGATCGTGGCCGTGGGCAGCCACGAGGAGCTCCTCTCCACCTGCCCCGCCTATGAGCGGATGGTGGAGCTTCAGCGGCTCGAGGACGAAGCGAAGGAATGAGGAGGCAAAGGTCATGCACAAATATTATCCCCTGCTGCTGACGGGCGGCATCATCGGTTTCATCTCCCTGATCCTCATCGTGGCCTATTCCTCCATCAAGGACAAGAAGCAGTCCATGGGCTTCGACCGGCACATGAAGGACGGCGAGATCATCCGCCGGCTCCTCCGCTACGCCAAACCCTACCGGGGCCAGTTCCTCTTCGTGGGCTGCATCATGCTCTTCGGCATCGCCTACGACATCCTTTCCCCCACCATCATCGGCCGGATCACGGACCTGATCAAGGACGATTTCGAGCTTAGGGAGCTCTATCGGCTGGTGGCCACCTACGCGGGGATCCTCATCGTGTCCATGGTGTGCACCTATGTGCAGGCCATCGTGCTGCAGAAGGTGGGGCAGAAGATCATCTCCGGCATGCGGGAGGATCTGTTCACCCACATCGAAAGCCTGTCCCACGAGCAGATGAACGCCACCCCCGTGGGGAAGCTGGTCACCCGGGTCACCAACGACACCAACGCCATCTCCCTCATGTTCACCTCCCTCCTCGTGAACCTGGTGAAGAACCTGTTCGTCATCGTGGGCGTGCTGGCGGCCATGATCGCCCTCAATTACGAGCTGACGCTGATGGTCCTCTGCTTCGTGCCCTTCATCGTCCTGTTCACCCTCATCTTCCGCAAGTTCGCCCGCCGGGCCTACCGCCGGGTGAAGGATCGGACCACGGACATCAACACCTACCTCTCCGAGAACCTGTCCGGCATCAAGATCACCCAGATCTTCAACCGGGAGGAGGAGAAGCTCCGGGACTTCCGGGAGAAGAGCCTGGCCCTGGGCAAGGCGAAGCGGGACCAGATCCTGGTCTTCGGCATCTTCCGGCCCCTGGTGTACGTGCTCTACATCAGCTCCGTCCTCTGCCTCTTCTACCTGGGGGGCAAGGGGTATCTTGACGGCGGTTCCTTCCTGGGCCAGACCTTGAAGGCCAGCACCATCGTCAGCTTCTACATGTACATCAACAAGTTCTTCAACCCCATCCAGAACCTGGCCGAGCAGTTCAACTGGCTCCAGTCCGCCTTCGCCTCGGCAGAGAAGGTGTTCACCATCATGGACATCGAGCCCAAGCTGGTGGACGCCCCGGACGCCATGGAGCTGGACCATGTGCGGGGTGAGATCGAGTTTCGGGACGTGTGGTTCAGCTACATCCCCGGGGAATGGGTCCTGAAGGGGGTCTCCTTCCACGTGAACCCCCGGGACACCGTGGCCTTCGTGGGCGCCACCGGCTCCGGCAAGACCACCATATTGTCCCTCATCTGCCGGAACTACGAGTTCCAGAAGGGGGAGATCCTGATCGACGGCATCGACATCCGCAAGATCAAGATCGCTTCCCTCCGCCGCCATTTCGGCCAGATGCTTCAGGACGTGTTCCTCTTCTCCGGCACCATCCGCAGCAACATTCTGCTGGGCATGGACGGGGTGGACGACGAGGAGATCATGGCCGCCTGCCGGTACGTGAACGCGGACCACTTCATCGACCGGCTGGAAAAGGGTCTGGACGAGCCGGTTCGGGAGCGGGGGAACAACTTCTCCGCCGGCCAGCGGCAGCTGTTGAGCTTCGCCCGGACCATCCTCCACAAGCCGGAGGTGATGATCCTGGACGAGGCCACGGCCAACATCGACACGGAGACGGAGGTCCTCATCCAGGATTCCCTGGAAAAGATGATGAACATCGGCACCATGCTCATCGTGGCCCACCGGCTGTCCACCATCCAGCACGCGGACAACATCCTGGTCCTTTCCAAGGGGGAGATCGTGGAGCAGGGGAACCACCGGGAGCTTCTGGAGCAGCGGGGCCGGTATTACCAGCTCTACACCCTGCAGTTTGAGAAGGAACGGCTGAAAAAGGCCGGAAACTGAGAAAACCGAACCCTTGGCGCCCCTCTTGCGGGGGCGCTTTGTTGTGTTTAAAATATATTTTACCGAACTAAAAATATTTTAGAAAATTGTGAAAAAGATGTGGCAATTTTGTCATAGGTATGCTATATTGATTTAGCGGGAAACCGAAAAAATGTTTTGTAGGAGGAAAGTATGGAAATCCAAGTCCTGCCGCTCATTATCGTGGTGGCATACCTCGTCGGCATGCTGATCGTCGGCTTCGTCGTGGGCAAGCTGAAGATCAAGAACTCCAAGGACTACATGGTTGCCGGTCGTCGGATGGGCCTGTTCATGGTGGCCTTCTCCCTGTCCGCCAACAACATCGGCGGCGGCTGCACCACCGGCCTCGCTCAGAAAGCCTTTGGCAACTGGGGCATGAGCGCCATCTGGTACGTGCTCACCGCTTCCATCGCCATGATCCCCCTGGCCTACTTCGCGCCCAAGATCCGCAAGACTCTGGCCGTCACCATCCCTGAGGTGGTGGGCCGTCGGTTCGGCAAGCTCTCCAGCAACTTCACGGCCATCCTGTCCGTGCTGAGCCTGTTCTGCCTGACCTCCTCCCAGATCGCGGCTTCCGGCGGCGTCATCAACGCCCTGATCCCCTCCATCCCCCTGAACGTGTGCCTGGTTTTCGCCGGCATCGTCATCATCCTGTACACCACCCTGGGCGGCATGATCGCTGACCAGATCTCCGACCTGGTCCAGTTCATCATCATCCTGGTGGGCCTGGCCATCGCCACCCCCATCGTGCTCAAGAGCGCCGGCGGCTGGCAGGCCATCTCCGCCAAGCTCCCCGGTGAGAAGCTGAACTTCACCCAGATCGGCTGGGCCTCCATCATCGGCTACATCTTCAACTATTTCTGCACCTTCCTGGCCGGCCCCGAGATGGTTTCCCGGTTCGAGACCGCCAAGGACGAGAAGACCGCCCGCAACGCCTCCTTCCTGTCCGCCGTGCTCATGGCCGCCATGGCCGTGTTCCCCACGCTGCTGGGCCTGGCTGCCTTCGCGCTGAAGGATGAGCTGCCCAACCTGGCCGCCAACGGCTCCAACGCCATGGTCGCCGTCACCGGCGCCTATGCCCCCGGCATCATCACCGGCATCATCTCCGCGGCCATCATCTGCGCCACCATGTCCTCTGCCGACTCCAACCTGCTGTGCATGTCCACCATGATCATCAACGACTTGTACAAGGGTCTGGGCGGCAAGAAGGACCTGAGCGAGAAGCAGATCATCTTCTGGACCCGGTGCAGCAACGTGATCGCCGCTCTGGTCGCCATGTGCATCTCCCTGCTGGGCGTGTCCATCGTGACCATGAACACCTTCGCCTTCGGCATCCGCTGCGCAGGTCCCTTCGCGGCCTACGGTCTCGGCCTGGTGGTGCCCAAGGCCACCAAGAACTCCGGCCTGATCTCCATCCTGACCGGTACCGCCGGCTTCGTCCTCTGGCAGATCCTGTCCAACGGCGGCACCCTCTGGTTCATGATGCCCGTGGTCTTCGGCTGCCTGGTGTCCGTCATCACCTTCTTCGTGGTCAACTGGATCGAGTGGGCCCGCGGCGTCAAGCCCGCCCCCTCCGCCTACCTGACCGCCGAGGAAGAGGCTGCCGTCCTGGCCAAGGAAGCCAAGGGCATGTAATCACCCCATCGACCCCAGCAAAAGGAGGGCTTCGGCTCTCCTTTTTGATTGAAAACCAGGGGCCGGCGCGGTATACTTCGGATATCATCCAAAGAAAGAGGCAAGTATGTTCGACATCGTCATTCGAAACGGATCTGTGCTGGACGGCTCCGGCCGGGAAGCCCAGCGGCTGGACGTGGGCGTGAGGGACGGGAAGATCGCTGCCCTGGGGGACCTTTCCTCGGCGGAGGCGGGCAATCGCATCGACGCCGGGGGCAGGACCGTCTGTCCCGGCTTTTTGGACCTGCACCGGCACGCGGACGCGGCCCTGTTCCAGGAGGGATACGGGGATTGCGACCTGTATCAGGGCATCACCACCATCGGCAACGGGAACTGCGGGCTGTCGCTGGCCCCCCAGGCGGGGCCCTACGAGGCGGCCATCGGGGCTTATCTCCATCCGGTGACGGGAGATTTTTCGGGGATCCCCGTGGACACCATGGAGGCCTATCTGCGGGCCCTAAAGGCCCGGCCCCTGCCGGTGAACGCCCTGATGCTGGCGGGCGGCAGCACCATCCGTGCGAGCGTGGCCGGCTTCCAGAAACTGCGGCTGGAGGACGAGGACTACGCCGAGATCCACCGCCGGCTGGAGCGGTCCCTGGCCGCCGGGGCCGGGGGCGTATCGTTGGGCCTCGGCTACGCGCCGGAGTGCTATTACAACACCAAGGAGCTCATCCGGGCATTGGAGCCCATCCGGAACACGGACACGGTCCTTTCCGTCCACATGCGGGAGGAGGCCATGAAGCTGCTCCCCTCCCTGGAGGAGATGATCGTCGTGGCCGGGGAGCTGCGGGTACCCCTGCAGATCAGCCATCTGAAGGCCAGCGGCCGGGAGAACTGGGGAAAACTGGCCCCCCGTGCCCTGGACAGGATCGCCAAAGCCCGGGAGGAGGGGATCGACGTGTGCTGCGACGCGTACGCCTACACCGCGGGCAGCACCCAGCTCATCCACATCCTGCCGCCGGAGTTTTTGCAGGGGGGCCCCGCCGCCATCACGGAGCGGCTCCGGGACGAGGGGCAGCGGCGCAAGCTTTTGGACCGGCTGGAAACGGGCCGGGATTTCGACAACTATGTGTATCTGGTGGGGTGGGAAAACATCTTCGTCTCCGCCGTGAAGCGGCCGGAGGACGGCCGGTATGTGGGCATGAGCATCGCCCAGGCCGCGGGGGACAAGGACCCGGCGGAATTTGCCTTGGACCTTTTGCGGGACAACGACTGCGAGGTTACCATGATCGACTTCATCACCAGCGAGGAGGACATCGCCCGGATCCTGCAGAGCCCCTTCGCCTACGCCGTCTCCGACGCCACCTTCCCCACCGGCGGGAAGCTCCACCCCCGGGTCTACGGGGCCTTCAGCCAGGTGATCGAGACCTACGTGAACGGTCGGCACGCCCTGACCCTGCCGGAGGCCGTGAACCGGATGACCCGGCGGCCGGCGGACCGGTATCGGCTCAAGAACAAGGGGCGCATCGAGCTGGGGGCGGACGGGGACGTGCTCGTCTTCGACCCGGGCAGGGTGCACGTGACCGCCACCTACGACCGACCGGCGCAGCGGGCGGCGGGCATGGATTACGTGATCGTAAACGGAAAAATCGCCCTGCGGGATGGCCGGCTCACCGGCGTTCAAGCGGGGAACGTATTGGAGGGTAACAAATGATCAGCGAAGCATTGCAGCGGGAGACGTTGGAGCTCCTGAAAAAACTCGTGGCCTGCCCCAGCCTCTCCGGCGAGGAGCAGGGGGTGGCGGACATCCTCAAAGGGTATCTGGGGGAGAACGGGTTCACTACCCTGGAAAACGACCGCTACGGGGATCTGGTGGCCGGTGCGGCCGGAACACGGCCCGGCATCCGGCTGCTCTTTGACGGGCACATCGACACCGTGCCGGCGGACAACGCCGGGGACTGGACCACGCCCCCCTTCGAGCCCGTGGTCAGGGAGGGGAAGCTCTACGGTCGGGGGACCAGCGACATGAAGGGGGCGGACGCCGCCTTCGCCGTGGCCGCCGCCCAATATCTGCGGGAGAAGGGCAGGGACTTTTCCGGGGAGCTCTGGTTCGCCGGGGTGGTCCAGGAGGAGTGCTTCGAGGGCGTCTGCGCCAGGGAGGTGGCCAAGCGGGTGAAGCCCGATCTGGTCGTCATCGGCGAGGCCTCTGAGGGGAATCTGAAGCTCTCTCAGCGGGGCCGGGCGGAGATCGTTTTGGAGACCTTCGGCGTGCCCTGCCACAGTGCCAATCCGGAGAAGGGCGTCAACGCCGCCACGGCCATGTGCGCCCTGATCCACGAGATCATGAAGCTGCCGGCAACCCGGGACCCCCGCATGGTGGGAGACGGCATCTTGGTGCTGACGGACATTAAGTCGGACCCGTACCCCGGCGCGTCCGTGGTGCCCCACTACTGCCGGGCCACCTTCGATCGGCGGTTGCTGGTGGGCGAGACCCGGGAGAGCGTCCTAAAGCCCATCGAGGCCATCATCGAGGCGCACAAGCGGCTGGACCCCACGCTGAACGCCCGGGTGTCCTATCCCATGGGCAGCGCCGTCTGCGCCACCGGGGAAACGGTGGAGGCGGAGCGGTTCTTCGCCCCCTGGTGGTTCGCCGCCGACGAGCGGGTGCTGCGGGTGAAGGCGGCCATGGAGGAGCGGGGCCTCGCGCCCGCGATCACCGGGTACAGCTTCTGCACCAACGGCAGCTACTACGCGGGCGAGGCGGGGATCCCCACCTTCGGCTTCGGCCCTTCCCGGGAAAACCTGGCCCACACGGTGGACGAGCACATCGCCCTCAAGGACCTGTACGACGCCGTGGACGGCTATCTGGCCGCCCTGCACGCTTTATTGGATTAAAGCCGGCGGCCCTTTTCTTGGTAAGAAAAGGGCCCCAAAAGAACACAAAAAGGGATCGTGTTTTGACGCACGGTCCCTTTTCTAATTCTTAAGCTTTTAGGCCTTATACCTCCGATAGATCCGCCCGTAGGCGATCACCAGCCCCGGTATCCCCACGAGACAGCCCACCACCAGGAGGATCCCCGCGGCGGGGGTGTCGAAGAGGCTCAGCAGGGCGGCGGCCCAGAAAACCAGGGAAAAGACGATCCACATCCAGCCGTTGGCTTTGTTGTAGGCCGGGACGTCTTTGATCTGCCAGGGCTTCACCTCCGAACCGGACCAAAACCACATGGGCTTCTTCCGCTTTATGGCGTAGACGCCGATACCCGTGAAGAAGGCGGCCAGGGGCACAACGATCATGCAGAACAGATACTTTTCCATAGGCACCTCCGTTTTTTTAGTATATCACGCCCGCAACGGTCCCGCAACCGAAGCTTATGCAAGCAAAATTCGCCGATTGCTACGCTCCGTAGCAAAAATAGGTCAAAAGACAGCTATTGGTGCTTGTTTTGCAAGCTGCCGTTGCGTATACTGAGGGCATCGAAAGCGAGGAGGACAAGAAAATGACGTTTGCACAGAAGCTGAAGGAACTCAGGACCCGGGCGGGCATGTCCCAGGAGAAGCTCAGCGAAAAGCTGGGGGTGAGCCGCCAGGCCATCACCAAGTGGGAGACGGACAAGGGGGCCCCGGAGATGGACAACCTCATGGCCCTTTCGGATCTGTTCGGGGTCAGCGTGGACGAACTGCTGGGCCGGGAGATCCGGCAAAGCGCCGAGGGCTTCCTGTACGAAAGCGTGACGGAATACGACGTCATGGACCCCAAGCGGTACGACGTGAAGCTGGGCGGCGCCCGGCGGCTGAGCGTCCGGGGCTACGAGGGGGAGAAGCTGCGGGTGCGGCTTTTGTCCGACACCATCGCCACCCTGGCGGCGGACTGCAAGGTGCGGATCGACGACAGCCGGGGCCGCCTGGACGTGGATCTGGTCCGCATGAACGGCCTCACCGAGGCGGCGGCCCGGGAGGGGCTCACCATCGTCATGGACCTGCCCAGCAAGTATATCCACCATGTGGAGCTGGCGGCCAACGTGAACGAGCTCACCGTTGGCGAGCTCGCCTGCGAGGAGCTGGAGTTCGACGGCAAGGTCCAAAGCCTGGTGGTGGACGGCTTTGTGGGAGAGCTGGAGATAAACAGCAACCAAGACATGAAGGTGGACGTCCGCGCTCTCACCGGGAGCCTGGCCCTCAACCAGGTGGCCGCCGTGTCCCGGCTGACGGTGCCGCCTGCCTTCCCCTTCGCCGCCCGGAAGCGGGGCGTCGGCAACACCCTCTATTTCGAAAAGGACGGCCAACGAATGGAGGACTTCTCCGACCCCGAGGCCGAGACCGTCATCGAGCTCAACGGCATGCGAAGCGAGCTGTTCGTCTGCAGGAATTGAACGATCCTCTGTTTCGTTTTGCTCATGGGTAAAAAAGGACCGCGGCATAGCTGCGGTCCTTTGCTTGTTTGATTTGTTTACAGCGCCACTGTCTCGGGAGGGGCGGTAAAGGAGGAGAAGGTGGCCACCCCCTCTTCGAAGAAGAGGACCTGGGTGTTGCCGTCGTCAGGGTCGTACATCCGCTTCAGGTTCGGGTACTTCTCCAGCATGGTGACCTTTGCCTCCCGGCGATCGTCGTTGAGAAGCTTGCCCGACACCCGGAGCCACTGGCCATTGTGGAAGGCGCAGAGCTCCGCCTTGGGGTTGGCGGCGAGCTGCTTGGACACGGGCTTCACCTTGCCGGTCTGGATGTAGAGCTTGCCCTCATAGACCAGGGCCGTGCCGAAGGGCCGCACCCGGGGCTGATCCCCTTCCGCCGTGGCCAGATAGTAGACCTGGGCCTCGTCCAAAAACGCACAGACGCGTTCGACTGCTTTCATGGGTATATCCTCCTTGGATCTCGTTGACAGGATTTAGATGCAATGGGCGTCGCCGGGAGCGAAGGCCACGTAGGCGGTCTCTCCGGCCTGATAGATCTTCTTGTCCTTGGGGTTGTACTCGTGGATAATGAGCTTCACGTTGCCCAGCATCACGTGGTAGAGCTGGTAAGCGCCCATGAAGTTGGAGACCACCACCTCCACGGGGAAGTAGCCCTCGTCCCGGAGCATGGTGGATTCTGGCCGCAGGACCACGGTGGTGTCGGCACCGTCCGCCACGTTGGCGGCCTCGGCTACCTTCACCTGGGTGCCGTTCACATCCACGATGCCCACGTCGCCCTCGTGGCGGACCATCCTGCCCTCCAGGAAGTTGGCGTCGCCGATGAAGTCGGCCACGAACTTGTTTTTGGGATGGTAGTAGATCTCCTGGGGCGTGCCCATCTGGGACACCAGACCCTTCTCCATGACGATGATCTTGTCGGAAAGGGCCATGGCCTCGCTCTGATCGTGGGTCACGTACACGGCGGTGATGCCCGCCCGCTGCTGGATGCGGCGGATCTCGGTCCGCATGGTCACGCGGAGCTTGGCGTCCAGGTTGGAGAGGGGCTCGTCGAACAGCAGCACGCCGGGCTCCATCACCAACGCGCGGGCCAAGGCCACACGCTGCTGCTGGCCGCCGGAAAGCTGGTTGGTCATGCGGCTCTCCATGCCCTCCAGGCCCACCAGGGCCAGGATGTCGGTGACGCGGCGCTTGATCTCGTCCTTGGGGACCTTGCGGATCTTAAGGCCGTAAGCCACGTTGTCGAAGATGTTGTAGTGGGGGAGCAGGGCGTAGCTCTGGAACACCATGGCCGTGTCCCGCTTGTTGGGCGTCAGGGCGTTGATGGGCTCGTTGCCCAGGTAGATCTCGCCCTCATCCGGGCTCTCGAAGCCCGCAATCATGCGCAGCGTGGTGGTTTTGCCGCAGCCCGAGGGGCCCAGCAGCGTCACGAAGGAACCGGGCTCGATGGTAAGGTTGGTGTCCTTGACGGCGTAGAAGTCCTTCTTGGTCTTGGGGTCCTGATAGATTTTGGAAATATGTTCCAGGCGTACGCCTTTTTTCTCTTTAGCCATAGCCTTATGCGTCCTCCTCTTTTAGTTTTCTGCTGGTACCGAAGAATTTCATGACAAGATTCATGAGCAGCACCGCGCCGTAGGTGATAAGTATCAGAATGGTAGCGAAAGCGCAGGCGATGCTGAAAGCGCCCTTCTCCGCGAACTCGTTGATCTGCACGGTGATGAGCAGGAACGAAGGCGTCACCAAGAGGATGATGGCGGAGATGGCGGTGATGGAGCGGACGAAGGCGGTGACCAAGCCGCTGAGGAAGGAATCCTTGATGAGGGGCAGCGTCACGGTCATGAACACCTTGAAGCTGTCCGCGCCCATGTCGTAGGCGCTCTCCTCGATGCTCTTGTCGATCTGCCGCAGGGCGGAGATGCCGCTTCGGGTGCCCGTGGGCAAGCTCCGGACCACGAAGACGATGATGAGGATGGCCGCGCTGTTATAGATGAACTGCAGCGCGCCCGTGTGGAACAGACCCTGAGAGTAACCACGGATATATCCCACGCCCAGCACCGTGCCGGGGACAGCCATGGCCAACATGGACACGGCCTCGATAAAGCCCTTCGCCTTGAACTTGCGCTTGACCACCAGATAGGAGATGATCATGCTGAGCAGAGCTGTGATGGGCGAAGCGATGAGGGAAAGCAGGAAGGAATCCTTAAAGGCCTTGAGGCCATGATATTTGGTGAAGACCTGCCCGAACCACTTGAAGGTCAGGGGCGTGAACTTGTAGCCCCAGGTGGGGAACAGGGCGCCGATGGGCACGCAGACGTACATGCCGATGACAAAGATGGCGGCCAGGGCGCAGAGGATAGTCAGCGGAATGGTGACGGACTTGTCCTCGATGAGCATCCGGGCCCGGGAAGCCTTACCCGTCAGCGTGGCGGCGGTCTTGGATTCGAGATAATACTTCTGCACCGCAAACATGAGGAGCGTGATGCACAGGAGCACCACGGCCATGGCGGCCGCGCCCTGCTTATCATAGGCGCCGGTGATCTGCAGGTAGATCGTGGTAGCCAGCGTATCGTAGCTTCCGCCGATGATCATGGGGTTGGCGAAGTCGGCGATGGACTCGATGAAGGTCACCAAAAAGGCGTTGCCGAGGCCCGGCAGCAGCAGGGGCAAGGTGACGCTGGTAAAAACTTTCATGCGGGAAGCGCCCATGTCCCGCGCGGCCTCCTCGAGAGACGGGTCGATGTTCTTCAAAAGGCCCTTAAGCATCATGTAGCACACGGGGAAGAAAGTCAACGTCTGGACGATGACGATGCCCCAGTAGCCATAGACGTCGTTGTCATAGATGCCCAGCAGGAACCGGGTGATGAGGCCCGCCTTGCCGAAGAGCATGATCATGGACAAGCTCAGCACGAAGGGCGGAGACACCACGGGCAGCATGGAGACCACCTTGAAGAGTCCGCCCGCCACCTTGTGCATGCGAACATAGACCTCCACATAGGCGAACAACAGGCCGATAACGGTGGAGAGGATGCCCACCACGAAGCCTACCTTCAAGGTGTTGGTGATGGCTCGGGTGAAGGTGGGCATATTCATGATCCTGCGGAACACGTCCAGCGTCACGTGGCCGTCCATGAGGACGCTGTCGATCAGCAGGATCACCAGGGGATAGAGGATGAACAGCGTCAGGAAGGTGATGAGCAGCACGATAGTCGTCACCATGATGGGATCGGCCATGAGCTTTTTTCGATCCAGCGCCGCACCCTGAGCAGTTTTTGCCATAGGTCAGCCTCCTTGCTTTTTTGAAAAAGGAAAGTCCCCGCCCCGAAGGGCGGGGACCCAGCTTGCGCTAAGCGTGAATTCCCGTAACGATGGATGTTACTCGGTCTTGAACCGGTCGTCGCCGCCGTTGAGGGCCTTCATCACGTCCTCCACGTTCTGCTTGGTGTCGGCCGCAGCCTTGGCGAAGTCATAGCCGTCCCAAACCAGGGAGGGATCCAGGCCGAACTTGGCAGCAGCCTCGGGCTGCTTGGCGTTGTCGATCACCAGGAACTGATAGGAGCCGTTCTGGGCGGCCAGCTCCACGCAGTCGGGAGACAGGGCGAACTCCATGAACAGATGAGCAGCATTGGGATGCGCAGCTCCCTGGAAGATGGCCACGGGACCGATCTCGCAGGCGGTACCGTCGGAGGGGACGATCAGCTGGACGTTCTCATAGCCGTTGTCCACGATCTGGGTGATGCCGTCGTGGAGGAAGCCGATGCCGATGACGCACTCACCGGTGCCCACGTTCTTGGAGGGGCCGGAACCGGACTTGGTGTAGATCTGGACGTTCTTGTCCAGGTCCACCAGATACTGGATGCCCGCGTCGTGACCCTTGAGCTGGATCATCAGGTTGGCGACCAGCTTGGGAGTGCCGGCGGTGTTGTAGTTGGACAGCCAGATGAGGCCCTTATACTCGGGCTTGAGCAGGTCGTCCCAGCTCTTGGGCGCTTCGAGACCAAGGCGGGTGAGCTCGTCGGTGTTGACCATGAAGCCCAGGAGGCCCGTGTAGATGCCGTACCAATAGCCGTTGGGATCTTTATAGATGCTCTTGGTCAGGTGAGAGGCGTTCTCGGGCACGTAGCTGTTGTCCAGAAGACCATCGCCCGCAGCGGTGTCATAGGGGTTGTTCGTGCCGCCGAACCAGACGTCGGCAGAGGGCTTGCCCTTCTCCTCGGCGATCTTGGCAGGGACCTCACCGGTGGACAGGCGCTGATAGGTGGTCTTGATGCCGTAGAGTTCCTGGAACTTGTCGCAGGCGGCGCGGAGATAGTCCTCCTCGCAGGAGCCGTAAACGACCAGCTCGCCATCGGCCTTGGCCAGGGATACCAAATCGTTGGCTTCGGGAGCAGCCTCAGTCTCAGTCTTGGGCTCTTCCTTCTTGCCGCTGCAGCCAGCCAGCACGCCCAGCACCATCACCAGGGCCAGCACCACTGCAAATACCTTCTTCATGTGAATTTCCTCCTACTGCAATTTGCGACCATGCAGATATGGCCACTGCGTTTATTTTGAACTGTTATAGGCCATTTGTCAAGAGCAAAGGACCGGCCGGCCGACAGCGGGGCAAAAAAACAACTGGAAATCAGGGACAAATCGGGGTATACTGGAGAAAATGAGAAGGGAGGACCGTATCCCATGCCCGAGATCGAGATTTTCTATTTGACCGGCTGCCCTTACTGCAAGAACGCCAGAAAAGCGGTGGAGGAGCTCTTGCGGGAGGAGCCAGCCTACGGCGCCTTGCCCATTCGATGGATCGAGGAAAACGAGGAGAAGGCCCTGGCCGACAGCCGGGACTACTTCCGGGTGCCCTCCGTGTTCTATCAGGGGGACAAGCTGTATGAAGCTTCGCCGTTCCAGGACTACGAGACCATCAAGGCCCATCTGAAGGCGGCCTTCGATCGAGTCCTGGCCCTATGAACCGGGAGAAGCTCAAATACCGGTGCCTGGTGCTGGATCACGACGACACGGTCATGGACAGCACCCGGCTCATCCATCACCCCGCCTTCCTGGAATTTCTGCGGGAGGTCCGGCCCGGGACCAGCATCAGTCTGGAGGCGTATTTTCGGATGAACTTCCATCCGGGCTTTTTGGAGTATTGCGAAGAGACGATGCGCCTCACCCCGGCGGAGCTGGATCGGGAGCTGACGGTATGGAAGGGCTACGTGGCCACCCACGTGCCACCGGCATTCCCCGGCATGAAAGCGCTCATGGAGGAGCAGCTGAAAAGAGGCGGGCACATCGCTGTCATCTCCCATTCCCTGCGGGAGAACATTTTGCGGGATTATCAGGAGAACGGGCTTCCGGAGCCCTCCATGGTCTTTGGATGGGACCTGCCCCGAGAACAGCGCAAGCCCAGCCCCTTTGCTTTGGACCGGCTGATGGCGTGCATGGATCTGGCACCGGAAGATATGCTGGTGGTGGACGATCTCAAGCCAGGCTACGACATGGCCCGGACCCGGGGCGTACCCTTCGCCGCGGCGGGCTGGGCCTACGACGTGCCGGAGATCCGCGCCTATCTGCAGGAGAACTGCCCACTCTATTTCGACAGGGTGGAAGGGCTGTATCGGTATCTGTTCGAGGAATAAAACAGGGAATGAATTCAAAAAGCTCGGCGCATGCCGGGCTTTTTTTATTCGTCGATGTACTCAAAAACCTTGCGCAGGGCCAGAGGCGAATCGCTGTGGACGGAGGGATTCAGTTCCCCCGGGCCGAAGTGACTGGCGTCGCAGGTATGGTCGTAGCAGGCCCCCCAGAAGAACCCCACCCGATAGAAGGCCAGCTCGTAGAGCAGATAGTTCAGCAGGATAGTGGGCACCCGCTCGTACGCCTGGCCCCATTCACCTATAGTGGAGGTATGTGGTGCGCAGATGCCGGAGGGCCTGTTCGAAGGGGGCAGCGGCAACCTTGTTTACCTGCCATTGCTCGCTAAAAGGGGTATGGAAGAAATACGCTCTGCAAGGTCCGGAGATACGAGGGCTCCCTCATCATCTTCCGATTGTTGACGCAGGGGCTGTCTTTGGGGTAATATATATGTATACTTTTCATGCAAAACGCAAAAAACGTGATTACCGGCTCGTCGGGAGAAAGGGTATATGAAAACTAAGGTTTGGCTGCTCATCTTGTTGGTCGTGGTCCTGCTGGCTGTGGTCGGCGAGTATGCTTTGTACTACCGACCTATGGCCCAAGTCTATCATACAGCCATGGAGAAAAGCGCCATCGCTCCCTACGAGGAGGCCCAGAAATCCTTGACGGAAGCGGTCAAATCCCTTTCCGGCCGGCCTTTGACCGATCAATGGGTGAAGGAACTGACGGCTCGTAAGGATGAGATGCTTTTACAGGAGGCGGATCGAGCCGTAGCGGCGGGCGAACTCACCTACGCGGCCCAGCTTTTGGAAACGGCAGATCCCGATCGAGCGAAAGCCCTTATACAGGAAGCCGAGGAACGGGCCCATGCCCAAGCCTTGAAGGATGCCTATGAGGAAGCCCTATCCCTGGAGCAGGCAGGTCGAGACGAGGACGCATTGGCCGCTTTCCGGGCTTTGGAGGAGTATGAAGACGCCTCCGAACGGGCGAACGCCATAGAGGCGCGGATGGCCTTTGCCGCAGCCCAGGCGGTCTTCACCGGCACCAACTTCGACGAAGTTATCGCTGCCCTGAACGCGCTGGATACCGCGGAGGGCCGGGCCGCAGCGGAGGCCATCGAGCAACAAAAGCAAGCCTGGATCGAGCAGAGACGGCAGCAGTTCGCTGCCAAGAGCGCCGGGCGGATCACCGCCGGAGCCTGGCACACCGCCGCCTTGGGGGCCAGCCCCTGGATCGCCGGGGACGGTCGATACGGTGCGGCGCCGGCGGAAGCGGACCATGTCTTTTCCGGTTTGACCAGCGTGTTCTTCCTGCGCGACGGAAAGGTTTTGACCACGGGAGAGACCTTTGGAGCCGAGGAGACGATCGCCGCCTTGAACAACGTGAAAAAAGTGGCCCCCGGTCTGGTCCACGGTCTGTTTTTGCTGAGAGACGGCACGGTGATTGCCATAGGCAGCCAAGCCTTGGACCGCCTTCCCGCAGAAGAATGGACAGGGATGGTGGATGTGGCTGCCGGAGCCTGGCATTCTCTGGCATTGAGGCAGGACGGCACCGTGGAAGCTTGCGGCACCAACGATCATGACCAGTGCGCCGTGAAGAAATGGAAGAATATCGTCAGTATCGATGCAGGTCTTTGGCATTCCGTGGGCTTGCGGGCGGACGGCACCGTGGTGGCATGTGGGGACAATACCTATGGCCAATGCGATGTTCGGGATTGGACCGGGATCGTGTCCATCAGCTGCGGCGCCTGCACCACCGTGGGGCTGCGGTCAGACGGCACCGTGGTGGCCTGCGGGGACAACGGCGCAGGCCAGTGTGACGTGAGCGGCTGGAAGGATATCGCCGCCATCGCTGCCGGGGCTTATCATACGGTGGGTCTTGGGCTGGACGGGCGAACTGTCACCGCTGGTTCCCTGCCGGCACCCCTCCCCAAGGAGCCCCTCTTTTCCTCTGACTGGATTCGGGAGGATGTGGTGACGCAGCCTGAGGCAAAGGGCGCTCCCACGGTCTACATCCAAGGAGAGGATACCGACGTCGGTCCATGGCTGTATATGGACGACAAAGGCGCGGTTTTGATCTGCATCGACTTTTCAGAAGAGCGGGAACTGTTTCGCACGGATATGCTGGCCACCCAGGATGCCCTGCCCAGCGGTCGGGTCACCAATCCCAGCGCATCCGGCAATTACATCATCATGCCCTCCGCCCTGTCGGCGGAGCAGGCCCAAAATCATCATGCGGTGCTGGCTTTCACCGGCGACTTCATCGGCTGGACCAGCAACCGTAAGGGCGTCATGATCCGCAACGGCGTCACCTATTACGATCGGGACGAGACCGGATCCCTGGCCATCATGCCCGACGGGACGCTGAAATTCTTCCCTCGGGGGGAAGTGAACGCCGCCCAGCTCACGGCCCTGGGGGTGCGGGACAGCTTTTCCTTCGGTCCGCTGCTGGTTGAGAATGGGCAGCGGCTCGTCGAGCAACCCCTGCGCAACGCCGAATATACCATGCGGGTGGTGCTGGCGTATTCGGATCCGTATCATTATTTGGCGGTGATCGCCATGCGGGACCGCAAGGTGCAGATGACCCACGCCATGATGGCGGACGCCTGCGTCCGCTACGGCTGCCGCATGGCTTATAATTTGGATGGAGGTCATTCCACCTCTCTGGTGTTCATGGGCAAGGAGCTGTCCATGCTGACGCTGCGAGACACCCCCCACACCAATATCCGGGGCCTTTCCGACGTGATCGTTTTCTTAGAGAACGACAAAGTCGGAACGCCTCCGGAACAGCCCCAAGCTACACCGGAAAGCTGATCAATCCTCCGGCAGAAAGGGCGCCACGGGGGCGTTGGTTTGAAACATTTCCTGATAGGCATAGAAGCGGGGATGCTCCCGCCAGCCTCGATTGGTACAGGATACGGACAAAAGATCATATTCCGCATCGGGAAAGGCCTCCAGCACCGCCTGAAGGCTTTCTTTTGTGCAATAATCCTGGGTCTGATGGCCGATCCATATCCGCTCCAGCTTGGTGCATCGAAGCAAAGGCGACAGATCTTCCGCCTTGGTGATACACAGATTCACATCCAACAGCTCCTTTAGCTCCCCCAGCGGCGAGATGTCTCGGATAGGATTCATGAACAGCTCCACGTATTTGAGCTTTTTCAGTTTGGCTATCGGCGAAATGTCCGTGATGCCGTTGTCCGCCAGGATCAACAGCTGCAGATCTGGCAGCGATTCGATCCATCCCAGCTCTTGGATGGCGTTGTGGCCCAGGTCCAGAGCGATCAGCCCGGTGCAGTAGCTAAGAACGGAGACGCTTTCGCTCCTATAGCGATGTTCCGTATAGCCCGACTGTTTTGTGGAAAAGGCCACCGCGTCCGTGCGGATGGACCATCTTCCGAAACGCACCGTCCACACCACCCCCGCCTCCGGGTAACGGCTTCTCAGATCGGCCAGTTCCTGATCGGAAAGGGAGCAGTCGCTGAGTTCCAAAGCATGCAGGTTGAGGAATCGACCTATTTGATCTGCAAAGGTTCCGCAGTCGTCGATCACGGCCCCGCTCAAGTCGAGTCGCTCCACCTGGTTGTCATAGAGTTGACCGTTCAGGGTCACCATGCGATGGAATGCCACCTGGGGAAAAATCTGGCAAAGAGCGTCCCCCTCCGCCTCGGAAAGGCCGGAGGATAACAAGTCCACCCGGGAGAGCCGAGGGAAGCAAGCAAGATATGCTTTGGCTGCCGTCAGACCCGTTCCCTGGGGCAGGGTCAGCTGTTTTTGAAAACTTTTAGAGAAGCCGAAGTCTTCGTCCCGCCACAACACCTCCACATCCCCCGCCGCAGCGACGAGGATGGACGCCTCCTCCCGGGACAGAGTAAGAGCGCTCAGATCCAGCTGGGACAGATGAGAGAAAACCCTGAGGACGGCATGCAGTTCCGCCGCGTCGGGCAGAGCCGTCGGCGCAAAGGTCTCTACCGTTTCCGCTGCAGCTTCGCCATATCGATCGAAAAAGGAGAAGGTCAGGTCCGGATACGCGGCCACCAGGGCGTCCCAGGCTTCAATCCACGGAGCGATCCCGTCCTCCGAGATCGTCCTGGATACCGTCACCGTTTTCAGCTGGGGCAGCAGCGGGAGCGCCGCTGCCAGGGGCTCGGGACCTTCCAAAGGTTCCGTTACCGTCAAGGACTCGGCGTCTATGGAAACCAGCTGCCCCTTTACCGATATCGGTGCCGGAGTCGGTTCCTGGGTGGGCGTCGGAGAGGCGGTGCTGAGTTGGGTGGACGTGGGCTTCGCCGTTAGCTCGGCTTTAGGCTCGGTCTGCTCCGGGACGGATGCGACCGGGCCGTCCGTCGCCTCCGCTTGAGGGGCGATGTCGGCAAGCCCAGACGTGCAGGCCAAAAGAAGCGATATGAAGCAAAGAAGCCCTAAAAGGGGTCGCCTGTTCGTAAAACGTCGATTCATATGAAAAGTATACCACATTACGGAGACGGGGGCAACTCACGGTCCTCTTTTTTTCTTGTTCATCGATCACGATCCAAAAAAGTACGAAACAAATATGAACGAATTATCGTAATCCAAGCGGGGTATTTGGGTATATGCTAATTTCGCCGGAAGGGAAAGGAGGCAACCGATGAGCAGGAAGATGGGCGCGCGGCGCATGGAGCAGGCTGTGAGGGCGTATTTTGCCCGATGCGACGGGACCAGGGAACGGGTCCCGCAAAAGGGAGGCGGATTCTCAGAGAGACAGATCCCCTACACCCTCTACGGCCTCTGCGCGGCGGTGTCCCTCGCTCCGGAGGAGGTCCTCTCCGCCGCCCATGGCCAGAGCGACGCGGCGGGGACCGTTCTGCTCCGGGCTCTCGTTCAGGTAGCGGCCTACATCCAAGAGCGGGCGCTGCTGGGGGAGCTGAACGCCACCGTTTCCCAGGCGGCCCTGAAGGAGCTGGGCCTGACGGGCGGCGAGGAGGAAGGCCTGGAACCCCTGCAGGTGATCCTGGACGAGCAGGGGGAGGTGTACGGCCGATGAAGCAGCTGCGATTGACGGGGACGCCCAACGAGAAGCAGCGGGCCTTCTTCCTCTCCACGGCCCCCCACACCGCCTACGGGGGCGCCCGGGGCGGCGGCAAGAGCTGGGCCATGCGCCGGAAGCTGGTGCTGCTGGCCCTCCGGTATCCGGGCTTGCAGGAGCTGCTCCTCCGGCGAACGCTGCCGGAGCTCCAAGAGAACCACGTGCGGCCGCTGCTCCAGGAGCTCAGCGGGGCGGTGAAGTACAACCAGACCCAGCGGAGCTTCCTTTTCCCCAACGGGTCCCGGATCAAGCTGGGGTATTGCGACCAGGAGAAGGACGTGTACCAGTACCAGGGGCAGGAATACGACGTGATCGGCATGGAGGAGGCAACTCACTTCACCGAAAGCCAGATGACCTTTCTCACCACCTGCAACCGGTCCGTGCGCACGGACTTCTCCCCAAGGATGTACTACACCTGCAACCCCGGCGGTCCGGGCCACGAGTGGGTGAAGCGGCTCTTCATCGACCGACGGTATGGCCCCGGGGAACGGCCGGAGGACTACGCCTTCATCCCTGCCCGGCTCACAGACAACCATGTGCTCATGGCCCGGGACCCGGGGTACCTGAAAAAGCTCCAGCGGCTGCCGGAGCACCTGCGGCGGGCCTATCTCGACGGGGACTGGAACGTCCTCTCGGGCCAATACTTCCCGGAGTTTTCCCCCCGGATCCACGTGGTGGAGCCCTTCTCCCTCCCGAATTGGTGGCGGCGGTTTCGGGCCATGGACTGGGGCTACAAGGATCCCTGCTGCGTGCTGTGGGTGGCTGTGGACCCGGAGGGGCAGCTCATCGTCTACCGGGAGCTGTACGTCACCGAGACCCTGTCCAGCCGGGTGGCCCAGAAGGTTCGGGAGCTGTCGCTGGGGGAGAGGATTGCCTACACCGTGGCCAGCCCCGACGCCTGGCAGCAGCGGGGCCTTCCCGGGGCGGAGGGAGACTGCATCGCCGACGTGTTCCAAAAAAACGGGGTGCCCCTGCTGCCGGCGGACAACCGGCGCATCCACGGCTGGCAGCGGCTCCGGGAAGCCCTTGCCCTTCAGCATGACGGGCGGCCGGGGCTGGTGATCTTCTCCCCCTGCACCGAGCTCATCCGGACGCTGCCCCTGCTCACCTACGACGAGCACGACCATGAGGACGTGAGCGACCGATGCGAGGACCACGCCCCGGAGGCCCTGCGATACGCCGTCATGAGCCGGCACCCCAAGGCCACGGCGCCCGAAACCCGGGGGCCGGCCGCCTACGATCCCTTTGCCCCGTCCCGGGCCCAGAGCGAAGGGTTCAGAAGTCTATAAGAGGAACGGAAAGGAAGGAACAATGGAGCGAACCAATGAAAAGGAAGCCTCCCGGAAGCTCTGCGAGCAGGCCTATCGGCTCTTCGACGAGTTTCGCAGCGCCTATCGGCAGGAATGGTTGCGCCTGGAGAACAACGAGCGCATCTACCGGGGGGACCACTGGTACGACGTGCCGGTGACGGATGAAAACGAGCCCCGGCCTGTGACCCCTATCATCCAGTCCACGGTGGAAAACGTGAGCGCGGATCTGATGGACCAGGCGCCGGAAGCCATCATCCGGCCCGAGTCCGGTGCAGACGGCCGGCTGGCCCAGGTGGTGGAGGCGCTGATCCGCCGGAACCACGATGTGGCCGGGTATACGGTGGAGTATCAAAAGCTGGTCCACGACCTTTTGGTGGGGGGCTACTGCGTCCAGGAGGTGGGCTACGATCCGGCTTTGAACAACGGCCTGGGCGGGGCGTTCATCCGCCATGTGGACGACAGGAGCATCCTCTTCGACCCCCTGTGTGACGAGATGCAGGAAGGCCGGGCGGTGTTCAAGATGTCCCTGAGGACCAGGGAATGGGTTCGGGATCGATACCCGAAGAAGTATCTGGAGATGGGCGACGACCCCTACGCCGCCAGCGACGCCCCGACGGACGACATCCTGCGGGGCGATCGGCGGGACAGCCTTCTGCTGCTGGAGTATTGGTGGAAGACCCCCACGGACCGGGAGGGCGTCTTCGCGGTCCACATGGCCCTCATCGCCGGCGGCGTGGTGCTGGAGGACAGCCGCGACACCAAGCCCCAGGGCTATTTTGCCCACGGCTTGTACCCCTTTGTACTGACCCCGCTGTACATGCGCAAGGGCAGTCCCCTGGGCTTCGGCATCGTGGACCTGTTTGAAAAGCAGCAGCGATACGCGGACAAGCTGGACCAGATCGTTTTGAAGAACGCCTTTATGGCCAGCCACAACAAGCTCCTGGTCACGGAGGCCTCGGGCTTCGACGAGGAGGACTTGAAGGACTGGTCCAAGGAAGTCCACCGGGGCGAAAGCCTCAACGGCGTCACCTGGTTCTCCACGCCGCCCCTACCCGCGTATCTGCTCAGCTACGTGCAGCGGATTCGGGAGGACATCAAGGAGGAAAGCGGCGCCAACGACTCCTCTCGCGGGAACTTCCGCCAGGGGGTCACGGCAGCCAGCGCCATCCGCGCCCTGCAGGTGGCCAGCACCAAGCGAGCCCGCATGGCCACCGCCCAGCTGTACGAAGCCTTTCGCCAGGCGGTGCGGATGGAGATCGAGGTGGAGAGGGAGTTCAACCTGTATCTGCGGCCCGTCACCGTCTATGAGGACGGAACGCCCCAGGAGGCCTTCTTCGACAGCTCGTTGCTGATGGAGAAGCAGGAGGGCGGTGCGTCCCTGCCCATCGAATTCTATATCTCCGTCAAAGCATCCAAACAGGACCCGTTTTCGGCTTCCGCCCAAAATGAGCTGATTTTACAGCTGCTGCAGGCAGGGGCCATCGAGCCGAAGCAGGCCGTGGAGCTGATGATCTTTGAGGGGAAGGACCAGGTTTTGAAGGGCATGAAACCCCAGGAGTAACAAAAAAGGAGGAAAACATGAAACAAGCCATGATGGAAGAGAATCCCTACCGGGCCATGGGCGAGGAGCTGGTCCGGCTGGAACAGGCGGGCAAGCTGCCCGAAGGCTTTGATCTGGAGGCGGCCTGCCAGGACTACCGGTTCCTGGAGCTGCTCCAGGAGCTGGAACCCTATGGCGCCGTCCGCGTGTACGCCGCGGAGAAGGCCGCCGAAAACGCCAAGGCCGCCGCACGGGCGGAGCTGAGCCAGGAAGCCCTGCGCCAGAGCCAGCTGCCCCGGCAGGTCCGGGGGAATCGGGCCCTGGCTGCCGAAGACGACTACGCCGCCATGAGTCCGGAAGCCTTCCGGGCCCTGGAGAGCCGGCTGAGAAACCACCGTGCATGATCGTTTAGATTGAAAACCATTTAAGGAGGAAATCGCATGAATACCACTGTCAACACCGCCAGCAACGCCTATTTCAACAAGACGTTCTATGATCGCAAGCTTCTGGACACGGCCAAGACCCGTTTCGTCCACGCCAACTTCGGCCAGAAGCGGTCCATCCCCCGCAACAGCGGCAAGCGGGTGGAGTTCCGCAAGTATGAACTCTTCACCCCCAACACCAGCCAGCTCACCCTTCAGGAGGGCGTGACCCCCACGGGCCAGAATCTGAGCCAGTCCAACGTGGAGGCCGAGGTGAAGCAGTACGGCGCCTATGTAGAAATCTCCGATCTGTTGGAGCTCACCGCCTACGACCCGGTCATCGCCGACGCTGCGGAGCTGCTGGGCGAGCAGCTGGGCACTGTGGTGGAATGGGTCACCCGGGACGCCATGAATGAGACCACCAACGTCCAGTATGCCGGCGGCGCCGCCGCCCGGTCCGCTATCACCAGCAGCAACAAGCTCACTGTGGACGAGATCCGCAAGGCCGTTCGTACCCTGAAGAAGAACAAAGCCCGTCCCTTCTTCTCCGGCATCGACGGCAGCGCCCGCAAGCCCCATTTCGTGTGCATCTGCTCCCCGGACGCCACCTATGATCTGCAGTCCGACCCCCTGTGGCAGGACGTGTCCAAGTACAGCAACGCCGAGCAGATCTACACCGGCGAAATCGGCCGTCTCTTCGGCGTGGTCTTTGTGGAGGCCACGGAAGCCAAAGTCTATCAGCAGAGCGTGTTGAACAAGGTGAACGCCACCACCACCAACTCCACTGTCTTTGCACTGAAGAACAACCCCACGGAGCGGGAGATCGCGTACCTGTCCACGGGCGGGAACAAGATCATGATCGGTGACACGGAGTATACTCTGGCTGCCAGCAACCCCTATATCCCCTCCACCCGTTCGGTGAAACTGGCCTCCTCCGTTTCGCTGACGGCCGACGCCATCGTCTATACCAATGACGCCGGCAAGGTGGATACCACCACCAAGAAGGCTCAGGACGTTCACGCCACGCTGATCTTCGGCGCCGATGCCTATGGCGTCATTGACGTGGCCGGCGCCGGGGCCATGGAGACCATTATCAAGCCCCGCGGCTCCGCCGGGACCACCGATCCCTTGGACCAGCGCTCCACCGTGGGCGCCAAGGTGGCGGCCTATACCGCCAAGGTCTTGAACCCCCTCTGGCTCGTGAAGATCGAGCACGGCGTGTCCGCCTGAGAACGAAAGGAGGATCCTATGGAACACGGGGAAGAGATGATCCGACTGATCCTGCCCAAAGAGGGTTACGGCCCCTACGTGGAAGGCGCGCTGAACGGCGTGAACTTCCGCATCCCCACCGGAGTGCCCGTGGAGGTGCCCCTGCGGATCTACCGGGTGCTGGAGGAAAGCCGAATGGGGGATCCTTCCGCCCAATGGGTGACGGAGGGCTTCACCGTCGTGGGCGGACGAAAGCTGGGGTGAGGGAACGATGACAGGACAAACACTCATCGAACTGATCCTGCGACGGCTGGATCGGCCCACGGACAGCGCCACGGTGGCGCTCTACCGAGAGCGGCTGCTGGGATATCTGAACGAGGCCATTCTGGACTTGACGGCGGCGCTCCGTCCCTGGCGTAGGGATGTGCTGCCGGTGATCGGGGGGCAGGCGTATCTTTCGTCCCTCCCCCGGACATGCCTGAAGGTGCTGACAGCCCGGGTGAACGGGGCACGCCGGTTGTTCTACTACGGCTCCAGCCAGGAGTCCATCGTGTTCCCCGGCATTGAAAACGATATCGTAGAGATCACCTACCGATATCAGCCCGCCCTTTTGGAAGGCTTGACGGACGAGGTGCAGCTCCCGGAGGAGCTCCAGGAGCTGCTGGTGGGATACGCTGCAGCCCGGGAACGGAGCCGGTTCGACGCCGCTTCCCAGAACGCGGCCCGGCTGGAGCTCGCCTTATACCGGGAGCTGAAGGGAGAGCTGGGGCGGACCCAGCCGCCGGCGGAACCGCCCCGGATCTATCACACCTATTGACGGGAGGTAACCTATGGCATTGCAAACGATCCGCTTCGGCAACTTTGCCGGCGTGAGACAAGGGATCGGCGCCGGCGGCATCCAGCTGAACTGGGCGGCAAACGCCCAGAACGTGAGCACCGCCGGCGGGCGGCTCAGCCGAGTCAAGGGGTATCAAGGCATCCTGCCTCCGGTGACGGGGGCGGCCCGGAAGCTCCGACGGCTGTTCATCTGGCCCAGGGAAACGGGCCGGATAGACTGTCTGGTGGCCCGACAGGACTCCCTTTTCCGCTACGACAGCGGGACGGGAAACTGGGTGGACCTATACCATTACACCGACGACATGGATGCGGACACCTTCGACTTTCTCAAGGCGAAGATCGGCAGCACCGAAACGCTGCTGGTGGGCAACGGTCTGGAGCCCATCCTGAAGTGGACGGGCGGGAACGGTTCCGTCGCCCTCTTCGGCTCGGCACAGCAGCTGTCCAACAAGGCGGTGAACTTTTTGGAGCTGTACTTCGGCCGCCTCTTCGCCGCCGGGGATCAGGAGCATCCCGCCCGGCTCTACTGGAGCCAGGCTCCCGGCGACGGGCGGACCATCGAAAACTGGTCCGCCGACGAGAGCAGCGAGAACGTATCCGGCGGCCACGTGGAGGTGGGGACGGATTCCGACCCCATCACAGGCCTGTTCGCCCTGTCCAACCAGCTTTTGATCTTCAAGAAGGACAAGCTCTATCGACTCTTGGGGGATCGGCCCGCCAACTACCGGATCGTGCCCGTGGAGGCGGCCCTCACCCAGCCCGTCCACACGGCCTGCGTCCGCTATGGGGATCGGCTCTTCTTCCTGACGGACAAGGGGCTGTACTTCTATGACGGTCAGACTGTGAGCCGGACGAGCCACGGGGCGGACCTGCTGCCCCTGCTCGCCCAGGTGGACTTTTCCGCGGCCGCTTCCGCTGCCTGCGGGGACACCCTTTACTTCGCGGTGAAGGAGCACCCCACCAGCACCCACAACGATCTGTTGATCGAATACGACGCGCTGCGGGACTGCTTCCTCCTCAGGCGAGGGTTCGAGACGGTGGACATGACCAGCTGCTATGGCGTGCTGTATCTGCTGACGGGCCGGGGCGAGGTGGCCATCCTCAACGAGGGGAACACCTACGGCGGCGATCCCATCGAATCCTTTTGGGAGACGCCCTGGCTGGATGGTGCTTCCGTCCTCACCGAGAAGCAGACGGTGGAGGCGGCACTCACCGGCACCGGCGGCCCGCTGCGGGTCCTTGCCCTGGGCACCGGCCGGGAAGGAGACAGCGTCGGCTCCCTCTTAGGGGAGCTGTGCCCCGCGGAGTTTTTGCTTCGCAGCGGCGGGCGGCGGCTGAAGCTGCGCATCGAGAACGTGAACGGCAGCGATTTTGACCTGACCGGCGGCGCAGAGCTGCTCTTCGACGAACAGCGGCGGGTGCTGTAGACGCCCAAGAACGATCCGGCGCGGACAGGGAAAGAAGCTCTGTCCGCGCCGGAGAAAGGAGACAGACATGCAGTATCAGGCTACGGGCCTTATGGCCCTGTTCCCGGTGTATCTGGAGCGAGCCGGCGGGGAGGAGAACCTGCAGGCGGTCAACAGCCGCATCGCGCAAAACGAGAACAATCTGAATCAGGATCTGATGATCCTGTACAACAAGCTCCTGGAGCTGGAGGAAGCTTTGGCGGCCAGGGAGCAGAACGAAGCATAGGAGAAGGAGCATGAACGAGCAGGAAAAGCAGAAATACTATGGCAACGAAGCCTTCGAGACCATCTACGAAAAGGCTAAGAAGGACTATGCCCCGGAGCTGGCCAGCTTCACGCCCCTGGACGAGAAGACCCTGGCAGAGCGCATCGGCGCGGCCCTGCGGCCCCTGTACGAGCGGGCCATTGCCTCCGTGTTCCGGGGGAACCGGCGGGCGAACGCGGAGTTGGACGCGGACGCCCTTTCCCGGGGCATGGGCAGCAGCACCTTCGTCTCGGATCTGAAGCGGCGGCAGACCGAGGCCGCAGCGGAGGACGTTCGGGAGCTGGAGAGCGATTACGGCGCTCAGCTGGCCGATCAGCTCTATAAGGCCATGGAGGGGGAGCGGGATCGGGCGCTGGAGGTGGAGAAGTTCAACGCCCAGCAGAGAAGCCGCGCCTCGGAGCAGGCCTTCGAATCCGCCAAGGTCCTCTATTCGGCCTACCTGGAGGCGAAGGCTGCCCAGGAAGCGGCCCGCAGCGGCGGCGGTGGCGGCGGGCAGAAGAAGACCACGGAGACGGACCAGCAGCAGGTGAAGAACTCCCTGGCCCAGGCGGTGGCCGCGGCTCGGGGAAAGACGGAAGCCATCCCCGGCGGCACCGCCGTGTACAGCTATGCAGACAAGGAGCAGGTGCGCCGGATCATCGGCAGCGATCTTCCCAAATACGTGGAGCTTCGGTCCCGGGTAAACGGGAACACCCCGGCCAGCAAGCTTCAGCAGCTTAGGGAGATCAGCGTAAAATAGGGTATGCAGCCTAAAATTTCGACGAATAGGGACATACATTGACCCTTTTGTATGAACAATAGGAGAAAACACATGGGTTATTCAGCCCCGAGAGGCGGGTATACAACTGCACGAAAGTGGGTATGCACACCCTTCATGCGGTGGATAAGTCATAAAATCGTAACAATTCCAGCCCTCAGGCTGTGGATAACTTTGTGGATGGTGTGGATAGATATGCGAGTATTCAGCCCTATGCCGTCGGAATGAATATGCAACGCCCCTGCAGGCGGCCGAAAGCACTTTCGGCCGCCTGCATATGCTCCGGGAAATGGTCTGCAGGGCGATCCAAAAATAAAAAAGGAAGGCAATACCTCCCTTTTTATTTTATATGCAAAAAGGATCAGTTGTTGGCGGTGAAACCCCGGCCCACGACCTCCTTAGTGTCGATGACGGAGATTATGGCCTGGGGATCGTGCTGCAGGACGATCCGCCGGATGGTGGCCACCTCCACGGTCTTGGCCAGGATGTAGATGATCTTCCGCTCCGCGTTGGTATAGGCGCCCCGGGCCGGGATATAGGTGATGCCCCGGTGGACGGTGCTCATGACCTCGCTGGCAAAGGTATCCCACTTGTCGGAGATGATGAACAGGGTCTTGTTTCGATTGAGACCCATGAGCACGTTGTTGAAGCTGACGGAGCAGACGAACAGGGCGATGATGGACAGGGCCGCCACCTCCATTCCTTTAAAGAAGGCCAACGCCGCCACGATGAGCATGTTGAAGGTCATGGAGATGGTGCCCATGGGGAAGGCCACCTTCTTGCTCAGCACCAGGGACACGATGTCGAAGCCGCCGGTGGAAGCCCCGTTCCGGATGACGATGGCGCCGAAGGCCCCGTTGAGGACCGCGCCGAAGATGACGCTGATGAGGGGCATGACCGGGTTGGTCATGTCGAAGATCTTCGGCTGAGGCAGGTTTTCAAGGACCGCGAAGATCAGCGAGAAATACACCGTGGACAGGGCGGTGTAGATGACGAACTTGAGGTGCAGCTCCCGATAGGCCAGGATCAGCAGCGGCGCATTCAGCACCACCATGGGGATCCAGCTTTGGATGTTGCCGCCGGTGGCGTAGTTGAGAAGCATGGCGATACCGGTGACGCCGCCGGAGACGATGCTCGCCGGCCGATAGAACCAAAGGATGGACAGGGCCTGGAGAGTGACGGCCAACAGGACGATGAGGCTGTGGCGGATCTCCCGGCGGGCGGACAGCTTTTTCTTTGCTTGGCCCAGCTTCACGGGCCGATTCTTTTTCTTAAAAATACTCATGGGAGCAGTATATCGGATTGTCTGAAAAAGTCAACTTCCTTTCCGGCGAATTCTGTGGTATATTGAAGAAAACCTTTCTGGGAGGTTCGCATGACCCACCGCCTGTATTTAGTCGACAGCCATCTGTTTGAAAACGAATGTACCATCCTCTCCTGCCAAAAGGTTCAGGAGGGATTCGACGTGACGGTGGATGAAACCGTCTTTTTCCCCAACAAGGGGGGACAGCCCTGCGACACAGGCGCCCTGGGGGACGTGCGGGTTTTGGACGTACGGGAGGACGGGGAAGAGCTGGTCCTTCGCACCGACGGACCGTTGCCCGTGGGGATGAAGGTCCTTGGCCGCATCGACGAGGCGCGGCGGTTGGACATCATGGAGCAGCACACCGGGGAGCACCTTTTGAGCTGGTGCGCCTATCGGCTCTTTGACGCGGTGAACGTGGGCTTCCACTGTGCCCTCAGTTACGCCACGCTGGATTTGGATAAGCCCCTGACGGGGGAGCAGGTCGCTCAGATGGAGACCATGGCCAACGACTATGCCCGCCGAAATTTGCCTGTCACCGCCGTCATCTATGACAGCGAGGACGATTTGAAGGACGTGCCTCTGCGCAAGCATACCGAGGGGCTCACCGCCCCCATCCGGGTGGTGACCATCCAAAACGCGGACAGCTGCACCTGCTGCGCCCCCCACGTCCATTCCACCGGGGAGATCGGCGCCATCAAGATCGTCTCCGCCGTGGCCTACAAGGGGGGCACCCGCATGACCTTCCTCTGCGGGGGGAGGGCCTTGTCCTGCTTCCAGCGGCTGCAGATCACGGTGGACGCCATCGCTCGCAAGTTCTCCACCGCCGGGGAGGAAGTCCTCGCCGCCGTGGAGCGGCAGGAAACGGAGCTGAAGGAGCTAAAGAAGGAGAAGGCCGCCTTGACGACCCGGCTGGAAGAATATTTGACCCAGGAGCTAAAGGCCCAGGCGGAGGACGTGAAGGGAAGGAAGCTTCTGGTCCGCATGACCGACACGGACCCCAAGCGGCTCCGGCCTCTGGCCCTCGCCACCCTGCCGGAGAAGGGCTTGACCCTGCTGCTGACGGAAAAGGGCAGCCAGCTTACCTACGTCCTCTGTTGCAACGGACTGAAGCTGGACATGGGCGAGCTTATCCCTGCGGTGAACCTGGCCTTGAGCGGCAAGGGCGGCGGTCGAGGGACCCTGGCTCAGGGCAGCGCCCCCACTCCGGCGGGCCTTCCTGAAACCATGGAACAGCTCAAAACCTATCTTAGACAACGGTTGGCAAATTAACCAATAAGCGGCTGTGACGCAGGATCGGATCAGATGCCCAAAGCACAAAGCAATTTGTTGTGCGGTCGATTTTCAAATTCTTTGCAGCTGAATGTCTATATCATTTTCTGAACAGGGCAATAGACGTTCCCGTAATCTCTATTTTCTGGTGTGAAGATCCGTTTTCGAATCGGTCTCTGGTTCGATTGGTGCAGTCAGCCGTTCATAGAAAACGCGATAATACGGTTCTTCTTCACAAAGAATTGCTTTGATGCCTGCAATCAGCTGCTGATCGTCCAAATACGCTGTGACCAAAGGCGAAAAACGTTTACGCGCCTGAGCGATGACTTCTCCAACGGTTGCGTCAACGCTCCTGTCCTCCTGATCCATTATGTAGGCGACTACGGCGACGACATCCGTCATCTGCCGGTAAGGAGAATCGCTGCGGATATACGCCTCAGGATATCCTCCTGCACCGTTATACCAGCGATGATGTCCGAGAGCAACGTCCGCAAACCGATGAGTCGATTCGCAGCGAGCGAGATCATCATGTCCTGCCACTGTATGAAGCTGAAAAATGCGGTCCTCCGTTTCGAACAAATTCCGCGTTTCCAGCATGCGCGCCATGTTAAGCTGAATGAGTCCCAAATCATGATAGCGGCCGCAATCTTCCGCATACGCCAAAATAGCCTTTCGACGCTCCCTTTCGTCTGTATACCCCTCAAACAAAGGGATATCGTTGAAGAACAAGGGCTCCGCAGCAAGGATCGTCTCCACAAAAAGCCGTGTGATCGCCGCAGCCTGTTCAGCACGGATCGCCTGCGCGCCGGCAAAACGCTGCATCATATCCTGGAGCACTTCCCTGAAGGGCAGAACCTCCGGTATCTCGTGATAACTCGTCATGACCAGACGGACGATATAGGCTAAATAATCTGCAGTATCACCTATGGGGCAAGTCATCAAGGTCTTCATCATCTTGACGTATGCCTTTTTCAGCACTTCCCGCGGATGTGCCGCAGCCTGAGCGGATGGGTTATCTCTCAAGAGACGTCCATAATAAATGGCCAACTGCACGTTTGCATATATGCCGGAAATGGAGTAGTCGTTGTAGGGCGTTTGCTCGATCAGATGTTCCATACGGCCTAAGGTCGTTTCCAAATCGACGAAGCCGCAGCTGTATTCCATTTCATAGTACGGCCAAAGCCAGCGTATGTCGGGGTTCTGGGCGTCGGCCTCCGGTTTGAACACTTCGTAGCAGGATTCGAGGATCAATTCCAGTTCCTGCTTGGACAGGTCCCCTTTCGAGAGCGTCGAGCGATTCGCGCTCATTTGTTGATTGGAGCGGCGCAGAAAAACATCCCACGGAAGCGAAGGCTCCAACGCGCGATAGTGTTCGTCCTTAAGTATCTGCAGCACGCGGGCCGTGATGGCAACGCGGCGTTTGCGGTCGTCGCTGCAAATGGCAATGTTCGCGAGGGCACGGATGATATAGCCACGAGTTTCCGCGTCGGGAATCTCTTCAAAGAATTTCATGTAGGACCCTGCTTCCGTGAAAACCATTTCATTTCGGAAGCGAAACGGACTTGCGTGCTCCTTGTCGACACCATCCACCGCGCGGTCCATATAATAAAGCCCCATTCCCAGCTTGTACAGTTCCGAAATGATGCGGTTCCTGTCACGCCGCACACGGTACAGGCTCAGCAACGCTTCATGGATGGACACGTACACCCCGCAATCCAGATTTGTTTTCCAATCCAATAGGGCATCCGCAAAGGCGATGAGTTCATCTATACATTCCTGATTCGCCTCATGCAGTTCGTCCAAGGTTGGGAAAAGATTCCGGTTCAAAAGCTCGATATTCTCCCGTTTCAGGCGCAGCATACGTTGCCGATTGCTCTTCTCAATGGCAAACCAAGTGCTGAAATCCGTCCTTGGCACACGGTAAAAATCGCCAAGCCGCATGATCTCTTGCACATTTTCGATATATTGCTGCTGATAGGGTTGCACCGCCGTCTCCTCTCTTTATACCAGCTGCTGCAGGGCCTTCATCAAAAGCGGGATATCGATGGGCTTGGAAAGATGACCATCCATGCCGGCATCCCTCGCTTTGGATATATCCTCGGCGAACGTATTTGCCGTCATGGCGATGATTCGTACGCGACTTGCATCGGCCCGTTGGCTGGCACGGATGGCGCGTGTCGCCGCATAGCCGTCCATCACAGGCATCTGAATATCCATGAGGATCAGGTCATAATATCCCTCCGCCGCGCTTTCATAGATATCCACGGCCTGCTTCCCGTCTTCGGCCGTATCGACGGAAGCGTTCGTCATGCTCAAAAGCTCCAGAGCGATCTCCCGATTGATCATGTTATCCTCAACCAGTAAGATATGTTTTCCCGATAAATCGGGGGAATTGAACGCATTTTCTTGCTCCGTCGTGGAAGCAAGCGCATCGTTCAGTCCGTTCAGAAGCGTTTTTTTGAATACCGGTAAAGGAAGGAAATGATAGATGCCGGAACGGTTGGCGCGATACTCTATCTCGGCCCAGTTGTGCTCGTCGATCAAGATCAGCACGAGCTGGGGGAACGATTGTGTCAAGTAAGAAGCAAGATCAAAGATTGAGGTGGCCCCACCCGCCTTCTTGCCAAGGATAACAGCATGAAACTCTTTTTCGTGATACCCTGCGTCGGTCAGCTCAAGGATCGCTTCTGAGGACGAGTTGACGATCTTATGATCGATCCCATACTCCCCAAAATAGCGTTCGTAAACCTCCCGTTGCTCCTCATCGGCTTCAATAACCAAAATACGCTTGCCGGTCAGGGATTCGGTATTCAGAGGGAAGCGTATGGCCTGCAAAGGAATTTGAATGGAAACCGTGGTGCCTGCCCCGAGCTCACTTTCAATTTGGATGGAACCACCCATGGCATCCACCAACTTTTTGACGATGCTCATGCCGAGGCCGGTCCCTTCGATCTTGGATACGGTCGAAGACGCCACCCGCTCAAAAGGATCAAAGATATGCTCCAGAAAATCCGGACTCATGCCGATGCCGTTGTCCTTGCAGCGGAAGCACAGCATGCAGCGATCGTCTTTCAGCTCCTCAAAAACGGACACGGTGATCCTGCCGCCGTCATTCGTATATTTAGCCGCATTGTTGATGATATTGACGTAAATCTGTCGGAGGCGCCTGGGATCGCCGCGAAAAACCTCTTCCGGTATATCCCCCATTTGGAACGTAAACGTATGGTTTTTCTTCGTCATCTGTGGGTAAATGATCGTCAGCGTATCGTGGAGCAAGTCGCTCAGGGAAAACTCCTCATTTTCAATTTTCATCTTGCCTGAATTGATGCGAGACATGTCGAGGACGTCGTTGATCAGGCTAAGCAGATGGGAGCTGGCAACTTCTATTTTGTTCAGCGCATCCACTACGCGCGATTTTTCGTCGATATGCTTTTTGGCTAACGCCGTCATGCCAACGATCGCATTCATCGGGGTGCGTATATCATGGGACATGTTGGACAGAAATTCTTCTTTTGCTTTGTTCGCGCTTTGCGCTTCAGCCAACTCCGCGCGCAGGGATTGCACCAAGACATCATCGCACAAAAGAAGCGTCGATCCATCCGGCAGCGGCAATCTTTCCGTTGCGTTGGTCCTTTCAAACCCTATTGTTTGAAAAGCGATGCTTCCCTCACTGTCTATAATCGCGAATGATTTTGCCATAAGCCCTGTCTCCTTTGGTGATGGCTGATATGGATTGGTGTAAGCAACAAGCTACAAAGACGTCCTGTAAAGCAGCAGCACAAAGTCGTAAGCGTTTAGCGCATCGAATAGATTTTAAAAAACGGCATCTTGGACTGCCAGTCGCAACAGGAGGAAGTAAAACGATTCGTTGTTCGAACATCTGCTCCATACGCTTTCCATGCGAAGCGGTCAGCACGATCTCTTCCCACCTAAAACAATGGTTTAGTCCTCCCCATAGAACGTATATCCGTTTTTCCCGCGCTCCTTAGTTATGTAAAGGGCAGTATCCGCGTCCTTCAATATGTCGTTCGTGGGGTTCTGCCGATCTGAAAAGGCCACTCCTATGCTCAGCGTGATGGGCGGCAGCCCGTCGGACGTATCCAGAAGCATTTTCCGTATCCGGTTGATCTTCTCCTCCACCAAGGGACGCATATCATTGGTTGCATGCACCATGAGTACCGTGAACTCATCTCCGCCGAACCGACAGACATAATCCTCGTCACGGAAATTGTCCTCCAAGACTCCGGCGACCTTTTTCAGCACCAAGTCACCCATATCATGGCCGTATTGGTCGTTGAATTCCTTAAACCGGTCCACATCGAAAATGAACATAGCCTGAGCGCGACCACGGGTCGTCTGCTTGGCCTTTTCGAACGCACCCCGGTTGAACAGCCCCGTCAGCGCGTCATGGGTCGCCTTATATGCCAAAGCCTCCTGGTTCTCCTGGCTCCGGGAGCGCGCCTCGTTGTACATCCTGGACACGAACCGCAGCTCATATGCCCCACTCTCCTCGACTAGCCGGTCCTCCTGAATGGCCTTCACCAGAGCGTTGATCGGACGGATGATCGAATGCGCATTATATAGAACGAGGAAGATGACCACCATCACCATGATTGCAATCAGCAGAGTCTGGGCGGTAAGAGCGTTTTCCATCCGACTGGTGCTCTTTTTCTGGGTGGCTTCCATCTCCCCGATGAGCGCCTGCTCACAGAGGGACAAGTTTTTACGGATATCCTCTTTATAGGCCTGGTACGTCTCGTCAAAGAGCATCTCCCGGGCCTTGACCAATTTCTCTTCCGCGGACAAGGCTTCGTCCTCGACGGTGAACGTAACGGTCCCCAGAGCAGACGGCAGCGTTTCTATGTCGAGATCGTTCCCCGCCGCAGCCAGTCTCATGGCATAGCGCTCGATCTCAGCCAGTTCATTGGATATCTGCAGGGCGGTGCTGAGGTAGCGGATGCCGTCTGAACCGGAAATGGATTCCTTCATGCTTTCCACGGCCAGGTCTCGCCGCCGACTCATCTCCACTTCGTAGAAGAAGTCCTTGGCGCTCTCAGGATCCCCGGTCACAACGAACGTGCGTACCCGGTCAGTCAGGTAGTCGGAGCCAGCCTGAATGTCGGCCACATCCTTCCTGGCCTGGATGTATCTCTCCGTGGCTTTTTCGAGCTCGTAGAAGTTTCTGTTGGTGAACAGCAAAGCCATGATTAGGACCACGCCTAACATGACTGCAACCACGATCATTATCCGATTCAGCTGTCGCAAACGAATACCTCTTTGTTTGTTGTTTCGATCCTCCATGAAGGCACCCTCTTTAATCCGCCCAACTGGGTTCTTCCCCATCCTCAGATGTGCTCACCGTGTCCATGGCGTTTTCGATCAGCTTGACCATTTCCCATACGGAGCGAAACTGGATGGTCTTGTCCGCCTCCATCCAGGTTATCCGTCCCTGCCAGCTGCTGTTCTGCCTGTGTTGGACGCGAACGATAAAGGTTCCGATGTCGCCGTGCTTTTGGAGCAGTTGTTCGTCGCTCATAATTTTTGTCCTTTCCTGATGGGATACGTAGGGTTTGTTCTGAGGGAAGAAGTTGCGTTCGTTCGTGCCCGGATGCGGAAACTGCAGCTCATCGAAGAATTTTTCCATGAGCAGCGTCATCTGCCCCAGATCCATGAAGCCTGTCGGTTCCGTCTTGTAGCTGTGGTAAAACACCCCGCTGAGCTCGCAGCCGTGCCGCTCGTTGACGCACAGGACCACGCCGTTAGGGGCGCCTATATACCATTGGGAAAACGTTTGCTCCAAAGGCACCTCCTTTTACGGCGTCCAGAAAACGCTGTTCACGTAGTACTCTATGCTGGTCCGTTGCCGCCCGGTGAGAAAGCGCGCGTTGATGCGGCGCTGGATTACGTTGCAGTTTTCGCGGGTAGTGTTGATGAGCAGCACCAGGCACTGTCCCCGTCCATAGCGGCACATGGCGTCGCCCCGGCGGATGGATTGGCGGACGGCATCGCCCATCCGGCTCACCAGCTGATCCAGTTTCTCGCCTTCACGCATCGGGTTGCCCTTGCTGTCCACGACCGTGCAGAGCATAAGGAAAACGGACTGACCGCCGCGCTCCAGCATCCGCTCCACCATGCGATAGATGCCCAGGAACACGGGATAATTGCACAGGTACCCGCCCTGTTGCCTGTCCGTGGCGCCAGAAAGCTCTGCTTGGATCTGATCTAAGACCGCATGGCGATACTGCATCTTCTCCCCTAGTCGGTCAAACTGTTCGAGGAGCCTCTTGGAGGGGTGCAGTCCCTGTTCGTTGAAATAATACTGGACGGTGGTGTCGTAGAGCTTGCGGGCTTCTTCGCTGCGGCCCAAGGACACCAACGCCTCCATGGTCACGGTCTCCCAGTCAGCCAGAGGGTCTATGCTTGCGGCGTAAAGCCCCAGGCTCTCCATCTGGAAGAAGTCCTGGTTCATCCGCAGCAGGTCTGTGGCGCGCTCCACGGCGGTGCAGAACATTTCCTTGTATCGGCGCGCCTCCCGCGCCGCCCAGATGGTCCCGGTCTGTACGGTCAAAAACTCGCCCCCGTAGGCATAGCAGGCGTCCAGATACAGAGCCAGCCGCTCGTCCGGGGAGGGAGCCGCCTCAGCACTGCGGAACAGCCCTTCGAAATACGCCGCGTCTTCTACGGTGGGGATGTCGCCGGACCAGCGGAACACCCCTTTGTCCTGCTCGATGCAGTTCTCCGCAGGCAGGCCGGCTTTCAAAAGTTTTTTCTTTGTATTGTATATGACGCTCTGGAGGGCATGATGGATATTGCTCATATCCCGGTCTGCGAAGAGCAATTCCTCCAGCCTGTCCCGAGACACGCCCTTCTCGCCTTCGTGGATGAGCAGCTGCAGCAGACTGGCGTTCTGGGAATCGCTGGCTTTGGAGCCGCCCGCAACCAACTTCCCGTTCCATCGCAGGGAAAAGCCGCCAAGCATACGTACGTAAAGCACATTTTCCTGTTCCTTCACAGCGGACCTCCTTCCTCATCTGCACCTCATGCGCCGTCCCCGTTGCCTGCGGGACCCGCCGAACAGCGTCTGCCCTGTTTCCCTATGCGTTCAACTTACGGGCAAGCTGCTCCTGGTTGCGGGCAAACCGGACGGCCGTATCCCGATCGATCTCGCCTGCCTGGTAGAGGTTGAGGATATACTGATCCATGGAGATCATGCCCTCTGCGGCACCGGAGGCGATCGTGTTGTCGATCTGATGGATTTTCCTGTCCCGGATAAGGCTGGCGATGGCCTTGTTCATATGCATAATCTCGAACGCCGGGACCAGCTTCCCCTGTTTAGAGGGAAGCAGCTGCTGGCAAATCACAGTATGCAGCACTGAGCAAAGCTGGATCCGAATCTGTTCCTGCTGTTCTGCAGGGAAGGTGTCGATGATGCGGTCGATCGTGCTGACCGCACTGCGGGTATGCAGCGTCGTGAGCAGCAGGTGCCCCGTTTCAGCCGCCGTCATAGCCGCACGGATCGTTTCCATGTCGCGCATCTCGCCGAGCTGGATCACGTCCGGGCTCTGGCGAAGGCAAGCCCGGAGAGCCGTCGGAAATGTGGCCGTATCTATCGTCATCTCCCGCTGACTGATGATGCTCATGCGATCCCTGTGCAGGTACTCGATCGGGTCCTCCAGGGTGATGATATGGCAGGAGCGCGTCTTGTTGATTTCATCGATCAGGCAGGCCAGCGTCGTCGACTTGCCGCTGTCGGCTGCGCCGGTGACCAGGACCATGCCGTTGGTCAATTTGGACAGCTCCATGATCTGGGGCAGGATATGCATCTGCTTCCAGTCAGGAATCGTGAAGGAGACCACCCGGATGACCGCCGCCAGGGAACCGCGCTGGCGATACGTGTTCACGCGGAATCGAGCGAGCCCCGGCACGGCGAAGGAGAAGTCGTCGTCCCATGTCCGGCAAAACCGATCCATGTCCCGACCGGCGAGCTTATACAGCTCCTTGATCAGCAGCTCCGTGTCGTTTGGCAGGAGTTTCTGGTCATCCAGCTGCCGGATCGTCTTGTCCATGCGCATGGAACATGGTGCACCGGCGATGATAAACAGGTCCGCCGCGCGCTGCTGCGCGGCAATCGTGATGTATCCCAAAATGTCCATACGATCCTCCTTACATTCCCGGCAGGAGCGCGCCGTCCCAAAGCTCCTGCGTCTCCGATATCATGCTGTCATCTACCGCCGCCTGCCACCGCAAGATGGAATAGCTGTCCCCCTGGATCTCCACCGAAACATACAGGCTCAGCCGCTCGTTGATCGGGCAGCGGTAGGAGAAGACGTCACCGTCCTCCTCGACGTCCTCCACATAATCACCGCGACGCAGCGCAGCAAGGATCCCCTCCGCTTCGTTGTCCGCTTCATAATACGCCTGAACAGAAGCCTGCATGCTTTCGGAAAATTGATCCCCTGCTTTTGCCGTAGACAGAGAAAGCACGGCGAACACCGTCAGGCACAGCACTGCAAAGATCAGCATGAGCGAGGTCCCGCCCAATGTGGAGATGGAGAAATCTTCTTTCATTCCACTACCTCCTGCCACGAACAAATCAGTGAGATGATTTCGTTTTCTTCCCCATTGAACACCCGGACGCAGGCACGTCCCAAGCCGCTCTCGACGCCCTCGATACGTTCCGCCAACACATGATAGGCGCCATCCTCGACGACCCGGCCGTTCGCGTCTCCGCGGAAGGTCCAGACACCGTTATCCACGGTCCCGCCCAGTACACCGCAAGCTATATCCGTCTTTCCGTGCACACTCTTGAGCGTTTCCGCGGCATTCTGCGCTAACAGAGACGCGGCGTCACGGTCCGCGCTCTTTTGGGAGATCGTCTCAGATTTTGCGAACGCCTGCAAACAGATAGCGGCTGTCAGCGCAAAAAAAAGCACCATCAAAAGCTGCCCCATCAGGGCAAGGGGCGCTTTGCTTCGGTTCATGGAAGCACCTCCCCTCCGCGCAGCAACGTTACGATCTGTTGCTCGCCGTTCTCGTCAAAGATCGAAAGGGTCAGAAGGCCGTTGTCATATGCCCCGATGAGGCGCTCCACGGGGAGGATCCGTTCCCCCGCCGAAGCATCGATGTCTGCGCCGGTTTCTTCGAACAGCTCGCAAAGCCAGCCCTCCCGGCAATACAGCAGCGTCTCATATTGATCCTCGCCGTAGTTCTGGCGGATGCACAGCATGGCGCTCCCATCCTCCCCGGGCCTAAGAGATACCGCTTCCGCATTCTCCGCCTGATGGATCCGGGTCGCCAGATACTGCGCCGCCGAGCGGGAATCAAAGGCGGCTTCGTCGCGGCGCGTCAGTCTGTCATACACGCTGGTGCCCGACAGAAGGACCACCAGGATGCATACCGCGAACAAGCCGAACAGCAGCAGCACCATGAGGCCGCTCAGATTCTGTTTTTGAGAAGATCTCAATCCGTTCATTGCACATTGTCCAGCACGGTGATATCCGGCATCAGATTCTCCGCAAAGATCTCATAATGCACGATATACCGCGTTTCGTCCACGGTGAGCCCGTAATGCTCGACCATATACTCCACGTCCGGCGGATACGCTCCCTCCGCCGCATAACACGCGACGGCAGCGCGCCGGACGGCATCCTCCAGTTTCGTCCTCCCCTGCTCAGAGACCTCCTCCGTCACGTTGTTGAGGCCGATGAAAAAGAAGGCGAAGACAAGCCCCATAACCGCCAGCCACAGGACGGCTTTTCCTATATATGCAACGGATTTCTTTTTCTTCATCGCTTTTCGTCACCCGATGGTGGACATGATGTTCACGAGCGGCAGCATCACCGCGAGCAGAATCATTCCGACCAGAAGCGAAGTGATAATTACCAGTGTCGGCTCCACCCGGCTCACCTTCTCGGCGATCGTAAGCTCGGTACGCTCGGTCATGCGCTCCGTGATCTGCTCCATGGCCAAATCCCCTGCGCCGCTGCGCAGACCCGCGGAAAGCAGGCGGCATTCCGTCTTTGGCATCAAATCAGCACGCTCCAGGGCGCTCGCCAAAGGAGAGCCCTTTCCCACCTCGTCCGCGCACTGATCGACACGTTCCTTCGCCAAGGGCACGTCCTCCAGCACTCGACTTGCAAGCTGCAGCGCGTCTTCGATGACCATGCCGCTATGCAGGCCCATGGACAACGCCATCGCGAAGCGCGTATCGTTGATCTGCCGCGCAACGCCCCTGTCGCCCCGCTTCTTGCGCCAGAGCAACAGCAGCTTCGTCCGGACCGTCTGGGAAACCGCGAGCACCAGGCACCCACAGACCGCAATGCAAAGCAGCCCACACAGCACGGGCATGATGCCGCTCATGAATCGGCCGAAGGACAGCAGGCCGCCGGCGACGCCCGTCATGGTCACGCCGAACTGCGCGTATACACGGTCAAAGATCGGCAGGACATAGACGAGCAGCACCACGATCACCACCAGCATGATCAACAGAAGAATGGCCGGATACAGAAGACTGGTACGCAGCTGGCGATTCAATCGATCCTGCCCCTCATAGTTGTCCGCGAGCGCGTTCAGCGTCTCTTCGGTGCGACCGGAACGCTCGCCCACGGCGAGAAGATTGGATGCATACCGTGGGAACCAACCGGTGGCTTCGACCGCCTCGCTAAGGGAGCGACCCTGATCCGTATCATCCGCCATCTGCTTCAGCAGTGCCTTGTTCTGATCCGACTCCTCCGCCATCAGAGCGAGCGCATCCGCGTGGCCCATGCCTGCATGGATCAAGTATGAGAGTTCTCGGAACAGGGTGCTGATCTCATCGTTCGACAGTTGTTTCATTCTCTTTCCTCTCAAAAACTGAATTTCACCGCGTAGTTTTTCCCGTTGCCGACATATTTTTTGACTGCCTCGTCGCTTGTCCCGGCGGCTGTAAACGTCGGGTCCATCCGCTGCCACGTCTTCCCGTCAAAGTGGATGACGTCGATCCAGCCTTCCTCCTCGACCCAAACGCTGATCCAGGCATGGTATATCTTTCCGACGTACCCGAACACAAGCTTGCAGGGGACACTTTGGCTGCGGAGCATAGCCGTCATAAGCGACGAATAGTCGTAACAGATGCCGCGCTTGCGCTTCAGGATCCGGTCAAGGTCAGGAAGATACCCGGTCTCCACCGTAGCGGCAAGAAGGTAGTCATAGTTTATATTCTTCGTAATGAAATCAAATACTGCGCCGACTTTTCCGAGCGGGCCTTCGCATGCCGCGGTCAATTCAGCGCCTTTTTCCATCGTGTTGGGCGCGTTCAGATAATTCACGTGCAAGTTCGGCCGCAAAAACGGCGCGAACGGATCATCCATCTTGGCCTGGAAAGACACGGAGATGACATTCGCATATTTTGTTCCGGAAACGTTCTCGAGCACTTGGACCTGATAGGTGTTGTCTCCCTCCGAAAGAGGGAACGCCGCCCAATTCCCGGTGTCGATATTGTAATTGTATGTGAGGCCTCTGACCTTGACGAGCACTTTATATCGATGGTCCGTCTCGCTGATCCGCTGAACCATAAAATACCCATCGTTGATGTGGGAATAGTCGATGACTGCCTTGTCGCTTCGTTTTTCCTGGATACCGTCGTGTTCGGGGACAAGGATCAAATAAGGTTCAGGGGTTTCATTTTCCAATACAGTCCCCGTCTTTGGCGTATCCTGCTGCTTGGGGATCTTTTCGGCATGATCCTCGCTATGCAACATGGCACCGTTGAGGTTCCTCAACGAAACTGGGCCGGCCTCCGTCTCCGAATAATGCGCGAATTGCTGCGAACATGAGCTTTCCCCTTCTGCATGCGCCGCTGGAAAAAAGCCAAGCAGAAGAATCGCGCATCCCAGTAGCAGACAGACGATTCGTTTATAATTGAAAGCCAAAGGTACCTCTTTCTTCCATTCCGCACCACAGGAAGGGTCTTTTCTTTTTTGATTATACGTTTTCTCCTATAAAAATGCAACACAAACTTGTCACGCTTATAGCGTCACTGTTGTTCCTCCCTCCGGGATGGTTTAGCTATGCAAAGGGACAGTCCCCCAATTGAGGGACTGTCCCAATGTTTGTTGCTGATTCGATTTAGAACGCTTCCTCGATCACGTAGAAGTCGTACTCCGGATGATCCTCATCATAGGAGTCCTTATCCAGGATCGGCGAGTAGGTGGTGACCGTGATGGTCCGGGCCTCGCCGTTCAACGTGACGAGCCGGAAGAAGCCGAGACCGTTCTCCGTGTCGTTGGCGTAGTTGAACATGATTGCGTTCACGTTCCGCTCACCATAGGTCTTGTGCCAACGAGCGGTGCCTTCGGCATTGCCGCACAGGACCAGTGCCACATTATCGTTCACCGCCACGACCCTCTCCTCGATCAGTTTGCCGAACTCAGTCAGCATACCATCGTCCTTCAAGCTGTTCGGGTCATGCTCGATGAAGTCATTCACCAGCAGCACCACGGTGTAGTCAGGATACCGGGCGATCGCATTGTTCACGAACCGCAGCCACTTCTCTTGGGTCTCCAGCTCTTCATCCGTTGCCGTCTCCGGATCCAGCACCTTCTGACGGCCAATACCGACCAGCAGCATCTGATGCTCATTATCCGGCTGGAACCAGATCTGGCCTTGCTCGTACTCGTTCCACTCGCTGACCTCGCAGAGCTTATGCTCGATGTAGGTCTCGTAATCCAGTTCGTCGCCGTTTACCTCGACACGGCCAGCGATGTTGTAGTACGGCAAATAGCCGGGCAATCTCTCCAGCTTATCCAGCTCTTCCTTGATCAGCTTCCAGGCATCCTCGTCCTTGCCATCAGCCACCGCGTTACCGGTTCCAATGATCGCCGTAGCGCCCAGACGGGGGTTGTTCTCCTTGATCCACTTATACAGCTCCTTGTAAGCATCCGCTTCCTTGCCTTCCGCCTTCAGATTCGTATCAGAGGTGAAGATCATGGAGACGCTGCCGATAATGCCCAAAGGCACTTCTTCAGGAAGCACTCTCAGACGGCCACGCACCTGCGTGATCTTGTAGTTCTCGGCCTTCGTGTTCTCATTCAGCGCATAGGTGAACGCGTTATCACTGGCACCGACATCAGTCTGAACACCCGTGATGGTATAGGTCGCGCCTTCGCCTTCCACGAATCCGTCGCCGGTCACTGTGATATCGGTGGCCGGGTTGTTCCGCCGGATCGGCGTGCCGTCAAAGATCTTGGTCCCGGATGCGCTGGTCAGAATCACAGTGCGGGGGATGATTTCCAGCTCGCCCGGGATCACCGTGATCTTGATGTTGGTGTAGTTCTCAGACGCGGCGCTGAAGTCGGCCTCCGTCATGGGCATCGTGTACGTGCCCACGTTGGTGCCCTTCGCCGTCGCTTTCGCGTCATCCTGGGCAGGCCCGTTCAGCGTGATCGTCTCGTCGTACGCGCTCACCGTGTACCCGGTCACGTTCTGCTCGCTGCCGTTGTACACCTTCGTGTCGCTGTTGCCAGTGATCACGATCTCGTACTCAGCTTCCACAGGCGTGATCTCCAGCTCGCCCGGGATCACCGTGATCTTGATGCTGGTGT